>CAMJBL010000027.1 GCA_946403845.1 uncultured Prevotella sp. | reverse complement strand
TTACGAAAACAAAGAAGATTTGGTATTACAATGTCGTTACATTCACTGAAAATATACTGACTCTCCTAAATTATCATAAAAGAATCCTCCGTATTGCATAGATATGGAGGATTCTTGCATAAAATTCTCACGCTCGACAATAAAAACAAACTTTTATTTTGCTCGCTTAACCGAATTTTTCGTACCTTTGCAGCATAATTATGGATCTACAGAGTTTCTTTACATCACCATTCCCGCTATCGCGCCTACCCGTAGCATTTTTGAACGTGGTTTGCGAGATGGCTCCCTACTTGCTGTTGGGATTCCTGATTGCAGGGGTACTGCATGTGTTTGTGCCGCAGAAGTTCTATGCCAACTATCTGTCGCGCAAAAACAGGCTGTCGGTGCTATGGGCTGCGTTGCTTGGCATCCCCCTTCCATTGTGTTCGTGCGGCGTGATTCCCACGGCTATCGGCCTGAGAAACGAGAAGGCATCGAAGGGAGCAATTGCCTCGTTTCTCATTGCCACACCGCAGACGGGCATCGACTCCATTCTGGCCACTTTCTCACTGATGGGACTGGGCTTTGCCATCATCCGACCTGTGGCGGCACTCATTACGGGTGTCTGCGGCGGACTGCTGGTAAACAGGCTGGTTCGTGAGGATGACACGGTGGAAGAATCCGATGCCTCATGTCAGGTGGAACATGGTAACAGGTTGTGTCGGGTCGTGAAGTATGCCTACTATGACATGATTCGCGACATCGGTCTGCGGCTGCTCATTGGACTGGTCGTGGCGGCATTGATTCAGGTCGCGGTGCCCGACGAGTTCTTCCTCTCCTTCGGCAGTCAGCCGCTGTTGCAGATGCTGGTCATCCTGGCCATTGCCGTACCGATGTACATCTGTTCTACGGGTAGCATCCCCGTGGCCGCAGCACTGATGATGAAGGGCCTTTCACCAGAAGCGGCACTGGTGATGCTGATGGCGGGGCCTGCAGTCAACCTGGCCTCCATCCTCGTGGTTCATAAATCTATGGGACGCCGTTTCACCTCCATCTATCTGATGACCATCGTGGGCTTTGCCGTCCTCTTCGGTCTGCTACTGAATGCCACTGGTTTGGACTTCTCAGTCGCTACTCATAGTGCGTGCTGCATGAGTGCATCCGCTCTGCCCAGCCCGTTTAAACTCGTTTGCGCCACAGTATTAACCCTATTAATAATATTTGCTCTTATGATGAAACTTTTTAGTAAGTTTACCACCAAGAAACCGTTAGACCCTGACGTTACAGTTTACAGGGTCGAGGACATGCATTGCAGCCATTGTGAGGCTGCCGTAGTCCGCGCCGTAGAGGATGTGCCAGGTGTTGAGAAAGCCAAGGCCAGTGCCTCTGCCAACACCCTCACAATCAAAGGCCCTGCAACGGAAGAAGCCGTCCGCAAGGCGGTAGAAGGGATTGGCTATACGTTTAAGGGACGGAGCTGAATATTCTCCTAAATTATCATAAAGAATCCCCCTTATCGTGATAGTATGGGGGATTTTTTGTATATTCGCAGCAGAAACCACAAAAATGGTAATTCTTTCCAAAATCTGTATAACGTGTATATAAAATAATGTCCGTACCTTTGCGGCGTGATTCAAAATCACACCGCGAAACTCGGCGGCGCTTCAGCAATTGGAGCAAGCTCCATTGCGTTCGGCTTGCACGAGCTTTGCACCCAGATTCAAACAATTAAAAATGACAGACGGTATGAGACAGATGATGATGCTACTGGCAGCGATGTTGTTCGTCAGTTGCTCAAGCGAAGAAAACGAAGTTATGGCACAGACAAGACAAGAGAAACTCTACATAACCATCGATGGCATGACTAAGACTGCAACGATGGTTGACAATGCGGCTACGCAGGAATTAGTGACAAGGCTGCAGCAGGCCCCCGTCACAGTAACGTTGAACTCCAGTGGCGGTTTTGAGATCTGGGGAGCACTGGGCTTCTCGCTGACGACAAGTAACGAGCAGGTTAATGCACAGCCAGGCGACATCGTGCTTTACAACGGCAGTAACATCTGCATGTTCTATGGCACAAACTCATGGAGCTACACCCGTCTGGGGCATATTGACGGGCTGTCGGAGAGCGAGTTGCGCACATTCCTCAAAGCTGGTGAAAGTAACATCAGCGTAATGCTGTCGCTGAACAATACTACGGGCATTAGTCAGGTTAGAGCTGGTGAAAGTCAGTCAAAATCCTACACACTTCAAGGTACTATCGCACAGGCGGGACATAAAGGAATATTGATTCAAAACGGTAAAAAGATAATCAGATGAAGAAAGTAATATTAGCTGTGCTTGCTGCGGGAGTGCTGACGGCATGCACGAACAACAGACAAACGACAGACAACGATATGAAACAGGAACTGACATTGACACAGGAGTGGGACAAGGTGTTCCCGCTGAGCGAGAAAGTTGACCACAAGAAGGTGACGTTTGAGACACAGTACGGTCTGACGCTGGCGGCAGACCTCTATACGCCCAAAGACGCAGAGGGGAAGTTATCTGCCATTGCTGTGAGCGGCCCATTCGGAGCCACCAAGGAGCAGTCGAGCGGACTCTATGCCATGCGGATGGCAGAGCGTGGCTTCGTGACGCTGGCCTTCGACCCGTCATATACCGGTGAAAGTAGCGGTGAGCCTCGTCGCACGGCATCACCCGACATCAACACCGAGGACTTCATGGCTGCCGTCGATTTCCTGTCGAAACAAGAGAATGTGGATGCAGATAAGATTGGTGTCATCGGCATCTGCGGATGGGGAGGCATCGCCCTGAACGCTGCCGCTGCCGACCCTCGTATCAAGGCTACGGTGGCCAGTACGATGTACGACATGACCCGCGTCAGCGGCAACGGCTACTACGACAGCGAGGACAAGGAGGAGTCGCGCCATGCTGCCCGTGAGGCTCTTGCCAAGCAGCGTCTGGCAGACCCCAAAGCAATGGCCGGCGGTGTCATCGACCCGCTGCCCGACGACGCGCCCCAATTCGTGAAGGATTACTACGACTATTACAAGACCCCTCGCGGCTATCATGCCCGCTCAGGCAATAGCAACGACGGCTGGCGCGTCATCGGCACTCAGGCCTACGCCAACGCCCGCTTCCTCTACTACATCAACGAGATTCGTTCTGCTGTGATGATCATGCACGGAGAGAAAGCCCATTCGCGTTATTTCGGCGAGGCGGCCTATAAGTATATGGTGGAGGGAAAGGCTGAGGGCTATAACTTCATCGGCAAGCCTAACCCCGTGCCAGAGAACAAGCAGTTGCTCATCATCCCCAATGCCTCGCATTGCGACCTCTACGATGGCGGATATACGGAACTCGTAGGCAAGGGAGAAGCCAAGAATATGATTCCTTGGGACAAACTGGAAGAATTTTTCAAGACCAATCTCAAATAATATGTTTGATAAGATTATCCAAATCGATAGCGTCGATGCGTACAACAAACTGTACGGATGGGAGACGCTGCACCCGCTGGTGACGGTGGTGAGGCATACGGAACCGCTGGCGAGCCTGAATCACTCGCGGCTGAACTACGGCCTCTACGCGCTGTTCCTGAAGCAGGGCGAGGGCTGCTCGATACGCTACGGACGCGAGAAGTACGACTACCAGGAGGGAACCGTCGTGAGTTTCAAGCCCGGACAGGTAGTGGAGGTGGAATGGGACGAGTCGAAGCCCATGCCGCCCTCGCGCGGACTGCTGTTCCACGCCGACCTGATCTACGGCACGCCGCTGGCCCGTCGCATCCACGACTACACGTTCTTCGACTACGACCAGCGCGAGGCTCTGCACCTCTCGGAGCGTGAACAGCGACATCATGACCCGCTTCCAGCACGACCTGGAGGCCTACTTCCGCAGTGGCGAGGCAGAGCGCAAGGGCTTGCCCTCCGTAGCCTATTTCGCAGAGAAGGTGTTCCTCTCGCCCGGTTACTTCGGTGACCTCATCAAGAAGGAAACGGGTCTCACTGCCCAGCGCTACATCCAGAACAAGGTCATCGACCTCTCGAAGCAGTACGTGTTAGACAAGGAACTCACCCTCAATCAGGTGGCCTACAAGCTCGGTTTCCAGTACCCCCAGCACTTCACAAGACTGTTCAAGAAGGAGGTCGGGGTGACACCATCAGAGTATAGGAATTAGCAAGATACAACAATGAAGACAACATCGATGGAGTGACGAAGATGATTGGCATTACAGTAATATGAAAATAGAACTTGCAACGATACAGGATGTTCCTGCTCTGCTCGACTTGCAGCGAAAGGCTTTTGGTCCTCTGTGCGAGGAACTGGATTGGAAGGATGCGCCAGTCCTGACAGAATCATTGGAACATGCCTACGAGGAATTCGCACGATGTACGACATTGAAAGTGCAAAACGGCGAAGGGCTTATCATCGGTTCTGTTAATGGCAACGTAACCGATGGCTCCCTGTACATTGGCCGTCTGATGGTCTTACCAGAATACCAGCAACAAGGCATCGGCAAACAGTTGTTCCGTGAGATTCAATCACGTCTGCCGCATAGCCGTGCCTGGCTCTGCACGTGCCAGCAAGTAAGGCCTCCATACGAATTCTATCTGCGTGAAGGGTTCAAACCTTACAAGAGCGAGAAGGTCGGACCAGGATTGACATGGGCATATTTGGAGAAATGATGCCGCTCCCTTAGCAAGCGCTCGGCTTTGCCGTTTTGTTATGCAAAGAATTTTTTGTATCTGACCATACTCATGGTGGCTACTAGTGGGACAGCTGTAGTCATCTAAACAGGATATCATGCCTCTGGCCACGGTTCGAACTCCAGTTCCATCTCTATCCATGGCTGCTGCTCCTGAGCGGTGGCGTTCTTCTGATTTGATACTCCCAAGCCTAACAAACGGATAGGGTGGGAATGAAACTCTACGCTCTGCATCAATTGTTTCGCTAAAGGAAGAATATCGTCCTTGGTTCGCAGGATATGGTCAACGGTAATGCTGCGGGTAATCTGCTGGAAGTCCAGGAACTTCACTTTCAGAGTCAGTGTGCGCCCCTCGAAGTCATTCTTCTCGATGCGCCTGACAAGCTCCAGCACCGTGTGATACAGATGGATGGTGACGGCTGAGTTCTCGCTGATGTCTGACTCAAACGTCTGCTCACAGCTGACGGACTTGCGCTCCCACTCGGAGATAACAGGTCTGTTATCGATCCCTCGCGAGAAGTCATAGAACACCTGGCCCATCTTGCCAAACTCCTGTGTCAGCCGGGTGAGCGACATGTTCCTTAGATCCAATCCTGTGAAAATACCCATCCGATGCATCTTCTCTGCCGTCTTCTGACCAACGCCCCAGATTTTCTCCACCTTCAACTGGGCGATGAAGTCCTGGGCTCTGTCAGGATGAATCACCGTCAGACCGTCGGGCTTGCGCCAGTCAGAGGCAATCTTTGCCAGGAACTTACAGTAGCTGACACCTGCTGATGCCGTCAGGCCCGTCGTCTCGCGGATGCGCTGTTTGATTTCACGGGCTATGTCAACGCCCAGTTCTATTCCTTTCTTATTCTCTGTGACATCGAGAAAGGCTTCATCGAGCGAGATCGGCTCAATCTGGTCAGTATAATCATGGAAGATCTCGTGCAACTGAGCTGACACCTCCTTATACCGCTGGAAATGCGGCTCTACAATAATCAGTTGCGGACAAAGACGTTTGGCCACCTGAATGGACTGTGCGGAATGCACTCCGAACCGTCGGGCCTCGTAGCTGGCTGTTGCCACCACACCACGTTCGGCATCATGGCCAACCGCTATCGGCTTACCCTTCAGTTCCGGATTGTCTCGCTGCTCCACAGCGGCAAAGAACTGGTCCATGTCCACGTGGATGATTTTCATATTATTATACGTTTACATGTCACTCTTGCTCAGTGAGCCGATGTGAATCTTCATCTTGTGCAGTTCTGGAGTTTGTTGAACCATGATGTCAACCTTCTTCTTGAAGGATTCCTCGTCATAGCGGCTTTCATCCTTCTTCAACTCATACGCCCAAGCCTCCTTACCGATAGGGTCAACCACCACGAGGTCTATCTCATTGAAGCCTTTGACTTCGTCTTCCTCCTTCTCACTCGGAATAGCTGGAGTAAACTCCGCTCTTCTCTCGCTCGGGCGTCGGTTTCTGTCCCACCATTTGCCGATGACATATTGCCCCTGTTCCAGGAACTTCCTGGCAAAGTATCGCTCCATCATCAGGCCCGAAACACCGCTGTAGTCTCTGCGGATGATGGTGTCGAGGGCTTTCAAGGCCTTGTTCTCTACAAGTGCCTGATATTTGAAGAAGAAGCGGAACCAGAAAATCAGGAAACAGTCATCGAGTTGGTAGCGAACTTTCTTGCTGCTCTGCTTGGCGAAGATGGGCTGATACTTGGTGATCAGACCATAGTAGTCTTCCAAACGGGAGAGGTAGCTGCTGATATTGTCAATACCTAACTCGTTCTTGATCTCCGCACTGGTTTTCATTCCGCCGGCAATGCATGTCAGGATGGAGAAATAGATGACGTAATCGGTGCCGAACTCTTCTATCAGTATGTTCTTTCCCTCATTAATGAACGGTGAGTTTTCTTCCGTTAGAGCTCCAAGCATCTTTCTCCAACTTGTCTTCCCACGGTCAAGTAGGAGAGTGACATACCAGGCAACGCCGCCTGTAATGCTGAACAGTGCCAACAGGTCTTCAGGTGTGTAGTCAGGGTTGAAGTCATGAAGAATCTCTTTCAGAACATCAGTCCTGAAAGGCTCTAGAGTGATTTTTTCGTTTGCACGTCCAAAGAGGGGTTCTTCATAATCCTCGAAAATCTTCTTCATCAGCGTGAACACGGAACCACTGATAATCAGGTTCAGGTGGCTTTTGCTTTTGTTCAAGTCCCAGTCGCGCTGCATATTGCTGAATACAGTAGGATTGACCTTCTGAAAGTTCTGGAATTCGTCGATAATCAGCGTGAATGGCCTGGTCTCTGAGAGATGGAGAACGAATCGGAATACCTCGGAGAATGAGTTCGCCTGTCCCATGACCGGCACACCAAGCTTGCTGGTTATCTCCTGAACAAAGTCCTGGCACAGCAATGCCTCGGCCTTCTTTCCGACAAAGAAATAGAGTACAGTATCATCACCGCAACGAAGCGAAAGCTCCGTCTTACCAATACGCCTGCGACCCATCAGGACGGTCATTCGCGCTTCCTTTTTACTATACCTTAATACATCACTCAGCAACTGCTGTTCAGACTCTCTATCATAGAACCTCATAACTCAAAATGATAATGGTCATTATAATAATGACGGTTATTATTTTGCAAAGGTACATTTTTTTTCCGAATAAACAAGCAATTTGAAGGAAAAAATGTAAAATTGGAGGGAACTACATACAACGATCTCGATGAAACATGGCTCAAGACTGGAGAAGGTGAAATGATCTGTGAGCCATGCAATTTGGGGTTGCCCATCAGTTGATAGCTACTTCTCAGCAGCATTTAACTAAAGCCCAGGAAGAGACAGATAGGATTATCTCATTGCTGGAGCTGGAGAAAGGCAGCAAAGCTGAGCTTGAAAAAGCCCTCAGAAATGCCCTGAATAAGTGAACTAAGAAAACAAAAAAACAGAGATAAAAAACAGAGAATTTGTAAAGAAAGTTCGATCCGGCGTTATTGAGTTCTTATGATGAATAGCCGTAAAATAGCCTCAAACGCGTTTTTTCCAACCTTCGGAAACCACGATGTACAAATGGGTTGCCAAACAATCCATAGAAGTGCTTGTGGTTCTGAATGTCGACGGTTCGAGTCCGTCCGGGCACCCCAACAAAAAGGAAGACATCGCCGAAAGGCAATGTCTTTTTTTGTGAGCAGTGCCTTCATGGCACCCAACAAAAACAAAACCCTGCAAGTTCGAACTTGCAGGGTTTTCTATTTTTCAGTACCTTAAATTTTGATGGAACATTGATGGCATATTTCACTAATAGTCAAAGTCCCAAGCCGCGACGTAGTGGTCGAAGCTGATGCCCTCTGTACTGCCGAATTTTGAAAGGATCTTCATGATCTCTTCCTGCTGCTTTGGCGAGAGCATGAGCTCACCATGATGGGCGCGGTAATACGGCCCATTCCCACGACCAAAGAATGCGTGTACACATTGGCGGGCTTCTGCCTTTTGCCTTTGGGGAACGTTATGGTAGAGCTTCGTGAAGCCCCATGCCTTATTCACAAGCCTCTTCTCTCGGAAATAGTTGCACGTTCCGTCCTGCCAAGCAGTAGGGTAAATCGCAGGTCCATAATGACGTCCTTCAGGCAACAGCAGTCTGGCCTGATAGTGCATACAACAATCTTTCTTTGTGCATTCACTGTTGAAGCACAATGGATATCCCATTGGAATATCTTTGAAATTCAATTCTTTCTCTTTCATATCTGATAATTTTTTCGAAGTTTACTTAAAAAATCTCTCATCCCTCCCTAAATCTCTGGGAATGCCTTTGTATAAAGGGGGTTGAGCACGGGAGGGATGTTTCCAATCCCTCCCATATCTCTCCCGTCATCCCTCCCGTCCGACTCATGCAGCCCTCAGTGGTACCACTTTGTAATAGGCCACGTGGGAGTGCTCCTTGTGCTCGAAACCCAGAGCCGAGATGGTTTTGCCGAGCCTGACCCTGTTGCCGATGGTGTTCTCCAACGTTGGATAGTCCTTCTGCATGATGACGATCATCTGGTCACAGTTCATCGTCTTCACCACTTCACCTTCGTTCGGCTGACGGAAACAGGCCATGAACATCTCACCAATATCCTTCTTCTCCATGAAGTCCTGATTCAGCTCCTGGATACGGGCCACCTCATCATTGTTGAACCAATATGGCGCCTTCTGCTCCAGCAGTTCATACATCACCTGCGCATAGAGCTGACCGTAGTCGATCTCGCCCGTATTGTCGATTATCTGCCCGTCAGGAATCAGGATGCAGATGTTGCGACGTGAGCCTGTCGCATCCTTCAGAGGATGGCGGTTGTTGGTGGTTGCCACGAACGAGGCGAATCGAGGGCGATCCTCCTGAGTTCGCCCGAAGATCGGACGTCCGTTTACCTTGCTGACAGACAATGTCTGCTTCAGCGACGACTGCTGAGAAGGCCGGATGGCCTCCAGCTCGTCGAGGTTCACGAAGAGGTTGTTGGTCAGCGCCATCTCCTTGTCGAACTTGTTCGACAGGTTCAGGTGGTCGAGATAATACTCACGCAGATGCAATGGCAACAGCCGACGCATGAAAGTGGTCTTTCCGCATCCTTGTTTTCCGATGAACGTAGGTACGCACTCGTTGCCATGCAGCATGTCCATCTGTAGCCAGTGGGCCACAGCAGATCGCAGCCAGATGGTGAGATAGTTCAGCTGCTCAGAGGTGAGGCCAGGAATGCGGCTGAAGACCTTAGCGATATGGTTTTGTCCGTCCCATACAGGCAGGCTCTTAAGAAAGGCCTGCACAGGATTGTGTTCTGGCACCTCCTCCGAGGTCACATACTCCGTAATCTCCGCCTTGGGACTTCCCTTTTCCAGCACCTGTTCTCGTTTGGCACGAATCACGATACTGTTGAGGGCCGCCTGTGTCAGAGGGCGGAATTCCAAATCTGCCTCATTAATCGAGGCGCTTGAGAGACTGTCGAGTGATTCGACAGTATTGCCTTCGGCCTTGTTGTCAGCCTTTGGCAGAACCGCAAACTCAACCTTTCCATTCAGGATATTCCTACGGAAACGGTAGTTCGCCATCAGGAACTGCTCGATGACAAGCGTTCCTTCCAGAGAGGCTCCTAGAGTCTCTGCTGGCATCAATGCAAAATTAGTCATGTCTTATAATATCAATGGTTAATCCTACTCCTTTAGGCCTATTCCTTTAGTTATATTGGCGCGCTTTCCACAGCGTGCGTTTTCAAGGTGCAATGTTGCGATTAAGCGAGAGCAATCAAACGTGTTTGAATTGCCGAGCGTGAGCAGCATCGCATTTTCGAATGCAAAGATAATAAAAAAAATCGTCATCTGCAAATATTTTCCCCAAATAAGCACGATTAATTTCAAATGTTAAAATGCAATGTGAGGGTTGACGGGAGAGATATGGGAGAGATGAAGGGAGGGATGAAAAATGCGAAAGCCCTTTATATAAAGGTATTTTGAGAGGTTGACGGGAGGGATGGAGACTTTTTTGAAAAAACTCTGCTCTTATTCATTAACTGAAGCCTCTTGTTTCAAATTAAGAGCCTCGCCTTGATGATTAATGGCCTCGCATTTTTCGTTAAGTAGCTGCTTGATTGTTCCCACCTTGGGAATAAAACATTCCCACTCTGGGAACAAAACATTCCCAGCCTGGGAATAAATGCGCTATACTGCTTAGAATCGAAGGAGTTTATGAGTTCACATATCGTTTACTTTTGGTTTGTTTTGTTTTCGGTCAGGCGCTTGATGTGCTGCTTCAGGATGTAATAGGCAGGTTGTGGCATGCTGCCGTGGTCGTAGCCCTGCATCTCGTAGAGCGTCACGTCCTTGTGGCCTACGAGTTTCAGCATGCGCCAGAAGTAGGCCTGCTCCTCATAACGGCCGTAGAGTTCCAACTCGCGGTCGCCAGAAATGATGACGATAGGCGGGGCATCGGGGCGGACGTAGGTGAGCGGGGCGTACTGGTCGATGGTGGCTTGCAAGGGCGGGATGTTCTGCTGCTTGCGGATATTGTAGTGCGTGATGCACTGTCCGCTGAAGGGCACGAGAGCGGCCAGCGAGTCGGCATCAACGCCGTATTTGGCGAGCCATTTTTTGTCGAGTCCGATCATGTCGAGCAGATAGCCGCCTGCAGAGTGTCCGGCCACGAAGATCTTACGATGGCTGCCACCGTATTTCTCGATGTTCTTATAAGTCCAGGCCACAGCGGCTGCGGCATCGTCGAGGATATCATCGATTTTCGCTTTTGGCAGCAAACGATAGTTGGCAGCGACGACCACCAAACCGCTGTTCTTGAGCTGCGGATCGATGTGCTTCTCACCGCCCTCGATACCACCACCGTGGAACCACACCACCACGGGTGCATTCTTCTGTTCGACGGGGTAATAGACATCGAGCTTGCAGCGCTCCTGAGCGTATGCATCGGAGGACGCTGTGTAGGGAATGTCGTTCACTTGCTGATACTGCTGACGCTGCGCCTGTGCAATCATCGGCAACAGCATGAGCGTGAGGATTGTGGTAATTTTCAGTCTCATAATTTTTTTTGTGGGGTTACTTGATAAACAATATTAATTCTTGGTGCAAATATAGCGATAATTCGGTAATTATCACTATCTTTGCCGTTAGTTTTAAGTGTATTTAGGTATTACGCATATTTATATATGAAGCAAATCGCCTTATCATTCATATTGACAGCCCTGTTATTATGCTCATGTGGCAGCAACGGACGGAGCAGCGAGAGCCGCCAAGCTCGCTTGGATGGCCGAGTCGTGACGGACGAAGGCGAAGCCAATACCACGAAGAGTGAAATAACGGCAGAGATGGCTTTTGAAGGAGTCAGCAACTATTGTCATAGCGCATATGATTGGAGTATAGCGTAGATATGAAGTGGACAGTACTATCAGACAATCGCACTCAGAATCCATCGCTAGAAACGGAGCATGGCCTGTCGATTCTATTAGAAACGGACAAGCATCGCATTCTGCTGGACACAGGAGCCAGCGATGTGTTTATCCGCAATGCCAAGAAGACGGGCATCGACCTCAGCACCGTCAATTATGTGTTTATCTCTCATGGACATAGTGACCATGCAGGAGGCTTGCAGCATTTGATAAAGATAAACAATAAGGTACAAGTCATCGTCTCACCAGATGCTATGAGTGGTAAGTTTTATTCCAAGCGAGGGAATCTCCATAGTATTACTGCGGAGTGGCCAAAGATTGATGATGACAAACTCGTCCTGATAGATCAGACCTGCGCCGTAGCAGAGGACATCCATATAATAGCCCATATCCCTCAGAGCTATCCGATGCCCAAAGGGAATCAGAATCTCTATGTGCAGAACACCGCAGGAAATTATATCCACGACGATTTCCGGCATGAGTTGGCTCTATATGTCGATGGCCTGTTGTTTACAGGCTGTGCCCATAGCGGTCTGGAGAATATCCTGGCGGCTTGTCCGTGGCCGGTTCACACCGTTGTCGGAGGATTCCACTTACTCGACGGTCTGGAGACGGAAGAAGAGCTGACAGCTTTGGCTCAAAAGCTAATAGCGAAATACCCCGAAACCAAGTTCAGCACCAGCCATTGCACTGGTGATAAGGTCTTCGCTACGCTCAAAACAATCATGGGCAATCATCTTCATGCTTTTAGCTGTGGCACGACGATAACAGATACTGCCAAAGCCTGTGGTTCGCTGAACAAAGCTGGCTCCGATACTCAGTAGAAATATGGCTATGACAATGCTACTCATCTTAATAATCCTCAAAATATTCTGCAAAGATAGCAATAATTCAGCATTTCTTGCTAAATTTGCAAAAATATTTAAGATTCAAAACAGTTTAATTATGAAGAAGTTAATGACCATTATGCTGGCGCTTGCCATGACTGCGGGGGCTACAGCACAACAGAAATCAGAGAACAGCGGTGCTCAGGCCGCCATCAACAACATCATGACGCGTACCAGTATCCGCCAGTACACCGATGAGCCTGTCTCAAAGGCAGATATCGAGACGATGCTGCGTGCCGGGATGGCGGCGCCCACAGCCGTCAACAGACAGCCTTGGCATTTCGTCGTCATCAACAGCAAGGAGAAACTCGCCGAACTTGCTGGCAACAACCCACGTGGCGGCATGCTGAAGAAGGCTGCGCTGGCCATCGTCGTATGTGGCAACATTGACAAGGCGATGCAAGGTCCCATGCAGGCTTTCTGGGTTCAGGACTGCTCGGCAGCTACGGAGAACATCCTTCTTGCAGCCAATGCCCTCGGACTTGGTGCAGTCTGGACAGGTCTCTATCCTGACGAAAACCGCTCCGCAGAAGTGGCTAAGGTGTTGAAGCTGCCACAGGCTTTCATCCCCCTCTGCACCATCGTTATCGGCCATCCTGCAGAAGCCCCACAGCCAAAGGACAAGTGGAAGCCCGAGAACGTGTCGTATAACGAATATGGCGGAAAGGCAGAGTAAACCGAATGATGATAGAAGAGTATCTGAATAAGCCATATTGGGTGATTGACATACTGCCCAAACAAGTGCCCGCTGACCGAACGGGCCGGCAACTATGTCAACTACGACTTTAAATGAACGTGCGCAGTGCTCGATATTGTTAAACATATTTAAGTGTTTGGCGAAAATGTTGCAGGATAGGAAAAATCGGACTATCTTTGCAGCTGGAATGAAGAAGTTCAGTCATATTTGTCTGTCGGTGCTGCTTTCGATGACGTTGCTGTTTATTGGAAGCGGTATCACTGTTACGCGCTGTGCACATACGGGAACACTCAAGGTGATGACCGTATTCAACAGCGGGAGCATGGGCGATATGAGTTGTAACATGAATGCAAGCTGCATGACGACGGAGCACTTCGAACTGTCGCCGACGAACATGGCGCAGACCGTCGCTTATGACTTCCATGTGATGCAGCCCCTGCTGGCCATCCTGCCAAGCCTTGTCGCAGAATGGCTGGATCCTACAGAGATCAAGGCTGTTGCTCAGTTCGTTCCACGGGTGTGGAAAAGTCCGCCTCGTGACTATCTGAACTTGATCAGCGTACTACTCATTTGATTTTAATATGACTCTGTTTTTCAGGGAGTGGTCTTATTGTGACCGTTTCCTGACTATCTATCGTATCATATTAACATCAAAGAATGAAGACCATGAGATTTTTATTGACCAGCATCACGATGATGCTATCCCTGTCTGCTTTCGGACAGGACAATGACTCGTTGGAGGTTGATAAGGAGGCGAACCTACAGAATGTGACAATCACCTCGCGCCGTTCAGGCACCCGCCGGATGGGCGGAGCCGTAAACGGTGTGCTTATCAACCGCGAGGAACTCTTCAAGGCGGCTTGCTGCAATCTGGGAGAGAGCTTCACCACGAACCCCTCCGTTGACGTGAACTACAGCGATGCGGCCACAGGTGCCAAGCAGATCAAGCTCCTGGGACTGAGCGGCACTTATGTACAGATGCTGACCGAGAATCTGCCCAACTTCCGTGGAGCGGCGGCACCCTTTTCGCTCGATTATGTGCCGGGCCCTTGGATGAACAGCATCCAGGTGTCGAAGGGTTCCTCGTCGGTGCGCAACGGCTATGAGAGTATCACGGGCCAAATCGACATCGAGTATCTGAAACCCGATAATGACGAGGGTGTGACGGTAAACCTCTACGGCAATACCAAGAGCCGTCTGGAGGCCAATGCCGATGCCAACGTCCATCTCGACGACAAGTTGAGTACGGAGATCCTGGCCCACTATCAGGATGATTTCGGACACCACGATGCTAACGATGACGGATTCCTCGACCAGCCCAACGTGCGCCAGTGGAACTTGCAGAACCGTTGGAAGTGGAAGGGCGACCACTATCTGTTTCATGGCGGTATCAGTATGGTGAAGGAAGAGCGTGAGGGCGGACAGACCCATCACACTGCGCCAGACACGCACCACCTCTATAAAATAGGCGTTGAGACGGAGCGTTACGAAGGTTATATGAAGCACGCCTTCATCCTCGATCCGGAGCATAGCACGAACATCGCCGTGATGGGCAATGCCTCGATGCATCTGTTGGATGCCAACTATGGCGACAAGCACTACAGCGTCAATCAGAAGAACGGCTACGCCCAGCTGTTGTTCGAGACCAACTTTACCCAACAGCACAACCTCTCTGCTGGCCTCTCGCTGAATTACGACTATCTGACGAAGGACGATAAGGAAACCACGCCTGGCGTCTATGCCCAGTACACCTACAATCTGAACGACAAGGTGGTGGCGATGGCAGGTGTCAGGGCCGACCACAGTAGCCGATATGGCACATTCGTCACGCCACGATTCCATCTGAAGCTCACTCCTAACGAGATTGTCAGCCTCCGTCTCTCGGCAGGTAAGGGCTATCGTACCGTGCATGCATTGGCAGAAAACAACAACCTGCTGGCCAGCGGACGCCAGCTGGTCATCGACGACCTGGAGCAGGAACGCGCCTGGAACTATGGCATCAGCAGTTCGTTTTATATCCCCCTGTTCGGAAAAACGCTGAAGCTGAATGCGGAGTACTACCACACGAACTTCAGTCAGCAAGCTGTGATCGACTACGATAGCAATCCCACGGAGATTCGCATTACCAACCTCGACGGCAAGTCGTATTCGAATACCGTTCAGATTGATGCCACCTATCCCGTTGTGAAGGGCTTGGAGCTGACGGCTGCCTGGCGTTGGAACGATGTGAAGTGTACCTACGGCGGCGAGCTGATGGAGAAACCGTTGACCAGCCGTTACAAGGGTCTCGTCACAGCCAGCTACAAGACGCCCCTCGGCCTCTGGCAGGTGGATGCCACGCTGCAGTTGAATGGTGGCGGACGTATGCCCACACCCGTCAATGGCCTTTGGGACGAGCGCTTCCAGGCCTATGAGCAGGTATCAGCACAGATCACCCGTTGGTTCCGTCATTTCTCCATCTATATCGGTGGTGAGAATCTGACGGCCTTCCGTCAGAAGCAGACCATCATCAACGCTGCCGATCCCTGGAGCACCACCTTCGATCCCACGATGGTGTGGGGACCCGTTCACGGTGCCATGTTCTATGCCGGCATCCGCGTGAATTTCGGAAGACTGTAATAAAGGATAAAGAATAAATGATAATTTTAAAAAGAAAAAAGCAATGAAAAAAACTGTTTTAGTATGTGCCATGATGCTGACCGCAATGGTCGGCCTGGCTAAGGACATCAAGACCGTCGTAGTTACCACCCAGCCAGTGATGCACTGCGAGAGTTGTGAGAACAAGATTAAGGGCAACCTCCGTTTCGAGAAGGGTGTCAAGCAGATTGAGTGCAACATCGATGAGCAGCGCGTCACCATCACCTACGACGCTGACAAGACAAAGCCTGAGACCATCATCCAGAGCTTTGAAAAGTTCGGTTACAAGGCTACAGAGATCAAACAAGACAAAGAAAAGAAGCAGAAATAAAAATACCATTCTTATGGTATGCGGTTTACCGCTGTTATGCGATTGTACAGTCGTTGTTTTCGCCGTACCTTTGCACCGTGAAATTTATTCAATTTTAAACCGACAAAGATATGGCAAAGATTATTGTAAATGGAGACGCGCAGGAAGTGAGCCTGCCGCTCAACGTGAGTGAACTGATTAGTCAGAATAACGTAGTGCAGCCCGAGATGGTCAGCGTGCAGGTGAATGAGGAGTTTGCCGAGCGCGAAGACTGGGAAAAGATTCAGCTGAAAGAAGGCGATAAGGTTGATTTCTTATATTTCATGGGAGGAGGCGCACGATGATTGACTTTACTGAAGAACAGATTCAGCGATACTCACGACATATCCTGTTGCAGGATGTGGGCGTTGAGGGACAAGAGAAGATAATGAACGCGCGCGTGCTCGTGGTGGGTGCCGGTGGTTTGGGGGCTCCTGTGAGTCTCTATCTGGCAGCAGCTGGTATCGGACGCATTGGCATTGTGGATGCGGATGTGGTCGATCTGAGCAATCTGCAGCGACAGGTGATTCACTTCACGAAGGACGTGGGCGTGCCGAAAGTGAAGAGTGCAGAGGAGAAAATCAAAGCCATCAACCCCGATGTACAGGTGGATACCTACTACGAGTTCCTCGACTCGTCGAATGCACTGGATATCATCAAGGAATACGACTTCATTGTGGATGGTACCGACAACTTCCCTGTGAAGTTCCTGATCAACGATGCGTGCGTGATGGCAGGCAAGCCGTTCTCGCATGGTGGCATTCTGCGCTTCAACGGCCAGACGTTTACCCATCTGCCTGGCACAGCTTGTTACCGTTGCTTCTTTAAGGAGCCGCCTCCCGTAGGTGCCGTACCAACCTGTTCGCAGGCAGGTGTATTAGGTGCCATCGCTGGTATGTTGGGCACCATCCAGGCTGCGGAGACACTGAAATACTTTACGGGTATCGGTGAGCTGCTGACAAACCGTCTGCTGACATTTGATGCCAAGACCATGCAGTTCCGTACCATCAACGTGAAGCAGCGTCCCTCGTGTGCTATCTGCGGCGACCATCCTACCATCGACCATCTGATAGATTATGAACAGGCTGCATGCGACTTGAAACAACATTAAAAAGTAAAAAGGTAAAAGGGTAAAGATGAAAATTCCACATAATATCATAGAAGAACTGATAGCCCAGGCTCAGAAGGATGCACCCGACGAGTCGTGTGGCTATCTTCTGGGGACGGACGACACCGTGACTGAGAACTATTGGATGGAGAACATCGACCATTCGTCGGAGCATTTTTCATTTGCGCCGAAGGATCAGTTTGCTGCCTTGCGCTATGCCCGCGAGCATGGTCTGAAGATTCTCGCCAACTGGCATTCGCACCCGGCTTCGCCTTCGCGTCCCTCGCAGGAAGATTTACGCCTGGCCAACGACCCCACCATCCGCTACGCCATCCTCTCGCTGCTTGACGGAGAACCGAAACTGAATTCCTTCAAGATCCTGAACGGCGAGGTGGTGGATAAAGAAGTACACCTGTAATACAAACCGGTTTTACCCGCGATGCGTCCGCCAGAACTATTGTCGGTTTAAAGTTCCTGCGTGTGACGCATCGCTTTTATTTGCGCATGGTTTGTTCACCCCGTTTTGTCATTTCCTCTGCAAATGCTTGTTCACCGTTCTCGCGGATGTAACGGATGCAGGCAGGACGGTCGCTACGGAAGACGAATGCGAAGAATTTTCCTATGAGATTATTATGAAGCCGACAATCCTTAACGTCCATCTCACACTCGGCACAAGTATGGAAGCCTTTTTCTATGCAACACTTGCGGATTTTGCACCATGAAGCCTTTTCATTTTTATGACATCCAGGGCATTTGCCCATACGGTATTTCTTGCATGCTCCGCAGTATAGACCGCAAGCGGCAACCATCTTTGCGTCAATTGTTATTTCTTTCATATTTTCGCATTTTTATTTGCAAAGATAGTGATAATTGCTGAATTATCGCTAAATTTGCACCAAAATTAACAATAGTTGAATAATGATATGAAAGTGATTAGTACAAAGAAGACACCTGCTGCCATCGGGCCTTATAGCCAGGCCATTCAAGTCGGAAATCTCGTCTATACTTCTGGTCAGATTCCCATAGACCCTTCAACAGGAGCATTTGTAGAGGGTGGCATCGAGGAACAGACCCGTCAGTCGCTCACCAACGTCAAGGCCATCTTAGAAGAGGCAGGTCTCAGTATGAGCAACGTCGTAAAGACCACCGTATTTATGGCCGACATGGGCAATTTTGCAGAGATGAACGCTGTCTATGCAGAGTTTTTCACAGAGCCTTATCCCGCCCGCTCTGCCGTTGCCGTCAAAACCTTGCCGAAGGATGCCTTAGTTGAGATTGAAGTGGTTGCCGAGAAATGATTAATAGTCCTGCAACTAAAAGAAAAAGGTAGCCTCAGCGCTACCTTTTTTATTGAATACCCTTTGTTTGGTATTCGAAATGCCACGAAATGGCGATTGTGGGAGTCTGAAAACCGCCGTACCTTTGCACCGTGATTCAATCACACAGAATCTAAAGGTGTTTATTTATATAATAAGGTAAGGTATGAAGAGTTTTCGGACAACACGATTTGTTACATTGTTTTTAGCCATTGTTTATAATTACGCTGCGTCGGCTACCCCCATTAGCGGTAAGGTGGCCGACGCTGGAACAGGCGAGGCCATTATCGGTGCTACCATCTACGACTCACGCAGTCATGTGGGTGTGGTGACCGATGCAGAAGGTCGTTTCAGTATTGACGTGGCAACATTCCCCTCTGAACTGACCATCAGCTATGTGGGTTATGAGCAGAAGAGCATTCGTGTGAAAGACGATGATAACGACATCGTCGTGTCGCTGCAGGAAGAGAACCATCATTTGGACGAAATCGTGGTCGTTGGCTATGGCACGCAGAAGAGGACACAGCTAACAGGTAGTGTGACGAAGGTGAAAGCTGACGTTTTTGAGACTTCGCAGTCTGCAACGCTTGACGGTGCCCTGAGCGGACAGGTGGCAGGCCTCAGTGTAACGGCCAGTAGCGGTCAGCCGGGTGCTGACAGTCATATCCGCATTCGTGGCGGTAACTCCGTGAATGCCTCTAACGAGCCGCTCTATGTCATCGACGGCTTCATTTATTTCAAGGATGCCAGCGCTGGTTCTACGGGCTTGGGCGGTATCGAGGGAAGCCTTAATCCGCTGGCCACCATCAACCCCAACGACATTGAGAGTGTGGAGGTGCTGAAGGATGTCTCGGCCACTGCCATCTATGGCTCACGTGGCGCTAACGGCGTGATTCTTATTACCACGAAGAAGGGGCAGCGCGGCGACCGACAGGCACACATTAACTATACTTATAATATTGGCGTAAGCAACATCAGCAAGAAACTCGATTTGCTCAATGCCTCCGAATGGGCACAGTTCCAGAAGGACTATTGGGGCAACAAAGGCGGCTATTCTGACGCAGAGATTGCTGCCCTTGGCAAGGGCACAGACTGGCAGGATGCCGTGCTACGTACCGCCATTCAGCAAAGTCACGAACTGAGCATTACGGGTGGAGGCGACAAGAGCCGTTATGCCTTCTCGGCCAATTACACCAACCAGGATGGTATCCTGCTGAACTCCGGTTTCGAGCGTTATAACTTCCACACCAATGTGGAGTGGGAGCTGCAAAAGGATCTGAAGTTCGGTGTCAACGCCACCTACGGCCGTTCGAAGCAACAGGGGCTTACCACCACGGAGGAACAAGTCTTCAACTCGTCGCCTTACTCAGCTGGCATTACCAACAGTTTTGTCTATGCCCTGTTGATGCCGCCCGTCATCAGCGTCTACAAACAAGACGGTTCCTATAATTTCACCAACCCCTACGAATATGCCTATTTCGCCATTGGCGACCACGCTGCGAACCCCGTCTACGACCTCGAGGAGAGCGTAGCCGAGAATATCAACAATTATCTGCTCTCCAATCTCTGGGCAAGCTACACCATCGGCGACCTGACACTGAAGGCCACCGTCGGCCTGAACAGCGAGAAACTCACGCAGAACTATTTCTCAGGGGCTTACACTTCGCTGGGCTTGGCCACGCAGGGTATCGGCGGCACGGGTAACCGTCAGACAGACGTGTGGCAGCAGGAGTACACCGCTACTTACAGCCGCAATTTGGGTGAGCAGCACTTCATCGATGCCCTCGTAGGCTACACCCGTCAGACCTCTACGTCGACCTACAGCAACATCCGCACCAACCACTATACCAACGAGACGCTGAAGCAGTACAACCTTGGTGATGGCTCTGGCACCTACACGCCACAGACGGGCATCTCGGAGTCGACGCTCAACTCGCTCATCGCCCGCGTCAACTATACGCTGCTCGACCGCTATAATGCCACCGCCACCTTCCGTGCCGATAACTCCAGCCGTTTCTCCAAGGACCATCGTTGGGGTTACTTCCCCTCACTCGGTCTTTCGTGGAACGTCGACCAGGAGCCTTTCCTGCGCGATGTAGAGACTATCGACTATCTGAAGGTGCGTTTCTCAGGTGGTCTCGTGGGTAATCAGGAGATATCCGACTATGCCTTCTCCACTTCCTATGCTACGGGTTCCTACGGTGGCTCCAGCAGCTACGCCAAGCAGAATACCGCCAACGACAACCTGAAGTGGGAGACAACCGCCTCGTATAACCTCGGCTTTGACCTTGGCATGCTGAAGCATCGCGTGAACATTGTGTTCGATGCCTATTACAAGAAAACCAGCGACCTGCTCCTGGTGGTGCCTATGGGCTTCGCCAGTGGCGTCACCTCGCAGTTGCAGAACGTGGGTAATGTGGTAAACAAGGGTCTCGAACTCTCTGTCAACACCACGCTGCTGCAAGGCAAGGATTTCAGTTGGACTATCAGCGCCAACGCCGCTTATAACAAGAACGAAATTACCGATATGGGTGCCACGAACGACGTGATACAAGGTGCCGACAAGCAGCAGATCCTGCGCAAGGGTGAATCCCTTGGTGCCTTCTACGGCCTCCAGTTCGTGGGTATCGTGCAACAGGGCGAGGATGTCTCGAAGTTGCCTACCGTGAATGGACAGATACCCCAGCCGGGTGACCTGAAGTATGCCGACATCGATGGTAATAACCGCATCGACGGCAACGACCGCATCATCCTCGGTAGCATCCAGCCCGACCTCGTCTATGGTTTCTCCACCCAGTTGCGCTGGCAGGGTTTCGACTTCTTTGCGTCTTTCGCAGGCAGTTATGGCAACAAGCTCTACAATGCCCTGCAGCGTCGATTGGAACTGACTGGTGACTCTTACAATGTGCTCAACACCGTGAAGGATGCATGGACGCCCACCAACGCCAGTAACACCCTTCCTCTGGCCAGCAATGCCCGTCCATTTGGTTATATTGATAGTCGCTACGTGCAGAGCGGCAGTTACCTGAAGTTGCGCAACCTCACCATCGGTTATATTTTCAAGTTCAAGCCACAGGCACGCATCGAGCGCATCCGCCTTTACGTCACCGCCTCGAACCTCTTCACCATCAGCCCCTACAAGGGCTATGATCCTGAGGTCAGCAGCGGTACCGACTCCGGTGCTTATCCCGCCTCGCGCACCTTCACTTTTGGCATAAACGTAACGTTATAAAGACGATTACCAATGGTTTGGTATGCGAAATGCCGTGCGAGTGGTATTTCACAGTCGACAGAATCGCCGTACCTTTGCACCATCAAAATGAATTATAAAAACATAGTATTAATAAATAAGGTAAAAAGGAGATTTTCAGTATGAAACAGAAACATTTTATTTTCGCAGCTCTTGTAGCATTTGCAACATCGACGGGCTTCACGGCCTGCTCAAGTGATAGTGATGATGACAACACCACGGGTGGCAACCAGATAGACGAGACCAACGTGGTTAACGACGATGCCTCAGCCATCTCATTGGTCAACGGTGTCTACAGCCATTGGCAGCCGCTCTCATCATCCTTCTCGTTTATTATCGAACTGAACTCAAACAAACTGATCTCGTTCGAAGGCGAGGAGAGTGAGGCCGGTCCAGTAAACAGCCGTTTCGAACAGGAGCCCACCACATGGTATCAGATCAAGATCTTCAACCACCTGCTGTTGGGTATCGCTCAGGACAACGAAGCCATTACCACCATCAGTAACTCGCTGAAACTGGGTAAGGTGACACAGAACGGCTATAACGCTGCTGTTGGTAAGGCTAAGTTCCTGCGCGCCTTGGCTTATCTGAAGCTGGCGCAGCTGTGGGGCGAGGTACCTGTATTCACCGAGGAAGGCGGCTCGACTACCGAGCGCCAAAGCATCGACAACGTATTGACACAAGTAGTGAAGGACTTGACTGAGGCCGAGATTCTTTTGCTCGACTATAACGGCGACCCACGTATTCCTTCCAAGCAGGCTGCCCAGGCACTCTTGGCACGTACCTATCTCGTATGGGGTGACAATCCTCTGACAGCAGATCAGGTGCAGGCCATCGCCACCACACAGACTGACCCTGCGTTCACCAAGAACGATGCCCGTCTGCAGAAGGCTGTGGAGTACGCCGATAAGGTGATCAAGAGCGGACGCCTGGCCCTCGACCCCGACTTCTCGAAGCTCTACGGACGTGACTACGAGAGCAACAAACGCGGCACCAACGAACACCTCTTCACTATCGCTCACGACGGTGATAAAAACGATGCACAGGGCAACCACCAGACGCATTGCTCATGGACCTTCCCATTCCAGAACGGTGAGAATGGTAACGGCTACACCCAGAACCACACCGAGGTGGCCGACGACGATCTGTACGACGATTGGAAGGCCGAGCAGCCCAACGACAAGCGACTGGCCGAGACCTACTTCGTCGAGCTCAAGAACCCCGAAACTGGCCTGACGCACCACTACTACTCGCCCGTCTACACGCCTATCAATGGTAAGGGCGTAGATCAGAGCTACGAGGATGCCGAGAATCTGGAGATCAAGCAGAACTCTGTCGACCGCATCGAGATTCGCTACGCTGAGGTGCTGCTCATCAAGGCTGAGGCTCTCGTACAGTTAGGTCGCAACAGCGAGGCTGCCGAGCCCTTCAACCAGTTGCGTAAGCGCGCAGGCATCGAGACTGTCAGCGCTCCCACCTTTGATCAGATTAAGCGCGAGTGGGACTATGAATTCACCTACGAGCAGTTCTCTGTGCTGAACAGCTACCGTTGGAAGGACCTCATCAGCAGCATCAAGCAGGTGAAGAACTACAAGCACTTCGCCGATGACTGGAAGGAGAAGCAGACCTTCAACTCTGATCAGGAGGCCTACTTCCAGAAGGTGCACAACCACCTTGTGGCCAAGTACAACAACGTCCGTGGCAAGCACTACCGCCAGCCCATCCCCACAGGTCTGCACGGCGAGAGCCTCGGCATCAGTCAGAATCCTGGTTATTAAAACAATTGATTGTCGATAAGTTAAAGTTGAGACATTATGCGTATAATAAAGAATTATATATGGGTATTGGCAGTGCTTTTTGGCACTGTCTTTACCTCCTGCAACTCAAACGATGATTTTGGAAGTCAGGTGATTGAAATCCCCGGGATCACGATAGATGGTGATATTGACTGCTGCTCAGCAGAGGAGGCACTACAGGTGTATAAGTTCCTGCAGACGGTGAAGATCATCCCGGAGCTTTCGACAACGATTGACGGCAAGTACGACGTCTTCGCCTACTCGCGTAATGGATCGTTCCACACGGGTTACAACGAGATTTTCTTTGTGGCTACGAAGAAAAAGAACGGCAACTACATCAAGAACTTCGACGTGACGAGCCTTACACCGTTGATGCTGATGGTGAAGATGAACATGAAGCACAGCACCCCCGTTGGTGGTAGTGCAGAGTCGTTCAACGATAACTACTTGGCCGTGAAGCGCACTTGGGTGTCGTTCGTGATGAACACCAGCGAGGCCGGTTCGTGGACGTTGGGTTACAACGTGAGCGTGCTGGGCAGCAACGGCGGCATCGAGGCAGCTGACATCGTTGTAGATGCGTTGCCCGAGGGTCAGCAATGGTTGAAGTCGTTCAAGGTGGGCGACAATACCTATTATCTCTCGTTGGTGAACCCCACTGATTGGCAGACGGGCAAGAACAGCATCAAGGCCTACGTGTCGAAGAAGAATACGCCTGCCACAACACCTTACGGTCTCGCCCAAGAGCAATTCACTATCGAGATTGACCCGCGTATGCCTGACATGGGTAACCATACATCGCCCGACAACGTGGCGCTGACGAAGCAGGCCAATGGCAGCTATCAGGGTACGGTGAATCTGACGATGACCGGTCGCTGGCGCATCCACCTTGCTGTGAAGGACGAAAAAGGCAACGTGGTAGCTGGTGGCGATGACCTCAGCGATGGTTTTAGTTCATTATTCTGGGAAGTAACGATTTGAGTATGTTGACTGTTTTGCTATCAACCATATTATTATCCGACACGGTGGCCACCGACAAGGCGCAGAACCTTGATGAGGTGGTCATCGTTTCAGAAGCGGGGCGAGGACGGAAACGCTCGGTGAAGGGACAGGTGGCCAGTATCGACGAACACCTGAGTGAACTGAAGAATGTGAGCCTCGTACGTCGAGGCTCATATGCTTGGGAGCCGGTGGTGAACAACATGCAGACGGAGCGTCTGTCGACGACCATCGACGGCATGAAGATCTTCTATGCCTGCACGGACAAGATGGACCCCGTGACGAGTTATGTGGAGAGCGGCAACCTGCAGAGCATCAGCCTTAATAGCGGTCTCGATGGCAATCCGCAAGCCACGGGCAATATCGGCGGTAGCTTCGATCTGAAACTGCGCAAGGCAGGCTTCGATAACGATCCTTTTCATACGAGCCTCTCTGCTGGTCATGAGTGGAACGGCCACGTGCAGGTGTATGGTGCTGATGCGGCGCTGAGCAGTCATAGGACGTACCTCAACGCAGGCGCCTTCTATCGTCATGCCGATAACTACAAGGTGGGCGGTGGCGATGAGCTCAAGTTCTCGCAGTTCCAAAAGGTGAATGTGTTTACGAATGCTGGGTTGCGATTGGCTGAGAAGGACATGTTGGAAGCAACGTTTATCTTCGACCGTGCTACAGACGTGGGTTATCCCGCCCTGAACATGGACGTGGCGAAGGCCGAGGGCTTGATTACGTCGCTATCGTACAAGCACCTCTTCCGCAAGGCCAGTTGGGAGACGAAAGCCTACTATAACCACATTACCCACGAAATGGACGACACCAAGCGCCCTGACGTGGAGATTCACATGGACATGCCCGGTAAGAGTTGGACGGCGGGCGTCTATAGTTTGCTGACGACATCGCTGAAGCAACATGACTTAGCGCTGAACTACGACCTGTACTACAATCGCCTGTTTGCCGACATGACGATGTATCCTGGCGGTGCGGCTCCGATGTATATGGTGACGTGGCCCGATGTGGGAACGCTAAACACGGGCGTGGCGTTGACTGATAACATAAGCATTGCCAGTAACCAGTCGCTGCGATTTTCAGCCAAGGTGGCTTGGCAGCAGCAGCGCCTGAACAATGAGGAGGGTTATCACGCCCTGAAGGTGTTCTTCCCTGGCATGACCGACTCATATCATCAGACCACAGGTCGCATTGCCGCCAATTATCAATTATCAATTGCCAATTATCAATTCAACATTGGAGCAGGGTGGGGCAGTCGTGCGCCAACGGTGACGGAGGCTTATGGTTACTATCTGAACAACACGTTCGACCAGTACGACTACATCGGCAATCCTTCGCTGAAGAACGAGTCGGCAGTAGAATTGAATGGTGCTGTGAAGTGGTTTCCGGCAGAGCGCATAAACGTAGCTCTCGACGGTAACGTTTTTCTTTTCAGCAATTACATCATCGGCCAGTTTGAGACACGCCTGTCGCCAATGACTGTCGATGCTGAGGGTGTCAAAGTCTATGGCAACATCAGTCACGCTACCATCGCCAACGTTTCCCTGACAGCCGAATGGCAGTTGACAGATCAATTGCGCTGGAATGGTAAAGTGAGCTACAGCTCAGGACGTGATGCCGACGGTGACCCTCTACCGCTTATTTCACCTATCAGTTGGCAGTCAGAGTTGCAATATCGCTACAAGCGTCTACAGGCACAAGCCGTTGTGAAGGGCAATACACGCCAAAGCAACTACGGTGCAAAATATGGTGAGACGGCGGCTGGTGAATGGGCAATCTTAAACCTCTCGGCACAGTATGGCTTTTCATCGATTACTATTCGCGCTGGCATCGAGAACCTCTTCGATAAACAGTACGCGACGTACGCTGACTGGAATCACATCCCTCAGAAAGGTCGCAACGTCTATCTTAATGTGTCGTTCCAGATTTAACTTTAGGAATTCTTGACGGCATCCTGAATGACGAGGCCTGCCAGCATAAAGCCGAAGATGGCGGTGATATGAGCGATGGTGCCGTTACCCCTGTCGTTAGGGTCTATGGGCAACTTGTTCTCCAATAGTTCATCGGAATAGACACACTGGAACTTACGCTTGGGATAGTGTCCGTCACGCTTGAAACGCTTGCGAAGCGCACGGGCAAGCGGATCGCCCTGTACCTTCCAGAACTCAGCAATCTTGATACGTGTGGGATCTAACTTCAGGGCAGCACCCATCGACGAGAAAAACTTCGCATCAGTCTGCGTTGCCATCAGGATGAGCAGCGTCTTATCCTTCAGAGAGTCAATGGCATCAATGATGTAGTCATAGCTACCGATATCGAATCTCTCAGCAGTCTCAGCCGTAAAGATCTGTTGCAGGGCCGTAATCTCGGCAGAGGGATTGATGCTGAGCAGACGCTCACGCAAGGCATCGACCTTCACTTGACCTACGGTCTTTGAGGTAGCCATCAGCTGGCGGTTGATATTGGTGATGCACACACGGTCTGAATCAACGATGGTAAGGTGTTTGATACCTGAACGCACCAGACTCTCAGCGCACCAAGAGCCAACACCACCAACACCGAAGATGATGACACGCTTCTCGCCGATGCGGCTCATCGCCTCATCGCCCAATAGAAGTTCCGACCTACGGAATATTGCTTGTATCGCCATATGATAATATTTGGCTGCAAAGGTAGTGATTTTCCTCCAATTTACCATATGATGGTGGGTCCTTTTTGCAAAATACCCAAGTCGTGGTATTTCCGGTTCCTGCAAATCTTCGTACCTTTGCACCCAAATTATCAAAACGAGGAAAGATGAAAAAGACGCTATTATGGATTGGGGCACTCGTGGTTGGTGCCATATTGGGACTATTGGGACTCAGCTGGCTCAATGGTCTGATGGACTTTGTGGCGACGGTTTATACCCGACTGTTCCAGTTGTTGGCTGTGCCGACGATTGTGCTGGCAGTCATTACGACGTTTGCCACATTCGGTTCGAAAGGGTCGGGGAGGATCTTCGGACATACATTAATATATACGTTGTTGACCACGTTTGCAGCTGCTATCATCGGTGCTTTGCTGTATGTGGTGGTTGCCCCAGGCAACTTGCCCGTGGAAGCCATCAGCCAAGCAGACGGTGCTATCGCTGACACGCCGCAGCAATCCTACTATGATCATATTCTGAGTGTCATTCCCAACAACATCGTCAAACCTTTCCTCGAAGGCAATGTGCTGTCACTGTTGTTGCTGGCCTTTGCTATCGGCATCGGACTGTCAAAGCTGCCTGAGAGCGAGAATAAGGCCGTCGTGGTGAAGGGACTCTTGGGTCTGCAGGATTTGCTCTTCCTGCTCATTCGTGGACTCATTTGGACGCTGCCCCTTGGCATCGTGGCTTTCTCGGCCCAGCTGTCCGCACAGGTCTCTGCGGGTGTCGTAGCTGATTCCATAGGAAAGTATGTGCTTGTAGTGCTGAGTGGCAATGTGATTCAGTTTTTTGTCATCTTGCCGCTGTTCCTATTGGCGCGCGGTCTGAATCCCATCCATGTTCTTGGCCGTATGATGCCCGCCGTCTTGATGGCCCTCTTTACCAAGAGTAGTGCCGCCACATTGCCCGTCACGATGGAATCGGCAGAACAGCGGTTAGGTGTTCGTAAAGAGATAGCCCGTTTCGTACTCCCCATCTGTACCACGATCAATATGAACGGCTGTGCCGCCTTCATCCTTGTCACTTCGCTCTTTGTAATGCAGAATGGTGGTACGCCGCTTACACTCGACACCATCTTATTGTGGATTCTCATTTCTGTGGTCTCTGCTATCGGCAATGCGGGTGTCCCTATGGGCTGCTTCTTCCTGACGCTCTCGCTGATGTCTGGCATCGGTGCACCCGTCGCCATCTTGGGCATCATCCTGCCCATCTACACCATCATCGATATGGTGGAAACAGCCGAGAATGTATGGTCAGATTCCTGCGTTTGTGCGATGACTGACCACGATTTGAAGTAAAATACCATAGTTTTGGTAGTCAGAATGCCATGTTAGGGCGATTTCGTAATTGGCGAAATCGCCCTAACTTTGCACCCAGATATTTAAACCGACAAAAATATGGCAGAAAACAAAAAGTTGAGCATCATCGCCTTCAGCGGCGATTTTGACAAGCTGACCGCTGTATTTACATTAGGTACGGGCGCGGCAGCAGTAGGGTATGAGGTGAACATCTTCTTCACGTTCTGGGGACTCGATGCCATCAAGAAAAAGCAGGGCAGAAGCTTCACGGGTGGTAATTGGCTCACTAAGATCTTCGGATTCATGATGGGTGGTCTGAAAGTGACACCCACCTCACGTTTTAATTTCCTTGGTGCAGGACCAAAGATATTCCGTTATCTGATGAAGAAAAACAACGTGGCTACACTCGAGGAACTCGTCGAGGCGGCTAAGGCATTAGGAATCAATCTGTACGCCTGCGAGATGGCTATGCACGTGCTTGGCCTGACCAAAGACGACTTCATTCCTGAGGTCAAAGACGTGCTCGGCGTGGCATCGTTCCTGAACCTCAGCGAAGGTGGACAAACGTTGTTTATTTAAAGGTAAAAAGGTAAAAAAGTAAAAAGGTAAGGATATGGCAACAAAAGTTTTAGACATTACGAAAGAGCATTGCCCGATGACTTTCGTTAAGACGAAGATTGAGCTCTCGAAGCTCAACGAGGGCGACATCCTGGAAGTACTCCTCGCTGAGGGCGAACCTCTCGACAATGTACCCCGCAACGCCAAGGAGCAGGGATACAATGTTATCTCCATTGAGCACGTGGAAGGTACCACGCATAAGGTGATAATAAAAAAGTAAAAAGGTAAAAAAGTAAAAAGGTAAAAAAGTATTAACATAGAAACTATTAAGATTATGGCAGATTCTAATTTACAGCGCAGTGTGACCACTGCTACCGCCAGAAGACTGGCGACGACAACGAAGACCGCCCCGCAGATGGGCAGTATCACCCCGAGATTACTCCTGAAGTTGCTGCCCTGGGTACAGGTGAGTGGTGGCACATTCCGCGTGAACCGCACGAAGGTGGAGCTCCGCAAGAACGACCGTCTGCCCATCCAGTATGTGGATGGTGTGCCCTCGTTTACGGCGAAGAACCTGAAGGCCATTCCGCTGTTCTCGGAGTTCGATGATGAGATCCTGAACCGTCTGGTAAGCTCGTTCGAGACGAAGGAGGTGGATGTTGATAAGCTGTTCGTGGAGGAAGGCAAGGACAAGCAGCGCTTCTTCATCGTGGCCAGCGGTCAGGCTGAGGTCATCAGCAAGGGCCCTCACGGCGAGGAGTTGCGGATTGCGCTTTTGGGCGACGGCGAGTACTTCGGTGAGGCTGATTTACTCGACGAACAAGAATCGACCGTCAGCGTCCGCGCCATCACGCCCACGGTGTTCCTCGGTCTGAAACTGAAGGAACTGATCAAGTTTATCAAGGAGGTGCCCGACTTCCGCGAGACGTTCAACAAGGCCGTCGATAAGCAACTGCGCCTGAAGGCATCTGTCAATGACAACGGCGAGAAGCACATCGACCTGGTGAGCGGCCACGAGGAGGATAACATCATCCCAGAGACCTACATCGACTACGAGGAGAATCCCACGGAGTACTCGCTGAACACACTGCAGACGGTTGTCCGTGTGCACACCCGCGTCAGCGACCTCTATAACAACCCCTACAACCAGTTGGAGGAGCAGTTGCGCCTGTCGATTGAGAGCATCAAGGAGCGTCAGGAGTGTGAACTCATCAACAACAAGCAGTTCGGTCTGTTGGCTGCTGCCAATCCCGCCTATCGCATCACTACACGTTATGGTGCCCCGACACCTGACGACCTCGACGAACTGCTGAGCCTCGTCTGGAAGGAGCCCGCCTTCTTCGTGGCCCATCCGCGTGCCATCGCCGCCTTCGAGCGTGAGTGTACTTGGCGCGGTGTACCTCCTGTAACAACTGATCTCTTCGGCACAAAGGTCATCCTGTGGCGCGGTGTGCCTCTGATTCCTTCGGATAAAGTAGAAGTAGAAGGTCAGTATCTGACAGGTCGTGGCGTAGGTACGACGAAGATCATCCTCGTGCGCACTGGCGAGCAGAATCAGGGTGTCATCGGTCTACATCAGAGCGGCATCCCCGGCGAGATTGCACCATCATTGAGTGCCCGTCTGATGGGTCTCGACAAGTTCGGTGTGGCCTCTTACCTGCTCACGAAATACTTCTCGTTGGCCGCCCTCACCGACGACGCCATCGCCGTTCTCGAGAATGTGGAGGTAGGCTATTATCACGATTATCAGCATCGAAATAAAGTAGAGAAATAATGGTAGATATCCAGAATATTAACGGCTACGGCATCGAAGACCCAGGCTTTGCGCTGCTTCGAGAAGTCGCCCAGCGATATTGCCCCGAGGAGGCCAGGGAGGCTCGTCAGAGTGTGCTGCCTGACGAGGCCCTGAACCTCACGGCGCTGGAGGCGGGCTTCAAGCAACTGCTGGGTGGCGGAAGCGGCTATGCCGACCTACCGTACTTCGGCGATCCTGACGATTCGCGCGGTGCGGTGAAGGCTGTGCCTCAGGACAACGGCTTCGGCATCGGTATTCCTGAGACGCAGAAGCTGCGCGACCTGCACTATGAGGAAGTGGACACGCTGAATTCGGAGGAGATCAAGAAGGACTTCCCCGTGCTCCATCAAAAGGTGAACGGCCACGACCTCGTATGGCTCGACAACGGCGCCACCACGCAGAAGCCGATTCAGGTCATCGACAAGATCAGCGACTATTATAAAAACTATAATAGCAACATCCACCGCGGTGCCCACACGTTGGCTGCTCGCGCTACGGATGCCTACGAAGAGGCCCGTGAGAAGGTGCAGCGCTTCATCAATGCCGCTACCAGCGAGGAGATCATCTTCGTGCGCGGCACCACCGAGGGTATCAACCTCGTGGCGCAGACCTACGGCCGGCAGTTCCTGACACCAGGCGATGAGGTCATCGTCAGCGAACTCGACCATCACGCCAACATCGTGCCTTGGCAGCAGGTGGCCCACGAGAAGGGTGCCACGCTGA
>CAMJBL010000026.1 GCA_946403845.1 uncultured Prevotella sp. | reverse complement strand
TCGACGGATGGGGAATCGGTAAGCATGGTAAGGGTGACGTGATCTTCAATACGCCGACCCCGTATCTTGATCTCTTGACAGCCACTTCGGCTCACTCTCAGTTGAATGCCAGCGGTGAGGATGTAGGTCTTCCCGACGGACAGATGGGTAACTCTGAGGTGGGTCACCTCAATATCGGTGCCGGTCGTATCGTGTATCAGGACCTCGTGAAGATCAACCGTGCCTGCAAGGACGGCTCGATCTTAGAGAATCCGCAGGTAAAGGCCGCTTACACCTACGCTAAGGAGAACAACAAGAAGCTGCACCTGATGGGTCTGACTTCTGACGGTGGTGTGCACTCAAGCCTCGACCATCTGTTTAAGCTCATCGAGATCGGTAAGGCTTACGGTCTGAAAAATCAGGTGTTTGTCCACTGTTATATGGACGGTCGTGACACCGACCCGAAGAGCGGTAAGGGCTTTATCCAGCAGGTGAGCGACGTCTGCGCTGCTAACGATGCCGCCATCGCTTCGATCGTGGGTCGTTTCTACGCCATGGACCGCGACAAACGTTGGGAGCGCGTGAAAGAGGGTTACGACCTGATCGTGAATGGTGTTGGTAAGCAGGCTACTGATATGGTTCAGGCCATGCAGGAGAGCTACGACGAGGGCGTGACCGATGAGTTCATCAAGCCGATCCACAATGCCAGCGTGAATGGTTGCATCGAGGAGGGCGATGTGGTGATTTTCATCAACTTCCGTAACGACCGTGCCAAGGAGATGACAATTGCGCTGACGCAGGAGGATATGCCTGAGCAGGGTATGAAGACCATTCCCGGACTGCAGTACTACTGCATGACGCCATACGATGCCAACTTCAAGGGTGTGCACATCCTCTTCCCCAAAGAGAACGTAGAGAACACGCTGGGTGAGTATCTCTCAAAGCAGGGCAAGAAACAGCTGCATACCGCTGAGACCGAGAAATATGCACACGTCACCTTCTTCTTCAACGGTGGTCGCGAGGCCCCATACGAGGGTGAGGATCGTATCCTGGTGCCTTCTCCGAAGGTGGCTACCTACGACCTGAAGCCTGAGATGAGTGCCTACGAGGTGAAGGATAAGCTCGTGGCAGCCATCAATGAGGCCAAGTACGACTTCATCGTGGTGAACTTCGCCAACGGTGATATGGTGGGCCACACAGGTATCTACAATGCGATTGCCAAGGCTGTATGGGCCGTTGACAACTGCGTGCGTGAGGTGATCGAGGCTGCTAAGGCCAATGACTACGAGGCTATCATCATCGCCGACCACGGTAATGCCGACAACGCTATCAATCCCGATGGCACACCCAATACCGCTCACTCTCTGAACCCCGTACCTTTCATCTATGTCACAAATAACAATTCGGCTACGGTGAAGGACGGTCGTCTGGCTGACGTGGCTCCCTCCATCCTCCATATCATGGGATTGGAGCAGCCTTCAGACATGACAGGCGAATGTTTGATTACAGATTAATACTTTAATAGGTGCCCTCGCTTTTGGCGGGGGCACTATGTTTTCAATATGGCAGTACAGATAGAGGAATCTTGGAAGGCGCATCTTTGCGGGGAGTTTGAGAAGCCTTATTTCACACAACTGACATCGTCTGTGCGACAGGAGTATCAGACCACCACCTGCTATCCGCCAGGTAAGCTGATCTTCAATGCCTTCAACCTCTGTCCGTTTGACAAGGTGAAGGTGGTGATTATCGGTCAGGATCCCTATCATGAGCCAGGACAGGCCCACGGACTGAGTTTCTCCGTGCAGGACGGTGTGATGTTCCCCCCTTCGCTGCAGAACATCTTCAAGGAGATTCAGGCCGACCTGGGCACACCGATTCCCATCTCAGGCAATCTGACGCGCTGGGCAGAGCAAGGGGTGCTGCTGCTGAATGCCTCACTGACGGTGAGAGCCCATCAGGCAAACAGTCATTCTTCGCTTGGCTGGCAGAAATTCACCGATGCCGCGATTCAGGCTCTGGCCTCGCATCGCGAACATATCGTCTATATGCTCTGGGGTGGCTATGCCCGTTCGAAGGCGTATATGATCGACAAGAGTCGCAACCTGGTGCTCGAGAGCGTCCATCCCTCACCCCTGAGTGCCAATCGTGGCGGTTGGTTCGGCCAGCATCAGTTCTCGCGCTGCAATGCCTATCTCCAGCAGAACGGCATGACACCGATAGTCTGGTAATCATAAAGCTCAAAGCTCAAAGTTCAAAGTTCAAAGTTCAAAGTTCAAAGTCCGTGCAACTTCCTCCCATCATCCAAGTCGGCGACGTGCTGCTCTCGTCAGAGATCCTGACGGAGAAGTTCTGTTGTGACCTGAGTGCCTGCAAGGGCGAATGCTGTGTTGAGGGAGATGCCGGAGCGCCTGTAACCCTCGATGAAATCGCGGAAATTGAGGATTGTCTGGATACGGTATGGGGTGACCTCTCGGCTTCGGCTCAGTCGGTCATTGATAAACAAGGTGTGGCCTATACTGATCAGGAGGGCGATCTGGTGACGAGTATTGTCAGAGGGAAAGATTGTGTGTTCACTTTCTATGATGATCTGGAAGGTATTCACGATTGTTGCCTCTGTGCTTTAGAAAAGGCTTACAGAGCGGGGAAGACCCGATTCTGCAAGCCTGTGAGTTGTGCGCTCTATCCCATTCGCGAGAAGAAACTCAGCGGTGGTCTCGTCGGTCTGAACTATAACCGTTGGGTTGTCTGTAAGGCAGCCATTGCCAAGGGTGTCGAGGAGAATATCTATCTGTATCAGTTTCTGCGCGACCCGCTGATCCGACGGTTTGGCGAGGCGTGGTATCAGGAATTGCTCGATACCGTGAAAGAACTGAAGGCGCAGGGTTATCTATAGATTCCTGCGCCTTCAATTTGTTTTACCATGTCTTGATGTTCTGCGTCTGTCCCGCCTTCAGTTTGACGGTCTTCTGCTGACCATTATATAAGAGGGTGACGGTGCCGGCCTTCTTGGCTTTGATCTGGCAGTCGCGTACAAAACCGCCTTTCCATTCGAAGGAGACTTCGTAGCCACCACGGGCACAGAGACCGCTCACCTTGCCATCCTTCCAGGCCTCGGGCAGTGCTGGCAGGAGTTCAATCTTTCCATCGCCACTCTGCATCAGCATCTCGCAAACACCTGCCGTACCACCGAAGTTACCGTCGATCTGGAAGGGCGGATGGGCATCCATGAGGTTGGGATAGGTGCCGCCAGAGCGACGACGGTCAGGACCGCGATACTTATCCGGCGAGACATAAGTCAGCAGCTTCTGGTAGATGTGATAAGCCTGTTCTGGTTTGTGCAGACGGGCCCAGAGGTTGATACGCCAGCCCGTGCTCCAGCCGGTGGTCTTGTCGCCCTTGATCTCTAATGAGCGTTCTGCGGCTTTCTGCAGCGTGGCATCTGTCAGGTGGTTGCCAGGATAGAGTCCGATGAGGTGACTCTGGTGGCGATGCTGGAAGTCCCAGTCGTCCCAGTCGTAGTACCACTCGTTGATGTCGCCCATATGGCCGATGGTGTAGGGGTGCAGACGGGCAAGGGCTTTCTCCATCTCCTTATTCCTCTCGCCGAGGATCTTGCCTGCAGCGATGGTGTTGATGAAGAGCTCGCGGATGATGGCCATATCGGCCGTACCACCGTAGCAGGTCATACCGTGATAGCCCTTATCGGTCTTGTATTCATTTTCAGGCGAGGTGGAGGGGGCTGTGATGAGTTCGCCAGGAACAATCGGACTCTCAATCAGCCACTTCAGACAGAAGTCGGCAGCGCCTTTCATCAGCGGATAGGCCACTGTGCGCAGATAATCCTTGTCCTGTGTAAACTGATAGCGCTCCCACAAGGTGTGAACGAGCCAGGCACCGCCTAAGTTCCAGTTTGCCCATTCCGGCTTCTCGTTCTTCTCGCCTACAGGGTTGGTCATTGCCCAGATGTCGGAGTTGTGGCTCGAGCACCAACCTTCCTGAATGTTATAATAGTTCTTGGCCGTATATTGTCCGTTGGCAGCCAGGGCTTTCACAAAACCGTCGAGTGGTTGTGCCATCTCTGCCATATTGGCCACGAAGGCAGGCCAGTAGTTTTCTTCGAGGTTGATGTTCACCGTATAGTTGCCTCGCCAGGGCGACCAGAGATGGGGTGTCCAGAGACCCTGCAGATTGGCAGGCACATTCTCTGTGCGAGAGGAAGAGATGAGCAGATAGCGGCCGAACTGGAAGTAAAGCTCTTCGAGATAACGGCTCTTGCCGCCCTCGTCGGTATAGGCCTTGAGCAGGGCGTCGGTACTAGTATTACTAGCCTGGCTAGCCTCACTAGCCGAACTAGTCTGACTAGTCGAACTAGATAGCCTAATCTTCACGCGGTCGTAGAAGGCTTTATAGTCTGCCAGATGGCGATCGTAGAATTCATCAAAGGTGAAATTCTGTGTGTGCCAGATGTCATTGGCAACATTCTCCAGATAAGGTGCGCCCTCATTGACGGGATGCTTGTCGAAGCCATTGAAGCTGGTTTCATTGACGATATAGATGATCGCTTCCTTGGCATGGGTGATGGTCAGTGAGGAGTCTGCTGCTGAGACTTCGCCATCTGTCTTGACATTGAGCATCGTACAGAAGTGAATGCTTTCTTGCGGACTGCCTGTAGCGTGACCGGTCATCGTCAACTGGGTGGGGATGGCCTTCACCTTGTGAGGCACCTGTGCCGTCAGAGCAATGCGACAGTTGATGTCGCCACGCAATCGGATGGCAATGAGCTTGTCGGGATTCGAGGCGAAGTATTCGCGCTCGATGGTCTTGCCATCACGGATGTAACTATCCTTGATAATGGCACTGTCGAGGTTGAGGCTGCGGTGGTAGTTACTTACCTCTCCCAGACCCAGATCCTTGATATGCAGGGTGCCCAGAGGCTGGAAATGCTGCGAGTTGGGACCTTGCACATGCAACTGCAGGGAGTCGGCCAACTGGTAGTCCTCGTTGAAGAGGGCCTTGCGGATCTCCGGTATCCATTTGTGGGCATCGGCATCAAGGTTACGGTCTACGGGCTTTCCCGTCCAGAGGGTGATGTCGTTCAGGTAGATGATATTGTCGTCGGTACCGCCATAGACGAGAGCGCCGATTTTTCCATTACCGATGGGGAGCGACTCTTCGAAGTAGGTGGCAGGTTTGTCGTATTGCAACACCATAGGTGCCTGATCGCTCGAAGATGGTCCGCTTTGGGCGGTTAAGGCCATCGCAAGAAGCATTATATTCATCATAATCATTGTTTTTTAGAGTTTCGTTTGCAAAGATACGTTTTTTTTTGTATATTTGCAGCATAAAACTGAAAAAATGAAACTATGCAACCTATAAAAACATTAAACGACATGATTATCTTCCTCCAGCAGCGAGGAGACAAGAAGCGTGTGGCTGTTGTTTGTGCCAATGATGCCAGTACCCGTTATGCAGTGGAGAAAGGTCAGGAAATGGGCTTTATCGAGCCTATCTATGTTGATGGCGACGACAAGGACGAGTGTGCCCGCAGGGCTGTGGCCCTCTGTAAGAACGGCGAGGCCGATATCCTGATGAAGGGTCTTATCAATACCGATGTGATCCTGCGTGCGATATTAGATAAGGAGAATGGCATCATCCGTCCTGGTCATGTGTTAACCCATGTGGCGATGGCCGAGATTCCCAAGTATGAGAAACTGCTCTTCTTTACCGATGCGGCTGTGATTCCTGTGCCCACTGAGGCCCAGCGCCGTCAGCAGATCCATTATATGAACTATGTCTGTCATGCCTTGGGTATCGAGGAGCCCCGTATCTCGCTCATCCACTGTGCTGAGAAGGTGAGTGCCAAGACCTTCCCCTATACCGTCGACTATCTGGAGATTATCGCTGAGGCACAGACGGGTAAGTTCGGCCGTTGCATCATCGACGGTCCGTTAGACCTGAAGACGTCCCTCGACAGTGTCAGTCTGCGTGAGAAGGGCATCCATTCCGTAATCGATGGCCAGGCCGATGCACTGATCTTCCCGGATATCGTGGCAGGTAACGTGTTCTATAAGACAATCACCCTCTTCGGCTATGCCAAGACCGCTGGTGTATTACAGGGTACGCAGTGCTGTTGTGTGCTGCCCTCACGTGCCGACAGTCCGGAGTCGAAGTATTACTCCTTAGCGCTCGCCGCCATATAAAAATATACCCTTGCCATTGATGGCAAGGGTATTAATCAGCCGCCTCAATATCTTTTAGGCGTAGACTTTGATCTCTTGTTCTCCACGCATAGCCCTGAGCACGTTCATGGCCAATGCTGTCAGCTCGTCCTCGCCTGGATAGACGAATACAGGGGCGAGGAAACTCAGTCTGCGACGCAGCCCTTCGGTGACGTACTGGCTGTGGGCGATGGCACCGGTGAGGATCACAGCATCTACGTGTCCGTTGGTGGCCGGAGCCAGTGATGCCAGCCAGCGCGCAATACTGTAGATCATGGCGTCGAGCACCAGTTTGGCCTTTTGGTCACCTTCGGCGATACGCCGCTCCACCTCTCTCACATCGTTGGTGCCCAGATGGGCCGTCAGTCCGCTGTGACCGTTAATCTTGCGCAGCATCTCGGCTTCGGTATACTGTCCGCTATAGCACAGCTTCACCAGGGCTGCAGTAGGTAGCATGCCTGCCCGTGAGGGTGAGAAAGGCCCGTCGCCGCTCAGCGCGTCACTGCACTCGATGGCCCGTCCGTGGTGGTGCATAGCGAAGGAGATGCCGCTGCCCATGTGGCAGACGATAAGATCCTGCTCCTCATAGACGAGGTTGTGCTCACGGCAGTAACGCTTGGCAATCTCCCGTTGGTTCAGGGCGTGCCAGATGGTCTGATGGGGCATTTCGGGCAGTCCGGTAATGCGGGCTACATCGTCGAGTTCATCTACAACGCCTGGGTCAACCGTGAAGGCTCGGCAGCCTTCAATCTCGCCGGCTATACTTAGTGCGATCAGTGAACCTAGGTTACAGGCGTGGTGCAGACGGGGGTTCTTTGTGTCTTCAATCACCTTCTCGTTCAGTTCGTAGACACCGCTTTCGATGGGCTTCACCAGTCCGCCACGACCTACCACCACATCGAAATCCATGGTGTAGCCTTGGCGCTTCAGTTCCTCAAGGATCTTTTCCTTGCGGTAGTCGAATTCGTCCATGATGAACGGATAACGGCACAGTTCTTCAAACGGGTGGTTGAGCGTGGCGTGCATCAGCAACTCCTCGTCTTGGAAGACCCCGACCTTGGTCGAAATCATTCCCGGATTAATAGCTAAAATTTTCATAAACGAAAGGCTCTTCTAGGGTTACGCATCAATATTTGCGTAAGTTGCGTTCTTTTCGATGAACTGTCGGCGCGGCTCTACGTCATCGCCCATCAGCATCGAGAAGATCTCGTCGGCCTCAGCGGCATTCTCGATGGTCACCTGCTTCAGCAGACGGTTCTCGGGATTCATGGTGGTCTCCCAGAGCTGCTCGGGGTTCATCTCACCAAGACCTTTGTAGCGCTGTGTGTGAAGGGCCGTCGCGTTCTCATCGCCAGCCACGTACTTGTCGATGAAGGCCTGACGCTGCTGCTCGGTATAGCAGTACTCAGACACTTTCTTATAAGTACACTTGTAGAGCGGTGGGGTGGCGATATACAGATGGCCTCCTTGAATCACCTGCGGCATGAAACGATAGAAGAGCGTCATGATCAGCGTGTCGATGTGCGAACCATCGACGTCGGCATCGGTCATGATGATAATCTTATCGTAGCGCAGCTTGTCGATATTGGCCTCGCGGTCGCCTTCGCCCTCAACTCCGAAGCGGACGCCGATCGACTGGATGATGTTCATCACCGACTCGGCCTCGAACACACGGTGCCACTGTACCTTCTCTACATTCAGGATCTTACCACGAAGCGGCAAGATGGCTTGGAAGTGACGATCGCGTCCCTGCTTGGCAGAACCACCTGCGGAGTCACCCTCGACGAGGAAGATCTCACAATCCTTAGGATCCTTATTCGAGCAGTCGGCAAGCTTACCAGGCAGACCGCCACCCGTCATCGGGTTCTTGCGCTGCACGCTCTCACGGGCCTTGCGGGCGGCGATACGTGCTGTGGCTGCGAGAACTACCTTGTCGCAGATCATCTTAGCCTCTTTCGGGTGTTCCTCCAGGTAGTTGGCCAAAGCCTCGCCTACGGCCTGCTGAACGGCGCCAGCGACCTCAGAGTTGCCAAGCTTGGTCTTGGTCTGTCCCTCAAACTGGGGTTCGGCCACCTTGATGCTAATCACTGCTGTAAGGCCCTCGCGGAAGTCTTCGGGTGCAATCTCAATCTTGGCTTTCTCAATCTGCTTGGAGATCTGAGGATCGCTATCGGCATATTTCTTCAGGGTACGGGTGAGGGCTGCACGGAAACCGGCCAGATGGGTTCCGCCCTCAATCGTATTGATATTGTTCACATACGAGTGGATATTCTCGCTGTAGTCTGTGTTGTACATCACGGCCACCTCGATGGGAATACCCTGCTTCTCGGTCTTCAGATAGATGACGTCATCGACCAAATGCGTGCGGTGACGATCCACGTAACGCACAAACTCCTTCAGTCCGTCTTTAGCGTGGAATACCTCAGGCTCCTTCAGGTTGCCTTCCTCATCGGGGCGCAGGTCGGTAAGCGTGATGGTGATGCCGGCATTCAGATAGGCCAGCTCACGCATGCGACGGGCAATGATGTCGTATTTATATTCGGTGGTGGTGAAGATGGTGCCGTCGGGCCAGAACTGCTGACGGGTACCGGTCTTATCCGTATCGCCCACGATCTTCACATCGTAGAGGGGCTTACCCTTCTCGTATTCCTGCTGGTAGATATGGCCGTTACGGAACACCTGTGACATCATACGGGTGGAGAGGGCGTTTACACAGCTGACACCCACACCATGCAGGCCACCAGATACCTTATATGAGCCCTTGTCGAACTTACCTCCAGCATGGAGGACGGTCATAACGACCTCGAGGGCACTCTTGTGCATCTTCTCGTGTTCATCCACAGGGATACCACGACCATTATCCATCACCGTGATGGAGTTGTCTTCGTTAATCGTTACTTCAATATGTGTGCAATAGCCGGCCATCGCCTCGTCGATAGAGTTGTCGACGGTCTCATTCACCAGATGATGGAGTCCCTTCTCACTGATATCGCCAATGTACATGGCAGGGCGCTTGCGCACGGCCTCAAGTCCTTCGAGGACCTGAATGTTACTCGCGGAATAATTTTGTTCCTGATTCAGTTGTTCGTCAGTCATTTTGCTTATGTTTGAATTATGGGTGCAAAATTACAAAAAAAAGGTCAGATAAACAAAGTTTATCTGCAAAGAAAACTTAAAAATAAAGCCGCAATTCCTAAGAATCGCGGCTTCTATTGTTTTTTAACAATCAACCCTATTAAAGTTTGTTGACGTGCTGTGCCAGACTTGACTTCAGGTTTGCGGCCTTGTTCTTGTGGATAATGTTGGTCTTGGCCAGCTTGTCCAGCATCTTCTGTACCTTTGGATACAGGGCTGCAGCCTCTTCCTTATTAGTCATAGCGCGAAGTTTGCGCACAGCGTTACGCATGGTTTTTGCGTAGTAGTGGTTGTGAAGGGCTCTTTTCTTCTCCTGACGGATGCGCTTCACAGATGATTTGTGATTTGCCATTTTTTTGTTTAATGTTTAATGTTAAATGATAATGAATTAAAGCCTGTGGGTCTTGCATCATTCTGACCGCCCTGGGCAGCCCCGAAGGACTCTCGTCACCTTATCCCTGCGCCTTGCAGGTAGCACTTGGCTGTGCAGATGACGAATTTAATTTTGTAGTCCCTAGGAGAGTCGAACTCCTCTTTAGAGAATGAAAATCTCTCGTCCTAGCCGATAGACGAAGGGACCGTCGTCAATTTTGCGGGTGCAAAGGTACTGCTATTTTTTCAATTGACCAAGAAAAACGATAAAAAAATGCATTTTCTTCCTAACTTTCCTCTTTCTACTTTCCTCTTTCCACTTTTTTTCGTATCTTTGCAAGCGTATGTTGACAAAGACACCGGCTATCGTGCTTCATACGATCAAATATGGCGAAACGCGATTGATTGTGGATATGTTTACCAGAGCTTATGGTAGGCTGTCTTTTATTGTCAGCATTCCAAAATCGTCGAAGGGAAAGTTGAAGAAACAGTACTTCCAGCCATTGACCATGTTGGAGATAGAGGTCGAGGTGCGTCCTCGTCTGCAGCTTCAGAAACTCAATGATGCCCGATTGTTGCATCCCTTCACCACAATTCCTTTCGATTCACGCAAACTGGCCATCTCGCTTTTCATAGCGGAATTCCTTTATTACGCATTAAGGAGCGAACAGCAGAATACGTTGCTGTTCGACTACGTGTGTGACAGTGTTCAATGGCTTGACGGACAATCTGAGCATTATGCCAATTTCCACTTGGTGTTCTTAATGCGATTGAGCCGTTTCTTAGGCTTTTATCCGAATTTGGAGGATTACTCTGCAGGCGATTATTTTGATCTTCGTGAGAGTGTGTTCCTGTCGCAGGCCCCCCTTCATCGCGATTTCCTACAACCACAAGAAGCGGAGAAGGTGCAACTGATGATGCGTATGGACTTTGCCACGATGCACCTGTTCCAGATGTCACACGACGAGCGCAACCGCTTGTTGGAGGTTGCGCTCGTCTATTATCGTCTTCATCTGCCTGATTTCCCGGAGATGAAGTCCATCGGCGTCCTGCAGGAACTCTATGCAGGATAGTCCTGTCTCAGTTTACGAGAAGAACTTGATGGTGCCTTGTACGGGTTCGTCGTGTGCATCTGATACAGGCTCCTCAGCCACGATGTCGCCAGTGGCCTGCGAATTGATGCTGTCGAGAATCTCACGGGTACGTTTGTAGGTAGGCGTAGACTCAACAGCGGAGATCACATCATCATTGTCGAGGTCCTCTGGACGGAACAGATAGATGTTAGGACGACGTTTGTAACGCTTGGCTGTGCTGTCGCCACCATAGAAGCGGTTACGGCGATCCTGACGCTCCAAAGCCTTGGCCTGCTCCTCGGCGATGCGGTTGATATCGTCCTGCGTATGCTTCTTCATATGGGCATCCATACCGTCGACACTCTCGATGCCGAAGCCAGTGGCCAGAATGGTGACCTTAACTTTCTTACCGAGTTCCGGATCAGTAGCCAGACCCCATTTGATTTCGAAGTCGCTGCCGAACTTGGCCATGAAGTCGTTCACATCGTTCATCTCCTCCATCATCAGCGACTGCTGACCGTCCTTTGAACCTGCAAACGAGATGCTAAGCAGGATCTTCTTGGAATTGAAGATATCGTTGTCGTTGAGCAACGGTGAGTTGAGGGCATCCTCAATAGCCTTCTTCACACGTCCCTCGCCCTCGCCATAGCCGGTAGACATGATAGCCACGCCTCCGTCCTTCAGAACGGTCTTCACATCGTTGAAGTCGAGGTTGATGAGGCCGTGAACGGTGATAATCTCTGCAATGGACTTAGCGGCCACAGAGAGCGTATCATCTGCCTTGCCGAAAGCATCGAGCACAGAGAGCTCCGGATAGATCTCACGCAGACGTTCGTTGTTGATGACGAGCAGGGCATCGACATGCTTCTGCATCTCTTCGACACCATCGAGGGCCTGGTCAATCTTACGGTCACCTTCGAAGCGGAAGGGGATGGTGACGATACCTACGGTCAGAATGCCGAGTTCCTTAGAAACGCGGGCAATGACAGGGGCTGCACCAGTTCCTGTACCACCACCCATGCCAGCCGTAATAAAGGCCATACGGGTACCATCGTTAAGCATACCCTTGATGTCTTCTATGCTCTCTTCTGCTGCCTGACGGGCTTTCTCGGGCTTGTTGCCAGCACCCAAACCTTCCTTACCCAACTGCAGATGAACGGGTACGGGTGAGTCGTTGAGAGCCTGGTTGTCTGTGTTACACAGGACGAATGTCACATCGTGAATACCTTCACGATACATGTGGTTGACAGCGTTTCCGCCGCCACCGCCAACACCAATCACTTTGATGATGCTATGATCCTTCTCGGGGGCTCCGAAGTCGAGGATATCTATATTCATATTGTCTGCCATAACTATTCACTATTAACGGTTCACATTACTCTTCTTCTTCGACGATGGATTTACCAAACTTCAGAATCCCCTTCTTCAGCTTGTTCCAGGCACTGTTCTCTCGCTTTTCAGCAGCGATACGCTGGCGCTCGGCTTCTTCTTCCTCACGCTTCTGGCGGTCGATCTCCTCTTGCAGGCGACGTTTCTCTTCCTCGGCCTTCTGTTTTTCAGCTTCCGTACGGATGACGCCGGCAGGAATCTCACTGATCTGACGGGCTTGACGCTGGTCGTTGGCAGTGTGAGTATTTGACTCCTTCTTCTGACCGAAAAGGTCATTGGAGAATTCATTTCCTGCACAATTCATGTCGCCCTTGGCAAGCAGGCCCAGCACGGTGTTCATCTTACCATCCTTAGCTTTGATATCCTCCTGGGTGGCGTTGATGGTGTGGGTGACGAACTTGGCGGTACGGATTTTGTCCACATGGGTGTGGTTCATAAAGGCTTGTTCGATATTGCTCATATTCGAACCGCCGCCCGTCAGGATGATACCTCCCAGCAGCTTATCATAGTATTCCGACGGGATCTGATACCATACGTTCTCGATGATCTCCTCCAGTCGGCCTTCCACAATCTCAATGAACTTGCGGCTCTCTACCTGACGCTCCGGATCGATGGAGTATTTCAGATTATTGTCGATGTCATTATTGTCGGTATAGGCGGAAGCGTATTTCAATTTCATTCGCTCGGCATCGCTCTCTTCCATCTGGAGGGTGGCAATGTCCTTGGTGATGTTGTTACTGCCGAGGGGGATGACTGCGAGATGGCGTAAGATATTCTTGCTGTAGACGGAGACTGTTGTCGTGTCGGAACCAATGTCAACCAAAGCGCAGCCGGAACGTTTCTCTGCCTCTGTCAGTACGGCATCGGCCAGAGCTAACGGTGCAAGATACATCTCTGCCACATTGATGCCAGCCACCTCAAAACACTTGTTGAGGTTGCGATAAAACGCGGTACGCTGAAGGATATTCAGGAAATTACCCTCCAAGTGTGAAGCCTGAATACCTACGGGATCCAGCTGGTACTGAGAGTCTACCTTATATTCCTGAACGGCAGCATCAAGGATCTCCTGATCCTGATATTTCATATTGCGATTGGCATCCATGAGTTCGATGACCATGTCTTGTGTGATTCGCGTGTCCGCAGGCAGATCCTTGGCAACAATGTTTCTGACACTGCGGATGGATTGTCCGCCAACACCTACATATACCTGGAGGATCTCCGTCTTAAGCTGGTTCTCCAGTTTCTTGATGATGTTGGTCAGGCATTGTGCGGTCTTGTCAATATTATACACATACCCTTTGCGGATGAAGGATGAAGAGTCCTCCTTCACCATGGCGAGGACGGTAATGCTACCGTCGAGATTCTTTTGTCCCGCGATACCGGTCATCTTCGATGAGCCGAGTTCGATTGCTACGATAAATTCCTTTGCTGCCATCTTATATATCTTTGAACTGTAAACTATAAACTATAAACCGTAAACTATAAACTTTAAACTATAAACTCTCCGTTACCTTTTTTTGCAGATGATCTGATTGTCGAATTCTACACTGATATAGCTGTATTTATTCCAGCCCGCCACATTCAGACCATAGAGGTAAAACTTACGCATGCGTTCGAGCTTCTTGTCGATGTTGACGGGGGCTCCAAGGTAGATGATATGCTCGCCGATACGTGGAACCATTTCCACCGTGCCGTCATTGAGGATATTCACCTGTACGACCTGATTCTGCCAGAACTTGTCTTTCAGGAGTGTGTTCCCTATCAAAGGCAGGGTTTTCTGGGCATACTTCCGTGAAATATTACCTGTAACGATAATCATATCAGTGGCATATTTTGACTCTGGCAGTATGGCGCCATGAGTGTCAAGATAGTAATTGTCGCCATTGTCAGCCATGACATGAAGAATAGGTGTCCGTTGTTTCAGACTGATGCAGACATGTCCGCTTTGGGTCTTATAGCACTCGGCTTTTTCCACAAACGGGTTTTTCCGGAGGGTCTCTTCTATTTCCCGCGAGTTGATCTCGGCCATATTCTTGGCGAGGGGATAGAGGTGGTTCTTTTCCAGAATATTCTTGATCTCACTGGGATTGACAAACCCGCCAACTGCCTCGTTGTTGATGTCGATCTTCACCTCAGTACATACCGTGGCTTTCTCGGCAGGCGTATTGAATGCCGAGACGGCCAACAGCAAGTAGACTGCGATGGCGATGTCGATAAGGGCGATGAATGTCTTCTTCCAGTTGAAAACCATATTATGACTTGATTTTACTATTGAGTAATTTGGTGATTTGGGGCACCTGGTTGTCTAAATCGCCAGCCCCCAGCACGATGAGCACTTCGAAGTCGTGGGTCTTCACGTAGTTGAGAACCTCGTCCTTCAGGATCATTTCTTTCTTCACACCCTCGCCCAGATTGTCATAGATGAGCCTGGAGGTGACGCCTTCGATAGGCTCCTCGCGGGCAGGGTAGATTTCCGTCAGTATCACCTCATCGAGCTGACTCAGGGCCTCAGCGAAATCCTTGTAGAAGTCGCGGGTGCGGGTATAGAGGTGAGGCTGGAAAATAGCCGTGATATGTCTGTCTTTATACAGTTCCCGAATGCTCTTGGCACTCTGATAGATCTCTTTCGGGTGGTGGGCATAGTCGCTGAGGAAGACCAGTTTGTCAGTCTTGATTTTGAAGTCGAAGCGACGGTCTACACCCCCAAAGGTCTGCATGCCGTATTTCAGTTCCTCTTTGGTACAGCCATTGAGCTGGGCCATCGCCATAGCGGCAATGCCGTTCTCGATATTGATGGGGATGGGCTGTCCGAGTTTAACGTTGCTGATGTTCTCAATGGGCGAGATGAAGTCGAAGTAGATCTCCCCGTTGCCAATGCGGATATTCTCTGCATGGAAATCACCCTCGTTGAGGCTGTAGTCATAGCGTCTGACACCGTGCTGCAGGTTCTCCTGCATCTCGAGGCCGCGATGGATGATCAGGGCGCCGCCAGGCTGGATCAGTTCTGTATAATGACGGAAACTCTCCAGATAGGCCTCTTTGGTGCCATAGATATCCAGGTGGTCAGGGTCTGTGGAGGTGATGACACTCATCCAGGGATGGAGCCAGTGGAACGAACGGTCGAATTCGTCGGCCTCGATAACCACGTATTCGGAATCGGAGAGGATATAGTTGGTGCCATAGTTCTTGGAGATACCACCTAGGAAGGCATTACAGTTGAGGTGACTCTGGTGCATGATATGGGCGCACATGGTCGATGTGGTGGTCTTACCGTGGGTACCAGCCACGCAGAGACCCTTATGGGCCTGTGTCAGGGTGCCAAGCACTTGGGCCCGCTTCTGGATCTCAAAACCGTTCTCACGGAAGAACTGGAGCTCCTGATGGTTATCGGGAATGGCCGGTGTATAGATGACGAGACACGACTCCTTCTTCTTGCAGGCATGGGGAATCTCGTCAGTGTTCTCCTCATAATGGATGAGCATACCTTCCTTCTCCAGTCTGCGGGTGAGTTCGGAGGGAGTCTTGTCGTAGCCGCCTACCACAAGACCTTTCTTAATGAAGTAGCGGGCGATGGCACTCATGCCGATGCCACCGGCTCCGATGAAATAAACTGCTTTTATATTCTTAAATTCCATTTGCTAGATTAATCACTTCTTTGGCAATGATATTGGCAGAGTCGGGCAGTGCAAGTTTGAGCACATTCTCGCTCAGCGATTTCAGTTTGGCTTCGTCATTGACGGTCTCGATAGCAGTCTGTAGCAGAACATCAGGCGCCTCGGCATCTTTGATGTAGATGGCTGCATCGCGTGTGGAGAGGGCCAGGGCGTTCTTGGTCTGATGGTCTTCGGCCACATTGGGGCTGGGCACCAGGATAACCGGCTTGCCAATCAGACAGAATTCAGAGATGCTGCTGGCACCTGCACGACTGATCACCAGGTCGGCGGCACGATAGGCGGCACCCATATCCGTGATGAAGTCAGTCACCTTCAGGTTGGGTAGGTCCTGACCTTTCAGTCTTTCGTTGATTTCTGCACTATAGTATTTCCCTGTCTGCCAGATGAACTGCAAACCGCTCTCCTTGATGAGGTCCAGGTGGCGGAGCATGCTCTCGTTGATGGTACGGGCCCCCAGACTACCGCCTACGAGCAGGATGGTCTTCTTCTCAGGGTCAAGGCCGAAACTACGGATGGCATCCTCACGGGTAATCGTTGTATCGAGAAGTGCCTGACGCACGGGGTTGCCAGTGAGGATGATCTTCTCGGCGGGGAAGAAACGTTCCATGCCTTCGTAGGCCACACAGATCTTCTCTGCCTTCTTGGCCAACAGCTTGTTGGTGACACCTGCATAGGAGTTCTGTTCCTGGATGAGGCAGGGGATACCCATGGCTGCAGCCTTGTTGAGTGTAGGACCACTGGCATAGCCACCCACGCCGACTGCCACCTGAGGACGGAAGTCTTTGATGATCTTCTTAGCCATGCGCTGACTCTTCCAGATTTTATAGAGCACCTTGATGTTCTTCAGCAGGTTCTTACGATCGAAACCGCAGATAGGCAGTCCCTTGATCTCATAACCAGCAGCCGGAACACGCTGCATCTCCATTCGTCCGATGGCACCTACAAAGAGGATCTTCGCATCCGGACGTATGGCTTTGACAGCATTGGCAATGGATACTGCGGGGAAGATGTGACCTCCCGTGCCGCCTCCACTGATAATGACTCTTAACTCCTTTTCCATATTCATGCTATTATGGGGTGCAAAATTACAAATTAAATTTCTTTTAACGCCAACTTTTCCCCTCTTTTTTTCGCAGAACGGCTAACGCTTAACATAGCGCCGATATAAGCACAGTTGATGATGGTCGATGTGCCTCCTCGAGAGATGAGTGGCAACGGTTGTCCTGTGACGGGTGCAATACCCACGGCGACCAGCATATTGAACGATGCCTGCAGCACCAGCATCAAGGCCAGACCCATGACGAGGAACGCAGGGAAGTTGTTCTCACAACGGCTGGCGATACGGGCAGCACGATAAAGCAGTACGATATAGAGGAACGCTACAAATGCTGCACCAATGATACCTAACTCCTCGATGATGATCACATAGATAAAGTCACTGAATGCCTGGGGCAGGAAATCGCGCTCAACGGATTTTCCAGGACCCTTGCCAATAATGTTGCTGCCTACGATGGCGATGTTGGCGTGAGCCACCTGGGCGTCCTTGTCAAGATCGTAGTCGGCAGGCGCCACATGCTTCGAATTCAGCTTCTTGTCGATGCGGTTCTTCCAGGTGCCGAAGCGGTGCAGGAAAGAGGCTGTCTTCTTGGTGTCTTTCTTTACCTCGCCATTCACAATTGCCTCCGTCTGCGTCTCACTGCTCTCTTCCTCTTGGTCCAGGCTGCCAAGCATATAGATTGAGCCTATGAACAACACGATAACGATTGCTCCAGCTGCTGCCAGTTTCCCTAACTGTGCCATGGGAACCCTTCCGACGAACATCATCAGGAAGATGACGGCGAAGATCAGGGCTGCCGTCGACAGGTTTTCCACACCTATCAGCAGACAGAAAGGAACGACTACGATGAGGATATACTTAAAAGCCCGTTTGTCGGCCCCATTGTCCCGCTGCATGGCACTGAGAATCTGGGCCGTCACCAGCACCAGTGTCCCCTTGGCAATCTCCGATGGCTGGAACTTCAGTCCCAACAGACTGATCCATCGTCCGGCATCGTTGGTCTTCTCTCCAAAGGCCAGAACCCATATCAGCATAATCGCGGAAATCAGAAGCAGACCAGGTGTCATGAGCTTGAAATAGCGGCAGGGGATGTTCAGAATGAGAATAGCCACACCAACACCCACGAACATCTTCCAGGAATGTCCGATGATGGGTCCCAGATAGTCCTGGCTCTTATAGGTCAATGTGCTTGAAGCCGAAAAGACCTCAACCACACTGATCAGGCACAGGAACAGCAGTACCATCCAAATCACCTTGTCTCCCTTAAACAGATTTCCTATCTTCATTCAACTATAAACTCTAAACTATAAACTTCTTGCCAACGTCTTAAACTGCTCCCCGCGGTCCTCCATATTCTTGAACAGGTCGAACGAAGCGCAGCAGGGACTCAACAGTACGGTTTCGCCTGGCTGGGCCATTTCGTAACAGGCCTCCATACACTCTTTCATCGAGTGGGTATCGCGGACGGGAATTCCCATATTGTCGAAATTGTCATGCAGCTTCTGGTTGTCGGCACCTAAGTACACGATACCAGAGCATTTCTCTTTCACCAATGGTTTGATGGGCTCGTAGTCGTTGCCCTTGTCCTTGCCGCCAATGATGAGGATCACCTTGGTCTTCATCGATTCCAGAGCATACCAGCAGGCATCCACATTCGTGGCCTTCGAGTCGTTGACATACTGCACGCCACGCACCACACAGACCTTCTCCAAACGGTGTTCCACACCAGGGAAGTCGCTCAGGCTCTTCCGGATCTCTTCTTTCTTGATACCGGCAATGTCTGTGGCGATACCAGCCGCCAGAGAGTTGTATATATTGTGCTTGCCAGTCAGACTGAGGCTCTCCTGCTCCATGTTGAAGGGCTCGGGCTTCTCAATCTTATACTGCCCTTTCTCGATATAGCCGATTACGCCCTTCTCCTTCAGTTCAGCAAACGGATACTGGATCGACTTGATATCGTATTTCTCCAACTCGCGCTTGATGATGGGGTCGTCGGCCCAGTAAATGAAGGCGTCCTGCTGTGTCTGGTTCTGGATGATACGCATCTTCGAATCCACATAGTTCTGCATCTTGAAGTCGTAGCGGTCCAGATGGTCGGGGGTGATATTCAGCAGGATGGCGATGTTGGCGCGGAAATCATACATATTGTCAAGCTGGAAACTGCTGAGCTCGATGATATAGTACTCATGCGGATCCTCAGCCACCTGCAGGGCCAGCGAATTGCCGATGTTTCCTGCCAGTCCGGCATCATAGCCAGCCTGTTTGAAGATGTGATAGATGAGCGAGGTGGTCGTGGTCTTGCCGTTAGAACCTGTGATACAGATCATCTTGGCATTCGTATAGCGGCCGGCAAACTCGATTTCGCTGATGATATGGATCCCTTTTTCTTTGACCTTCACAATCATCGGAGCCGTGTCAGGAATACCCGGACTCTTGATGATCTCATCGGCATTGAGGATTTTTTCCTCCGTGTGCTGACCTTCCTCCCACTCGATATGTCGGTCGTCGAGCATCTTCTTATATTTGTCGGCTATCTTCGACATGTCTGATACAAACACGTCGAAGCCCTCTTTCTTTGCCAGGACGGCGGCACCTGCACCGCTCTCGCCTGCTCCTAATATAACAATTCTTTTCATCTTCAATTCTTCAATCCTTCAATTCTTCAATCCTTCAACCCTTCATCATCTCATCTTCAATGTTATGATAGCCAATGCAGCCAGTATGATAGTGGTAATCCAGAAACGGATAGTGATCTTCGACTCGTGGAACGGACGGTGTGGCCATCCTTTGAGGATATAGGTACTCGTAGCGTCGAGTTGCGAGTCGAGTTTGCGGAAATTGTCGTGGATAGGCGTTGCCCTGAACACCCGCACGCGCTTGCCCTTGCGCTTCTGGATCTTAAACCACTGGGTCTGTATGATAACGCTGAGGCTCTCCACGAAGAAGATACCACAGAGGATGGGCAGCAACAGCTCCTTGTGGATGATGACGGCACAGACACCGATGATACCGCCGATGGTCAGCGAACCCGTATCGCCCATAAATACCTGGGCAGGGAAGGCGTTGTACCACAGGAAGCCGATCATGGCACCCACGAAGGCACAAAGGAATACCACCAGCTCTTCGCTTTGCGGAATATACATGATATCGAAATACGATGCAAAGCCGATATGTGCCGACACATAGGCCAGTATTCCCAAGGCGATACCAATGATGGCGGAATTGCCGGCACACATACCGTCCATACCATCGTTCAGATTGGCACCGTTGCTGACGGCCGTCACCACCAGGATGGTCATCAGTACGAAGATCACCCAGCCTGCAGCCACCTTATACTTTCCCAAGAAACCCAACACCTCGGAATAGTTCAGGTTGTGGTTCTTCACAAAGGGGATGGTGGTCTTCAGCGATTTCACCGCCTCTTTCTTGTGCTTCACCACAACTTCCTGGTTCTGCTGCTGTACCTGCACATTCTCACGCACCACGGCATCAGGACTCAGCCAGAGCGTCAGTCCGACAATGAAGCCGATACTGATCTGACCCACAATCTTGTATTTTCCTTTCAGTCCCTCTTTGTTACGTTTGAAGATCTTGATATAGTCGTCCATGAATCCGAGGAATCCCAGCCAGAGGGTGGTGGCTATCATCAGGATGATATAGATATTGCGGATACGACACAGCAGGATGACGGGGACGAGGATACTGACGATGATGATAATGCCGCCCATGGTGGGCACACCCTTCTTCTCCACGCCAAAGGGATCGATACTCGGATCGCGCTCCGTCTCGAAGATCTTCCTGCGTTTCATCCATTTGATGAACCGCTCGCCAAACCAGGCAGAAATCAACAAGGCTAAGATGAGCGTCAGCAGGGCACGGAAGGAGATATAGCTCCACAGGTGTGCGCCTGGAATATCATACTGCTCTAAGAATCTGAAAATGTAGTATAGCATAATAATTCACTTTTCACTATTCACTTTTCACTATTCACTCCCCAAAGATCTCTCTCACCACCTCGCGGTCGTCGAAATGATGCTTCACGCCTTTGATCTCCTGATAGTCTTCATGTCCTTTTCCGGCAATGAGGATCACGTCGCCTTTCTCGGCCATCATAGAGGCGGTACGGATGGCTTCTTTCCTGTCGACGATACTCACCACCTTCTTCATCAGTTTGTTGTCAAGACCAGCCAGCATATCGTTGATGATGTCCTGCGGTTCCTCGAAACGGGGATTGTCGCTGGTGATGATTATCTTGTCGCTGAGTTTGGCAGCTGTCTGCGCCATGATGGGGCGCTTGCCTTTGTCGCGGTTGCCGCCGGCACCGCAGACGGTAATCACCTTACCCTTGCCATTGAGCACCTCGTTGATGGTGTTCAGTACATTCTCCAGGGCGTCAGGGGTGTGGGCATAGTCGACGATAGCCGTATAGCCCTCTGGCGAACGGATGGGTTCCAGACGTCCGCTAACACTCTTCAGGGTGCTGAGGATGACGAGGATGTCCTCTGGCTTCTTGCCCATCATGATGGCGGCGCCATACACGGCCAGCAGGTTGCTGACATTGAACTTGCCGATGAACTGTACGCCCACCTCCTTGCCGTTGATGTCGAGATACATACCCTCGAAGTGGCACTCGATGATCTTCGCCTTGAAGTCGGCCATGCTTCTAATGGAGTAGGTCTTTACCTGGGCCTTGGTGTTCTGTACCATATAGAGGCCGTTCTTGTCGTCGGCATTGGTGATGGCGAAGGCGTCTTTCTCCAGTCCGTCGAAGAAGGCTTTCTTCGCATCGCGGTAGTTCTCCACCGTCTTATGGTAGTCCAGATGGTCACGCGTCAGGTTGGTGAAGAGTCCGCCGGCAAATTTCAGACCGCCGATTCGCTTCTGGGCAATGGCGTGGCTCGAGCACTCCATGAAGGCATACTCGCAGCCGGCATCCACCATCTGGGCCAGCAGACGGTTCAGTTCGATGGGGTCGGGGGTGGTATGATCTGCAGGAATGGCCTCGTCTTCGATATAGTTGCAGACGGTGGACAGCAGACCGCACTTATGGCCGAACTTCCTGAACATATTATATAATAAGGTGGCGATGGTAGTCTTGCCGTTCGTGCCGGTGACACCCACCAGTTTCAGCTTTCTCGACGGATCGCCGAAGAACTGTGTGGCAACGAGGCCCACCGCGCTCTCTGTGGATTCCACGACGATGTAGGTCACACCCTCCACCTGTTCTTCTGGCAGCTGCTCACAGAGAATGGCTGCCGCACCCAGCTCGATAGCCTTGGGGATATACTTGTGGCCGTCGGTCTGCGTACCAGGAATGGCCACGAAGAGATGTCCTTTCTCAATCCGACGGGAGTCGATGTTCACACCCGTAATCTCCACCCCGGTATCGCCAAGGGCGTTGACGACGTTTACATGTTTGAGCAGTTCAATCAGTTTCATATCATTCTAAATAGAGTTCACACTTCATGCCTTGTTTGATGGCCGTTCCTGCATAGAGACTCTGCGACTTTACTTTGCCGCGTCCCTTGACCACCGTCTTCACACCGCGCTTCTCCAAGGCGAAGACCGCATCTCTGGCACCCATACCCGTGACATCGGGAATCATCTGTGCCGACTCCTTCTTCTGCTGGAGCTGAGGCCTGTCCTTGATGTTCAGATCCGTCAGCACATATTCGGCAGCTGCATTGTTTCCCTGCTTGATGGCTGGCTTGAAGACGGATGAGGAATCGCGCGCATCATCGACGCTCAGTTTCAGGTTCTGCGCCATCACACCCTCCGCGATATGGTGGAACACCACACCCGACATACCACCGCCTGAGGCGGGAAGTCCCGACTTCTTGATACAGACGATACAGGTATAGCGGGGATTATCGGCGGGGAAGAAACCTGCGAACGACAGCCAGTAGCGTGTTGTGCCGGAGTGGTAGCTGCCATGCTCGTCGGCTATCTGGGCCGTACCGGTCTTACCGGCCACCTTGAACGATTTCGAACCGGCTTTCTTACCCAGTCCCTGACTGACGACATGCTCCAGGATGGTCTGCATCAGCTTGATGGTCTTTGGCTTGGCAATCTGCTGCTTCAGCACCACGGGCTCGAACTCTTTGATCACCTGTCCGTTTTTCACCAGCTGCTTCACGAAACGCGGTTGCATCATCTTGCCATCGTTGGCAATGGCATTGTAGAAGGCCACGGTATTGATGGGTGCGATCTGCGTCTCATAGCCGATACTCATCCAGGGCAGGGTGGTCTTACTCCAATACTTGGCACGGTCGGTTGTCTTCGTGTCCGGCATACGGATATAGGGTGGGTGATAGCCTACCAACGGCAGTTTCAGGTCTTCATGGATACCCACACGATAGAGTCCCTCCACATATTTCTTGGGATTTGAACCGTAGTACTTGTCAATAATCCAGCTGACGCCGATGTTCGAACTCACTTCAAGGGCGCGTGGCACACTGATCGTACCATAGCCGCCGCGACGCCAGTTGTGGTCCTTCATGGCCCGGCCGTGCATCTCCATCACACCACAGCCGGTGTTGATGGTCATGGTGGTATCGATCACACCATCGTCGAGGGCCACGAGGAACGAGGCCGTTTTGAATACCGATCCTGGCTCGCAGCGGTGAGTAATGGCATTGTTCACCATCTCATAGTACTCGCCGTCGTCGGCACGCTGCATATTCACGATAGCCTTCACATCGCCTGTCTTCACCTCCATGAGGATGGCCACACCCATCTCGCCATTGATAAGCTTCAGCTCGTCGACGAGGGCTCGCTCTGCCAGATCCTGCATGCTCACGTCGATAGTCGTCACAATGTCTGCACCGTCGATAGGCGAGAGCACAGGGATATCGAGGTATTTGCTGAGCACCTTACGACGGTGCATCATACCGTTGGTGCCACGCAGGATGGAGTCGTACGACAGCTCCAGACCGTTCTTGGCACTGTCCTTGGCAATATACACATCGCCGATGGTTCGTCCTGCCAGCGATCCGAACGGGCGCTTGCGGGCATTGAATTTCTCCCAGTGGAAACCGCCCTTTCCGATTGACTCACGGAAGATGGGCAGCTTGTGTACTTCGCAGAAGGTGTTGTAGTCCACGCGTCGTGGCCAGACGGCCCAGTGGCGCGCACCTACCGTACCGTTCTTCATCACCTTACGCTTGCCCTCCAGCAGGTTGGCCTTGAACTCGGCCACCGACCTTGAAGGGAATATCTGGTTCAGTCCATAACAAAGGCTGTCGATGTTGTTCGCCCAAAGCGAGTCACGGTTGTGGTTTCCCACGGAGTCGGTAGCACCCGCCTGGAAATCCACAAACAGCTTATACTCCGGAATGCTGCCGGCCATGAGCTGACCATCGCAGCTGAGGATATTGCCACGGGTGGGTTTCACGCTGACCGAATCGCGCTTCAGTCGTGAGGCCACCTGTGTCCAGTAGTCCTTCTTGGCGGTCATGATATACATGGCCTTGCCGACGACGGCAAATCCTATCAATGTGAACACTACTGCGATGGCGAAGTAGCGGGGCATGACCTTATCGCTGTTAAACCGACTCATCTATAAACTCTAAACTTTAAACTATAAACTTATTCCTCGGGTACATTAATTATATATGGTGGCTGGTCGGAGACGTGCAGCACACTGTCCTTGTTGTGTTTGAGCGCGTCGAGCACATGACTCTCACGACATTTCTCCGTCAGGGTGCTGTTGCTCGACAGGGCCTTGTATTTGGCGTCCAGCAGTTCCTTCTCCATCTTATCGATGGCAATCATGTCCTGCTGGCACTGGTATCTGAAGGCGACATAGACGATGGCGAACACCACGATCAGCACGATGATGCCGATATGGTGGCGTACCATCTGGGCCGTCAGGAAGTCGCCGCCGAGGATAGTGCGCAGGGTCAGGGCCGAAGAGAACTTGGGGTCCTCCTCCTTGGCGTTCTCCTTGATCTTCTGCAGCGTCTTCTTCGTCTGCTCCTTGATACCGGCCGCCTCGTCCGTAACCGTGGCTTTCTCTTCCTCCACCACGTCCTCGATCTCTAACTGTATATCGTCTTCTTTACTCATCTCTCTTACCTCTTACTTCTTACCTCTTACCTCTTACCTCTCTCCGCAATCCTCAGTTTGGCGCTTCTGCTGCGGGGGTTGCGCGCCTGCTCTTCCGGCTCAGGCACAATCACCTTGCCAACGGGCTTGAAGGGGGCCTCCGTCCTTCCGAAGAAATCCTGCTGGATCTTCCCCTCCGTATTGCCGGCCTTCATCATGTTCTTCACCAGACGGTCCTCCAGCGAGTGGTAGGTGATGACACTCAGCCGTCCGCCTTCGCCAAGCAGGTCCTTGCTGCCGTTCAGCATCTCCTTGAGGGCCTCCATCTCGTGGTTCACCTCGATGCGCAGGGCCTGGAACAGCTTAGCCATCTCTTTCTTCTCCCGATCCTTGGGAAACAGCTTTTCCGTCACCTGCAGCAGGTCGCCCGTGGTGACGATGCGCTGTGCCTGTCGGGCCTTGACAATGGCGGCTGCGAGCTTCCTGGCATTCTTCAGCTCTCCATAGAGATAGAAGATATCGGCCAACTGCTCCTCGCTGTAGTCGTTCACGATGTCGGCAGCGTTTTTCTCGGCCTGTCTGTTCATGCGCATGTCGAGCGGCGCGTCGAAACGGAAGGAGAACCCGCGGCTCTCGTCGTCGAAGTGATGGCTCGATACCCCGAGGTCGGCCAGCAGACCGTCGATCTTCTCGACCTCATAGTAGCGCATCCAGTTCTTGATATACCTAAAGTTGCTTCTCACGAAGGTAAATCTATCATCGTCGACGATATTTTTCTCTGCATCGGCATCCTGGTCGAAGCTGTATAAATGACCCTTCTTTCCCAAGCGACTCAGGATCTCCCTGCTGTGGCCACCCCCTCCGAATGTCACGTCTATATAAACACCGTCGGGCTTGATCTCAAGCCCGTCGACGCTCTCCCTGAGGAGTACTGGAATGTGATATGTCGAAGAAGCATTTAACATACGGCGTCGTCGGTATTCATGATGTCTTCAAATTCCTTTCCGAAGTCCTCGTCACTCTTGAGGATCTGTTTCAGGTGCTGTGGCGACCATATCTCTATCGTGTTGTCCATGCCGATGAACTGTACGTCCTGGTATATCCCCGCCGCCTTCTGCAGACGTTTGTTGATAAGGAACCGGCCGTTGCCGTCGAGCGTGATGGCTTCCGCTTCCGAGATGAACTGACGGAGCATCTGCTGGTGCGACGGTTTCCAGGGCTTGAGTTGCGCCTTCAGCATGTCCACCTTCTCGTTCCACACGCTCTCGGGGTAGAGCACCAGACATTTCTGGTAGATATCCTTCCTCAAAACCAGTAGTTCCTCGCCCGATGCCTGAAGCACCTTGCGGAAAACAGAGGGCAGGAAAACTCTTCCTTTCGCGTCTGTCTTGGCTTCTATGTTGCCTAAGAAACGCATACGTTCATCTTATTAATAGAGTTGTGGCTACAAAATTATATAAAATTCCCCCACTTTCCTCCAAAATTCCCCACTTTTTTTTAAATTTAACTTTCTTTTGTATAATTCGATAGTTCGGAAATAGCAAAATAGCGTTAATTGCATTTTAAAAGAAAGATTTTTCCCCTTTTTTGCTCATTTTTGAAAGATTTGTGCTATTTTTGCACCTTGTTAGAGGAAATGAGAGAAAACAACCAAAATGGAGAAAACGATTGATATCGATAAAATCCTGAAAGGTAAGTTGGGCACGAAGGCAAAGTTCGTGCCTTCATGCCTTGTCAACTGGCTTAAGCGCATTGCGCACGAAGACCAGGTCAACGCCTTCCTGTGGGAGAGTCGCGACAAGGTCGGCGTCGATTGGCTCGAGGAATGTGTGCGTTATCTCGACATGACTCTGGAGATCGAAGGCAAGGAGAATCTCCCTAATCCGAACGACGGGCGGCTCTACACCTTCGTGAGCAATCACCCCCTGGGTGGTGAGGACGGTGTGGCCCTCGGTGCCATCATCGGGCGCCATTACGACGGGCGTTTCCGCTATCTGGTCAACGACCTGCTGATGAACCTGCCTGGCCTGGCACCTGTTTGTATCCCCATCAACAAGACGGGCAATCAGAGCCGCAACTTCCCTGCGATGGTCGAGGCGGGTTTTCAGAGCGACAACCATATGCTGATGTTCCCTGCAGGCCTCTGCTCCCGCAAGCACAAAGGACAGATCCGCGACATCGACTGGACCAAGACCTTCGTATCCAAGAGCGTGCAGTACCAGCGCGACATCGTGCCCATCCATTTCGGCGGGCAGAACAGCAATTTCTTCTACCGTCTGGCCAATTTCTCCGACCGCTTCCTGCCGTTCAACCTGGCCATGCTCTTCCTGGTCGACGAGATGTACAAGAATGTCCACAAGACTTTCCGCATCGCCATCGGCAAGCCCATCCCCTGGCAGACCTTCGACAAGAGCCGCAAGCCCGTGGAGTGGGCGCAGGTCGTCAAGGAACAGGTCTACACCCTCTGAATCATCACCAGAACCCTAAAAACCCCAATTATAATGGAACAAGAGATCATCCAACCCATTGCCAAGGAAATTCTGAAGCGTGAACTGACGCGCGACCGCCAGCTGCGCATGACTAACAAGAGTCATAACGAGATCTATGTTGTGACGGCCCACAATGCACCCAATGTGATGCAGGAGATCGGTCGTCTGCGTGAGATCGCATTCCGCGAGGCGGGCGGAGGAACGGGCAAGTCGGTGGATATCGACGAGTTCGACATCTGTGAGAACTGCTACAAGCAGCTCATCGTATGGAATCCCGAGGCTGAGGAGATCATCGGCGGCTACCGCTACCTGGAGGGTACGGCCTGGGAGATGGACGACAAGGGTCAGCCCATCCTGGCCACCAGTCATATGTTCCACTTCTCCGACAAGTTCCTCAAGGATTACATGCCCTATACCATCGAGCTGGGCCGTTCGTTCGTCGCCCTACCTTATCAGTCCTCGCGTATGGGCGCGAAGAGCCTCTTTGCCCTCGATAATCTCTGGGACGGACTGGGTGCACTCACCGTCATCAAGCCCAATGTGAAGTATTTCTTTGGCAAGATGACCATGTATCCCTCGTATATCCGCAAGGGCCGCGATATGATCCTCTATTTCCTCAAGAAACACTTCGACGATAAGGAGCATCTCATCATCCCGATGAAACCGCTGACCATCGAAGAGGATCCCGATGAACTGGAGAAGATCTTCTCGGAGAGCAATTTCAAGGACGACTACCGCATCCTGAACCGTGAGATCCGTAAGCTGGGCTATAACATCCCCCCGCTGGTGAATGCCTATATGAGCCTGTCGCCCACCATGAAACTGTTTGGCACTGCCATCAACTATGGCTTCGGCGACGTCGAGGAGACGGGCATCCTGATTGCCGTCGACGAGATCCTAGCCGAGAAGCGCGTGCGCCATATCGACTCCTTCCTCAAAGACCATCCCGAGGCCCTGAAGATCACGAGCGGTGCCAACAAGGTCATCTACAAGGAAAAAGAATGAAACCAGCATGACACAAGAAGAGAAGACCCTGATAGAAGAGCGGATCGTCGATGTGCTGAAGACCGTCTACGACCCAGAGATTCCCGTCAATATCTACGACCTGGGCATGATCTACAAGATCGATGTACAGGATGATGCCACCGTCGAACTCGATATGACCTTTACCGCCCCCAACTGCCCCGCTGCCGACTTCATCCTCGAGGATGTCCGCACCAAGGTGGAGAGCGTCGAGGGTATCAAGGGCGCCAATGTCAACCTCGTCTTCGAGCCCGCCTGGGACCAGAGCATGATGAGTGAAGAAGCCCGCGTAGAACTGGGGTTCGACTAGTGAATAGTGAACAGTGAATAGTGAATAGCGATGAAGCCCATCTATTTTCTCTCTGATGCCCACCTTGGCTCGTTGGCCATTCCCCACCAGCGCATGCAGGAGCGCCGACTCGTCCGTTTCCTCGACAGCATCAAGGAAAAGGCCGCTGCCGTCTATCTCCTGGGCGATATGTTCGACTTCTGGTACGAATACAAATATGTGGTGCCCAAGGGCTATACCCGCTTTCTGGGCAAGCTCTCCGAACTCACCGATATGGGTGTCGAGGTGCATTTCTTCACAGGCAACCACGACATCTGGGCCTACAGCTATCTGGAGAAGGAATGTGGCGTCATCCTCCACAAGAAGCCCGAGACCACCGAGCTCTATGGCAAGATATTCTTCCTGGCGCACGGCGACGGACTGGGCGACCCCAACAAGAAATTCAAGCTCCTCAAGAGCATCTTCCATAACCGCGCCTGCCAGTGGGCCTTCTCGGCCCTCCATCCCCGCTGGGGCATGTGGTTCGGACTCAACTGGGCCAAGCACAGCCGTCTGAAGCGCACCGACAACGAGGAGCCCGCCTATATGGGCGAGAACCGCGAACACCTCGTGCTCTTCACCAAGAAATACATCCAATATCACTCCAACGTCGACTATTTCATCTATGGCCATCGCCACATCGAGGTCGACCTGCAGTTGACGAAAAAGGCACGTATGCTGATCCTGGGCGACTGGATCTCGCAGTTCTCCTACATCGTCTGGGACGGCGACCATCTCCTTATGTCGCAATACATCGAAGGCGAAAGCCAACCCTAAGACATAAAAAACCGATTTAAAATTTGAATAACATGAAACGAGTAAGTATTTTTATGAGTATGGTTGCAGTGGCCCTGTTCGGCCTTGTCTGCACGAGTTTTACAACCGAAGAGAAGCAACGCGTGGTAGAGGAAGGCGGTACTGGTCCTTATAAGGCCATCATGAAGGAGGATGCCAGCCTGAAGGAGCATACCATCCTCGTGCCGCAGGATCTGAGCGTTTTTGGCAAGGATAAGAAACTGCCCGTGCTGGTATGGGGTAACGGCGCCTGCACCAATTCGCCCTGGGAGCACTATAAGTTCCTCAACGAGATTGCCAGCCACGGCTTTATCGTTCTCGCCACCGGCTTTATCCCCATGGAGGAAGAGCCCTTCCGCGGCCCGATGTCAAGAACGGAGCAGCAGATTGAGTCCATCGACTGGATCATCGCCCAGAATGCCGACAAGAACTCACCTTATTATAACAAGATCGATACGAAGAAAATCTGTGTGGCAGGCATGTCGTGCGGTGGCTTGCAGACGCTCTTCAACTGTGCCGACCCCCGCATCAGCCTGTTGATGATCTGCAACAGCGGACTCTTCAACCAGCAGAATGCCAACCAGGCCGTGGGCGGTATGCCCATGCCCCCGAAGGAGAAGCTGAACGAGATCCACACGCCCATTATGTATCTGCTTGGCGGTGAGACAGATATCGCCTATGGCAATGGTATGGACGACTTCCATCGCATCAGTCATGTACCAGCGCTGGCCGTCAATTTCCCCGTAGGTCACGGTGGCACCTATCGTGAGCCTCATGGTGGCGAGTTTACAGTAGCCGCCCTTGCCTGGTTGCAATGGCAGCTGAAGGGCGATGCCGAGGCCGCCAAGATGTTCAAGGGCAGCGCCCCAGGCCTCCTCAAGCGCGAGAAGTGGACCCTGGAGAAGAACCAGAAGTTCGACGAACTGAAATAATAAACTGAAATAATAAAAATGGCTGACATCATCCGATGCCAGCCATTTTTGTTTTCATTACACATCATCTCTGAATAGACCAAATCCAGAAAAGAATGTGTTTCTTTTTCTGCCGAATATTGCTTTTTTATTTCTAAATCCTTGGAGGTTTCAGGAAAAATGCGTATTTTTGCATCCGAAAGTTAGGAAAAGTGCAGTTTGTATACATAAAATCGAACTTTGTGATGTAAATTATGAGGATAGAAAGAGACATTATCAATCAGTTTAAAGCATGGAAAGGGGCTCCCAACAGAAAGCCAATCCTGCTGAAAGGTGCCCGTCAGATAGGCAAGACGTGGGCGATGGAGACATTCGGAAAAGAGTGTTTCAAATACTGTGTCAAGTTTGATTTTGACCGGCATCCCGAATTGAAGTCGGTGTTTCAGATCTCCAAAGACCCTCAGCGACTCATCAAGGAACTGACGCTATATTGTGATCAGCCGATTGTGGCAGGCGAAACATTAATGATCTTTGACGAGATACAAGAGTGCGAAGAAGCGCTGAACAGCCTGAAATACTTCCGTGAAGAGGCGCCTAACTATCACATCATTGCCGCTGGCTCGCTATTGGGTGTGGCAGTCAAAAAACGCAAGATGACGGTGCCTGTAGGAAATGTGAAGATTATCAACATGTTCCCAGTTACTTTCCGTGAATTTCTTCGTGCCAGCGATGTGCGAACATACGAATATATTGAATCGTTGGACGAAATCCGCCATCTGCCTGAAATCATTATGAACAAGCTGCGCACTGAGTACCGACGCTATCAGGTGTCTGGCGGTATGCCGGAGGCCATTGTGGCGCTGCTTGAAGACAAAGGTATCGGCGAGGTGGAGTCAGCGCTTCAGGGCATTCTCGACCTCTACGAGCTGGACTTTGCCAAATATGCCGAGCCACGCGAGATTCCCCGTATTCATGCCATCTGGCATTCATTGCCGGCCCAGTTGTCGAAGGAGAACCGCAAATTTATCTATAAAGTCATCAAGAACGGTGCCCGTTCAAAGGATTATGAAGATGCCCTGATGTGGTTGGAGGATGCCGGAATGATCTATCGTATCTTCAGTATCAGTAAGCCCGGCATGCCATTGTCTGCATACGAAGAGACCGACGCTTTTAAGGTCTATGCCTGTGACTGTGGCTTACTCCGCCGTCTGGCTCATCTGCCTGCAACCGTTGTTACAGACCCCATCGCCAACTACACGGAGTTCAAAGGGGCTATGGCCGAAAATACTGTCTTACAATCCATCATGCCTTTTATGGATGACCAGAAGCCATACTATTGGACATCTCCAGGAACGGCAGAAGTAGAGTTCATTATACAGTGGGACGACGAGATAATCCCCGTAGAGGTCAAGGCCGAAGAGAATATCAGCGGCAGCAGCCTTTCTGTCTATTTCAAGACATACAGTCCCTACTATCGCATGCGTTTTTCGATGTTGAATCTCCAATATAATTGTGGTCTGCTTAGCAGTCCTGCTCCATTGGCAGGATGGCTCAATAAATGGATGACGCTCATAAAGCACGAGGTTTAAGTATGTGTACTTACCCAGTTACCCACTTACCCAGTTATGACAGGAAGGTTTTTCAATTTAGAAAAGCCCGATGAGGCATGGGGCTTCATATGAGAGGGGTAATCTATACTGATTAATTTGACTATTATATTTTATTATTATATATATTATAATATATATAATAATAAATCTCTTTAGTCTACTATTTTAGTACGACTTCGCAAGACCTTCCTGTCATAGGTGGGTAACTGGGTAAGTGGGTAACTTCTGTAATTTGATGATAAGATAAAAAAATATCGAAAATAATTGCGAAAAAGTTTGGTGGTTTCGTGAAAATTTCGTACCCTTGCATCAAAGATGCAAAACTGACAAAAAGCATCAAAATTTGTGGCATAACTATCGCGAAAATTTTTCTTAGTGCACGAAGAAGTTTTTCATAGGCAT
>CAMJBL010000025.1 GCA_946403845.1 uncultured Prevotella sp. | reverse complement strand
TTATTAATAATAAAACAAAATAACAGTAAAAAAGATGTACACATTATTTGTAATTTTCATCGTAGTTGCAGCCGTGCTGATGATTGGCATCGTGCTCATCCAGGAGTCTAAGGGAGGAGGTTTGGCTTCCAACTTCTCCTCCTACAATCAGATTGGTGGTGTTCGTAAGACCACCGACTTCATCGAGAAGACCACCTGGGGTCTCGCAGCCGCTATGGTTGTGCTCAGCGTTGTCTGCGCTTATGTAGCTCCCCAGGGTTCTTCCACAGGCTCTGTGATGGAGGGCATCGAGGCACCTGCCACGAACCCCAACAACCTGCCTGGTTTCGGTGCAAGTCAGCAGAAGGACGCAGCCCCTGCCGCTGAGGCTCCCGCAGCCGAGGCTCCCGCTCAGGACGCTCCTGCACAGCCTGCCAACTAATCGGTAGGACTGAAATAAATTAAACAACGGATTTCACGAATTTCACGGATTTATAACCTTCTGATTTCAGTATGGTTTCATCCGTTTAATCTGTGAAATCCGTTGTTTTATTTTTAACGTATTTATTGGCTGATACTTTCTATTCTGAGTTTCAGCAGTCCCGCAGGCACTTTGACCTCCACCACGTCGCCCACCTTCTTGTTCAGCAGCGCCTGTGCAATGGGCGAGTTAATGGAAATCTTCCCCTCACGCAGGTTCGCTTCATGAGGACTGGCTATCGTATAGGTCATCCTGGCATTATTGGCCAGATTGGTCATCTCCACCTTGCTGAGCAGCTGGATGCTGTCGGTAGCAAGGCGCGACATGTCCACCACCCTCGCATTGGCCAGCACCTTTTGCTTAAAACGTATCCTGCCCAACAATCGCGACTGCTCGCGCTTGGCTGCATGATATTCAAAGTTCTCACTCAGATCACCCTTGTCACGCGCCTCAGCAATGGCCTCCCTCACCTGAGGCAATTCCACACTCTCCAACTGATGGAGTTCGGCTACCAGCTTGTCGTAGCCCTCCTGCGACATATATTCAAAACTCATAACGGGCAATAAAATCACATACTAATATGTTTAACAATACCAACCGGCGGCAGTCAGTCCTCTTTCACGATGGGATAGAGCTCGATAAACTCACCCTGATGGTTCAGGCCGTCGTTGATGAGTTCGGCAAACTTCTGGCCCACCGTCTCGATATCGTGGAAACCAGGCAGCGCCATGTTACCGTTCAGGTCGGTGGTGGTAGGTCCGGGGTGAACCGAGAACACCTCCAACGGCGTGTTGCTCTGCTGGCATTCAATGGCCATCACGCCCATCATGGCATTCTGGGCAGCCTTGCTGGCCACATAGGCCAACGGGTGCCAGTAGGGGCTGATTTCCGAAGGAACGGTGACGTTGGCAATGCGGCCTTCGTTCTTGGCGAGCAGCGGCATCAGGGCCTTGGTCAGGGCAAAGGTGCCGATGAAGTTCACGTCGAGCGTCTCCTTGATATCGCTGAGTTCCGTATGCGCGCTGTCCACGCTCATATCGCCGGGAATGCCGGCATTATTCACCAGCAGGGTCAGCCCGGTGTATTTCGCATCGATCTCCTTGGCAGCCTGCTCAATACTGTTAAGGTCGCGCAGCTCGATGCTCACCCACCCCAACACGTCGATGCCAGCCGACTTCAGTTCGCCGATGGCCTTCTCTGCACGCTGTCCGTCGCGCGCGCCGATAATCACCTGCCAGCCACTCAATCCCAAATGTTTGGCAATGCCATATCCGATGCCCTTATTGGCACCTGTCACAAATACAATTTTCTCTTTCATAATGCTTAAATCAGTTTATTGTGTTTATGTTTTTAAATCCATCCCAATGATTTTCCGGCTGCAAAATTACAACTTTTTCGGCAAATTGCGCTCCAATTATTCAAGTTTTACGAAATTCCCATCATAAAATACCAAACATTGGGGATTTCCTTCTTGATCCTTTTTCTCCACACTTCATGGCTTCAGCCCTTGCGGCCTCCTCGCTCTTGATGAGTTGGATGATCGTCTGAGCCAATGCCATCATCCCGGCACAGAGCATCATCAGCGCAAAAAACAATCTTTTCATAGGATGCATTTAACTTTAGTCATCTGAGAGTATCTGATAAATCCGGGGGATATCTACATACTTACGCACATGCGCAGCGAGTTTGTCGTATTGCTGCTCCTTGAAATCGGAGTTGTTGACTGCCGTAGTCATTTTTTCACTTTTCACTTTTACTTTTTCACTTAGCAAGTGTTCGATGACCGGCGCATTATCGAGAAAACCATGAATGTAGGTACCGATGCAATGATCGGTCTGCAGAACAGACTGGTCGGTATCGCTGACGCCCTGATGAATCTCGTAGCCCTGACACGCCTGGCCTTCGAATTGGAAGGTGACCTGTTGGGTGGTCTTCTCATAGGTCATGGTTGTATGGATAGGCAACAGACCGAGGCCTGGCAGACTGGCGATAGTGCCCTCGATGCCGTCGGGGTCGCTGATGGTCTGTCCCAGCATCTGATAGCCGCCACAGATGCCAATCACCGTCTTTCCGTCGCGGTGGGCGCGCTGGATGGCCTGCGCACAACCATTACGACGCAACTCCAGCAGGTCGTCGAGTGTTGCCTTCGTGCCAGGCAGGATGATGATATCGGCCCGACTGAGGTCTGACACGTTATTCGTATAGAAGAGATTGACTCGCGGATCTCGCTCCAACATGTCGAAATCCGTAAAGTTACTGATATGCCGCAGCAGCACCACCGCTACGTTCACCTTTCCCTCTGCCAGTTCACGCTGTTTCTTTTCAAGACTTACCGAGTCCTCTTCCTCGATAAAGATGTCTTTATAATAAGGTACGACACCCAGGACGGGCACGCCACAGATATCCTCGAGCATCTTCCGGCCTTCCTCGAAGAGTCGCATGTCGCCACGGAACTTATTGATGATAATGCCTTTGATGCGCTGACGGTCGTCGGGCGTCTGCAACATGATACTGCCATAGACGGAGGCAAAGACACCACCACGATCGATGTCGCCCACCAAGATCACGTCGGCATTGGCATGACGGGCCATGGGAAGATTCACCAAGTCGGTATCGCGCAGGTTTATCTCGGAGATGCTTCCTGCACCCTCCATCACGATGGGATTATAGCGGGCAGCCAAACGGTCGAAAGCATCGCACACCTCCTGCCTATAATCTATTCTCACTCCACACTCCTCACTCCTCACTCCACACTCCTCACTCCTCACTCCACGCTTCCAATAGTCATACGCATCCTTATTGCCGATAGGCTTGCCGTTGAGCACCACCTGCGAGGTATGGTCGCTTTGGGGTTTCAGCAGCAGGGGATTCATGTCCGTATGACAGGGGATGCCAGCCGCCTCGGCCTGCACAGCCTGGGCCCGGCCAATCTCCAGGCCTTCTGGTGTAGCATATGAATTGAGCGCCATGTTCTGGGCCTTGAAGGGAGCGGGATGATAGCCGTCTTGCTTGAAGATACGACACAAGGCCGTTGCAATCACGCTCTTGCCAACGTCGCTGCCCGTTCCAGCCAACATGATGGGGTGTAACTTCTTCATATTTGATACAAGTGCGTATAGCTCGCCAGCACATTCTTATACTTAAACACGGGGGTATCCACAGGCTCGCCCTTGGCATTATAGACCTGCGCGACCGATTGTGGCTTTTCGCCCAAGAATTGCGTATAGTGGAACTCATGCCCCCGATACGCCCTGCCGTCGAGTTCAAACCTCCGATAGCCCAGGGAGAGCTTACGGTCGACCTTGCGGGCTGTGATGGCGTATGGCAGCACACCACACATGGGATAGTCGCCCTCGTCAGTTACGATTCTTTCGCAGAGATACATCATGCCGCCACATTCCGCGACAATCCTCCCCCCCTGCTCGGCATACGCCTTGATGGCCTTGCGGCAAGCTTCATTCTTCACCAGCGCCTCCAGATGCTTTTCGGGATAGCCGCCGGGCAGATAGAGCAGACCGACGTCCTCCAGCGTAGGCACCTCCGTTTCGGGGTCGAAGAATCGGACAGCCTCAAAACGGTCGATCGTCTCCTGATAGATAAAGGAGAACGACTCTGCATTCCTGGCGATTAAAGTTCTAAGAGTCTCTGCCATCTTACCTCGTTTTCTAACAGTTCCGTGAGTTCTTTGTTTTCTGCCTTCTCCGAGAAGTCGAGTCCCAAGTAGCGTGAACCCTGTTCGAGCGCGGGCGACTTCAGTAAATAGCCGAAGCACGCTATGCCAAGGTCGTCGCACACCTGCTGAAGCATCTGGAAATGCCGCTCCGACCCCACCTTATTAAATATGACGCCTGCGATATGCACATCCTTCCGGAAATTGACAAAGCCGGAAAGCAGGGCCGCCATCGAATAGGCAGCACTTTTCGCATCGACCACCAGAACAATCGGAATATCCAGCACACGGGCAATCTCGCAGGACGAGCCTTTGTCGCGGTCGTAACCATCAAACAGTCCCATCATCCCCTCGACGATGCAGATGTCGGCATCAGCGCCATAACGGGTAAAAAGCTCCCGCACATGTTGCGGCGTGGCCATGAAAGTATCGAGATTGATGCTGGGCCTGCCGCATACTGCCGCATGGAACTTCGTGTCGATATAATCAGGGCCGCACTTGAACGGCTGCACCTTATAGCCTTTCTGCGTGAACAATGCCATCAGCCCTCGGGCAATCGTCGTCTTGCCAGAGCCGCTCATAGGTGCTGCGATAAGGAATTGAGCCTTCATGGGTGCAAAAGTACAAAAAGAATTGAACATTGAATATCAAACAAAGAACTTTTTTACCCAGCGGTAGCAATTTTTTCACTTTTCATTTTTCACTTATCACTTTTTTTCGTATCTTTGCAGCAAAATCAGGCAATCAGGCGGCGGTAGTCGCCTCGACGAAAGGGAATCCGGTGAGAGTCCGGAACTGTACCTGCAGCTGTAATCCTCGTTTGAGGTCTGCTTGTATAACACCACTGTTGATGAAAATTCAAGAATTGTAAAATTGAAGAATTGAAATCTTCGGGAAGGTAAAGCAGACTGGGGAAAGTCAGAAGACCTGCCACTTATTTTTTTATTCGCCCGCACAGGGATATGCGGAAACGAAAAGGGACATGTTAATATGATGAAGAAATTGACAGTAGGTCTGCTGGCTTTATGCGTAGCGGTATCTGTCGAGGCACAGAGTGATATCTGGCGCTCTGACTCGTTGCAGGAGGTGGTGGTGACAGGAACCGGCACGCAGCACCTGCTGAAGGATGCCCCTGTGCAGACGGAGGTGATTACGCAGAAGATGCTGCGCAATTACGGCGGAAAGAGCCTGGAGGACATCCTCGCCGGTCTGACGGCATCGTTCGCCTTTGCCGAAGGGGACATGGGCTCGCAGATGCAACTCAACGGTCTGGGCAACAGCTATATCCTGATTCTTGTCGACGGCAAACGCATTCATGGTGATGTGGGTGGCGAGAACGACCTCGGACTGATTGATCCCCACAATATCGAGAAGATAGAAATCGTAAAGGGAGCACAGAGTGCGCTTTATGGCAGCGATGCCATGGCGGGCGTGGTCAATATCATTACGAAGAAACATACGGAGAAAGGCGTCTATGCCGACAACACCACTCGCTACGGGTCGCACAATGATCTTCGCCAGCATAACAGCGTAGCCTTTACGGTAGGAGAACTCTCATCGCAAACCAACTTCCAGTTGCAACGTAATGACGGTTGGCAGAATACCGCTGAGGAATTTGCCGAAGCGACGGTGCTGACAGACAGCAAGAACAAAACGGTGAATAAATTCAAGAACTGGCAGATAGCCGAACGCATCACCTATCGTCTTACACCCAACACCCAGTTGTATGCCGAGGGCACCTATTACAAGAAGAATATCATGCGCCCTCAGGACGGCACCCATCCCAGTTGTGATGTCTATACCTACGATCTGCGCTACAATAATGCCTCAGCTTCGGTAGGTGGCAAATGGAATCCAGGCAACAAAAAGGATGTCATCACGCTCGACATAGACTGGAACAAGCACGCCTATTATTACGACTATACAAAAGGCACCTACGAGTATGTCTTGCTGAAAGGTGATGAGTACGAAGCGATGGACGGTGAATGGTATTCTGTACTGATGAAACCGGGACAAAGCAAGTTGCAGAGCGACCAGCAGCGCATGATGGGACAGTTGAAGGGCATCTTCTATCTGCCCTATGAGAATACGCTGAGCGCAGGTGCAGAATACCGTTACGACTATCTGAAAGCGCCTGACAGGACGGAAACGGGTACTGCCAGCGACCGCACGTCGGCTCTTTATGTACAAGACGAGTTCGACATGCTGAATTGGTTGAATATTACGGCCGGACTCCGTTTGGTGGAAAACCGCAACTTCGGCTTCCGTCTGACGCCCAAAGTGAGCGCGATGCTGTCTGTAGATGACTTCCGCTTCCGACTTGGTTGGAGTCAGGGATTCAAGACGCCTACTGTAAAGGAACTCCATTATCGTTATCTGCACGTGATGGGCAGTAGCACGTTCTTTAATATCGGTAACACCAATCTGGATCCCCAGACCAGCAACTATTACTCGGCCAATGCAGAATATCGAGGACGAAAGGTGACGGCTTCAGTAACAGGCTATCTGAACAAGCTCGACAATATGATTGCGCTGGTGAACGTGTCGCCAGGTGAGATTCCCGCCGGCATTACCACCGCCTATCTTGGCGATGGCAGCAGCAATGTGCAGGCGCGCATGTATAAGAATATGGATGACGCCAGGACTTTGGGCGTCGATGTGACGATGTCGTATAAGCCGATGAAAGACCTGACGCTGAACGCTGCCTATAGTTACCTCGACACAAAAGCCCATCTTTACGACGAGCACAAGGATAAGATGAACACCGTTATCATAGACGGTACAGCCCATCATAAATGGAATGCTTCGGCGATGTTCAGCCATACCTTCAGCCCCAGCTATGCATTAGGCATCAGCCTCTCGGGTCGCGGTAGCAGCAAGCGCTACTATCAGAACAACGGCGACGGAAAGGCTTTCCAGATATGGCGCATCAACACCACGCACGACCTGGGAAAGCCCAACAAGATGCTGGCTTACAGGTTGGAATTCGGAATAGACAATATTTTCAATTATATAGATCGTACCATGCACCCTTATCATCTGGGCAACAATACCTCAGGGACGACGGTGTATGGCACTTTCAGCATCAGATTCAAATACGGCAAACGAGTTAGTAATCATAATATTTCAACTAAACAAAACAGTAATTATGAAGAAGATTAAGTCTTTTTTTGTGGCTGCATTAGCATTTGCTTTGGTAGCCCCTGCGTTCACGGCATGTAGCAGTGACGATGATGACAACAAAACAGTTGAGAACATCATTTCAGAGTTCTCTGTAAACGACAAGATGGTGGCTGAGCAGAAGGCCAAGTCAAAGAAGGATGTCGCCGTGCTGCTGGTAGCATTCGGTTCTACCTGGAACAATGCCTTCCTCGCCTTCGACAAGACGAAGGCTGCCTATGAGGCTGCTTTCCCACAGGCCGACGTCTATGTCTGCTTCTCGAGCGACATCTGTATCAACCGTGCCAGCGTTGGTGAGAATGTTGACGACAATGGCAACATCGTAAAGCGCGACTACTACGAGCCCCGTTATTTGTTGCACGCCATCGGCGCTGCCAAGTACAGCAAGATCTACGTGCAGTCGCTGCAGGTAATCCCCGGTGAGGAGTTTGCCGCTGTGGTGGCCAGCGTGAAGAAATTCATGAACAATGGTTACATCGGCAATGCTCATTTGGACGATGCCTATCTGGCAAAGTTGGCTGATAATGAAGCCATCTTCCTGGGTATGCCTCTACTTAGCGACCCTGAGGTAGATGTTCCCGAGGTGGCCAAGCAGCTGAATGCACTCTACAGTTCTGAGGCACAGCAGGGCGTTGTGGCCTTCATGGGTCACGGTAACCCCGACACCTACGACACCTTCAAGGCTAACGTCCGTTACAACCAGTTGGAAGAGGAACTGCAGAAGTTCAATCCCAACTACTTCGTTGGTACTGTTGATATGCCCGACAACTACAAGCAGGATGTTCTGGCCCGTATGCAGGAAAAGGGCATCAATAGCGGTAAGGTTTATCTCCACGCCCTGATGTCTATCGCCGGTGACCACGCTCACAACGATATGGCTGGCGAAGGTGATGAGTACTGGACACCAATGGCACCCGAGAGCGAGGATGTTAGCTGGTTCGAGTTCTTCTCGCATATGGGCTATGAAGCCACCGTTCCTGTAACTAACAATCACCCGCAGGGTCTGCTGGAGCTTTCTGGTGTTTTGAATGTATGGATCAACCACACCAAGAATGCTGAGTTCCTGGAGGATGCCTACCACTCCATGTATCCGGAGGAGTGAAAAGTGAATAGTGAAAAGTGAAAAAAAGCATTATTATTTTCGTGGCACTCCTTTCGGGGAGTGCCGCTTTCCCCCAAATCCACACGATGACTCGTAAAGACTCATCGGTAATTAGTCGTACCTATAATCTGAATCCCGTGGTCGTCACAGGCTCAGGCCATCACCAGCGTCTGAAATCGACCGCCACACCCGTCCATGTGCTTTCTTCGCAGGAGATCCGTGAACAGGGCATCAGCACTTTCGATGCCGCCCTGACGCGGATGATGCCGCAGGTATCGATGGCACCCAACTCGATGGGTACCTTCCTGCGTCTGAACGGACTGGGCAATAAATACATCCTTATCCTCATCAACGGTCAGAAACTATCAGGCGACATCTCGAATAATGTCGATCTGAACCGTATCAACATGAGCCGTGTGAAACGTATCGAGGTGCTCGACGGCGCTGCCTCGTCGCTCTATGGCTCCGACGCCATCGCAGGTGTCATCAATATCATCACCGACCAGCCCACACAGCAGCTCGTCGGCATCACCAGCGACACCCATGTCAGTGGGCATGGCGTGTTGACAGAGGCCGTCAGCCTCGATCTCTATAAAAGCGGTTTCGGCTCGTACACCTCGTTTACCCACGACCGTGCCGACAGCTATCAGACGACAGACCTGGAATACGTCAAAGGCTCTGATACAGAAACCCAACAGACGATAGCGCCTCTGTTTACGGGCTATCGCTCAAACATCTTCGGACAGAAATTCACTTACAACCCCAATCAGCATCTGGCGCTGAATGCGGGGTTGGACTATTCATATAAAATCACCGACCGCCCTGAGACGCGCTCAGACATCACAGGTGGCACCGACTACGAGATGCGTTATAAGGGCTTGCGTTGGAACGTAGGAGGCATCTACAAATTTACAAGCCGCAATAGCCTGCAGGCCGACTTCACCGTAGACCGTTTCCGCTATGGCAAAGAATACGACGTCGAAACCAAGACCAATGCCATCGGCGACTATGTCCAGTCGAAGAAACAACGGATGATGGAGGGCGAACTTAAGGGCATCCTCGGTCTTTCGGCTCACAGCACGACGATTCTCGGTGCCGATTGGCGCAAGGACTATCTCACGGCCACCTCGGGCAATATCGACAGACAAGTCTATACCCTTGCCGCCTATGCCCAGCACGAGATGAGACTCTTAAAGGATCTCACAGCTACCCTTGGCCTGCGCCTGACACACCACGAAACGTTTAACAACCACTTGACACCAAAGGCTACGTTGATGTATGCCCCGTGTAATTTCCGTTTCCGTGCCACTTACTCTGCCGGTTTCCGCGCTCCGGGACTCGATGAGCTCTATTACCACTATTTCTCTGTGAATCGCGGTAAGGCGCAGATCAGCTTTGGCAATCAGGAGCTGAAACCGGAGAAGAGCCATTATCTCTCGCTGAATGCCGAGTATCGCAACGAGGTGATTGCGGTGAGTGTGACGGGCTATCTGAACCGTATCAACGACATGGTGGTCAAGCAGAATGTAGATATAGACGATGCCAGCCGAACGATGCTGATAAAGGAATTCCCGGAGATGACGCAGGATCAAGCAGACAAGATGGTAAGTTATGCCCTTTATCAGAACAGCGATAAAGGCGATGTGAAGGGCGTTCAGCTCAATGTCTCTGCGAATCTCTTCCCAGGCCTTAACCTCTCCACGAACTACGTCTACACCTATGCCCGTTCGAAGAGCGGAGAGCAATGGGAGCCTTTGGAGCGCAGCATCCGCCACGCCGCCACCATCGCCGCCAACTACCACCACACCTGGGGACGTTATGGCATGAACATCAACCTGAATGGCCGTCTTCAGTCGAAGACCTATTATACTGGCACTTACGAGAACGCACCCGGCTTTGGCATCTGGAACCTCCACACCACCCACACCTTCGATTGCACGAAGTGGGCATTCGTGGAACCCAGTATCGGCATCGACAATCTTTTCGACAAAGTGGATCGTCGCATCGACTCTTCCACCCGGAAGTATGCCCTCTACTCTCCCGGCCGTATGGTGGTTGTAGGCCTGAAATTGAAATATAAGCACTAAGATACGTGTTTTATGGGAAAGATTATTATTGCAGGCATTGGTCCTGGCAACGAAGGAGAGATGACGCTCGCTGTCCGTGAGGCGCTGCAGAGTGCCGATGTGGTGGTGGGCTATCAGTATTATTTCCAGTTCATCAAACCATTGGTGCGCGAGGATTGCGAGTGCATCGACACGGGGATGAAGCGGGAGCGTGAACGGGCAGAGCAGGCTTTCAAGTTGGCAGAGCAAGGAAAGACCGTTGTGGTAATCTCCAGTGGCGATGCGAGTATCTATGGCATGGCGCCACTCATCTATGAAATGAAAAGTGAAAAGCGAAAAGAGAAAAGTGATGATGTCGAAGTCGAAATATTACCTGGCATTTCGGCTTTTCAGAAGGCCACTTCCTTGTTGGGTGCGCCCATTGGCCACGATATGTGTATCATCTCTTTGAGCGACCTGATGACGCCTTGGGAGATCATCGAACGACGTATCAAGGCAGCTGCTGTGGGCGATTTCGTCACCGCTGTCTACAACCCCAAGTCTCATGGCCGCTATTGGCAGCTCTATCGTTTGCAGGAGCTGTTCCTGAAATACCGTTCTGAAGAGACGCCTGTGGGTTTTGTCCGTCAGGCAGGACGTGAGGGACAGGAAATCAAGGTCACCACGCTGAAACAGTTCGACCCCGAGGAGGTGGATATGTTTACCGTCATCCTCATTGGCAATTCGCAGTCGTATATGGCTGATGGAAAGATTATCACGCCAAGAGGGTACTATCGAGAAGAATTGAAAAATGGAAAAGATGAAGAATTGAAGATAGGCCAGAATATCATGATCGAGTCGTTCCGCACCATTAGTGGTGAGCTACGACGGAAAGACTATCCTTTAGACCATCTGTGGGCGCTGCTACACGCCATCCACACCACCGCCGACTTCGATATGGAGAATATCCTCTATACGGATGAGGGAGCTGTGGAGACCCTGTATCAGAAGGTGAAGGATGGTTCGCTGAAGACGATCATTACCGATGTGACGATGGTGACGAGTGGCATTCGCAAAGGAGCCCTCCAACGCTTGGGTATCGAAGCCAAGTGCTATCTCAGCGACCCTCGAGTCATATCTCTCACCTCTCACCCCTCACCTCTCACCTCTGAGAATATCACCCGCACGCAAGCCGGCATCCGTCTGGCTGTCGAGGAACATCCGGATGCGCTCTTCGCTTTCGGTAATGCCCCAACGGCCCTCATGGAACTCTGTGATTTGATTCGAAAGGGTAAGGCTCATCCCGCTGGCATCATCGCTGCCCCCGTAGGGTTTGTACATGTCCGCGAGTCGAAACACATGGTGAAGCCTTTCAAGACTATCCCCAAGATAATTGTTGAGGGACGCAAGGGAGGCTCGAATCTTGCAGCTACGCTCTGTAATGCGATCCTGACGTTCGACGATGCTGCACAACTCAAACCCGGGCGCGACCTTTAGAAGTGAAAAGTGAAAAGTGAGAAGTGAAAAGTGAATAGTGAAAAGTGAATAATTGGCTACCGCAATGAAGTTTATAGTAATTGGCATCACGGATAATCCGAACCCTTGGTTTCCACCAGAGGTGATGGAGATCATCAGGCAGGGAAAGGTATTCTCTGGTGGCAAACGGCATCACGAGATAGTGGCGTCGTTGCTGCCAGCCGATGCCCAGTGGATCGACATCACAGCCCCCCTCGATGCCGTCTTCGAACAGTACATTTCTCTCACCTCTCCCCTCTCCGCTCGAGCTCTGCTCGCTTGCTACCGAAGGGACGCAAGAACTCTCACCTCTGAAATCATCGTCTTCGCCTCTGGCGACCCGCTCTTCTTCGGCTTTGCCAATACGATTAAGCGCAAGATGCCTGAGGCAGACATCATCGTCTATCCGACCTTCAATTCCCTCCAGATGCTGGCCCATCGCCTGGTGATGCCTTACCACGATATGCGGATTGTGTCGCTTACAGGCCGTCCTTGGCCGGAGTTTGACAAAGCCCTCATAGAACGCGCAGAGAAGATCGGCATCCTGACGGATAAGGAGCATACCCCTGCCACCATCGCCCAACGAATGCTCGACTATGGCTATACCAACTATACGATGCACGTGGGCGAACATCTGGGCAATCCTTCGCTCGAAAAGGTCACCACCCTCACCCTCGAAGAAGCCGCAAAGACGGAATTCGCCATGCCAAACTGCCTCATTCTTTATTCGTGTAATTCTTGCGTCCCTTCGGTAGCAAGCGAGCAGAGCTCGAGCGCGTGTTCAAAAAAAGAAACGTGGTTTGGAATCCCTGACAATGAATTCACATTATTAGACGGCAGGGAGAAGATGATTACCAAGATGCCCATCCGTCTGCTGACACTCCAGACACTCGATCTGCCTCAAAGAAAAGTGTTTTGGGACATCGGCTTCTGTACGGGTAGCGTCTCGATTGAGGCCCGTCTGCAGTTCCCCCATTTGCATATCGAGGCCTTTGAGATCCGTCCTGAGTGCGAGGCCATCATCCAAGAGAATGCCCGCAGATTCGGTGCCCCAGGCATCAATGTCCATATTGGCGACTTCCTCGAAACGGATATCACCACCTTACCTCGTCCCGATGCTGTCTTCATCGGCGGTCACGGCGGTCGTCTCAAGGAAATTATAGAGAAGGTCTTGACGATATTAGCTGATGATGGCTGCATCGTGATGAACAGCGTGAAAGCGCCTATGGTAACTACCGACAGCCATCAGCTTTGGGACGAGGCCTGCCACGAACTCGGCCTCAAGCAAGAGCCACCCACCAGAATTATCCTCAACGAGAATCATCCCATAGAAATACTAAAGGCTCATAAATAGTAAATCGTAAATGAAAAAGGTAGCCATCATACAGATCAGCGAGGCAGGCAAGGATATTGCGCAAATCCTCCAGCGTGCGCTTGGTGCCAGGATTATCCCCCGCACCGAGATTGGTAAGCATTGGAATCAATACGATGCCTTCGTGTTCATCGGTGCCATGGGCATCTGCGTGCGCACCATTGCCCCCTATATCAACGACAAGCACGAAGACCCGGCGGTGGTGTGTGTCGACAGTCTGGGGCTGAACGCCATTTCCGTACTCTCCGGACATATCGGAGGGGCGAACGACCTGGCTCGCGAGGTGGCGGCTCTGATAGGGGCCCGTGAAGTGATTACCACCCAAAGCGACAATGCCGGACTCTGGGCGCTTGACACCTTTTCTGAACGATTCAACTGGGCCATCGCCAGCGACGACGATATGAACGAGTGTATCTATGCCTTCGTCAATCGCAAACCGACTGCCCTGCTGATGGAGATCCGCGACGAGGGTACCGACTATCTGGAAAAGACACTCCCCCCACATGTGACGGTTGTCAGAAGTCTCGACGAGGTAGACTCGAAGCAATTTAAGCTGGTCATCCTGGTGACGCCCTATAATCTCTGTGTGCCTGATGGTATGCTCGAGTTGCATTTCGTGCCGATGATAGCATCGTTGGGCTTCGGACTGGCCCACCATCCCGCTGACTACGAGGACATCTACGACGAGATCGACGAGGCCATGAGTCAGATTGGTGTGTTGCCCTGCTACAAGCGCTATTGCACCATCGACGTGAAGCAGGATGAGGAATTCTGTGCGATGCTCGTCGATGATTTAGGCGAAGAGCTGGTATACTACACAGCCGATGAGCTCGCCCAGGTGGAGGTGCCCAATCCCAGCACGACCGTCCTGAAGCATGTAGGCACGCCAAGTGTCTGTGAGGCAGCGGCCATCCTTGGCGCCAACAATGGCAAGCTGATTGTCCCCAAGATAAAGGGCCGGAACTGGACTGCCGCCCTCGCCATCGACTACAAATACCTGCGCGAGCAGAAGGGCCACATCGAAATCGTGGGTGCCGGACCTGGCGACCCTGACTTGGTGTCTGTGAGAGGTCGTAGGATGCTCGAAAGGGCAGATCTTATATTATATGCCGGCTCATTAGTGCCGAAGGCTCTGACGGATTGCCATAAGCCTGGCGCCGTGGTGCGCTCCTCTGCCGATATGGCGCTCGAAGAACAATGTGCGCTGATGAAGGAACACTACGACAAGGGGCATTATATTGTTCGTCTGCATACAGGCGACCCCTGTATCTTCGGAGCCATTCAGGAGCAGATGGCTTTCTTCGATCAGAACCAGATGGATTATCATATCACCCCGGGCATCTCTTCCTTCCTCGCTGCGGCGGCTGAGTTGCAGAGCCAGTTCACGATTCCTGAGCGATGCCAGACGATTATCCTGACGCGTGGTGAAGGCCGTACGCCGATGCCTGAGAAAGAACAACTGCATCTGCTGGCCCGTAGCCAAAGCACGATGTGTATCTTCCTTTCTGCCTCCATCGTCGATGAGGTGCAGCGCGAACTGCTTCAGGAGTACCCAGAGGATACCCCCGTTGCTGCCTGCTATCATCTCACCTGGCCTGATCAGAAGATCTATCGCGGTCAGCTCAAAGACCTCGCCAAAATCGTCCACGACAACCATCTCACCCTCACCACGATGCTCGTTGTTGGTGAAGCAATAGATAACCGTGAAGGCCTCTCCGCTCTTTACGACAAACATTTCACCCACCTCTTCAGGAAGGGAAAAGTGAATAGTGAAAAGTGAATAATTTGCTACCGCCACTGATATGATATTGGTATTCGGAGGAACAACGGAGGGGCGTAAGGCCGTGGAGGTGCTGGAAGAGGCTGGCACCCCCTATTACTATAGCACCAAGATGGGTGAGCAGGACATCGCCTTGCATCATGGTTCACGTTTGGATGGGGCGATGGATGCAGGGGCGATGCGATTGTTCTGCCAAGAAGATGGCATCCGTCTCATCGTGGATGCCGCCCATCCTTTTGCCTTGCAACTCCATCAGACGATTGCCGAGGTCTCTGAAACATTGAATATCCCGGTTATCCGCTACGAACGTATCTATCCGCCAAGAGATCCAGACATCACGTGGATTGACGACTATTCACAAGTCCCCACAGACATTCATTCGTTGTTGGCAACGACGGGTGTTCAGAGCATTGGCAAGTTGAAGCCGTTGGAGGATACAGGCATCAAGGTCTTTTATCGCATCCTTGATAGAGAATCGTCGATAGCTATGGCCAAGAAGCAAGGGGCAACGAATGACCAGCTCTGCTTTTATGAGGATGCCAATGACATCCCCGTAGAGGCTGAAGCAATTTTACTCAAGGAGAGCGGTATCTCGGGTGGATTCCCTGAAAAGGTAGAAGCTGCCAAGGCGCGAGGTATGAGGATTATCGCCCTCAAGCGCCCTCACCTCTCACCTCTCACCTCTCACCTCTCATTTGTCAATGGCCCCTACGGACTGCGAAGGGCGGTAGAGAAGCTGCTGCCCGAGTTCTATCCCTTGCATAGCGGCCTGACCACAGGCACTTGTGCGACGGCAGCGGCTGTGGCAGCAACGCTTCAATTATTGAAAAAAGAAGCGTTAGACGATTCTTCATTCTTCACTCTTCACTCTTCACTTCCCAATGAGGTGCCAGTCATCCTGCCTGATGGCGAAACCATTATGGTGCCTGTTGGGTATGGCGATGACTATGCTTACTGCGTCAAGGAGGCGGGCGACGACCCGGATGTGACGAATGGCATAGAGGTTCGGGCAATCGTGGAGCAAACCCTCAGGCTTGGGGAACGCGAGATGATAACGATTGAAGGTGGCGAGGGCGTAGGCACCTTCACGCTGCCAGGCTTCGACTATCCCCCCGGCGAAGCCGCCATCAACAAGGCCCCCCGTGAGATGATCCGCCACAACCTCCAAACTATTCTCTCACCTCTTACCTCTCCCCTCTCACCTCTTGTCGTCACCATCAGCGTGCCGCAGGGTGCGGAGATAGCCCGTCGCACCTTTAATCCCCGCCTCGGCATTGAGGGCGGCATTTCGATCATCGGCGTTTCCGGCATCGTGAAGCCCTTCTCGGAAGAGGCCTTTGTCGACTCCATCCGGAAATGCATGACGGTGGCGCAGGCCTCTGGTTCAGAACGGGTAGTGATCAATAGCGGTGGCAAGAGCGAACGTTTTGTGAAAGCCCTCTACCCTAACCTGCCCCAACAGGCATTTGTGGAGTATGGCAACTACATCGGCGAGACGCTGAAGATAGCCCACGAGCTCGGCATCCCAAACATCACCCTCGGCGTGATGCTGGGCAAAGCCGTAAAACTCGCAGCAGGCCATCTCGACACCCATAGCCGTAAGGCCACGATGGACAAGGCCTTTATCCAGCAGATGCTCGATGAAGCCCGGATTACCGTCGACCTCAGCACCATCACGCTGGCCCGCGAGCTCTGGGAAAAGATACCTCAGGAAAAGCTACAGGATTTTGCCACCACCATCATCCGACATTGCGACGCGTATTGCCGTCCGCTGTTGCCCAACGGCCGTCTTACCATTCTCCTCATCGACGACGAGGGACATATCTACCATTGATTATTCTTCCACCTCGTTCTTGCGACGGCCGAAGATGACGAATGCAATCACGGGGGCTCCCACCAGCGCCGTCACGCTATTCACGGGCAGCGCGCCCTCAAAGCCCGGCATACGGGCGATAAAGTTGCAGATAAGGGCCAGCAGGGCACCGCAAAGGGCGGTGGCAGGCATCAGCAGCCGATGGTCGGAAGAGCGGAAGATAGCTCTTGCCAGATGGGGAACGGCCAGACCGATAAACATGATAGGTCCGCAATAGGCGGTGACAATTGCCACCAGAATGCCCGAGCTGACAATCACCAGCATCCGCGCCCGACGGATATTCAACCCTAAGTTGGCGGCATAGCGATCACCCAGTAGCATCAGGTTCATCGACTTCACCAACAGGAAACTCAGCGGAATCAGGATACACATGAGCACCACGAAGAGCACCATCTCGTCGCCACTCACGCGTGAGAACGAGCCGAGGCCCCACACCACAAACGACTTCACATCCTCATCGGGTGCCAGGAACTTCAGCACGCCGATAATCGCATTGGCCAGGTAACCGATCATCACACCGATGATCAACAGGGTGACATTACCCTTCACCTTCTGCGCCACCCAGAGAATGAGCAGCATAACTGCCAAGGCACCGATGATAGCCGCCACAGACATCGCAGCATCGCCAAAGTAACCCAAACGACTGAGTGCAACACCTCCGATCTTGCCAGAGAGCAGCACCACAAAGGCGACTCCTAAGGCAGAGCCATTACTGATGCCCAACACCGACGGACCTGCCAGGGGATTACGGAACACGGTCTGCATCTGCAAGCCGCTGACGGCCAATCCTGCACCGGCGACAATAGCCGTCAATACCTGAGGCAGACGGGATTGCCAGATGATGTTCGTCCAAATCTCATGACTGTCATCACCCACGAGAATCCTGCAGATATCCGCCACGGGTATCTTCACGGAGCCAATCAGCAGGTTGACGATGACCATGATAACGATGGCAATGAATAGTACAAGGAACAATGATACTGCCTTCATGCTTTTTCTTTTACAACAGATTACACGGATTTCACGGATTAAAGTTTGCATAACAGAATCCGTTTAATCCGTGGAATCCGTTGTCTTTAATAATTGATAGTATCTCGGTTTGTAGTCAGGCTCCACGAGTTCGGGGTGGAAGATGGCTACGAAGTCCTTCAGCAGCAAGTCGGGTTCCACCGGCGAGATCTCATAATAAGGTGTCTGCTTCATATTGCAGTAGATGACCTTCCGTTCCTTAAAGGCCTTAAACAGTTCGTTGCGTGGCTCGGCGGCCTTTAGCGCCTCATACGAGAATTCGCCGGGATAGCTGTTCAGGATGCGCCAGTAGTCGGCATTGGCCGCCAACTCATACATCTTCTCGAACTCCAGGTCCTCGCCGGCCGTCTCCTCGTCGTGGATCACGTAGTCGGCTCCCGCGTCGCGGAAAATCTGTGCCAGATAGTTCTTGCCACCCACGGCGTGCCAGTTGCCGTAGTGCATCTCACCGCTGGTCACCTTGGGTAACACTTTGAACTTTGAACTTTGAACTTTGAACTTTAAATCGTTATAGCGCTGTTCGATGCCCGCGAAGATCTCGCAGGCCTCCTTCTCCTTGCCGATGAACATGCCCACGAACTTGATCCATTCGGCCTGACCTAAGGGGTCGAGCTCCTTATAGCCGAGGTGCGGCACCAGCGTGATACCCGTCTCCAGGATGGCGTCATACCCGCCGCGCTTGAATGGCGAGATGAAGATCACGTCGGGATTGGCGGCCAGCACCATCTCCGTATCGAAGTTGCCTTCCATGCCGATCTTCACGATACGCCCGTCCTTGACGCGAGCCAGGATATCCTTGTTGAAGAGGTTCTTCGTACCCGTCAGGCCCTTCACCACGTCATGGGCCTCCAGAATGGTAAAGTTCGACAGCTGCAGCGCCGTCATGCAGATGGTGTTGCTGATGGGCACGCGCACCTTGGTGTAGCCCTCGGGCACAGCGGCATCATCCGTCGTCACCAGCGCGAAATGATAGTCCTTGCCCACGTCGACCAGTCTCACCCCGCTGCTGTCCTTCACCTGATAGCCCGTGGCATACTTCGGACACAACAAACTGTCTGCACTTGCGGCATCACCCGATGCCACCTTTCCCTTCTCCTGGCATGCGCCGCATAGCAGCACCATGCATAGAAAACCGATAATAGATAGATGCTTCATCATGGTCGCAAAGTTACTCATTTTCTCTGACATAACCAACAATCTGAGCGAAAATCGTCAAACTGCGCCTCATTGATCAAACCATTCAGCCAGAAATCAGTCTAAAACAGGTCATCTCACACGACTCCCCGTGTGCGCTCGAAACTTTCTCCAGCGCACGCTTAGCGCTTAGTGGTAACTTTTCATGTTGCAAACATAGTAATTGTGTACTAATGTGCAGCCTGGACAGGCATTCTTAATCTAAAGGTAAGTAATACAAGCGCTCGTTATTGTTCAGGTATAGTTTTCCGCCAGCAATACCTACGCCACGTACAGGCACCGTCAGTCTTATCTCAGGAATTCCTTGGAGGGAGACAAGCCATATATCCTGTCTTCGGCTGGAAGGGGAATATACACACATCCACTCTCCAACCGTGCATAACGGCCAATAAATGGAATAGGCTGGAAAACGTTCTGAAACCCTGAGCTCTCTGTCAACCATGAAGATGTCGCCATTTTCAGTAATTACGGGGAAATAAATACCGTCGGATGCAATGAAATCAAACATGTTCTTAAGATTGTAATAGGCATAGACCGGCTGGGTAATGATTGCCCTTAACTGGCTATGTTCGTTCACGTCCCACGAAGAAACGGTCACAGTTGAATCATCAAGTTCGCGCTTGTAGGCCAGACCGTCGTCAAACAGCATGAAAGCACCATCGGGACTGAGAACAGCGTCCTCCACCATATCCTTCTTCAAACTCAGCATGTTCATGAATTTGCAGCCCCCAGTGCGCTTGTCAAATGCAGCAATAAACGGACGCCCCATCTTTGTTCGCTGCTGTCCGTTTTTCAAGCCGAATCCCAGATTAAACATATAAAGCGTGCTATCGTTGCAGACAAGTCTGGAGAAAGCCGAAGTCTTTGAAGGGAATTCATAGGTCCAAACAGGATTCATGGTGTTGTCGAGACAGACCACATGCTCCCGGTCGGCAAAGAAATAGAGCGAATCATCCTTCACCACATTAGAGTGTAGCAGGTTGATCACATTCGGCCCAACGACGCCTACGGGATAGGCCGCATAGCCCGTCACCATTGCACCGGCTATTGCTCCGCCTGCCATAACCAATCCCTGCAGAAGAGCACCCTTTACATCTGTCACGCCCGTTTTAGCTTCATAGGCAAAGACCTCGCCTGTACGAATATTCACACGGTTCAGGTTATCGGCCACGATAAGCCAATGTACAGAGTCCTCGCGTATGACATGGTTCCAACCCCAGTTCTTATCGTGTGGCATACTGGCTGTCCATAGGAGCTGCCCCGTTGTCAGATTATAACTGCTTAACTTGCTCGACCTGGGGCCGGAATAGCCAAGTACAACATTGGTTGAGTCGTCAAACTGAACAGGATAGAATTTACCTTGCCAACGTACCTTGCCAGTACTTGGATCAAGCATACTGACCTTATTCCCGTTAGACACCACCACTCCAGCCTTTGTACAATGGGCGGTTGTATTTCGATAATCAAATGGATAAGTCCACAACAGTTTGGATTCTTTTAAACTAAACGCGCCAATCTCGCCTTTGAATTGCAACCATTTTCCGTTTTTTGTGGTCTCACGGAATTTTATCAACATATAATCAAGACCTGGCTCAATATCAATGTCGTCTATCCGACGACCGAATGTCTGGCTCTCAGCCATGACGGCAGTACTGTCAATGGTCAGTCCCACTGTGACTTTATCAGTATTGTCTGCCTTTGATGCCAAACAAACCAATAACAATAATAACGAGGAAAGAAGATTCTTTAAATTCATAACGGCTGCAAAGATATAATCTTTCTTTGAAACTACCAAATAATTAATACAATAAAAAGTTGCGTAAAAATTTGGAACTTTCAAAATAGGTTCGTATCTTTGCAGCGTCAGAATGTCGTCAGAGGGCGCGAACGATTTGCTTTCGTAGCAGAATTCAAGCTGGATCTTTCTGACCACTATACGAGGACATGGCCCACTAGGTTATGTCCTCAGTTTTTCTGTAACAAAGGGACGGAGCATTTGTTATAACAAAAGTGTCACTCTGTTATCTCAGACAAAGACTGACCCCTGATCTTTCTATCTTGCCAATGCTATGAAAAATGCTCCAACAAGGACAAGCGCATAGATTACCAACACGATAATGGTTATGATGCCGAAGAACTGGAGGACAGCACGCAAGCCGGAGAAACCGCAAGCCAACTGTGCCTCGTTGTCAGTAAGGCAGGCAGCCTTCGTCGCGTTAGCAAACTGGAAGCCCTTGAGGATGGGATAAATGTAAATGGCAGCGATGATCAGGTAGAGTACACCCATACCTGCTCCGAAGGGAGTATTGCCAAAGCCAAAACTAGAGCCGACAGCAAACATCAAAATGGCTACTATCACCAACAGAACTACTCCGATGCAACTTACGATGCACAGGAACTTCGTCCATTTCGAAGCCGAGATCAAGTCGGCCTTCATACCGCTGTTCACATTCATTCCCGTCATTCCAGAAGTCATAGTTTCTTCATTCATTGTTGTAAAGTTTTAAGTTGTTAATACTATTATAAACTATTGTATAGTCTTTTCTCCGTTAAATCTGTTGCAAAGTTACGAAAAAAAACGATATTTCCAAATTTTCGAGCAGCGAAAGTAGAATAAAGTTCATTTTTCGTGAAGGCGACATATAAATAAGATGTGGACTCTGTCCCCATGTGCGTCTTGCCAACGGCTGGGTTATATTATATTCTCGAAAAACGAATGCAATGCAATATTGCAATAAGCGGTTTTGGCGGTTACTCGTTGTTTCCAAGGAAAGCTATACGCTTCAGCGGCAGCATGTTCTTATCCTCATCCGACATATTGTCGTAGTATTCCTGCCACATCTCAATAAATTCATCACCATCAATCAGGCGAATGAACTTGTCGCCACTGGATGCAGCATGTTTGGCATCCGTAGAATATGTACCTGAGGTGACGAATAGGGCTATGTCACCAGCCTTTAATATACCAAGTAGAGCTCGTACATCAGCTGCACCAGTAGCTGTATCCGGCTTATGCTTTACCTGTACTTTAATACGTGGTGTTTTAGCACCCAACGGGTCTGTATATGCCACAATATCTATTCCACCATCCTTACCTCGAGGAGCAACCGACTGAATATAATAGCCCATTGCTTTAAGCAACGATGCTACGAGGTCTTGGAATTCGTACGGATTCTTGTTCTTCAGATATTCACGGATACCATTGGCTGCTCTCTCCTCCAAGGTCTCCAGTTCAATCATGGTTTCCTTTACAGGATCGTTTTCTTCTTCAGATTGAACCACAGGTTTTTCATCTGTGGTCTTCTCCTTGCCGCGATACCATGCTTTATAACGTTTCCAAGCCTCGTCGCGCAGTTTCTCTGCTCCAAGCTTTAGTGCATCCTCTCCTTCAGGGGTTATTGTCCAGTTTCCTTTCTTTTTAATTAGGAATCCTGCACGTACATAGTCCACAGACGTGAAGTGCATATTACTCTGCCATCGGATATTCCCAGTATTCTCCAAAGTTTCTTTCTCCCAAGCAGAGAGTTCTACTGCTTTTTCTATTTCTTGCATCAGTAGGCGTATAGGCATTGTACCTCCATTCTTTGAGAGAATTGTCAACGCTGCGAACATCGTCTTTGCTGACGTCTGATAGGATTTAGATTTTGCTTTCATATCTTCTTTATTTAGCTCCTTTTCTTCTATTACACTCACGACATAGCATCTGGCAATTCTCCACCACAGTACGACCACCATCGCGCCAGGGCGTGATATGGTCACCCTCCATGAATTCAAAATCGAACTCCTTGCCACAATGTGGGCAAATGTGATTCTGTCTCTCCCATACAGTCAATTTAATATCATCGGGGAATGCACGCAGGTCGAGATAGTGCTCGTCGCCCGTCAGGACATAAGGTATGATACCCGGTTGTTTCTGAATCTCGCTATCGCGCATTAATTCAGAAATACGACGCCCCAGCGCCACAGTGTCGAGTGTCTCAGTATGATATTTGTCGTAGAACATAGCCCAGTCCAATCCCTTCATGATTTTCTTGTATTTCTTCATGTCGAAGTTGTTCATGGCCCAGTTCAATACCGTCTGGAAATACTGCCAAAGGTTATTGGCATTAGGATCATGCTGGTGTGCGGACATATAGCTGACGATAGTCATGCGGTGCCCCTCTCTCGTCTCATGGTCTGCCATCCATTCCAAGGCTTTTTTCAAAAAGTCTTGACGAATGGGCGTACCGTTCACCAAATCCTTTCCTAAACGATAGGCGCCACAGTTGGATTTTGAGAAATGTTTCTTAGCATCCGATACGAATGGCCCAGCGAATATAGCATTGTTGATTTCCTGCTCGTTCAGCGGTTTGCCTGCGATGTTAATGGTTTGAAACCACTCCAACTTCTCTGATGCATCACCTTCACAGACGTAGATTGTCAGAGGATAGCCAAGAATCTTCCTTTGAATATCCTCGGGCTGATTGAAGAAGTTCTTGAAGTCATATGAGAACTTTCCTGCCACATATTCGCAGAGCGATAACGTACGCTGCTGTCCGTCCATCACCTCGTAGGGACATTCGGCATCCTCGCTACGTTTCACCCAATACATCACATTCAAAGGATAACCGTGAAGAACAGTTGTAATCACGGCTTGTTGCTCTTTCTCGTTATAGATAAACTCCCGCTGATAAGGGGGACGGATGTCGAGTTTACCATAGTAACCTCGAACACCCTGTTCATCATTGTTCACATAACCCATCGTAATCTCGCCGACGGTCACTGTTAAAGGCTTAATTGTCATCATATCGTTTTAGGATTTTTGTTGCGGATTAGAATTCTACTATAAGGACACTTGGATTTTCCATTAATAGTATATGCAAGATCAGAACGACCACGGTAGTTCTTTTTAACGCCTGCCTGTTTTGCTAAATCACCACTTCCGAGACCGATGATTTCAAACTGATCTGGATTAAGTTGACCAAGTATTGTATCTGGAACGCCCATCACTCCTTCATAGTCATCAGGAATATCTTGTACTTTTCCTACATCTATTGCATTGTAATTGTCATAAGTAGGGTATTCATCTTTTGAATAATGGCAAACCAAATCTAGTTCTTCGTGTCTTTTATTGTGATCAAGGTTTGTATACCAGCATATTGCTGGAACTTTGATATAATTGTCATCTGGATTAAAGCCTTTTGAAAGCACGAACTTTCTATTAGCTTCAAGGTTGTTGTCGTATGGTGCTTTGTAAACCACTGATATATTAAAACCAACACCGCTCCACATCTTATTCTGCTTTATTAGAGGAAATATTTCTGAATAGTGAAGTGCACTCATTCTTCCCATAACTATGAACTTCTTTTCATAATTCATAAGTTGTGCGATATATTCTCGGAATAATGAGAATGGGGGATTTGTTACAACAATATCCGATTGTTTTAATAGTTCAATGCACTCAGAATCTCGGAAGTCACCAGTCTTTAGGGTCGATATAACATTTTTGTCGTTCTTCAGTAGATATTGAACATCTGAAAGGTCTACAGCCCCGTCGCCATTCATGTCTTTCACTTCGGTAATTTCCACCTTATATGCTATCTTTTTCGGTTCGTCTGTGAAGTCGCCAAAGTCAATCATCAATTCATTGCCCTGTACGGGTGAGCCATTATAACAAGTACAAATCAGTTTCCTTAGCCCTAACTGGTTAAATCGTAGGGCAAAGTATTTAAAGAAATTGCTCTCGTAAGGGTCATCACAATTACAGAGCACCACTTTGTCCTTAAAGTGAGGCCAATAGTGTTGCAGCTCCCGTTCAATGTCCGTCAATTGAGTATAGAACTCATCTTTCTTTGCCGTCTTTGCGGCATTAAGATTTTTGTTTGCCATACGCTATGCATTTCCGCGCTACTTATCTTCGGAGGAGTAGGCATTGTAAAGAGCATAAAGAAAGCATGAACGATCTCTCATCCATACTTCTCGGCTCTACCACAAGCCTACCAATCCAGATAAGTCACGTCCATGCTTAGCGCACAGACGTTTGCGACTTATTCTTTCGGATTGGATTTTTCTTGAATGTGGTAGATTCAGAAGTATTCCGAATAACAGCAAACGCTTGTTAATTATTTCCCTCAAAAGTCACACCGGCGGGCTTCCGCTGAAGCCATGAAATTATAGTAAGAGCTTCGACAACTTCCTGTCCCATTAGAACAATCAGCCGGTGTTCAAGGGGCAAAGATAGCAAATAAAATTGGAATAAAAGTGTTCATAAGCAAAAAAATGCAATAAAAGTTTGCAAATCTGCCCAAAAGTACCTATCTTTGCGCATAGATTTAACTAAAAGGAAGAGCAATGGAGATCATCTTGAACGACTACCATATGAAGGTAAACGCCGAAATGAGAGCGAAAGTGGCATACTGGCAAGAGCATCCGCAGTCGCGCAAGGAGTCCTTGAGGAGATTGAAGCTCTTGCGGGAACAACGTCTTGGGAGATCAAGGGGACAGGTGATTGATCTTTTAAGAAAGAAATCAAAGACCTCTTACCTTTGTATCACAGGGTAAGAGGAACAACGTGTAAGCACACAATTCCTGACCTTTTGGTTTGAGGGTTTAAAAGATCACGAGGACAGCTCATTGTATATCTCAATGGGGTAAAAATATATTTTTCGCCTTTTTCTTGGAAATTTCGCAAATAGTTTGTATCTTTGCATCCGAATGGTAACCAAAAATGTAATATTATGTGTTTACATCCCAAAAGAAAAAGAAAGAGTTATTCCGCATTAAGCAGACTTCAGGCTTTTGCTGATGCTGTATTGGCTGACGGTAAGAAGCGAGGCCGCGAACTCGTTGTAGGCTCTATCAGTAATGATGTCGTTATGGATCTTCAGCAGAAAGGCGTGACCCTTGAAACGACAGATGTGATCATCGATGATGCCGTTATCGTGAAATACATAAAGCATGTCAAGAACCAAAAAGGGGCCACAGTAGATATTAATAAATACTGGATGGTAGAAAAGACACTAAGAAACCCGACTGCCATTTATGAACATACCATAGGCAAATATCTTGTATATATAAACACTCGGTCATATTCAAGCAGGAAAGTGCTGAAGATTATTGTCCAACCGAACTACGAAAGAAAAGGACGTGTGTTCAATTATCTTAAGTCCATCGGTGTGGTTCACGAAGAAAATATGGCAGATCAGAGTAACTACAGAAAAATAAAATAGAGGCATTGCTGCCTCTAAGTGGATTGGGTAGGACTCGAACCTCCGATATGCTGCCCCGAAGGGAAACCCCGCTCCCGTGCGACCATCAATCCGCTGCAAAGATAGGAAAAAAAATAATATGTTCCAAATATTTTGCTGCTTTTTTCTTGATTATTTGCACAAAGGGCGAAAAATGCGCAAAACACACCTGCTTTTTTCTATTTATAGTAACTGATTCGGACATAGTGTCTGGGCGTGGCGAAGGGGTTCCAGGAAATATGAAGCCAGCCGTTGCCGGTAAGGAGCTGGTCGGTGAGGTCGTGGGCTTTAAGGAAGTCGACGAGGCGCTGGAACTGAACAGGATCCTTGGGACGGATATCGGCGGCCTGGCCGAGGAGATGCTGGGAATTGCTGACGCCCCCTACCATATAATTGACAGCCTCGTTACGGAAGCCTGAATTGATGATGATAGGCCCGACCTCGAGGCGGGCAGGCTCTAACAACATCAGACAACCGTAAGTCATGTTAGCAACATGCTGCATCGTGGGGAGGTTCTCAGGGTATTTCTTCAGATTCAGAAACTCACTCAACATAAAATGAGGCGATAAGCGAATGTCATTGTTCATAATCGTTAGTTTTTAAATTATTAATGAATGGTGTTGAAATCACATCGCAAAGATATAGAATCAAGTTGGGAAGGTCTGTTGTTTCTTGCGTTTAGCTGGTGTTTTCTGAGTATTTTAAACCGATTGTGATTTTTTCATTAAAAAACTTTGGAATGTCGATGAAATTTGGTAATTTTGCAACCTAATATAACATAAGTTTACCAATGGGTTATCCTCTATACATAGAAGCCAGCGAAGATACGTTGCGGAAGTTGGACGAAAAGTTCAAGCCCGTAGCGGAAGACCGCTTTCTATATAGTCTTCAGCAAAAGCGTTGGACTATAGAGGATGTGCATAATTTTAATGCCCGTCTGCAGATCAGCTACACCTATACGCTGAAGGAATACGAACGGATGAAGGAGCTGCAGAAGACATACAACAAGGAATACCCCACCGACCACAAGCAATACCTCTCTACCGCTATCGAACTGATGGGCAAGATGCGCAGCACACTATCAGCTTATAGGAAAATTGCAGACGGATTCCGTCCGAAGAAGAAACGCGGCAGCAAACAAAAGGAAGGTATAACGGCATGCGACCGCACAACGCTTTATAACGGGGCCTATTCTCAGGATGCTTTCGGATGGGAGGTTTATCCCGACAAGGGCGTGAAGGATCTGCTAAACAACCTGAACGACTATCTGGAACTGGCAGGAAAATGTCTTGACCTGTGCTTAGAGGTGATCGACGAGGAACGAACCATCCGAGCTACGCCTGAATGGGCTTATGCCCTATACAAGGACAGCTTTGACCGCTCGGTCAGCAACAGCAAGCGGCTCATTGAGTTTATGAAACAGCAGGGCGGTACCATCGACCATGATATCGTCAAGGCCATTGACGAAGCAAAGGATGTCAAACAGCTGATCGCCGACCTGTATCACGCCTTCAACCATTCCGACTTCAACTTCTATTGTGCCTGCAAGACCATCAGCGATGGCCAGAAGGTAGGGATGACACCCGAGGAAGCTGCCCTATTCGGCAAGGACAACATCGAAAAAGTTGTCCGCATCAGGACATTGCTCGACCACATTACGGAACTGATAGCCCAGCGCGACGATGCCATCGGATGGGAAGGCATGCTGGATGGTGCATTCGTCATGCATCTGCTATTTTGGTGTGGGTGGAACGGTAGCAAGAATGAGGCCCTACTCAACTATGTCACCAAGCGCTGCGAAGGTAAGATCCGCGTGGTGAAAATGGGGGCCGTGATGAGAGTTAAACGCCAGTTGGTAAACCTTGATAATGCCGAGATTGCCAGACAGCAAGAAGCCTTTAATCGGGCTATGGACGCGTTTGTGGATGCCTTTTGGGGCAATACTGCAGAAAAACACAATTAAGTTTTGACTTTTTCCGTTCTTCAGCAGGCTGGCCTCAATAAGGGTCAGCTATTATTTTGACCCCGATTTTGAAGCATTGGGGTTAAAACTTATGTGATAGTTTTGACCCTTGAAAGGCGTTTAGGGGGTCATATCTTTTGTGTGTCATTTATATCCATTTGACCCTGGGAATAAAACCCTCAATTTAGGGTCAAAACTCCTGTGTTTAGGGTCTGTATGGAGGCTTTTCCAAAGTCAGAAAATTCTATGGTGCTATCGTGGAATCATCGTAACTTTGCAGCACCAAACAACGGGAAAAATGGTCAAGCGTTGGACCGTAGGCTAGTCTCACTTTCTCAGTTGGGCGGAGGGTCCCTCGTGTGAGACCGAGGGCATTCCCGGAAAGGACTTTGGTTATGTCTAAAAAGATAACCATTATGGCAGGTTCAAAAATAATGAAAGAGCCTCGCCTCGTAGGAAGCATCATAGAGGAAATGCTTCAAGGCTGGCACCGTAACACGGAATTGGCCGTGGATCTGAAAACTATTATGCGTAGCGATCGACGCATGCAGACTGGTAAGGAATATCAAGGTGTACTTCGACGCGACTCTGATACCGACATCGAGGATTTCCGCTGCCGCGACGCTCACTATACGTTCATCGAGACGGTTCGCCAATCGGCTGAGAAGCGCAATCCGCACGTCTTCGACGGCAAGTTCATCACAGTAACACGTAGAGATGACGGTTCACTCAGGCCGAACTTCCGACCCTTAAAGGTCGACAAGGACTTCAGCGTCTACCGCTATGCACTCGGTGTGTTCAACGAACTGATGTGCGCACTCGAAGACCTTATAGAGAAGTGAATAATGAATAGTGATCAATGCGTTCCAGTTGTTCCAGTTGTTCCAGTTAAAATAAGGGTAGGAACAACAAAATATCCCTTTTATAATCATTATAACTAATTGATATATAGATAGTTATATATTATAATAAGGAATATATGGACCTCTCAAAATTAATTGGAACAATTGGAACAACTGGAACGCCCGGTCATTCAAATTTATCTAAAAAGCAGAAAATCAATGAGATACGACATTTCTAAATCAATTGCGCCCGCGATGCCGAACCTCGGCAAGGGCACAGAATGCATCAGAATCCTGCTCTCGCAGGCCTCAAAAGACATTCAGGAACCCCTTGTTCCGATGTTTTTCCCCATACTTGGCGCACATATTAGCGGCGCGGAATTTCAGTATCCTGACAACAGTTGGAAGGAAATGACGGGCATGATGGCCAATCTGGTGGCAAAAAGTGGTGATAACAAAGGTCAGTTTGCACCTCTTGTAGAAGCCATTTGCCGTGATTTCCGTCAGCACGACAAGGCTGAGGAGGACAAATATCGGGAATGGCAAAAACTCAGTAAGACCGAGCCAAACAACAAGAAAAAGACGCCCGAACCGCAATTGGCCTACTGGTTCCCGCCAATCGACACGACCAAACCCGCCTTTATCAAGAACGCGATTGCCCTCGAGGCGCAGGGCAGTCGCACACAGTTCTTTAACCTGCCTGAGGTGGAAATGGCCGATCAGTTGTGTGGCGGTCATAAACAGGTATCGCTAATGTTCCGAAATATCTATGACCGCGCCCGTGCCGGTGCATTGCGCGCCACAGCCGATGGTATCACTGGCAATCCGATTCTCCGTGCTTGTATCACCATCTCCTCGAACCCGGATTCTACCAGGAAGTTTTACAAGTACGAACTGACCAACGGCACTTTCGGGCGCATGGTCTTCAGCTACAAGGCGCGTGGCGAACGCAAGGGTAAGATTCCCCGAATTGGCAAGTTCCCTGACGAGTTCTACGAGAAACTGGATGCGTACCTGGCACGTCTCGACCTCTGCAAGGGCCGCTACATCATCCGCCCCTTGAACAAGCTGATTGACCGCCTGGCTCAGGACATGGCGACGCTGGCCGATCTGGCCGACGACGACGTGATGTTCGAGATGTCACACCGCTCGCTGGTGTCGGCTTGGAAGGCTGGCTGTATCCTCTGGGTGCTCAACAATCAGACGTGGACGAAGGCCATAGGCGAGCTGGTGGAATGGTTGGTCTATCATGATATCTGGAGCAAGATGCAGCTCTTTGCCGATATGCTTGGTCAGGATGCCGACCAGCTGAGTGAGGCGCAGCGCCGCGGTCCGAAGAACATGCTCGACCATCTGCCAAGCAGCTTCAACGAGACGCAACTCGAAGCACTCCGCACCAGCCTTGGTAAGAGTGCAGAGGGAACCAACGGACAGTTGCGCAAATGGCTGTGCCGCAAGTTCGTCACCTACTCGAACCAAACAGGATTGTACACAAAGACCGAGGAATATCTGAAAGGCGATGGAAAAGTATGAACTTCAGAAGCTTCGCGAACTCCCTATTGAGGGGGTCGCGGAGCGACTCGGGCTAAGGGTAAAAATGCACAAGGCGCTATGCCCATTTCATAACGATCATCATGCCTCGATGTCGTTTAAAGTGAGCAAGAACACCTACCGTTGCTTTGTCTGCGGCGCCTCAGGTGGACCGATCGATTTGGTCATGAAGTATCTGAATAAGGACTTCCTTGATGCCTGCCGTTGGTTGGCAGATGAGCATAATATGATAGTTTCAAGTTTCAGGGTTCAAGATTCAGATGTTCAACCCAAGCCGTTTGACGCAAAGCGGTATGAGCGGTTTTTCGATCGTCCTTGGCTGAACGACGAGGCGCGGCGGTTTCTCTATGAGGAGCGCAAGTTAGATCCAAGGGTGGTGGCGTGGTGCCAGTTGACTTCTTGGAAAGATAAGCTGGGCGTGCCTTGGTTGCAGATACCTTATTATAATCGTGAAGGCAAGCTGATAGGCGTTCAGAACCGCAATCTTGTGAAGGGTGGTTCGCCGCGATTCCGCTTCCCGCAAGGTGCGGAGTGCAATATCTACAACCTGCCGGTGCTGAATCTCTTAAAATCCGGCGAGACGCTTTTCATTACCGAAGGCTGTTCCGACTGTTGGGCGATGCTCTCGGCAGGTCATAAAGCGATAGCCATCCCGTCGGCCACTCTGTTAAAACGTAAGGACGCAGCGCTACTTCGGGAACTGACATCGGAGATGCAGATCACCATTGGCATGTATCCGGATAATGACACGCCCGGCGAGCGACTGTTCCTGCAACTGAAAGAGGTGCTGCCTAACTTGGTGCGCCATCAGTTACCCGTGGGCTGTAAGGATTTTAGCGACTATTATCTGACCAAAATTAGAAAGGAGGCCGGCCATGGATGAATTCATTATTCGTGCCTACACCAAGAAGGAACTGGCGCTAATGTATTTTCCTGATAGCAGTCCGCGAACGGCCGTGAGTCACCTGATGGGATGGATTCGCCGCTGCACTCAGCTCTGGGAACAGCTGCAGGCGACGGGCTACGAACCCACCTGCAAGACGTTTACGCCCCGACAGGTCCGCGCCATCGTCGAGCAGTTGGGAGAACCATAAGGAAGTGAAAAATGAAAAGTGAAAAATGAAAAGTGAAAAATTTTAATCTTTAAAAAGTCCAGAAATCGCACGGCATCGCCAGCCATCGTCAGAACGGTGGCGGCGAATGTCGTAACTTTGCATTGTGATTAAATCACACTTGTAATGTCTTCACTTGCAGACTCTCCGAGGCGACACGTGCAGACTCCCGGGACCAACACGTGCAGACTCCGGAGGCAGCAAAAAGAGACGAAAAAAATAACCCTATTGTTCAACAATTAAAAAGTAAAGCATTATGATTCAAATTAAGGCAAAACAACAGAACGTATCGTTCGAAAAGAACGTGGAGAAGCTGGCATTCGTGCTCTCAGCCCACCTGTACAACACCCTCGAAGCCGACAAGGTGATTGAGGAGGCTGCCAAGCGCTCTGGCATCAGCGCCGGCGTGATCAAGGCCGCTTGGGACGCAGCTGGCGAAGTGATCCGCACCTGGGCCACCGAAGGACACAACATCCCCCTGCCCGGACTTGGCAGCATGCGCTTCGGTGTGCGCTCCAAGAGTGTGCAGAACGTGGAGGACGTGAAGACCTCACTCATCTCTGCCCGTCGCGTGATTTTCACCCCGTCGAAGGAGGTGAAGGACGAGCTGCAGAACACCAAGATCGCCATCACCTGCTACGACAAGGACGGCAA
>CAMJBL010000024.1 GCA_946403845.1 uncultured Prevotella sp. | reverse complement strand
CGTAGATTGGATTATCTGGAACATGGACCAGAAGACCGACTTCAACGGAAGCGTCGTCGTGGTGCAGCCTATCGAGAAAGGTATGGTGGAATGGCTGAACGGTCAGGACTGTCTGTACCATGTGAACCTTCAGGGCCGAGAGAACGGCAAGCCCGTGAACACGCTGGAGCGTATCGACGTGATCAGCCGCGCGCTGAACCCCTATAGCCAGAATGATGCCTTCATGGCGCTGGCCGACCAGCCGGAGATCCGCTTCGTGATTTCGAACACCACCGAGGCAGGTATCGCCTTCGATCCCAACTGTAAACTCAACGACAAACCTGCTTCGAGCTATCCCGGCAAGCTGGTGCAGCTGTTGTATCGCCGCTATCAGACGTTTGGCGGCGACAAGTCGAAAGGTCTGATTATCTTCCCCTGCGAACTGATCTTCCTAAACGGCCACGTGCTGAAGGAGTGCATCTATAAGTATATAGACTTGTGGAACCTGGGTGCCGACTTCAAACAATGGTTCGAAGATGCCTGTGGCGTGTATGCTACCCTTGTGGACCGCATCGTGCCGGGCTTCCCCCGCAAGGAGATTGCAGAGATTCAGGAGAAGATCTCGTATCGCGACAACCTCGTGGTACAGGCCGAGAACTTCCACCTCTGGGTAATCGAGGCCCCGAAGGAAGTGGCCAAGGAGTTCCCTGCCGACAAGGCCGGTCTGCACGTGCTGTTCGTGCCTTCCGAGGAGCCCTACCACAAGCGTAAGGTGACCCTGCTGAACGGTCCGCACACCGTGCTCTCGCCCGTTGCCTTCCTCAGTGGCGTAAACATCGTGCGTGACGCCTGCAACCATGAGGTGATCGGCAAGTACATCCATAAGGTGCAGTTTGACGAGCTGATGCAGACCCTCGACCTGCCGATGGACGAGCTGGAAAAGTTCGCTGGCGACGTACTGGAGCGCTTCGACAACCCGTATGTCGACCATCAGGTGACATCGATCATGCTCAACTCATTCCCGAAGTTCCAGGCCCGCGACCTACCCGGTTTGAAGACCTATCTGGAGCGTAAGGGCGAGCTGCCTAAGGGTCTGGTGTTCGGTCTTGCTGCTATTATTACCTATTATAAAGGTGGCAAGCGCGCCGATGGCGTGGATATCATTCCTAACGACGATCCGAAGATCATGCAGCTGCTCGCTGACCTCTGGGCTACCGGCGACACGCAGAAGGTGGCTGACGGTGTGCTCGGTGCCGAGTATATCTGGCAGGAGGACCTGAATAAGATTCCCGGTTTGAACCTGATGGTGAAGCAGGACCTCGAACTCATCCAGAGCGTCGGCATGCTGGAAGCCGTGAAGTCTATTCTCTAATAAATTGTGAAAAGTGAAGAGTGAAAAGTGATGCGATAGAGATTAAGGGGGCGAGGGTCAACAACCTGAAGAATGTTGACGTCAAGATTCCCCGAAACCAATTCACAGTGATTGCCGGAGTCAGTGGCTCCGGTAAATCATCTTTGGCCTTTGACACGTTATATGCCGAAGGTCAAAGGCGTTATGTGGAGAGCCTGTCGAGCTATGCCCGTCAGTTCCTCGGTCGCATGAACAAGCCCGAGTGCGACTTTATCCGTGGTATTCCCCCTGCCATCGCCATCGAGCAGAAAGTCATTTCCCGTAACCCGCGCAGTACCGTGGGCACTACGACCGAGATCTACGACTATCTGCGCATGCTCTTTGCCCGTATCGGACATACTTTCTCGCCCGTCAGCGGACAGGAGGTGAAGAAGCACTCCACCGAAGATGTGGTGCAGAAAACGCTGGAATACTCGAAAGGCACGCGCTTTGTGGTGATGGCGCCCATCCATATTGTGGAGGGCAGGTCGCTCGAACAGCAGTTGAAGGCGTATATCCTCGAGGGATATGCGAGAATCTATGCCGACGGTGATTTCGTCAGGATCGATGATTATCTATCTGGCCTGACCAGCCCGACTAATAAGACTAATGAGACTAGTCTATATCTCGTCATCGACCGCCTGAGCGTCGATGATTCCAAGGATGCCATCGCCCGATTGGTAGACTCGGCAGAAACGGCCTTCTTCGAGGGGCGAGGCGAACTACGCCTGATGTTTCCGCCATCGAACATCTGCTATGATTTTTCGCAGCGCTTCGAGGCCGACGGCATCACCTTCGAGGAACCGACGGATTTCCTCTTCTCCTTCAACTCCCCAGCAGGCGCCTGTCCGGAGTGCCAGGGCTTTGGCAGTGTGATTGGCATCGACGAACGGCTGGTGATTCCCAATACCACTCTCAGCGTGTATGATGGCTGCGTGGTGTGTTGGCATGGTGAGAAGATGAAGGAGTGGAAAGATTGGTTCTGCCGGCATGCCGCCAAGGATGACTTCCCCATCTTCGAGCCTTACATGAACCTGACCCGCCAACAGAAAGACTGGCTCTGGCACGGACTGCCTTCGGATAAGGGTAAGAAAGAGAGACCCTGTATCGACCAGTTCTTCGACATGGTGAAGGACAACCAGTACAAGATACAATATCGGGTGATGATGGCCAGGTATCGTGGCAAGACCACCTGCCCCGTCTGTCATGGCACCCGATTGAAACCCGAGGCAGAGTATGTGAAGATTGACGGGCACAGCATCACCGACTTGGTGCAGATGCCCGTGGTCAGACTGAAGACATGGTTCGACAACCTGCAACTCAACGACCATGATGCGGAGGTGGGCAAACGTCTGTTGACGGAGATACGTTCGCGTATCCAGTTCCTGTTGGACGTCGGTCTGGGCTATCTGACCCTCAACCGGCTCTCGAACTCGCTCAGTGGCGGTGAGAGCCAACGTATCAACCTCTGCACCTCGCTGGGAAGTAGTCTTGTGGGCTCACTATATATTCTCGATGAGCCGTCGATAGGCCTGCATTCGCGCGACACCGACCGCTTGATCCATGTTTTGAAAGACCTCCAGTCATTAGGCAATACGGTGGTGGTGGTGGAGCATGACGAGGAAATCATGCGTGCCGCCGACCATCTGATCGACGTAGGGCCAGATGCAGGTAGGCTCGGGGGAGAGATTGTGTTTGAGGGGAGTGTTGATAGCATTTCTAGCCCAACTAGCCAGACTAGTATGACTAGGAGCCATACGGTGAAATATCTGCTGCATCAGGAAGAGATACCTGTTCCAACGAGCCGTCGTCCATGGAACCGGCATATCGACATCAAGGGTGCTAGGATGAACAACCTCAGAGGCATCGACGTGACGATTCCCTTGAATGTGATGACGGTAGTGACCGGTGTTTCCGGAAGCGGCAAGTCGAGTTTGATCAAAGGTATCCTCTACCCTGCCCTGAAGCGCCATATCGGCGATGTCTGTGATGCGCCAGGTGAATACTTAGGATTGGATGGTGATATCGACGCCATCAAGCGCATCGAGTTCGTCGATCAGAGCCCTATCGGTAAGAGTTCACGCTCGAATCCCGCCACCTATGTAAAAGCCTATGATGCCATCCGCGACCTGTTTGCCGAACAGCCCCTGTCGAAACAGATGGGTTTTACACCTCAGTATTTTTCGTTCAATGCCGACGGTGGGCGTTGCGACGAATGCAAGGGCGCTGGTGTCATCACGGTAGAAATGCAGTTCATGGCCGACCTCGTGCTGGAGTGCGAAGCCTGTCACGGCCATCGTTTCAAGCACGACATTCTCGATGTGAGATTCGAGGGTCTGAACATCGACGATGTCCTGAACCTGACTATCTCTGAGGCCATCACATTCTTTGAGGAGGCAGGGAGAAAGGGAGACAAGGAGACTGGACAAATGACAAAGACAATTGTGAAGCGTCTGAAGCCCCTGAACGACGTAGGTCTTGGCTATATCAAACTGGGCCAGAGCTCGTCGACCCTCTCAGGCGGTGAGAACCAGCGTGTGAAACTGGCCTATTACATCAGTCAGGAGAAGCAGGAGCCCACCCTCTTCATCTTTGATGAGCCGACCACAGGCCTGCACTTCCACGATATCAGGCGCCTGCTGGATTCGTTCGAGGCCCTGATTGCAAGAGGTCACAGCATCCTGATCATCGAACACAACATGGAGGTGATCAAATGTGCGGATTACGTGATCGATCTGGGTCCGGACGGTGGTGACAGAGGTGGCGATCTCATTGTAGCAGGAACACCAGAAGAGGTGGCGAAATGTGAGCAGAGTTTCACAGGACAATACTTGAAAGAAAAATTAAAATAATTGTTAAAAAGAGAACAACGTATCGATATTTTTCGTAACTTTGCACCGCTTTTGTAGGAAAATATAGGATATTAGTTTGAGAATCAATCAGTTAGAAAGGATTTAAGGTAAAAAGATGAGGCAATTAAAAATTCAAAAAAGTATCACAAACCGTTCGAGCGAGGCACTCGACAAATACCTTGTAGAAATTGGTCGCGCACCGTTGATTTCCATTGATGAGGAAATCGAACTGGCCCAGAAGATCCGCAAGGGAGGTCCGGAAGGAGAACGCGCAAAAGAGAAGTTGGTCACCGCCAACCTGCGATTTGTCGTTTCCGTTGCCAAGCAGTATCAGCATCAGGGTCTTACCCTGACAGACCTGATCGATGAAGGTAACATCGGACTGATCAAGGCCGCTCAGAAGTTTGATGAGACTCGTGGATTTAAGTTTATTTCCTATGCTGTGTGGTGGATTCGTCAGAGCATTCTCCAAGCCATTGCAGAGCAGAGCCGTATTGTTCGTCTTCCCTTGAACCAGGTGGGTTCTCTGAACAAGATCAATCATGAGATCAACAAGTTCGAGCAGGAGCACCAGCGTCATCCCTCTGTATCAGAGTTGGCTGAGGCTACTTCTATCGACGAGGAGAAGATCGGCCAGTCTATGCAGGCTGACAGTCACCACGTGAGTATTGATGCCCCCTTCCAGGATGGCGAAGACAACTGTATGCTCGATGTGATGGCCAGCGGTGATGACAGCCGTACGGACCGTCAGGTGGACCATGAGTCGATGGCCCTGGAGCTGAACAACGTGCTGAACAAGGTGCTGAAGGAGCGTGAGATCACCATTATCCGCGAGTGCTTCGGTATCGGTTGCCACGAGAAGGGACTTGAGGAAATCGGCGACCAGCTGGGTCTCACCCGTGAGCGTGTGCGTCAGATCCGTGAGAAGAGCATTGCCAAGCTTCGTGATTCGGGCAATGCGAAAATTTTAATGAAATATTTAGGCTAAAATTTTTGCAGCTCCGAAAATATTCGTACCTTTGGGGCTGTGAAATGCAAAATGCTGATAAACCTGATCATGCTGGGCATACTCACAAGTATGCCCAGCAGTCTTTTTGCCTGGGAGAAGAAAGACTCCCTGATCCTTTCACGTATCTATGCCTACCCAGAATACCATCATCCCTATTCGGACAGTATCATAGACAATGTCTATGTTAAATTCCGCTTTAATGTAGAACGGCGCAACCCTACCCTTTGGCTCATTCCGACCATGTACGTCCTGGCGAAGGACGAACGTCATTATATTCGGGAGACCTACAATAAGGTGCTCCTGACCGACGAACATGATTTCGACCTCATCGGTCAGGTGAAGGCAGGCACCATCCGGCATAACCGTAAGGCGATGCCTACCTTGAGGGAACTGGTCTATCCAAAGATCTACGACGTGGCATTGTATGATGGGCATATCCTGTCGCCCTTCCACCGTGCCAACCGGAAATTCTACAAGTTCCGCGAGGAGACAAACGCCAATGACGGCACCACCCGCATCGACTTCAAACCGAAACTCTACAATACGCAGTTGCTGAACGGTTATGCCATCGTGGAGACAGAGACAGGAAGAATCCAGAAAGCGGTGTTCAATGGCGAGTTCGACATGATAACTTTCCGCACCGAGCTCAATTACAGCAACAAGGGCGGACAGCTCATCGTCCCCTGGCGCACGTCGACAGCAGCCACCTTCAAGTTCGTAGGCAACCGCATCTCTGCCAACCTCACATCCGTCCATAACTGTCAGCCGGAGCTGCCAGACAGTAACCTATGGGCGGAAGGCAAGATAGTGATGGATACCCTGCGTGCGATTCCGCTAACCGTTGAGGAAGAAGAGCTCTACGAGAAGACCGAGGACTACTTCCCCGCCCCGCCGGCGCCTGAGGATACCATTACCAGGAAGCCCAACCTGTTTAAGAAGATCTTCTGGGACACAATTGGCGAGACCCTTGTCACCCCGATTCGTGCGGAAACGGAGCAGACCTATTTCAAGCTCTCGCCCCTCATCGATCCTCTCGCCATCCGATATAGCGATAGCAAGGGTTTCTCGTATAAGATGAAACTGCGTTTCCAGTACACCTTTTCACCCCACCGTTACCTGACGTTCAATCCCTACTTCGGCTATAACTTCAAAATCAAGAAGTTCTTCTTCGACGCCCCGTTGCGTATGACCTACAACCCGAAGCGAAACGGTTATGCCGAACTGACCTTCGGTAACGGTAATCGCATCAGTAATTCGACGGTCTTGGAACAGATCAAGGAACAGTATGGCGACATCGACTTTACGAACATGGATATGAACAAGTTCAACAACAGCTATATCCGTGCCTTCAACAATATCATGCTTTTCGATTGGCTGGACATAGAGACGGGTCTGGTCTTCCACAAGCGAAGGGCCGTCAACGAGGCGATGATGAGAAAATACAATATGCCGACGAAATACACCAGTTTTGCACCGATGTTTGGTGTCAAGGTCCTGCCTTGGGAGAAAGGACCGCTGTTCACCGTCGACTGGGAACGGGGCATCAAAGGCATCGGCTCCTCGAACATCAGCTATGAACGTTGGGAAACCGATGTGCAATGGAAAAAACGTATTCCCGGGCTCCGCATCCTGAATCTTCGGGCGGGCTACGGCACCTATTCCCTTCGTGAGCAGAACTATTTCGTTGACTTCGACAACTTTCAGGACACCAACCTGCCCGATGGCTGGGATGACGACTGGACGGGTGATTTCCAATTGCTGAACGGCAGCGAGTTCAACCGCTCCAACTACTATATCCGTGCGAATGCCTCCTACGAGTCACCACTGGTGTTTGCCACTTGGCTGCCTTACGTCGGGAAATACATCGAGAAGGAGAGATTCTATTTCAATTCTGTACTGTTGGAACGCTCACGTCCCTATTATGAGTTTGGCTACGGCTTCACCAACAGATACATCTCCGTGGCAGCCTTCGCCAGTTTCAAGAGCAACCATTTCCAGCGCGTAGGCTTCAAGTTTGATTTCGAAATTTTCAGACGATGGTAAAACCCCTCACAGTTTATAAAGCAAGTGCCGGGAGTGGAAAGACATTTACGCTCGCTACGGAATATATCAAACTGGTGGTGGAGAATCCCCAGTCATACCGTAACATCCTGGCGGTGACCTTTACCAACAAGGCCACCGAAGAGATGAAGATGCGTATCCTCAGTCAGCTTTACGGCATCTGGAAACAGTTACCCGACTCAGCCAATTACATGAAGGTGATCTGCGAGAAGACCGGAAAGCCGGAAGACCTCGTCAGCCAGCGTGCTGGTATCGCCCTGAGTCTGCTCCTCCACAACTATAATTACTTCCGGGTGGAGACAATCGACACCTTCTTCCAAGGTGTGCTCCGTAACCTGGCGCGGGAACTGGATCTCACAGCAAACCTGCGCATCGGACTTAACGACACGCAGGTGGAGGAATTGGCTGTTGACCAGTTGATCCAAGACCTCCATACCACAGATATCATCCTGCAATGGCTGTTGAAGTATATTATGGAAACGATCTCCGACGACAAGACGTGGAATGTTATCGGACAGATCAAAACCTTCGGTAAGACCATCTTCCGCGACGAATACAAAAGCGTCAGCAACGCCCTCCGCCAGAAGTTGGAGGAACCAGGTTTCTTCGACCGATACACCACCCGCCTGAAGGAGCTGCGCCAGGCAGCAGAAGAACGGATGAAAGCGCTGGCCAGTCAGTTCTTTGAGACCTTGAAGAGCGAAGGGCTCACCGTCGAGGATTTCTCCTACGGGAAAAGCGGGCTTTGCAGCTTCTTCCTGAAACTGCAGGACGGCATTTTCGACGAGAGTATCGTTGGTAAACGTGTGGCTGACTGTGTGGGCGATCCGGAGAAATGGTGCAAGAAGACCCATCCTCGCAAGGAAGAGATCTACAGCCTTGCCGACACCACCCTCGGCACAATTCTTCGTACCGCTATGGAAGAGCGTCCCCGTCAATGGAAGATCTTCCAGTCGGCTGACATCACCCTGCGCCACCTCAGTCAGTTAAGGCTCCTGGGTAGCATAGAGAAGAAGGTACGCGAACTGAACGAGGGTGCCAACCGTTTCCTGCTCAGCGACACCCAACAGTTGCTCCATGCGCTCATCGACGGCAGCGACACCCCCTTTATCTTTGAGAAGATCGGTACCCAACTGCAACATATCATGATCGATGAGTTTCAGGACACATCGACGGTGCAATGGCAGAACTTCAAGGTGCTGCTCTCCGAGACCATGAGCCAGGAAGGAACGGAGAACCTGATTGTCGGCGATGTCAAGCAGAGTATCTATCGCTGGCGTTCAGGCGACTGGCGGCTCCTGAATGATATCCAACGGCAATTCCCGTCACCAGAGGCGCAGCTCGATATCCGTACCCTCGACACCAATTACCGTTCACAGCGCAATATCATAGAATTCAACAATGCATTCTTCCGCATCGCAGCCGAACTCGAATACCTGGCGCTGCAAGACGATCCGGAAGCCACTGCCCTCCAGCGTGCCTATGCCGATGTGGAACAGACGGTGCCTGAGAAACTGGCAGCCAACGGACTGGTGAATATCCAGCTGTTGCCGGGAGACGACTATCTGGAAAAGACCTTTGCAAGCATCGCCGACATCGTCTGTGAGCTCCGAGACAAAGGTGTGAAACCCTCGGAGATGGCCATCCTGGTAAGGACCAACGCCTATATCCCCCTGATAGCCGATTACTTCACCAAGCATCTGCCGGATATACGCATCGTGTCGGATGAAGCCTTCCGTCTGGATGCCTCCATCGCCGTTAATTTGCTCGTTGAGGCCCTTCACCTCATCACCCATCCCGACGACACTCTCGCCAAGGCCGATATAGCCAAGCTCTACCAGTGTTTTGTGTTGGACAAGAAGACAGCCGACAATGATCTGCTGCTCAGTACCAACACCCTCGACGACTTATTGCCCGAGGCCTACATCGGTCATTTCGAGGAACTGATGAACCTGTCGTTATATGAACTGACGGAACGTCTCTACACCCTCTTTGAGCTCCATCGTTTGGAGGGACAGAATGCCTATCTCTGTGCTTTCTACGACCAGTTGCTCAACTTTACCAGCGAGAATGCCACAGGCATCGATGCCTTCGTCACCGAATGGCAGGAGAATCTCTGCGCCAAAACTATTCAGAGTGATGAGATTAACGGCATCCGCCTGATATCCATTCATAAGTCAAAGGGATTGGAATTCCCGCATGTCATCATTCCTTTCTGCGACTGGCAACTGGAGAAGTCGCAAGGCCACATCCTCTGGTGCCAGCCCAACGAAGCCCCCTTCAACGAGCTGCCCATCGTACCCGTCGACTTCAATGCCAAGCAGCTGATGGGCACCATCTATGAAGACGACTACCAGCATGAACACTTGCAGAACACCGTGGATAACCTCAATCTGCTCTATGTCGCCTTCACACGAGCCAGTCAGAGTCTCTTCGTTATCGGCAAGCGCAATGCCAATAAGACACGCTCCATGCTTATCGAACAGGTGTTACCCCTCCTGACACAAGAGAAACCGGAGGCTATCCTGTCGGGCATGGACAACGAGGCAGAACCGATTTCTCTCTCCTATGGCACGCTGATGACCCAAGCGGCTGACAGCTCTCGTAAGGCATCGCCGAATCCATTCTTACAGGTGACGACCCCAATCCATATAGACATCGAAACATTCGACAATCCCATCTCGTTCCGTCAAAGTAATCGCAGTAAGGATTTCATCATCCAACAGGATGAAGACAACGACGAGCAGCAACAGCGACAATACATCCAGACGGGCAGTATCCTGCACCAGATATTCTCCACTATCCGGACCTCTGCCGATATCGAAGGTGCGCTGAAACGTCTGCAACTTGAAGGTATCCTCTACGATGAACAAATAACGGCTGAGAAGATTTCTGCCATGCTTTACAAAAGGTTGAACAACAAACGAGTAGCTGATTGGTTCTCAGACCGTTGGACACTCTTTAATGAATGCGCTATCCTCACGGTCGAGGACGGTGAAGTGATAGAGCGACGCCCTGATCGTGTAATGACGGATGGCCAGGAATGGGTGGTAGTCGACTTCAAGTTCGGTAGTCCGAAAGACGAATATCACGACCAGGTACGCGAATATATGCAACTGTTAGCCGACATGGGACATACCCATATCAAAGGTTATCTATGGTTTGTCTATAGTAACAGAATCGAAGAAGTCAGGAAGGAGGGAATCGCATGAATAGTTTTCTCGAATACGTCGCAGCCGACCTGCTCCGAAAATACGGTACCAACCTGTCGCGCATCGCAGTAGTCTTCCCCAACAAGCGTGCAGCCCTGTTCCTCAATGAGCATCTGGCACGTCTGGCAGGAAAGCCCCTCTGGAGTCCGGCCTATATTACCATCAGCGACCTCTTCCGTAGTCACAGCCAGCGACAAGTGGCCGACCCCATCCAACTGGTCTGCGAGCTCCACCAGTGCTTTACCGAGTGTACAGGCATCGACGAGAGCCTCGATCATTTCTATGGCTGGGGACAACTGCTGCTCTCCGATTTCGACGATCTCGACAAGAACATGGCCTCTGCAGAGCTGGTCTTTGCCAATCTCCGCGATTTCCATGAATACGACGATACCTCGTATCTCACCGAGGAGCAGCGCACCATCCTCCGTCAGTTCTTCAGTCATTTCAGCGAAACGCATAACACCGAACTGAAACGGCGTTTCCTACAGCTATGGAGCCATATCCTTGATATCTACCAGCATTTCAACCATCGGCTCTCCGAACAGGGACTGGCCTATGAAGGAGCCCTCTACCGTGAAGTGGCCGAACGCGAAGACATCACATTCGAGTATGACCTTTATCTCTTCATCGGCTTCAATATGCTGCAACAGGTGGAGCAGACGCTCTTTCGTCGGATGAAGCAGGAAGGGAAAGCCCGTTTCTATTGGGACTACGACCAGTATTACCTCTATACCAACGAGGCAGGCTATTATATTGCCCAGTATCTTGATGTCTTTCCCAATGAGCTGGACAACGACGATGAAGCCATCTACCGCAACTTCGCCCGTCAGAAGACCATCACCTATATCTCTGCCCCAACGGAAACCATCCAGGCCCGCTATATCAGCACCTGGCTACGAGAGGGAAACCGTATTTCCGACAACAGGCGAACGGCTGTGGTGCTCTGCAACGAGAATATGTTGCAGACGGCCATCCATTGCATTCCAACAGAAGTTGAGAAGGTTAATATCACCACCGGCTATCCGCTTTCACAGACCCCCATTACCTCGCTGGTCAATCTGCTGATCAGTCTTCAGACCAACGGCTATGTGGCAGAGACCAGACACTATCGTCTCCGTCATGTCAACCACGTGCTGCGTCATCCCTATGCCCACTATATCTCCTCGGCCTGCAACAGTCTTTACGACGAACTGAACACGCAGAAGATCTACTATCCCGACGCAACGCAGCTCTCAAAGGATGAAGGACTGACGTTGCTCTTCTCCCTAACGCATCATAGCGGGGAAATGTTCAATAGCGCCCTGCTCTTATGGCTGATGTCGGTCGTCCGACTTATCGCAAAAGCCATCAGCACAGATACGCAGGAGGCCTCACCCCTCACTCAGGAAAGCCTCTTCCGGATGTACACACTTCTGAATCGGCTGAGTGACCTCGTCGAAAACGGAAGCCTGACCGTTGACACCATCACCTTGCAACGGCTCATCACGCAGATTGTCGCCGCCACCACGATTCCCTTCCACGGCGAACCGGTTGAAGGGATTCAGATGATGGGTGTGCTGGAAACGCGAAACATCGATTTCGACCATGTCCTGCTGCTCTCCTGCAATGAAGGCAACCTGCCCAAGGGACTCAGCGACACCTCGTTCATCCCTTACAGCCTGAGAAAGGCCTATGGCCTTACCACCATCGACCACAAAGTGGCCATCTATGCCTACTATTTCCACCGCTTGTTGCAGCGTGCCAGCGACATCACGCTGGTGTATAATAATTCCACCAACGACGGTCAGACGGGCGAGATGTCACGTTTAATGCTTCAGATGATGGTGGAGAGTGGTCATCAGATCAACATCAGCACGCTCCAGGCAGGTCAGGCGCCCATCCTGCGGAGTCCGAAGGCTATCCAAAAGACCGATGCCGTGATGCAGCTCCTCCGTGAGCGGTTCGACCATAACCTGCTCACCCCCACGGCCATCAACCGTTATATTCGCTGCCAGTTGCAGTTCTTCTATCATTATGTGAGCAACATCATCGAGCCTGATAATGAGGATGAGGATACCATCGACAACCGCGTCTTCGGAAATATCTTCCACCTGTCCGCCCAACTTATTTACGAAAAGCTGATGCAGAAGAGCCGTGTCATTGTGGCCGAAGATCTTGAACACCTACTCCAGACGGAGGTCGATATTGAGCGGGCCGTCGATGAAGCCTTTAAGCGCGAATTGTTCCTGATCAAGGATCCTTCGCGGAAACTGCCCCCACTCGACGGACTTCAGATCATCAATCGCGAGGTCATCATCAAATATATCCGACAGTTGCTCGAAATCGACCGTCGCCTGACGCCATTCACCATCCTCGGACTTGAGAAGACCGTCAGACTCGACTATCAGATTCCCGTTGGCAGCGACATTATCACCACGACACTCGGTGGCAAGATCGACCGTCTTGACAGCATCACCACGCCCGAGGGCACAGATCAGATCCGGGTGATAGACTACAAGACCGGAAGTCGACGCCTCAAGACTCTGGCCGATGTGGAGGCCATCTTTGCACAGGAGAATCTGAAAAACCATAGCGATTATTACCTGCAGGCGTTCCTTTACAGCCACATCGTCAGGCTCAAGTCCAAGCAGGTCCCCGTAGCGCCGGCCCTGCTCTTCATCCAGCATGCGGGCAGCGATGATTACAACCCCACCCTTTGTCTGGGGCATGATCCCGTCAACGACATTGCCACGGTGTCAGAAGCCTACATGCAGCAACTCGACAGCATCATCCGCGACATCTTCAATCCCGCCCTCAGCTTTACGCCTACCGACGAGCGGAAAAGATGCGAACATTGTCCGTATGCACGCCTTTGCGGCATGTCCTAACGGTTCTTGTGTCGGATATACCAGCCGTGTGTAAAGAAATGATAGAACAGCAGCGCAACGACGGTTGTGCAGAGTGCCACTTGCAGCACAGCGCCCGTCTGTTGTTCCAGTAATGCGTAGCCTGCGCAGAGGCCCAGGGCCAGTCCGAACTCCCAGGCCAGGAAGAAGGTGCTCTGTGCCGTGCCTCGCTGACAATGACGGCTCAGCTTGATAAAGAACAACAGGAAGCGAGAGCCGATAATACCTAGTCCGAAGCCGATGAACATCGGCGCTGCAAACGAAACAATGTGCTGATGGCGCGTGAGTATCATCAACACAGCCACCCCCATCAGGACAAGCCCTGTGATAACCTCACTCTCTATTTCAGCATCACGGAACACGAACCGCTGGGCGAGCAAAGCCACCAGAAAGCCCACCATCTCCATCCCGTAGAACAATTCTGAGAACATCGTCGACAATAGTAGGCCCATGATGAATGTCACAACCATCAGATTAAGCGTCAACGGCCATCCTTGTGGCAGGAAGAAACGGTCGAGGCTTACCACCTTGACGTTCTCTTCAGGCGTTCTGAACGGGAAATGCACCATCAGGATAAAGAGGATTGCTACCAGCGTACAACCGATAGACACCAGCAATACGGTGCTGAAGCCCGCCATCCGATCGACGATGATGCCCGTCAGCGGACCTATCGACAGGGCGAACCGTGAGAACCATGAGGCAGAATGGTTGGCCTCCGTGCGCTGGAACGATTCGCAGGTATCGATGATCAGCGTGCTCGACAGGATCATCTGTGCCACGCCGAAGGCAGCTCCGAGGCCCATTCGCTGCACCAGCAGGACCGGGAAATCAAAGAACTGCGATTTCTGCAAGTCCAGATAGTACAGCCATGCCAGTAAGGCCGCCATCAGCAACACCGCCCAGATACAGGCAATATTCCTACGGAAATGCTGCACCAGATACGAAGTGAAACATCCGAACAGGAAGATACCGATGCCAAACGCCCCCATCACCAGGCCTGTTTCCCGCATGGTGAGGTTTTCCGTCTGCATCAGCCACCCCGGCATGACGGGAATGAGCACATAGACCGCTACGGTCAACAGCAGATTCGCCATCGCCATCAGCCAGAAGTCACGGTGCCACAACCGGATATGTACAGGAGTATTCTGAGTGTTCATTGTCAAAGTGCGAATTTGAGGGAACGGGAAAGGGTGTCATACGTCAGGCCCACATAGTCGGATACCTGCAAGTCAGAGAGGAGTGCCACCACCGCCAGAGGATTGGTCGTCAGCAGACCCACCACCTTCATCTGGGCATCCAGACCCGAGTGCAGGCCGTTCACGCTGTCTTCAAACACCACACACGCATCGGGTTCAGCACCCAGTTTCAGGGCTGCTTTCAGATAACAGTCGGGATCGGGCTTGCTGCGCTCGAAATCCTCCGAGGTCAGAATGGCGTCGAAGAGCTGTTTGAATCCCGGCTGCTTGCGGTAGACGCTTTCCATCTTAGGCAGGTTCGAGCTCGTCACCACCGCTGTCTTCACCCCATGACGATGCAGGTCGTCGACAAAGGCGATGAAGCCCTCGATATAGTCATAGCTCATCTGCTGCTCGTAGGCATTCAGCCGTTCGGTAATCACAGGCTGCTCCTTCGTCAGCGGTCCACTGAACCAGCAGTCGTAGATCTGTGTCAGCGTCGAGCCTTTGATTTCCTGTTCCAGTCCGGGATGCTCCGGATGGTAAAGGCGACATTGTTCACCCCAGAATACCGTGTATTGGGGCTCGGTGTCAAACACCACCCCATCCAGGTCGAATAGCGCTGCTTTCAGTTGCCTTTCCTGCATAATTACTTGATTTTGGCTGCAAAATTACGTTTTTTTTGCGAGAAATTTGCGAAATTCCCAAATTAAGTGTACTTTTGCGCTTAATTATTATCATCAAACTGTATTTATGAAAAGAATTTTCAGCCTCGCAGCCGTTTTTTTTCTGTTAATGGGTTGTAGCAGTTCCGACGAAAGCACCAAGTTCGACGTGGCGACTACCGATAAGACCGTCAACCTGGCCTCACACGATGGTTCCCCCACCTGCAACGTGCATCTGGAGCTGTCGTATGCCACCGAGGAAAACGGTCATAAGGCGGAGATCATCAACAATATCATCGAGCAGCGACTGCTCAATGTGCAGGATCTCACCATGCAGCAGGCTGCCGACTCCTTCGCCAATGTCTATACTGCCGCCTATCAGAATCTCCTGCCCCTCTACATCCAGGATCGTGACGACAACAAGAAGACGGAATGGTATAACTATCACTATATCCTCAAGACCGACATTGAGAAGGGCTATCTGGGCACCGATGTCTATCATGTCTACCTCGATTATTATGAGGGTGGCGCCCATGGCATCGACCAGCACCTGACCATCAATTTCGATCATGACACAGGCCGTCAGCTCATGCTTGCCGACATCTTTGTGCCGGGCTATGACCAGCAGCTGAGCGCCAGTCTTCAGAAAGCCCTCTGTTCCTATGCCGGCGTCAAGAACCTCAAGGAACTGAAAAACCAGGGTTACCTCAATGCGATGGATATGTTCCCCTCCGAGAACTTCGTCCTGGGCGAGGAAGCCATCACCTTCATTTACAACCCCTACGAGATCGCCCCGTATGAAAAGGGCAGCATCGAGCTGACACTCGACTACTCTGACCTCGACAACATCCTGAACTATTCATTCTGACCATGCAGCCACTCATCAGCAAGTACTTCCCCGACCTGACCCCCGAGCAGCAGCGTCAGATAGATGCCCTCGAGACCCTTTATCGCGACTGGAACGACAAGATCAACGTCATCTCGCGCAAGGATATCGACAACCTCTACGAGCACCATGTGCTCCACTCGATGGCCATTGCCAAGGTGATCCGTTTCCGTTCGGGCAGCCAGATCCTCGACTTCGGCACCGGCGGCGGCTTTCCGGGCATCCCCCTGGCCATCCTCTTCCCCGACTGTCAGTTCAAGCTTATCGACGGCACGGGCAAGAAAATCCGCGTGGCGCAGGAAGTCTGCCAGGCCATCGGTCTGAAGAACTGCCAGCCTGCGCACTTGCGTGGCGAGGATGAGAAAGGCCTCTACGACTTCGTGGTGAGTCGCGCCGTCATGCCCCTGCCCGATCTGGCGAAGATTGTGCAGAAGAACATCGCCAAGCGTCAGCAGAACGCCCTACCCAACGGCATCCTCTGTCTGAAGGGCGGTGATCTGCAGTCTGAGACGCGTCCCTATAAGAATATCGTTCAGACCACCGACATCAGCAGTTTCTTCCAGGAAGAGTGGTTCAAGGAAAAATATGTCATCTATCTCCCCCGTTAACCCCCGCTGACCTATGCTCACCATCAAATGCTTCGCCTGTAATATGCTCGCTGAGAACTGCTATGTCGTCAGCGACGAGACGCGCGAGTGTGTCATCATCGATTGCGGGGCCTATTATCCGGAAGAAGGTCAGGCCATAGTCAATTATATCCGTAATCAACAGTTCACGCCCCGCCACCTGCTCTGCACCCACGGCCATTTCGACCACTGCATGGGCAACGGCTTTATCTTCCGTGCCTTCGGTCTGAAACCGAAAGCGCATGAGGACGATCGTTTCCTCATGGAGAAGATGGAGCAGCAGACGAGCGAGATCCTGGGCATTCCCATCCATCTGGATGTGCCACCCGTCGACCAGTATCTGACTGACAGCGATACCATCACCTTCGGCTCCCACAGCTGGCAGATTATTCACACGCCCGGCCATACGCCCGGTGGCATCGTATTCTATGATGCAGCCGAACATGTGGCCTTCAGCGGCGACACCCTGTTCCGGATGAGCATCGGCCGTACCGACTTCGAACGGGGCAGCTACGCAGACATGATGGCCTCGCTCCAGATGCTTGCCCGACAATTACCGGCAGAGACAAAAATTTACGCCGGCCATGGTCCGGAAACAACCATGGCCGACGAAATCCGGTATAATCCCTATCTTAGATAGTTTATCTTCTGGGCGCACCTGCACCAGGAGCACCAGCACCACCAGGACGACCAGCACCGCCGGGGCCACCAAAGCCACCAAAGCCGCCGAATCCCTGCTGGGGCGCAATCTCAGGCTCACCGAAGACAGAAGCCTCTGCGTCCTTATCGTTCAGCTTGAACACCATGAACTTAGGATTCTTCTCGGTGCAAGGCTGCCAGGCACCACCCTTCGGACCATTAGGATCGCTGTACTTGGCGAAGTTGGTCCAGGCAGTAAGCATCTTCTCAGAGAGATCCCAGTCGCCCTTGGTCCAAGGACGCCAGCAATGCTTCAGACTCTTGAATACGAACCAGAGGTCGCTGGAGTGGAATGCACCACGCAGACGCTGTGTCACCTCAGGATGGCTGCCATCATCGGGCAACGGACGGGCAAACTCGTAAGCCCATGCCTTACCGCCCTTCTCGGCGCGTACCTTACAGAACTCGGCGATGTTAGGAGCCATATTACCCATATCGTTGAGGGTGAAGCCAATCATATAAGGCACATCAGCCAGCGTACCCTCACGGGTGGCATCGTCGAAGCTCTTCTTGCTGACATAACCGTCGATCATCGGCATATAGCCCATACCCATGCGCATCATACCCATCATGCCGCCACCTTGCTGCTGCTGAGGACTGTTGGCCTGCTGATACTGCTGATAGATGGTAGGCAATGCAAACACGGTCTCCGTCGAGGCCTGGCGCATCTTCTGCAGATCGGTCATACCGGCCCAGTCGAACATCTTCTTGGCATTGTTGGCTGCATCCTCGATGCTGCCGCCGCTATAACGGCCACCCATCATACCGCCACCGTTGGGATTGGGAATGCTCAGACCCTGGGCACTCATGATCACAGCCTTGTGGAACAGTCCACGGGCCAGCGGACTCTCACAGAGGGTACGCACGCTGCCGCCACCGGCACTCTGTCCGAAGATGGTCACGTTGTTGGGGTCGCCACCAAACTGTGCAATGTTCTTCTTGATCCACTTCAGGGCCTCAATCTGGTCGAGGATACCGTAATTACCAGAAACCTTGTTGGGGCTCTCCTCTGCCAATGCAGGATGCGTCAGGAATCCGAAGATACCCAGACGGTAGTTGATGGATACGAGCACCACGTCCTTGGCACCCCACTCCTGACCGTCGAACTCGGGTTCTGATCCGAAGCCCTCGCGATAGCCGCCACCGTGAATCCACAGAGCCACAGGCAGTTTCTTGTTAACCTGACCGGGAGCCTTTGTCCATACGTTCAGATATAGACAGTCCTCACTAAAGGCAGCCTCCTTGCCATAGCCCCACTCGGTGTAGTAGCCACCGGTGTACTGAATAGCCTGATAGCTGGGGCGTCCGAAGGTGTCGCAGATCTTCACACCTTTCCAGGGTACCACGGGCTGAGGAGCCTTCCAGCGGTTCTCACGGATGGGAGGTGCAGCATAGGGGATGCCACGATACACAAACACGTCAGGATGATCATCGGCCAGCACGCCTTGCACCTGACCACCTTCAATTGTCAACACGGGGTTGTTGTCTGCAGCCTGCGCAGAAACTGCTACCAAGAGCAGAAGAGGCAAAAATAGTTTTTTCATCATAAAGTAGTAATTAATGAATTGATTAATAAGTTCAGATTCGTTTGCAAAGATAGGCATTATCTTTGATACTACCAAATAATCTGATGAAAAAGTGCCTCTAAAACTTATGGCGCCTCAATCTCGTCGATGATGTCCTGGGCGGCATTCACGGCTTTGGAATGATAGTAGTAGCCGATAAGTCCGCCGATGGCAGCACCTGCTAAGAGCAGAATGACATTTTGCCAGGTGATGGTGCCTGCTGGCGAACCTTTCCACGCAAACTCATAGCATGCCCATAGAAAATACGGGATGATGATAACAGGTGCCAAATAGCACATAGAGTCGTTATACTGTTTCTTGAAACGAGCCATCACCCGGGCAACAGAAGAAAAGTCGTCTCTCATCAAGTTCAGCTCCTCCACCGGTTTGTGGATATAGTAGGCTCCCACGGCACACATGAGGATGAGCAGGCAGGTCACAATGGTGAAGGCGTTACTCCAAGCATGGACCATCGCGTTAAGCGGATAGAACGACAGGCTGATAACTGCACAGAGATACATCGTTCGCTTGGAATCGCTGATGTCCTTATGCTTGATCTTCATCGTCTCGCGGATAAGACGGTCACTTATAATCTCCTGATTATTCAACTGGTCTTTGAGAATCGCAAACTGATTGCGTATTTCCTCGAAATTCATTTCTTCCATACTTACAATTTCTTTAGTTGTTCTTTGATTCTGAAGAGCTTTACGCCCACATTCTGTGAAGAGATTCCCATGACAGCTCCGATTTCTTCGTAGCTCATGCCCTCAAGCCACATCATCACCAAGGCTCTGTCGACCAAGCCGAGTTTTCCGATGCGCTGGTGGAGTTGGCGTACCTGCGCGATGTTGGCATCGCTGTCTTCAAAGAAGTTCACTCCCATTGAGAGAGGCACTTTTACAGCCTCCTTCTTTTTCTTGCGTTCTTGTAGGAGACATGTGTTGAGGGCAACGCGATAGATCCACGTGCTGATCTTACTTTCTTCGCGAAAACCATCGATGCCTTTCCACATGTTGATCAGCGTCTCCTGGACAAGGTCGTTAACCTCTTCCTCATCATGTGAGAACATATAACACACCGCATAGATGGTGCTCTTATGCTCTCGGACTAACCGGGCGAATTGTTCTTCTTTTATATTCATCTTTTCTTGTCGTTTTTAACTGTTAGATGTCAGAAACAACTAAAAATTACAAGTATTTCAAAAAAAGTTTCTCTCTTTTACCAACCTAAGACCCAATGGCTGTCTGAGTATTTCCCAAATTCCTTTGCAAAGATACGAATTAGCGAGTGAAAAACCAAAGGAAACAAGAAAAAACTCTTAAGGATGCAACTTTTCGCTACCAAATCACGTCTAACGAATAGAAACTTTTAAAAAGTAAGATTATGATACTATCAACAACCCCACAGATTGAAGGTCACACCATCCGCGAATATAAGGGAGTCGTGACAGGTGAAGCCATTATCGGCGCAAACATGTTCAAGGATCTTTTTGCCGGCATCCGCGACATCGTCGGTGGTCGAGCTGGCGCTTACGAGAAGGTTCTGATTGAAGCCAAGGACACCGCCATGATGGAGATGATGCAGCGCGCCCAGGCCATTGGCGCCAATGCCATCGTAGGCATCGACATCGACTACGAGACCATCGGAGGCAATGGTTCAATGCTCATGGTAGCCACCAGCGGAACAGCCGTCGTTATCTGAGCAACGTCTCTGATATGCACGAGGACGAGAGCGAAGTCAAGCGACTACAACGGCGCCAGCGGCTGATGGACAACCGAGCCTATCAGACGATGGAAGGCCTGACCCGCTACATGGATCGCTACTATCTGGATGCGCTCATCGGCGTCATTCCCGGATGGGGCGATGCCATTGCCCTACTCTGCGTCGTGCCGTTCGTCTATTTCTCCTCCCGCGTCATCAGGAGCGTCCCGCTCACATTGGCCGTATTAAACAATGCCCTGCGGGATGTGCTTTTAGGCATGATACCGTTCTTCGTAGGCGACATCATCGATATCTTCCATCGCTCCAATACCCAGAACATGCAGATGATTCAGGGATTCGTGAATGGCGACGAAGCCATCGTCAAACAGGTAAACCAGCGTGCCTGGCAGTCCGCTATCGTCCTTATCGTTCTGCTCCTGCTCATCGCCCTCATGGTCTGGCTGCTCATCTCCTTCGGCAGCTACCTCTATTCTTTAGTTGCATCTCTTTTCTGAATCAATCGAATGAAGACATTAGGAAACATCATCTGGATTATCTTTGGCGGGCTGCATATTGCCCTGGAGTATTTCATCGCCGGACTGGTGCTGATGCTAACCATTATCGGCATTCCCTTTGGCTTGCAGAGCATGAAGCTCGGTATGGTGGCCATCTGGCCGTTCGGCACGCAAGTAAAGTGGAAGCCCTCGCAGCCCGGCTGTCTCAGTATATTCATGAATGTACTGTGGTTCATCGTGGGCGGCATCTGGATCTGGCTCACCCACATCCTCTATGGCCTCTTTTTCTGCATCACCATCATTGGCATACCCTTCGGAAAGATGCACTTCCGTCTGGCAAAACTGGCCCTCTCACCATTCGGCAAAGAGGTCGTATAACCAAGGAGATCAAGGGAGAGATCAAGAAGATCAAGGGGAAGATCAAGGGGACAGGTGATTGATCTTTTAAGAAAGAAATCAAAGACCTGTCCCTCCTATGTTGAACATGGAAATAATAATCGAAAAGTATACCAAAAAATAAACTGGAGGGGACCATAACAAAAGTTTTCACGGAAATATTTGGAAGTATTACGAATGTCAGTAAAGGTGTCAACGATTCCAGTAAAATGTCAACTTGTTCAGGAAAACGACTGTCAACCACATCAGAAAAAAAGTAGAAAACTGTCAACCAAAATCAGGAAAAGACAACGAAAAATGGTCAAAATGTCAAAATGTCAAAATGTCATTTAGAATTCCGGATTATGGTTATTTTTACAACTATATATAAATATAAATATTTATATATAGTTGAAGATTTTGGCTCAACCCCCAAACCAAAATGACAAAATGACAAAATGACAAAATGACAAAATGACCAGCGTGCTTTTTTGCGTGCTTTTTTGGCGACATAATTTGGAAGGGCTTTGAATTTTTCGTACCTTTGCATTGTCAAAGAAAAAAGACGAAATTTGCGGCCTAACTAGGCAACAAAAATTTCCTAGCGCGCGGGCACGTTTTTCCTAGGCAAAGCCAAAAATGGAGTCGTTTCGGAGATAAGTAAAGTTAATTAACAATTTATTAATCATTAAAAAGAAAGGAATTTATTATGTCATTGAAAGTAAAAGCAGTTGAACGAAAGATTAAGTTCACGAAGGATGAGAATGATCCCGGCGTGTATCGCTATGTGATGCAGCCCGACCTGTACATCGCACTGAACCAGGCGAAGGTGATCCGCGAGGCAGCTCTCCGAAGTGGCGTGAGCCAGGGTGTGATGAAAGCCTGCTGGGATGCAGCCGGTGAGGTGATCAAGGCATGGGCAACGGAAGGTCACTCTGTGGCGTTGCCCGGACTGGGTTCCATGCGATTCGGTCTCCGCGCCAAGAGTGTCGAGAAGGTTGAGGACGTGAAGACCGCGCTAATCAGCAGCCGCCGCATCATCTTCACTCCTACTCAGGACCTGAAGGACGAGCTGGCCAACACCTCGATTCAGATTACCTGTTACGACCGCAACGGCAACATCGTGAAGCGCGTGACCTCTGCCGACGCAGGAACTGTTGAGGAGCCCGAGGGTGACGACAACGGCACTGAGAACGGTGGTACTCAGAACCAGGGCACTCAGAACCAGGGTGGCTCGCAGAGTCAGGGTTCAGAGAACCAAGGCGGCTCGCAGGCTTCGCAGGGCTATGCGCTGACCATCAGCAAGATGGGTAGTGGATCTGCCAACGTGACTAAGGACGGCAATGCCGTGACTTCGGGCGCAAGCCTGAACGAGGACGACGAGGTGGAGATCAGCATCACGCCGGCTGAGGGCACGACTCCCAGCGCTACGCTGAACGGCTCCTCTATCGAGCTCACCGAGAGCGATGGTGTCTACACCGGTAACTTCGCGATGCCTGGTCAGGCCAGCTCGCTGGTGATCAACACGGGCTCTGCCTCTGGCGACAGCTCAATTTAGTAATGTCACACAGATCTCTCAGATCTCACAGATAAGCTTCCTTGCGGAAGCAGGAGGGAAAATGAGATCTTGTCATTCCGAAGGAATAAAAAAAATCTGTGGGATCTGTGAAGATCTGTGTGAGTTAAAACTATCAAGGAGTTATGAAAAAGAGAGTGATTGAGATTGCGGTGAAGGTGATAGTAGCCGCGCTCACGGCATTTCTGACGGCCATCACGACCACGAGCTGCATGGGCTATGGACCTTTTAGGAGTGAAAAGTGAAAAGTGATAAGAGGTGAGAGATTGCCTTGACACAGAAAAAGAATCCCCTCGCAGAAAAGTCTGCGGGGGATTTTTATGGCGTTGAGGTGATAGCAAGGTGTTATTTTGAAAGGCGTCGGATATGGTCTTTAATAGCTGAATCCGTGTCCGTTCCACTTCAGCGTCTTCTCTGTCTTCTTCCCGTTTTCATCCCACAAAGACACGATGATGTCTTTGCCTGAACGAGGCAGGGAAAATGAGCAGTCGATACTGGGGGCTTTTGCCTCGTAAACAGCCTCTACACCTTTATCTGAGTGATATGTCATTGACTTCGTGGCATTGTTGTAGCGCATGAAGGTCAAACCGTCATACTGTCCGGGATAGTACTTGCCATCCCGGTAGAACCCGTGGTTGTAGGCAAAGAGCTTGTGCATCCCGTCGGCCTCATTCCACAAGCACATCTCGATTCTTGTCATAAACTCACATGCCCCTTCACTATACTTGTACTCATAGACTGCATAGCCGTTCTTCTCATCAAGTGTGAAGGTGTCGCCCTCGTCCTGTTTGAGTCCCTTGCGATGGCGGTCCCAGGCATGCCGGATGCCATTCATATATTCCGTGTCGCACTCGCCGTCTTCACCAGTTGTGGGTGCAAGATAGGCCGTGATAAAATCGCTGAGGGAAGGCTTTTCACCCTTATAATTTACCCGGATAGCATCCTGTGCCTCCCCTTCCTTAGCTTGCTTCTCTTTAAACTCCCTGCCATAGTCTCTGAGGCTCGCAAGGAGGTCGATACCGCCATCTTTCTCGAAGATGATATTGGCCACACGCCACTCGCCTTCCTCAACGCGCATCTGCCAGCGCATGGGGATGCCCTTAGGGGTGACCGCATCCTTCACCAGAAACTTCACATCGACCGTGCCGTCGGACAGAATCTTCGCTTCAATATCGTTGGCACTCACAGTGCCCTCATAACAGTCGTAAACCCAAGGATCCAACGGGCCCTCGTCGCCAAAGTCGAAGAAGCCTCCGCACTCACAGTCTCTGTCGGCCGCCCAGGCATCCTCACGCACCTGCAGCCACTCCTTGGTGCCGAAACGCTCATCGACAGAGGGCTTGTTTTCGTCGTAGTGCTCCCTCATCTCATTCCAGTAGGCATAGACGGCATCCACCTGTTTGACCACGGCCTCTACCGTGTTCAGCGTGTCGGGTACTTCAAACACCTGTGTGCTGTCGGCATCCGACGTCGCTTGCTTGGTCTGTCCTCCGCATGCCATCAGCATCATCGCCGCGGAAATCATCAAAAAACTTTTTCTCATATTCATTTGGTTTCTAGTTTCTTTGCTACACATCTTAATAATTCTCAAAATACGCTGCAAAGATAGCAATATTTCCGTAATTTTCACTATCTTTGCAACAAAATTTGATCCGACCCAAAAACGATTCGAGCTTATGAAAACGAAAAAAGTGATTAAAAGAGTGTTCCTGATAGGGATGGTGTCAATAGCCGTTACGGCACAGGCGCAGACTTTCCTGTTGAACGATGCCGGCTATTTTAATGCTGGCGGAACAGACGTGATGGCGTTCAGTGACTTCTATCCTGAGGGGCATCAGGGCGGCGTGTGTGTGATTATGAACGGATTGCGTATCGCCACCAATGGTGACATCAGATTGGAGGCAACGCCGGGACAATGGCAACCTGTACCCAAGCAACTGAGCCGGAAGGCCGAGGGTAACCGTATCACAACCATGCTCTGTTATCCAGACTCATCGCGCCATCTGACAGGCTTCAATCCGATGGTCTATCCCGACTGGCATGTCAACTATACCGTCACCGTAGAGCCGCAAGGGAAGGGCATCCTCGTTACCGTCGACTTAGACACACCCGTGCCTGACTTCTTGTTGGGCAAGGTGGGATTCAATTTGGAGTTCTACCCGGGTTACCTGTTTGGCAAGCCATGGATGATGGACCAGCAGAGCGGTATATACCCACAGCAACCCAATGCACCGTTGCTGCAGGTAGCCACGAATCGTGGGCATGACGGCAACTACTTTGCAGGTCGTGGACTGAAGGCTGATCTGGCACAGTTGGACGGTGAGGGCTATAGTCCTCTCCGTGCCGACGACGTCATAGCTGAGCCATACGCGGTTGGCAGTAAGTTTACTTCACGTCCAGACGACAGGAGTCAGAAACTGACCGTAGAGTCGCTGACGGGTCAGCTGAAGCTCTACGACGGGCGCATGAACCACAACAACGGCTGGTTCGTGCTGCGCAGCGAGATTAGCAAAGGTGCCACGAAGGGTGCCGTGCGCTGGATGATCACCCCCGAGGTGGATAACCAGTGGCGCTACCAGCCTGTCATCCAGACTTCGCAGATAGGCTATCAGACCAAGCAGCAGAAACGTATCGTGATAGAAACCGATCGGCGCGACAACACCATCGAACCGCTGCAAGTGGTCCGCATCGATGCTGATGGCGAGACTGTCGTACGTACCATCCAGCCCAAGGTGTGGGGCAATTTCCTGCGCTACCGCTATCTGTCGGCTGACCTGAGCGATGTTACTGAGGCAGGTCTCTATCTGTTGCGATATGCTAATTCGGTATCGAGTGTCTTCCGCATTGCCGACGATGTCTATGACCGGGGAGTATGGCAACCCGTCGCCGAGTACTTCCTACCCGTACAGATGTGTCACATGAGGGTTTCAGAGAAGTATCGCATCTGGCACGATGCCTGCCACATGGACGATGCTTTGATGGCTAAAGTAGGCAACCATATCGACGGTTACGTACAGCAGCCTGGGCTCTCGAAATATGCCGAGGGCGCCAAGGTGCCTGGGGTGAATGTCGGCGGCTGGCACGATGCGGGCGACTTTGACCTGCGCGTGGAGTCTCAGGCTGGCGAGGCCTATATCCTCGCACTGGCCTACGAACAGTTCCATCCCGACATCGACGTGACGGCTATCGACCAACAGCGTCATCGAGTGGAAATACATGAGCCTGACGGGAAAAACGATATTTTGCAGCAGGTGGAAAACGGGGCGCTTACCGTGGTGCGCTCATATCAGGCGTTAGGTCGGCTCTATCGTGGTATTATCTGTAATTCGCTGCGTCAGTATGCTATGCTTGGCGATGCTGCTGCCATGACCGACGGGGTGGCAGGCAATAGTGACGACCGTTGGATTTTTACAGAGGATAATCCCATGCGTGCGCTGTCGACAGCAGCCCAGTTGGCTGGAGCAGCCCGCGTGCTACGTGGATTTAACGATGCGCTGAGTCGGGAGTGTCTCGACATTGCTCAGGAAATCTATCGGAATACAGAGGCAGGCGGTTTTCTGGTGAGTGCCAAGTTGCAGGTTGCCGTCGAGTTATACCTTGCGACAAACAATCAGGAATATCTTGATTTGATTCTCAGCCAACAGCAGCTCATCACCAACAACATCTCCCGTTCTGGCTGGTTTATGGCCCGGATCGCCAAACTACTCGAGGCGAAGAAAGACAAACGGAGTCGAGAATTCGTTGCAGCCTTCCGCGCAGCCCTTGTAAGCTATAAAACTCAGCTTGACAGGCAGTCATCTGAGACACCTTATGGTGTGCCTTATCGTCCCAGCATCTGGGGTGCAGGATGGGACATCCAACGTTTCGGATTCGAGTACTATTTCCTGGCCAGTGCCTATCCCGATCTGTTCCAGAAGGATATAATCTATAGTGCACTCGACTTCATTCTGGGTTGCCATCCTGGCAGCAATACGGCTTCCTTCGCCTCCGGCGTAGGTGCCCGTTCGGCTACCGTTGCCTATGGCCTGAACCGCGCTGACTGGAGCTATATTCCGGGTGGTGTGGTGTCGGGTACGGCACTCATCCGTCCCGACTATCCAGAACTTCTCGAATTCCCCTTCCTCTGGCAGCAGACGGAGTATGTACTCGGTGGCGGCTCCTCGCACTATATGTTCCTGGTCTTAGCAGCAATCCATGAACGATGAGGCCCCGAACAGTTATAATTACAAAGCGGGGAGGATGTGTTTCCAGACGAGATTCAACTCGCCCTGCAGGTCCTCAACGTCGGAGGTGATGGCTATGACAGCATCCTTGTCAGGTACGACAATGATATACTGACCACGGGCACCGTCGGCACGGAAACAGCCAGGACGGCAACACCACATCTGGTAGCCGTAGCCCTGCATCCAGTCGCTGGTCTCCTTGGTCATGCCGCGCTCGGCAGCTTGTTCGATACGGGTGCCGGGATTGATGCTCTCCACCTGTTTCTTCGACATCTCAGCGACCCATTTGGCGGGAATCAGCTGCTTGCCGTTCCACTTTCCCTTTTGTAACAGCAGCTGTCCCATCTTCGCCAGGTCTTCTGTCTTCAGGTAGAGTCCCCAGCCACCACAGTTGATGCCCTGCGGACTCTCTTCCCAGCGGGGCCTGTCAATGCGAAGCGGCTGGAAGAGACGTGTGTCCAAATAGTCCACGACCTTCTCGCCTGTGACCTTCTGCACGATAGCAGAGAGCATATAGGTGCCCATGCTGTTATAAAGGTAGAACTTGCCTGGCTTGTGCACGACGGGATGAGCGAGGAATGCCGTCACCCAGTCCTGCTGGGCATTGCGGATGGATGGTTCGACGTCATGTCCACACGACATCGTCAGCAGATCGCGCACAGTCATTGCCTTCAGATTCTTGCTTACATTGGCAGGCAGTTTGTCGGGGAAAAAGTCAATGACCTTGTCAGTCAACGCCATTTTTCCTTCGGCAATGGCCATTCCCACAGCGGTGGCAGTAAAGGTCTTGCTGACGGAGTGGAGCACGTGCGGTGTATTTTCCTCACCCCTACTCTGCCAACGACTGTAGATGACGTTGCCGCCTTTTACAATCATCACGCTGTGGATGTCTTTCTTTTCGTTGGCTGCCCCTTGAAAGAATCTTTCCATTGCCTCAGCAACATTTGTTGGTGTTTCTGCTCGTGGTAAGCAACGTTCCTGGGCGTAGGAGTCAGAAGACTCGGTGTTGGTGATGTTATTCTCCTGCTTATATTGCGCCATGGTGATGGCGGGAACCATCATTAGGAGCGTGAAAATTGTGATAAGAATCATTACTTTCTTCATTTCTGTTTAGTATTTGTTAGGTTACTAACTATATTTTGGGTGCAAATATAGCAATAATTCCATAATTTTCACTATCTTTGCAAATAAAAATGAGAAATTACGCTATGGACAGAAGAGATTTGATGAACAAAGGACTGATTATTTTCGACTTTGACGGCACGCTAGGCGATACCCGGCGGAATATTGTCACAACGATGCAGATGACTATAGCAGAGTTGCACTTACCTAACCGTAGCGAGGAAGAATGTGCTGCCACTATCGGACTGCCGTTGGCAGGGTGTTTCAGGACGTTGTTTCCTGACATACAGGATGAGCTTATCCCCAGATGCGCTGAGACATACAGAAGATACTTCAATGAAAATCTGAAAACCATTCACCCAGAGGCATTCCCAGGTGTCGTAGAAACACTTACCATCCTGCATCAGAAAGGTTTTACACTTACTATTGCGTCTTCACGTTCACGCAATTCTCTCACAGAACTCACTCGCAATATGGGCATTGCCGATTATATCTCCTACATACTTGGTGCAGACGATGTGAAAGAGGCCAAGCCGAAGCCGGAGCCTGTATTGAGGACCCTTGCTGACATGCATTATGATGCTGGCGAAACCATCGTAGTCGGCGATATGGCAGTAGACATCCAGATGGGAGCCAATGCAGGAACCAAAACTTGTGGTGTGACATGGGGTAATGGAACCAGGAATGAACTTGAGGAAGCTGGTGCCACCTTCATCATAGAAAGAATCGAAGATCTTATTGAAATAGTGAATAAAGGATAATGATTATAAACAAGGAGATAGAATAGACTATGATTATCAGATTAGAAAAAACAGAAGATTATCGCGAAGTTGAGAACCTGACTCGCGAGGCTTTCTGGAACGTTTATCGCCCAGGATGTACAGAGCATTATGTGCTCAACCAGTATAGAACGAACCCTGACTTCATCCCTGAGTTGGATTTTGTGATGGAGGAGAATGGTAAGATTATCGGCCATGTGATGTTTTCCAAAGCTGAGATAATGCTTGACGATGGAACCCCCTACCCTTCTTGGACTTTCGGTCCCATCAGCATTCATCCAGACTACAAACGCAAAGGCTATGGTTTGAAGCTGCTCCAGTATGCGTTAGAGAAAGCTAAGGAGATGGGTATAGGCCTTCTGCAGATGGAAGGAAATATTGAGTTCTATAAACATGCCGGATTCGACCTTGCCAGCAAGATGAAGATTCATTATCACGCAGAGCCAAGAGAGTCGGAAGTGCCGTATTTCCTTGCCCAAGAGTTGATTCCTGGTTATTGGGGCAATCGCGAGGGCACCTATTGCCCGCCCAAGGGTTACTTCGTGGCTGATGAGAATCCAGACGCTTTCGAGGCTTACGAGGCAAGCTTCCCAACGAAAGAGAAGGCACTTCAAGAGGGCCAATTGCCTCAGTTCTGCCAGAGTTGTGGCATGCCACTCACCAAGGATGAAGACTGTGGCACCAATGCCGACGGCAGTACGAACTTCGACTACTGCCAATATTGCTATAAGGATGGCAAATTCCTGCAGGAATGTACGATGGACGAGATGATTGAGCATTGTGCTCAATTTGTCGACGAAGTGAACAAACAGATGCCTAAGCCAATGACCAAGGAAGAATACAAGCAGATGATGCGAGGCTTCTTCCCCATGCTGAAACGTTGGAAGAAATAAAATGGAAACAGAAAGGATACTATTACGTCCTTGGCAGGATAGTGATGCCGAGACGCTGTTTAAATACGCCAGCGACCCGGAAGTTGGACCTCGTGCCGGATGGCCACCACATAAGTCTGTGGAGGAGAGTCTGGAGATTATCCGAACTGTCTTCAACACAGAAGGGATGTGGGCGGTAATTTTGAAAGAGTCGAACGAGGCCATAGGCTGTGTGGGCTACCTCCCGTCATCCGCATCGAACCTGAAGATTGCCGAAGATCAGGCAGAGGTGGGTTATTGGATAGCCCGCCCGTTTTGGGGCAAAGGCATCTGTACCGAAGCACTTCGGTTGGTCATAGACTATTGTTTCAATGAAAAGGGCTTCACAATGCTTTGGGGTGACTACTTCCCTTCTAACCCAGCTTCAGGCCGCGTGATGGAGAAATGCGGATTCATTGACACGGGTGAGGAAACACTCTGCCCCAATTTGGAAGTCGGCTCAGACCGTCCAGTAAAAGTAATGAAATTAGAACGATTGTGAACTCCCCCATTCGTCACAAAATTACGCAGAATATCCCAAAATTTTGGCGATAATCGCAACTATCAGTACCTTTGCGACGTCAAATAGTTAAAATGTAGGTAAGATATGCAACGTCTATATTATCTCGATAATCTGAAGGTCTGCCTGACCGTCTTGGTGATTATGCACCATGCCGGTCAGGCTTACGGCAATGGTGGCAGCTGGATTTATACACCATCTAACCCTGCAGAATTCATGCCTTGGATTTGGCATTTCTTCTCTACCAACGCTGCCTTCTTCATGGGACTCTATTTCTTTATCTCGGGCTATTTCGTGCCCAGGAGTTTCGACAAACAAGGAACCAAACAATTTATCCAGAAGAAACTGCTCCGCTTGGGTATTCCCCTACTCTTCATGGGTGCTATCATTGGCATATTGACTGGTAAACCAGAAATTGGCCACATGTGGTTTGTCGAGAGTCTGCTAGTATTCTGCCTCATCTATGCATTGATTCGGCATTGGGTGCCGCCTATTGATAAGACGTGTGGCTCCAAACCCACCATCATCGGACTACTGATTGCTGCTCTGCTGATGGGTATTGGCAGCTACTTCATCCGTCAGGTCAGTCCGCAGGATCATTGGATTTGGCCGTTTGGCATCATCCCCCTCCCTATAGAGCCTGCACATTATCTACAATATGTCATGATGTTTGTTCTTGGCATCATGGCCTATCGCTTCCAATGGCTCGACAAGATGAGTAACTGCACGGGCTTGGTGGTTTTGCTCATAGGTGTGGGATTAGCTATAGGCAACTACCTGCGGGATGGTGGAGCGTGGAATGCTTTTGTCTGGCAGTGGTTTGGTATTTACGAGTCGCTGATGTGCGTGTTTATCAGTTTCGGTCTTATTTGGTTGTTCCGTGAGCTTGTGAGCACAACCTCACGTTTTTGGCAATGGTGTGCCGCCCAATCGTATGGTGCCTACGTATTCCACTTGTTGCTGATGATAGTTCTGCAGAATGTAGTTGACGGCATTTGGATGGGTGCCTTTGGCAAATTCCTCTTTATCGGAATCGTCACCACCATCCTTTCCTTCCTCCTAACATGGATGGTCAAGATGATTTCTGGAGTTAAACGAGTATTGTAAATGTTATGTAATATGAAACACGAGATTATTGAACTGCACGATGTGCAGATTATTGGCATGGCCAAGAAGATTGCCTTTAACGAGGCAAAAGAAGAATGCCCTAAGTTCTGGGGTGAGTATGTGGAAAAGATTATCAAGCCTGTCTTTATAGAGAAAAAGGCACCTGATGCTTTTCAACAGGCTGCTATCGATAATGGCATTGGCGAGTTCGGACTATGCACTTGCGACATCCCCAACCACAATTGTGCTACCTGTTGGGAAGCCAATTTCGGTGCTTGCTGCAAAAACACCTTTACTTACGTCATTGGCGGTATTTATAAAGGTGGCGACGTGCCCGAAGGCATGCAGCTTTTCCCCATTCATAGTGGAAAGTGGCTGAAGATGCATTTCGAGGGAGGCATGAAAGCCTTCCAAGAGCAATACATGAAGTTCCATAAGGAGTGGGTGCCCGCACATCCTGAATACAAATGGGCACAGAATTCCTGCAGTATGGAATGGTATCATGGTACAGATATCGAGTCGCCAGACTACCAATGTGGCGTTATGATGCCAATAGAACAAATAACATGAAGAGAGAAATAAATCCCCAAGAGAGTAATCGTGCTGAAGCATTCCGTATGTGGATGTCATCGCCCATGCCGATGGTGACATTGGTGAAGACGTTGGATGTCAGCCGCTTGGTAAAGGTCTGCAAAAGGAATGGCATGAAGTTCACCATGCTGATGAGCTGGTGCATAGGCAAGGCGGCGAGCCAGGTGGATGAGTTCTATACGCTGCCTGTAGACGGGAAGTTATACCACTACGACAAGCTTGCCGTCAACGTCATTGTAGAGAACAGCAAGGGAGGCATCAGCTCCTGCGACATTCCTTTCACCGATGATTTACAGCAATTCAATCGCTACTACCTGTCGTTGACAGCGCAGGCAGCGAATGAATGTAAGAGCTCCTTCCTCGACGAGCACATGGTTATCGGCACATCTGCCATGATACAGACGGAACTCGACTGCATCGTCAACCAATACACAGACCAGTTCTGCAATCCGATGGTGATGTGGGGTAAGTATCGTAAAGGACTGTTCAAGACAACTCTGCCAGTATCATTCCAATTCCATCACGTTCAGATGGATGGTGGCCACGCAGCCAAATTCCTTCAATGTTTACAAAATGAAATTAGAGCATTAAATTTATGAACATACTGATTTTATCCGGAAGCCCTCGTAAAGATGGCAATACTGAGTTGTTGGTGGATGCTTTTGCCAAAGGAGCAGCAGAAAGGCAACATCATGTCAAAATTGTCTCTGTGCGTGATTATAAGGTGAACCCATGCTTGGGTTGCAACGCATGCTTCAAGACTAATGGTGTCTGTGCTCAGAAGGATGACATGACCTTCATATATGAAAAGATGAGTCAAGCTGACATGCTCGTCATCGCCTCACCCGTCTATTTTTATGGTATCAGTGCTCAGTTGAAGGCCGTTATCGACAGGTTCCATAATCCGATTCGCGATACTTTCCACATCAAGAAGATGGCATTGCTACTCGTTGGCGCCGCCACGCTGCCAGAATTGTTTGATGCCATTATGACGGAATACAACCTCTGCTTGAAGTTCTTCAGTATTGAGGATGCTGGTAAGGTACTTGTCAGAGGAGTCAAAGACAAGGGTGACATCATGGGAACAAGTTTTTTAGAGGATGCCTATCAATTAGGCACTTCAATATGAAACCTATCCCAGTAGTTCCTTCAGTTTTTTGACATTACTGCGCGAAACGGGGATGGCATCGTGACTGTAACGCATCACGAGTT
>CAMJBL010000023.1 GCA_946403845.1 uncultured Prevotella sp. | reverse complement strand
GGTTGATGATGGTATCCACGGCAATGGCGGTCTTACCCGTCTGGCGGTCACCGATGATGAGCTCACGCTGTCCACGTCCGATGGGGATCATCGAGTCGATGGCCTTCAGACCAGTCTGCAGCGGCTCCTTCACGGGCTGACGGTAGATCACACCGGGGGCCTTACGGTCAAGCGGCATCTCGAAAGCGTCGCTCAGATCGATGTCGCCCTTGCCGTCGATAGCCTGTCCCAACGGATTGATGACACGGCCCAGCATATTGTCGTTGACGCGGATAGAAGCAATACGCTTCGTACGCTTGACGACCATACCCTCCTTGATGCCCGAGGTGCCACCCAGAAGCACACAACCCACGTTGTCTTCCTCCAGGTTCATCACAATGGCCATCGTGCCGTTCTCAAACTCCAGCAGCTCGTTGGCCTCTGCATTGCGCAGTCCGTAGATGCGGGCCACACCGTCGCTGACGGTCAACACGGTTCCCACCTCATCGAACTTCTCGGCATTGGAGATACCCTTCAGCTGGTCGAGCAGAACTTGGGACACTTCGCTTGGTTTAATCTTATCTGACATATTTACTAAAATTCTTTTCTTTTTCTACAACGGATTTCACTGATTTCACGGATTTTCTTCGTACAGATTTGAATCCGTTTAATCCGTTCAATCCGTTGTCGTTATTTCTTAAGCTGTGTGAGAATACTGTTGAGTTTCGACTTGACACTGGCATCCATGCGGTAGGTGTCGTATTCGAGGATGAAGCCACCGATGATATCGGGATCCACCTCGGTCTCAAACTCCACAGTTCCATTAGTCTTGCTTTCCACCATCTGGCGCATCTTCTGCTCAGTGGCAGGTGTGACGGCAGCAGCGGTGATAAGTCTACCACGGATGACATTCTTCTGTTGACGATAAAGCGTGACGTACGAATGGGCGATGAATTGCATCACACTCTCGCGGTCCTCCTTCAGCACCAGACTGATGAAGGTTTGGGTCAGCGGGCTAGGCTTCTCACCGACGGCTGTCAGTAAGAGCGTCTGCTTCGTGTCCTTCGAGAGCATCGGGTTGTCAATCGTCTGCCTCAGTTGCGGCACCTCGGCGTAGGACTTGGCGAGCGTCTGCATCTCCTTGTAGACGTCGGCTTCAATCTTCGCGTCGGTGGCACTCTTCAGCAAGGCCCTGGCGTAACGAACCGATATGACTCCAATATCCATACGCAATTACCTAATTAACAGAAACTTCATCCAGCATACGGTCGATCAGATCCATCTGCGTCTTGTCGTCTTTCAGGTTCTGACGAAGCACCTTCTCGGCAATCTCGACGCTGAGGGTAGCTACTTGCTTGCGGATATCGGCGATGGCGGCTTTCTTCTCCTGCTCGATGGCGATGCGGGCATCCTCCATAAGTCGGGCACCTTCCGCACGGGCCTTATCCTGGGCTTTCTCTACGATGGCATCGCGGGTCTCAGCAGCCTCCTTGAGTATCTGAGCCTGCTTCTCGCGTGCCTCCTGCAAGATGGATTCACCTTCTTTCTGTATATTGGCGAGTCGTTCGTTGGCCTCATGCGCCTTGCGCAGCGAGTCGTCGATGAAAGCCTGACGCTCCTTCACCATCGTCGTGATGACAGGAAAGCCCCACTTCCACAGGATGAACAGCACCACCAGGAACGTGAGCGACATCCAGAACAACAGACCAGTACTCGGAATCAATAAATCCATAGACTGAATGTTTTAACTATTCACTATTAGTTATTCACTGCTTACAGGCACATGAAGGCGATCACAGCTGCGAACAGGGCCACACCCTCGATCAGAGCGGCAGCGATAATCATGTTCGTCATCAGCTTGCTGATTACCTCTGGCTGGCGAGCCATAGCGTCCATGGCTGAACCACCAATCTTACCAATACCAATACCTGCGCCAATGGCTGCGAGACCTGCACCGACTGCGGCGCCCAACTGTGCAACACCTTCTGCTGCTAATAATGTTGTAATCATAATTGTTTGATTTTAAATTTGTTAATATTTATTTGTTACTGTTTTTATTTATGCATGTTCGTGTTCGGGCTCTGCCTTTGCCATACCGATGAACACCGACGAGAGCAGGGTGAACACCATGGCCTGGATGAAACATACCAGACACTCGAGGCACATCATGAAGATGCTCATGATGATACTCACGGCGCTCATGCTGTAGAAAACACCTGCTGCCATCGTTGCCACGAGGAAGATGATACAGGGCATAGCCACCGCAATGGCATGACCTGCCATGATGTTGGCGAAAAGTCGGATCATCAGGGCGAAAGGCTTCGTGAAGATACCCACGAACTCGATCACGGGGATGATGGGAATCGGGGCCTTGAGCCATGTAGGCACATCAGGCCAGAAGATATCCTTCCAGTAGTGCTTGTTGCCCGAGAACTGCACGACGATAAACGTGCAGAAAGCCAGGAAGAACGTGACGGCAATATTGCCCGTAACGTTACCCGATCCTGGCGGGAACGGAATCAAGCCCATGACGTTGCAGGTGAAGATGAAGAAGAAGCATGTAAGCAGGTAAGGGGCATACTTCTCGTATCCCTTGCCTACGCCTGGCTTGATGATGTCGTCTACAACATACATCACGAGCATCTCGATGAAGCCGACGAAACCACCCGGCGCTTTGTCGGAAGCGGTATGCTTTTTGTACCAGCGTGCACTGAGCAGGATACACAGCAACAGGATAATGACGTTGATGAACATGACCGCCACGGTCTTCGTAATCGACAGATCGAGTACCGGCTCACCATTCTCAACAATCTTACCTGCGTTGTCGCCTTCGGTTGCAATGGCCAGGCCATAAGGCCCCTGACGCAACCCATTGGCATCGGCATGGTGCTCGAACTTCGACGAACAGAACACATGCCAGCCGGTGGAGCTGTTGACGATGACAGGCAGCGGGATCGCGATGGGATGTATCGTTCCATCCGCCTTTTTCACATCGGTCACATGCCATTCGTGCGAGTCCTTGATATGCTCAAGCACCACCTCCTTGGCAGAGAAATCCGCTGCATTCATCGAGGGTGCCAGTGCAAACAGCAGCAGTGCCACGCTTAGCAATCGTAATTTCAGATATTCATTCATAATGCATATTTTAATGCCTTAATTTCAGTGTTATCACCATCGTTATCACGTACATAATTAGAAATATGATGACGAAGCGGATGGCATGATCTCTATTCGCGGTGAAGAATACGTAGAGGCCGATAACCGTCAGGACGAGCAGCATGCGTATCGTTGCCATGATCAGATAGAAGTGGACCAGATGGTCGGGCGAATGATGTTTGACAAAGTCATAACCCTTCACGTAGGCCACACCTAACAGGGCGAAGAAGAGGACGGAAAGTACAATCTCACTGACCATTGACCATGAGGCCAAGAGGCCATTAGGGCTGGCGCTCGACGCAGAGCGAAACCTGGTTCTTCTGTACCTCCACAAATCCACCGAGGATGGGCAACTGCTGCCCGTCGTACTCCACGATGCCCTCGCCGAGCGTCGAGATGATGGGCGCATGGTCTTTGAGAATCTCGAAGCTGCCCTGCGTTCCGGGCACCTTCACCATCTCCACCTCACCAGTGAATTCTATTCTTTCGGGCGAAACTATCTTCAGCTTAAGCATAATTCTGATTACTCTGATTAATCGGATTACTCTGACTAGCCTTTCGCAGCCTCCAACAGTTTCTTAGCCTTCTCCTTCGCATCGTCGATGGTACCGACATTGAGGAATGCCTGTTCTGGCAGGTCGTCAACCTCGCCGTCAAGGATGGCGTTGAAGCCCTTGATGGTATCCTCGATGGGCACCATCACACCAGGCAGACCTGTGAACTGTGAGGCCACGGAGAACGGCTGCGATAGGAAGCGCTGCACGCGACGTGCGCGGTTCACCGTCAGCTTATCCTCATCCGAGAGCTCGTCCATACCGAGAATGGCGATGATATCCTGCAACTCCTTATAGCGCTGCAAGATCTCCTTCACGCGCTGGGCACAGTCGTAATGTGCCTTGCCCACGATGAGCGGATCAAGGATACGCGAGGTTGATCCCAGCGGATCCACTGCCGGGTAGATACCCAGCTCGGCAATCTTACGATCGAGCACCGTGGTGGCATCCAAGTGTGTAAACGTCGTAGCGGGTGCAGGGTCGGTCAAGTCGTCGGCAGGCACATACACGGCCTGTACCGAAGTGATAGAACCCGTCTTCGTCGAAGTGATGCGCTCCTGCATGGTACCCATCTCCGAGGCCAGTGTGGGCTGATAACCCACGGCCGACGGCATACGACCCAGCAGAGCCGACACCTCAGAACCCGCCTGTGTGAAACGGAAGATGTTGTCGATAAAGAACAGGATATCGGCTGCACCGCCATCCTTACCACCACCGTCGCGGAAGCCCTCGGCCACCGTCAGTCCTGACAATGCCACAGAGGCACGGGCGCCTGGCGGCTCGTTCATCTGACCATACACCAGTGTGGCCTGACTCTTCTTCAACTCCTCAGGATCCACGAGACTCAGGTCCCATTTTCCCTCATCCATCGCCTGGCGGAATTTCTCTCCATAGCGGATAACGCCCGACTCGATCATCTCTCGGATCAGATCATTACCCTCACGGGTGCGCTCACCGACACCAGCGAATACAGAGAATCCGTTGTGGCCCTTGGCGATGTTGTTGATCAGCTCCATGATGAGCACCGTCTTACCCACACCGGCACCGCCGAAGAGTCCGATCTTACCGCCCTTCATATAGGGTTCCAACAGGTCGATCACCTTGATACCCGTCGCCAGGATCTCCTTCTTCGTAGAGAGTTCCTCAAACGAAGGGGCCTCGCGATGGATGGGATAGGCTCCCGTCATGTCGAGTGGGTTCATACCGTCGATAGGCTGTCCGATCACGTTCAGCATTCGACCTTTAATCTGATCGCCGGCAGGCATCACGATTGGTGTGCCCATCGGAATCGCCTCCAGTCCACGGTGCAAACCGTCGGTATTGTCCATAGCCACGCAACGCACCGTATCTTCGCCGATGTGCTGTTGCACCTCGACAATTAGGTCGCGCCCGTCACCACGGTCAATCTTCAGGGCATCATGGATTTTCGGCAGCACTTTTTCAGCCTCCTGTCCCTCGGTGTCGAAATAGACATCGATAACAGGGCCGATAATCTGCGAAATGTGTCCAGTTAATTGTGACATACGCTGTTAATATTTTAAAGTAATAATTCGTTTTAGAATCAAGTCGATTGCAAAGATAGTGATTATTTTCGGAACAAAAAAACTTTTGGGCGAAAAAATCCGAAAAAACATCACCATCATGCCCTACCCTTACCATTTTGTGGTAAAGAGACTGGGCGAAACAACGAGGGAAAACCATCCCCACCGGGCGCGTTTGCTGCTATTACCCTGCTTCAAACGGTCCATCGTGGCGGTACCCATCATCTGGGTATAACCAGCTGTCAGGGATATATCTTTCGAAAAACGATAGCCGGCCTCAAGTTCGATACTGTGTCCCAGCGTATAGTCAAGTCCATTGAGTTCGGTAGCCACAGCGAGATAGTGGTAGGTAGCCTTGCAATCCAGCTTGTCGACAGGTTTTCCGGAGATACCGGCAAAGACATTCTGAAGACCGGGTGTAAAACCGTTGGTGTAGGCACTCTCGTAGAAATAGTCCATAATGCCATAGAACTTGGAGCGTGAGCCATATAAGGGCGTAAAGCCTTTGTTCACCTTATGGAGCACCATATTCATGCCGCCATAAGGAACGGGAACATAGTCGTCACCACTTAAGTAATCGTAGCCAATTTCGAAACCATATCTGTCAGAAGGTTTAACGGTGGCTTTTGCACTGGCCATCCACGCCCTTATGTCGCTGGCATAGTTGTTAACATCGACCGTCTTACCGGTTTGGCGGTAATATGAGCCTTCAACGGTCAGGTACTTGGGGTGGTATTGGATGTAGCCACCAAACAGCTGCTGATATTCCGTTCGGGGGGAATTCGTTTCATAGTCCCACGCCTTGGTGTCGTTGACGCCCGCCTGCATGCCAATGTTCATGAAAAGCAGCGAAGCGCCTAAAGGAAACTTAGGCACATCGTAATGATACCAGACGGTGTGCATGGTCTTGTAATACTGCGCGCCACCGTCATAATAAGTGCCGGAATAGACATTGTCGCCATTCTGATTGTAAGCCAGAATGACGTGCAGTTGATGGCCGTGGCCCTCATACCCCACACGCGCCACATCATGCGACAAAGCGGCTGTGGCAAAATCGTTGGTACCGATGATGCGCTCATCATCATATGACAAAGCCACACGGCCAAACTGTGCGAAAAGTCCGTTGCGCGCAGCAAGCTTCACCCACCCTTCATAGAGATTGAGACTCTGGTTGCCCTTCATACCCCAAACCGCCTTGTTCTGGATAACGGCGTGGGCCTGCAAGCCCTGCCGCTGATAATCAACATTCAGGCGCATGCGTCCGAAAAGGAAACTCGAACGGTCTTCAATCGTCTCATTCTCAGAATCTGCCTTAGGCAAACCACCGCCACACATCTCGCCATGCGTCAGTAAGTTCAGGCCGACACTTAATTGATTCACACTTGAGGAATCGGCCTGTGCCCAACAGCCGCCAGTTATGGCCAGCAAGAAAAGCGAGATGGCAAACTTTCTCTTCATAGGATTCTATCGGGTGAGGGCAATATTATAATTCAGGTAGCGTGGATTGCCGGTAACATCCTCGAGCACCTTGATGAAGGGCGGGATATTGATGGTTTCCTGCTCCGTAAAACCTTTTGCCTCCATCATCACGAGGCCTTCGGATGGCGAATGGAAGGTATCCAGCTCAAAGAACTGACCTTTCCAGATAAAACTCTGACGAAGTTTGCGAATGGTGACACGATACGGATCTGCCTGCTGGAGCATCTGCTCATAAAGATTGTTGTCGATCTGACGCTCCGTCTCTATATCTTCCGTTTCGGAGATGCGCTTCTTTGAACGGTGCACATTGACCACCTTACCACCACTAAATACTCTGCGACGCAAACGTACTTCGCAGCCAGGCTCGGCGACGAGATAGGTCTGGGTAATCTCACTCTCTGAGCACTCGGGAATCTCGCCCACAATCTCTACACGGAAGATGCGCTCTTCCTGCACGGGCTGTGGCAAACCAACGACCTTGGAGATTTCCTTTAGCACGCGATTCAATTTATTCTCAAAGTCATCGTGGTTATTGATAACACGCAGATGGGGATGACCCGTCCAAGCTTTGATCACCTTCTTATCCAACTCGCGGGCGATGCGCAGACCCTCTTCATTGGCCTGTTCGTAGCGGGTGGCATTGGTGGCGGTGGTATAATACTGCTCGGCACCATCAGCAGCACTTACCAGATGGAGCACAGCATCGTAGCGCTCCAGAAGTTCGTTGGGATTGGTACCTGCCATCGCAGTAATCTCCTGCCACTCCTCGGGTTTGATATATGCCGAAATATCCATCGTTCCACGATCACACACAATGAGCACGGGCTTCGTACACACCTCGGCCAAGTGAAGAAACTGATTCTCAAGTGCAAGCTGCGTCTCCAGAATAGCCCGTTCACCCTGATAGTAGAGGTCGCGGTTGGGGGTAAGATAGTTCCAGCCTGCAGTACTGTAAATCGTTGGCACCTCGGGCACATTGAATACCTTATAACCGAAGCTGGAGAAATATTCCGTAATTTTCACCAAAGCAGTCGTCTTTCCTGCGCAAGGACCTCCCGTCAGGACAATTTTCTTAATGTCAGGCATCGTATTTCGCTATTTTAGTTACACATGAATATTTCGAGCCAAAGGATCGCAAGTCCTACAAGCCATCCTATAAAGACCTTAGGCGATATATTCTTCAGATACCAACCCAGTTTGAGATGTTCCATCTTCATCAGTGCAATACCGCTCGTGGAGCCCACAGACAACAGGCAGCCTCCCACAGCTGTGGAAAAAGCGATGACAAGCCAATAGGCACCATTCATCACAAAGTTACCCATGTAGTCGGCATCAGCCCATTTACCTAATTGATGAGCCTCCAGAACCGGATAGAGCGAGATATCGCTGATGGCAATAGTAAACGTATCCACAAGGCTGGAGAAAAGTCCTGAGATAATACCTACCACCCAGATATTATGGATGTGATAATCGATCCAGGCCGAAACATCGCCGAAGACACCAGTCTCCATCACCACGCCCATGCCCAACATGATGCCCATCACGAAGAGCACCTGCTGGATGGCACCGTATTTCATGGCCTGCGGCAAACGACGCTCCGACATACGATCGGCCAGCATCAGTTTGCGGTTGAAGGCTTCGTTGACCACCCACAATACACTCAGCACACAGAGGGCGCCCAAGAATGGCGGTAATTTGGTAATATTGTGGAAGGTGGGAATAAACCACAGTCCACCAATGCCCACAAAGAGCATCAGGATACGCTGCCAAGGGCTCAGATTGGTTTCGTCGCCACGATAGGGCATCGGCGACCACTGGGTATCAAGACTCTCAGGCAACTGAATATTGATCAGCACCGTAGGAATCGCCCATGCCATAATAGCAGGCAAAGCCAGATATGCAGAGAAATGCGTGGCAGTCACAGCCCCATTGCCCCACAGCAACAAACCTGTGGGATCGCCAATCACGGTGAAGCAGCCGCCACAACAGGCAGCTATCACGATAGCGCTGCCTATCAGCATTCGCTGACGACGGTTCTGCACAATGCCTCGCATGATAACCAGCATCAGCGTAGCGGTGGTCAGGTTATCGAGATTGGCAGAGATAATGAAGGTGGCAATCGTGATTGTCCAAAGCAGGCGCTTAGGGTTATGCGTCTTTATCCATTTCTGGACGAAGTCGAAGCAGCCATTATTATCGAGAATCTCAATGATGGACATCGTGGCCAGCAGAAACATCACAATACTGGCAGCACGACCCACATAGTTCAAGAACACCTCATTACAGATAAAGATCTTCACAGCACTGCTCGACGGTTCCTCGCCAGCCAGATAGTCGGTATACTCGTGAGGATGTTGCGACATTACAAAATCCGCACCCCAGCAAATATAAAGCACCCAGCCTACCGTGCCCAGGAACATGGCGATGGCAGCCTTGTTTACACCTGTAAGATGACCTGTTGCAATGAGCAGATATCCGCAGAGCAATAATATGACAATAATGAGTGTCATCTGCTTATTTTACGCTTTCGGGCACAAAAGTACAAATAAAAAAAGAAACAGCCAAAGAATTTGGGAGAATTTTAGGAGAGAAGGAGGACTCGGCTTTGCCGCTTGCTACCGAAGGGACGCAAGAAGGAGAGAAGGAGTTTAGAACATCACCTCGATTCTCAGAACTGATTTTGTGGCGGGGGTGATGCGGAAGGGATGGGCGATGCGATGACCAACCAACCAAACCACCTCACCCTTTTTGTCAGTGACTACCATCTGACTGCGTTTAGCCCAAAGGCTTACCTTTTTGTCGGTGAGATAATCGCTCACCAATTTGGATCCGTTCATACCGAAGGGCTGAAAATGGTCACCGGATTGAATGATGCGAACAGTTAAAGGAAATTCAACCACTGCTTTGTCAATCGTTATGCAATCATCTGATTTTGAAACGGATAAATCATCTGAAATAGTGATCCTAAACTTCAGATTATCCAGAAACTTATAGACACCTTCCTCGGGGATGACCAATGACGATGGCAACTGATATACAGGCGCTACAATCAACGTTCCGCGGTCAATATACAGCACATGTGTAGTGGAAGAATAGGTTTTACCAGAAGGAGCACCGAGGCTCTCGGCTATCTGCAGGACCTGAGCGGAGGTGAAACCATAAGGGCGCAGCCACTCGAACAAGAAGCACTCTGACGAAGGCAATGCCTGCAGGTCATCAATCGCAACGCACACTGCCCCATGCTGGTCTGAAGCTCCGATGGCAGGTCTTAATGTCTTAACGATTCCTGACAGCCCGGATCTGATGGCATCATCATATACGGCTTCCACCTCTTTTATATTGTCGGCCGTTTTGGCGATATTCTCCGATGATTTCGGCAAAATCTGCTGCATCAGCGGAATAAGATGCAGGCGGATCTTATTCCTCAATACATCATCTACGGTATTGGTGGAGTCGATAACATAATTCTGACCGATGGAATGGAGGTATTCTTCTATCTCTGAACGACTCACACACAAGAGTGGACGTACGACTGCTCCATTCTTAGGACGAATGCCCGTGAGTCCGTGAATGCCTGTACCATACATCAGATTCATCAGTAAAGTCTCCACAGCATCGTCACGATGATGGGCTACACAGATGGTGTCAGCACCGAGATCCTGACGTAGCTGTTCAAAATAGCGGTAACGGAGTTCGCGGGCAGCCATCTCAATGCTCACCTTATGGAGGGTAGCATATTCTTTTGTATCGAAATGTACCCGATGGATTGGGATATTCTGTGCCTCACATAGCTGGCAGACGAAGGCTTCGTCACGGTCAGACTCTTCGCCACGAAGGTGGAAATTGCAATGAGCCGCCTCGATGCGATAACCCAGCTGTTTCAGCACCAATAATAAGGCCACGCTATCCGCACCGCCACTCAGCGCTACGATATGCAAAACGTCGCGTGACAGAAGCTGATGCTTTGCGATGAAATCGGCAACTACACTATTCACTCTTCACTAATCACTATTCACTCCACGTAGAGTACCAAGCCTTTGAGGTATTCGCCTTCCGGATGATAGATATTGATAGGATGATCAGCCGGCTGATGCAGCTGATGAAGGATACGCACTTTGCGTCCTGCCTGGGCAGCAGCAGTAAAGACGGCATTACGGAAATGATCCTTAGTAACCACCTGCGAACAACTGAATGTAAAGAGGATGCCACCAGGCTGGATAATCTGGAAGGCCTTGTTATTCAGACGGGTATAGCCTTTCAGAGCATTATGCAGGGCCCCACGGTGTTTGGCAAAGGCCGGCGGATCAAGGATAATCAGGTCGTATTGTTTGTCGGCCCCTTCCAGATACTTGAAAGCATCCTCGCAGAAGGCCTGATGACGCGCATCGCCCGGGAAATTCAACTGCACATTACGGTTTGTCAGTTCGATGGCCTTAGCACTGCTATCGACGGAATGAACCAAAGTTGCTCCACCACGCATGGCATAAAAAGAGAAGCCACCAGTATAGCAGAACATATTCAGCACTTTTCTGCCCTTCGCAAATTTCTCCAGCAGCGAACGGTTCTCACGCTGGTCAACGAAAAAGCCGGTCTTCTGTCCACGAAGCCAGTCGACATAGAACATCAGACCATTCTCCAAAGCGGTATTGTCGCCTCCACTGCCAATGATGAACCCATTTTCCATCTCGTCCATAAAAGGCAGGGTGGTTTCGCTCTTATAGTAGACATTCTCGATGCGGCCCTGCATCACCTTCTGCAACTGCTCGGCGATGTTGACACGAGCGAGATGCATGCCAATGCTATGCGCCTGCATCACAGCCGTCTTGCCATAGACATCAATAACCAGTCCGGGCAGGTTATCGCCTTCACCATGAACCAGTCGGTAAGTATTGTTATCGGGATTATCGGCCAGACCGATTGCAATTCGCATATTCAGAGCCGATTTGAGACGGGAATACCAGAATTCATCGTCAATTGCCACATCACGGAAAGACAGCACACGAACCGCGATGGAGCCCTTCTGATAATGTCCGACAGCAATGAAACGTCCCTCGGAACTCAACACACGCACCAAATCGCCGTCTTCCAGGCTCTCGTCTGCCGACTGGATAGCGCCAGAAAACACCCAAGGATGAAAGCGCAACAAGCTTTCTTCCTTATTTCTTTTGAGCTGCAAGTTCTTCATAAAGCTTAAACTCCTCTTCTATCTCCAGTTCAGTCTGTTCATCGTGGATTTCGTATTCTCCGCTGGCTTTGAGCCGCTCTAGTTCCTCGTAAAGACGGATACAGGCCCAGGCATCGATGGCAGCATAGGTCATTTGTTTCTCCTGAAGCACATCACGCTCCCAGTTCGACAATCGCTCAGCCTTACTGATACGCTCTTCGAAAAGGTTGGCATATAACTTCTGAAGACTGAGATCCTCAATGCCAATATCGCGCATGTGATGCTGCAGATCAATAAAATTCCCAGGGGTGAAATTCCCCAGTTCATGGAGCGAGTGAATATCATCATGCCACGACAGACCTACCTTGGGCACCTTGGTATCCTCCAGCAATCTGACGATGGCAGGAGACAGACCAATATAATTCAGACGGAACAGAAAGCAATTATGGTGAGTGGCCACCTGAAGCAACGAGCATTTATAATGCTGGTTCTTGGTAAACGAGGGCCGCGTCTCCGTATCCACGCCCAGAATAGGCATGGTAAGTAGATAGTCGACTGCTTTTTCGGCTTCGGAGAAAGAGGTTACAACAATGATTTTACCATCGTATACCACCCTGGGTAAATCCTCCAACCACGCTTTGTTAAACCTGTTATAGATTATTTTTTTCATTTTCAGGTGCAAAATTACATAAAAATTTGGGAAAAAATGATGAAATGTGAGTTTTTTACTATACTTTTGCACAAAAATATTTCGAAGCATTCATATTATGGCAAAGAAAAAGCGGGAAAAGAAAGAGAATCGTCCATCCGGATTCCTTGATATATTAGGTTTTAAAAACTTCTTCAACAATGAGAAACTGAGTTTTCTCATCGGTATTCTTTTATTCCTTGTAGCCGGCTATCTCACACTGGCCTTCATCTCGTATTTCACCACGGGAGCAGCCGATCAGAGTATGATTGAGACACCCCGCGAGGGCGAAATACTCAACGAGCATCAGGAGTTCAGCAATACCTGTGGGAGTGTAGGCGCCTATGCAGCGTGGTATTTTATTAAGCGCAGCTTCGGACTCTCGGCTTTCTTCATCCCCATCTTTCTTTTTCTTGTAAGCATTCATCTCATCAAGGCCTACCGTGTCAACCTGTTGAAATGGTTCATGGCTCTTATGATATTGATGATCTGGAGTTCAGTAACCTTCTCGAAGTTCCTCTCACCCTTCTTCGACGATGCTTGCTATAATCCAGGTGGAGACCACGGTCTTTATATCCAGCAAGCCATCGAGAACCTGCTGGGCGCTCCGGGCCTCACGGCCATCCTGGCTCTCACGGCCATCGCTTTCCTCACCTATCTGAGTGCAGAGACCATCTTCATCATCCGCAAGATACTGAACCCGACGAAATTCATCGACAAGGTGAAGTTCAAGATTACCAACAATGACCCCAACGAGCCGAAGGAGTCCTACGAAGACCAGATGCAGACGGAGGAAGATCCGACGATCTTTGACAATCCTACCGAGCAGGTGGTGAATTTCAAAGATGACGGAACGGCAGAAGTGATTGACAAGGGCTATGAGGAGGATTCATTCGAGAAGCCTGTTATTCAAAAGCCCACAAAGCATGTGGAAATGGAAGTAGAGGTGGCCAAGGGCGACGATGAAACGGCTGATTCCAATACCCTCGGCATCTTGGAGGCCGAAGGTCCATACGACCCCAAGAAGGATCTGGAGAACTATCGCTACCCCACTCTCGACCTGCTGAAGAAATACGATAACGACGGTAAACCGTATATCGATATGGCTGAACAAACAGCCAATAAGAACCGCATTGTCGATGTGCTGCGTACCTTCGGTGTAGAGATTGCCAGCATCAAGGCCACAGTGGGTCCGACCATCACGCTTTATGAGATCACCCTCGCCCCAGGTGTCCGCATCACGAAGATCCGCTCTCTGGAGGATGATATCGCCCTAAGTCTCTCAGCCCTCGGTATCCGTATCATTGCGCCGATGCCTGGTAGAGGAACGGTAGGTATTGAGGTTCCCAATGCCAAGCCCTCGATTGTCTCGATGGAATCGATCCTTAACTCCAAGAAATTCCAGGAGAGTCAGATGGAGCTGCCCTGCGCCGTGGGAAAGACGATTACCAACGAAGTCTTCATGTTCGATCTGGCCAAGGCGCCTCACCTGTTGGTGGCTGGTGCTACCGGTCAGGGTAAGTCTGTCGGACTGAATGCCATCATCACCTCTTTATTATATAAGAAGCATCCCGCAGAGTTGAAGATTGTACTCGTTGACCCAAAGAAGGTGGAGTTCTCTATCTACAACCCGCTGATTAACCATTTCCTGGCGAAGGTGCCCGATGAGGATGCCGATCCCATCATCACCGATGTGACAAAGGTGGTACGCACCTTGAACTCGCTCTGCAAACTGATGGATACCCGCTACGACCTATTGAAAGAGGTTCGTGCCAAGAATATCAAGGAGTATAACCAGAAATTCGTCGACCGCAAGATCCCGCCACGTGGCGGACATGGCTATATGCCTTACATTGTGGTTATCATCGATGAGTTCGGGGATTTGATCATGACAGCAGGCAAGGAAATAGAAATGCCGATTGCACGTATCGCCCAGCTGGCCCGTGCCGTGGGTATCCACATGATTATTGCCACCCAGCGCCCTACGACAACCATCATCACCGGTAATATCAAGGCCAACTTCCCCGCCCGTATTGCCTTCAAGGTGAGTGCCGGCATCGACTCGAAGACCATCCTAGACCGCACAGGCGCCCAGCAGCTTATAGGAAAGGGCGATATGCTCTATCTGGGCGGTGCTGAGCCCATCCGTATCCAGTGTGCCTTTGTCGACACGCCAGAGGTAGAGCGCATCAATGAGTTCATCGCTGAGCAGCAGAGCTATAACATGCCGTTTGAACTGCCAGAGCCCGATACACCTGAGGCAGATTTCGGCGATGGTGGTGACAAGGAGGTCGACATGGCCCATCTCGATCCGTTATTCGAGGATGCTGCCCGTCTGATTGTCATCAACCAGAGCGGCTCAACTTCGCTCATCCAGCGTAAGTTTGCCATTGGCTACAACCGTGCAGGCCGTCTGATGGACCAGTTGGAGAAAGCCGGCGTGGTGGGTGCCGCCATGGGCTCGAAACCCCGCGAGGTTATGATTCAGGACGAGAACAGCCTGAATAGTCTTCTTGCCTCACTCAGATAGAAACTAATAGATTTATAAGAATATGAAAAAGTATGTAGCAATGATAGCCCTGTTACTCGTCTGTGCAGGTGCTCAAGCAGAAAGTGCGAAACGCATTCTCGATAAAGCAGCCGCCACGGTGAGCAACCCTGGTGGTGTACAGGCTCACTTCCAGATGATCAGCAAACAGTTTGGAACCACCAGTGGCGAGATAGCCATCAAGGGCAATAAGTTCCATGCCACCACCCCCGATGCCACCATCTGGTTTGACGGTAAGACACAGTGGACCTATATGAAGGGCAACGACGAGGTGAACATCAGCAATCCGACGGAAGCGCAGCTGCAGGCCATCAATCCCTATAACTTCATTAACATCTATAAGAAAGGCTACAAGCTGACATCAAAGGAGGTAGATAATTCCTACGAGGTTCACCTGGTATCTACAGATAACAACCATAGGATTCAGGAGATGTATATCATCGTCGACAAGAATTCCTATCATCCTACACACGTCAAAATGAAGCAGAAAGACAAGTGGAGCACCTTCGTCATCAGCCAGTTGAAAACAACCACGCTGAACGATGGTCTCTTCATTTTTAATTCCAAAGACTTCCCATCAGCTGAAATCATAGACTTAAGATGAACAAACTGCAACTTTTCCGCCTCCTGCGCAAGAATATCAACCTGAGCTACCGTCGTAGTCCGGCTTTCGAACAGAACAAATGGGCCAAGGTCCTGATAGGCTTTGGTGCCGTCATGTTTATCATCTACCTCATCATGTATGGCGTTCTCATCGGCATAGCAGCTGAGGGGGAGCCGGGTCTCTTGATCATGTCAATGCTCATCATCCTGCCCATCGATTTCCTCTTGCGTTTTATCTTCCAGACAACACCCGCCATGATGGTCAAGCCCTATATCCTCTTGCCGATATCACGCTATTCGGCCATCGAGTGTTTTCTCTTATCCTCGCATCTGAGTGGTTTCAACTTCCTGTGGCTGGGGTTGTTCATTCCCTTTGCCATCATCGTATTGTGCTCAGGCGCCTCGGTGCTGACCACGCTCTATGTGGTGTTGCTGGCGCAGCTGCTCATTATACTCAACAGCCAGATATACCTGTTCTTCCGCACGATGATTAACCGCAATGTGCTGTGGATCATCCCAGGACTGCTACTCTATAGCATCCCGTTCATCCCCACGCTCATTACTATGTCAGCAAAGACGTTAGGGCATACACTCGACTTCATCCAGAAATTCAATACCGCCTGGTGGCTCCTGCCTTTGGTGTTGTTAGCCCTGTGTGGTCTCTTCATGCTGAACCGCCATCTCCAGTTTAAGTATGTCTATGAGGAGATCTCAAAGCAGAAGGAGAAAGAACTCAAGCGCGTGTCGCAGTTTGCCTTCTTTAACCGCTTCGGTATTATCGGCGAGTATCTGAAGATCGAACTCAAGTCAAACCTGAGGAACAAGACCATGAAGCAGCGTTGTATCATGAGTCTGGCGCTGGTGGTCGTCTTCTCACTGCTCATTGCCTATACCAACGTCTACGACAATCCGATGATGACCAATTTCTGGTGTCTCTACTGCTTTGCCATCTATGGCATGACGGCCCTCATCAAGATCATGGGACAGGAAGGCAACTATATCAGTCTGCTGATGACACAGCGCGAGAATATCATCTCGCTGCTCAAGGCCAAATACATCTTCTATTGCGCAGTGCTCGTCATTCCCTTCCTCATCATGCTGCCAGCCGTCTTCAAGGGTAAGTTCACCCTGTTGATGCTCTTTGGCTATATGCTGCTGGTGGGCGGACTTATCCATTTCATCATCTTCCAGCTGGCGGTTTATAACAAACAGACCATCCCCCTGCAGCTGAAAGTCACGGGTAAGGGTAATTTCGAAAACGGTATCCAGATCATCATCGAATTAGCGGCCCTTCTCTTGCCAGGAATGATTGTCGGTATCGGCTATTTCACCGTAGGTCTGACAACCACCTATATCTTCATGTGTGTATTAGGGTTGGCCTTCATCGTTACCTATCCCTTGTGGATTCGGAATATCTATAACCGCATGATGAAGCGCCGCTACGAGAACATCGAAGGTTTCCTGGCAACAAAGATATAATATTAGTTGATTATTTGTAATTAAAACAACTGACAATTCTTAAATTTGTCTATCGTTTAACAAATATAGTGTTAAACGCAAAGAGCCGTTAAGCTAAATGGCAGAAGTGTTAAATTGGGACAAATATTTGTGACATTTTGTCAGTAAACAAAAAAATGCCACTATATTTGCATCCGATTTCATGAGCATAGGCTCAGAATCAACAGGAATAACGAATTTAAATTATCAAAAAAATGAATGCTAATATGAAGAAGATTGTAAATGTGGCAACCCCGGCGGTATGCGTGGTTGCCTTGGTACTCTCCGTTGCAGCTATCAATAAGACCAATGCTGCAACAACTCCCAATCAGGCTCCTGAAGTGACGAACGTAACGGCTGGCCAGCCCGTCGATCTGACCTATGCCGCTGAAAAGGCACTGCCCTCTGTTGTTTATATCAAGAACACGCAGAATTCCAAGGTGCAGACGGTCGAGTATTCCGACCCCTTCGAGGATTTCTTCTCTGACCCCTTCGGTGGATTCTTCGGCCGTGGACAGGGACAAGGCAATGGCGGTCGTCGCCAGCGTCAGGTGCAGACCCCGAAACGTGTCGCTGCAGGCTCAGGAGTCATCATCTCTGCCGACGGTTATATCGTGACCAACAACCACGTGGTCGACGGTGCTGACGAACTGTTGGTAACCCTCAACGACAATAAGGAATATTCCGCCCGTATCATCGGTTCTGATGCAGACACCGACCTTGCCCTCATCAAGATCGACGGCAAGAACCTGCCTGCCATCCAGATTGCCAACTCGGATGAAGTAAAGGTTGGTGAATGGGTGCTGGCCGTGGGTAATCCCCTCGGACTCAACAACACCGTCACCGCAGGTATTGTATCGGCGAAGGCCCGTTCGATGAACGATCCCAACAGACGTAACATGGTGTCGTCGATGATCCAGACCGATGCCGCCATTAATCAGGGTAACTCCGGTGGTGCTTTGGTAAACACCCAAGGTGCGCTCATTGGCATCAATGCCATGCTGGCTTCACCCACGGGATCGAATATCGGCTACGGCTTTGCCATCCCCACCAGCATTATGAATAAGGTGGTTGACGATCTGAAGAAGTATGGTACTGTACAGCGTGCCATGATTGGTATCCAAGGTGGTGACGTCAGCGATTATGTGGATTCCGAGAAGGAGAAGGGCAACGAGGTTGACCTTGGCACGATGGAAGGCATTTATATCGGTAAAGTCGTTGACGACGGTGCTGCATCTGATGCCGGTCTGAAGGAAGGCGATGTCATCACCCATATCGATGGTCAGAAGGTGAAGGCCTTCGGCGAACTGTCGAATATCATTGCCCAGAAGCGTCCTGGCGACAAGATCACCATCACCTATCTGCGCAACAAGAGCAAGAAGACAGCTACCCTCACCCTCAAGAATGAGAAGGGCAACACAAAGGTGGTAAAGGATGCTGATATCGATGTGCTCGGTGGACAATTCAAGCCCCTCACCGACTCCCAGAAGGAGCAGCTCAACATCGGCTACGGTCTGCAGGTGACCAAGATCAGCGGTGGAAGATTGAAGGATGCTGGTGTGCCTCAGGGATTCATCATCCAGCGCGTCAACGACGAGAGCATCAAATCCATCGATGACTTGCAGAAAATTGTCAAAGAAGCTTCAAAGTCAAAGGAGCCCGTGCTCTACATACAGGGTATCTATCCTACAGGTAAGAAAGGCTACTTTGCAGTGCCTCTTGAAGACGAATAAGGCCTAAAACCAGAAAAAAGAGCCGCAAAAGTAAAAATTGCGGCTTTTTTTTTGGTCGTGTCAAAAAAAAGGCATAACTTTGCGCCTTGACTATAAACGACTATCGACATGAGACAACTGAAAATCTCCAAATCAATCACAAACCGAGAGAGTGAAGCGCTCGACAAATACCTGCAGGAAATAGGCAAGGAAGAGATGATCTCGGTTGATGAGGAAGTGGAATTGGCACAGCGCATCCGCAAAGGTGACAAGAAAGCACTGGAACGCCTCACCAAGGCCAATCTGCGATTTGTTGTCTCCGTAGCCAAGCAATACCAGAATCAAGGCCTCTCCCTACCCGACCTTATCAACGAAGGTAACGTTGGTCTGATTAAGGCAGCCGAGAAGTTCGATGAAACGCGCGGCTTCAAGTTTATCTCCTATGCCGTCTGGTGGATTCGTCAAAGCATCCTTCAGGCCATTGCCGAGCAGAGTCGTATCGTGCGCCTACCGCTCAATCAGGTGGGCTCTGTCAATAAAATCAATAAACTGCTCAATAAATTCGAGCAGGAAAACGAGCGCCGTCCTTCCGTTGAGGAGATCTCCGAATCCTTAGACCTGCCGGAGGAGAAGATCGACGAGGCCATGAGCGTGAATACCCGCCATGTATCCGTTGATGCCCCCTTCATTGATGGCGAAGACAACAGTCTGCTCGATGTGCTCATCAACGACGATGCCCCGATGGCTGACCGTACACTCCTCATGGAGTCATTGAAGTCAGAAATCAACAACGCCCTGAAGGTGCTCAACGACCGAGAGCGTGGTGTGATAGAAGCCTTCTACGGCATCAATCAGCCCGAGATGACCCTCGAAGAGATAGGCGCCAAGTTCGGTCTTACCCGTGAACGTGTGCGTCAGATCAAGGAGAAAGCCATCCGTCGGCTCCGCACCAGTACAAAGAAACATATATTAAAAACATTTTTAGGATAATGAAATATCTCAGATTCTTAGCTCTGGCCGTCGTCCTGTCGGCATTCCTGCCTTCACATGCGGCAAAAAAGCCAGAGACCACCAAAGCATATCTTTTCGGCTTCGTTGCCAACTTCACCGACTCTGTCGTCTACTTCACCGATATTCAGGAAGTGGAGAATGTGACCATTCTGAAGAAGAGCAAGTTCCTGAAGGACCGCGAGTCGTATTCCGATCAGTTACGCAATTATTTTGCCGATAAGCTCAACATGCCCCAGCGTACCTGTATTGTCTCGTTTGGTCTGACGCGCAAGGAAGCCGAGAAGAAATACGTCAAGATCCGTAAGATTTATACAGAGAAGAGTGCTGGCCGCTATGATGTGCGTTACATCACCGAGAACGACTTCAAGTTCCAGGCCATCCTCCCCGACAACCAGGTTGTTGAATAGACAGATAAAGCCCTTCACCAGATACACATCGATGAAGGGCTTTTTCTTTGGACAACCGTATTAGCGACCGCGACCGCCACCGAAGCCTCCGCCTCCGAAGCCGCCGCCACCAAAGCGACCACCACCGAAGCCACCACGATTACCACGTCCGCCTTGAGGACCACCCTCAGGACCACCCTCGCCGGGATTGAAGCCGCCGCGTCCGCCACGGTTATTGCCACCGAAGAAGTTCATGCGGTAACTCACGTGCAGCATGGCATAGCTCGTGATGGCGTTCACCTCACGGTCAGTCCAGCCATTGGCTGTCACATTGCTCGTCAGGTTGGTCTGCTGGTGCAGGATGTCATACCACTGCAGCATCACCGTGAGCTTCTTGCCACGCAGGAAAGTCTGTGAGAGCTGGGCATTCCACAGCAGCTCGTTGGTGTTCATCGTCTCGTCGGTATAACCGCGCTTGCTGAACATGTGGAAGTCGGTGGCCAGTTCCATGCCCCAATCGAAGCGGATGTTCGTGTTACCACCATACTGGAAGTTCCAGGTTGTGAGGTTGTTCGTGGCCTGCAGACGGTTCTCGGTGCGGGCATAGGTTGCACGCCCGTTGAGCGAGAAGTTGAACATTCTGACGCGGAAGCTGAGACGCATCTCAGGCGAGAGATTATAGGTATGGGTGACATTACGGTCGGGCACGGCGGTACGGTTCAGGTTGACATAACCCACACGATGGTCGTAGCGTCCGTTGATAGAGCCGCTCACATCCCAGCGGTTCAACGTGTCGAGGCCGAGATTAAACGACACCGCGAGGTTGGCACTCCAGTTACCGTTGATGTTCTCTGGTTTCGATATACGTCCACCGGTGGTCTCGTTATAGGTCACGATATTACCGATGGAATTTTTGGTAATCTGCCAGCCGCCATTCGAGGTGAAACTCCAGTGCGCCTGATTCTTTGGCACGGTGAATCCCATACTGTCGGTCACGAGTTTAGGCTGTCGCTGCATCTGGAAGTTGAAGCTGAGGTTCGAGTTGAACGAAGGCTTCAGGCCTGCATTACCCGTCGAGATGTTCAGCGGGTTTGTATCATCGTAGATTTCGAGCAACTGGGTGATGCTGGGCTGCTGCGACTGTCCGCGGAACTGGATCTGGAGGTTGGTCTGCTGGTTGAAGCGGTAACGCATATTCAACGTGGGCGAGACATTGGTGATGGTTCTGACGGTATCCACAGGCCGCCCCAGGTACTGCTGGATAAAGTGCGACTTCTGCGGTTGGATGTTAAGACCGACATTCATGTTCAGTTTCTCGCGCACCATTCGGAGCTGTACGTCGATGTTCTGGTTATGCTCCGTGCGCTCTGAGAAACGGCTCAGGTCTTTTGAGAGATAACTCTCATAGGGATTGTCGAGATAGCCGAACAGGCGTCCCCACTCGCGATATTCGTTGAGCACATCAGCGAAGGCCTCGTCGTAATAGACGGCGGGGAAGTCGTAGGTCGAGGGGTCGCTCTTCTGATGGCTGTAATTATAACGGTAGTTCAGTTGCAGGAAGACACCCTGAGCCCCGAACGAGCGTGTGCGGTTGCGGTTGCCGAAAGGTCCGCGCTGCTGCGGCTGCGTGGAGTCTACCTCCACGGGTTTCGGCTTGAAATTAAAGAGCGGCTCGGTATAGGTGAAACCAATCTGATAGCTAAAGTTGTCTTGTGGCGACAGCGTGTAGCGGTTGGTCTGATAGGTAGAGTCGTTGCCAAAGCGGTCTTTCTGCTGGAAGAGGTGCACGGCCGAGAGGTTGGCGTTCTTGTTAGAGCCATCGCGGTAGTTGACATTACCGCTGACGGCAATGTTCCGGCCTTTCGTTCCGATGCGGCGGTTCAGTTGCAACTGCGCACTGGCATTCTTGTTGGAGCCGTAGCCGAGCGACTTACCCTGACGGTTGTTGACCACGAGTCCCTTTTCGTTCAGGATTGAGAGGCTCTTTTCGCTCAGGGCATCCTCAACATAATCGAAGGGATTGGCATTAAACGAGGCATTGGTATTATACGAACGGCTGTCGTTCGTAGAGAAGCTCATATCAGGCCGGAACGACAGGGTGGTCAGCGTGTCGATGGTCCATTGCAGGTTCATGTTGCCGGTCCAGCTGTTGTTGCGCGAGTAGCTCTGGCTGATGCTGTTCGAGAAGGCGCCGCCACGCGTCTGCACGAAGTTCTCCGAAGCCGAACGGTTCCAGTTGTCGGCATCGTTGCGGTTCCAGGTCACACGTCCGCTCCAGCGCAGCTGGTTACCATTTCGCTTGCGCTGACTCTCATAGCTGGCGTCGAGGGCAGCCGTCTTGGTCTCTCGCTGACCCTGATTGTTACCTCGTCCACGTCCGCCACGGCCCGTGAAGTTACGGTCGTTCACGTTATTGGCATTTGCCATGAGGGTATAGCGCATGTCACCGAAGGGTTTCATAGCCGTCAATCGTAATCCGTAGCGATTGTCGGTACCATAGCCAAAGTCGGGATTCGCCTGTATGCCATTGCGGGCGCTGCGCTTGGTTACGAACTCCAGTGTGAAGTCGTCATTACCATCGTCGATACCCGTCATTCGCGACAGGTCGCTCTTATCGTCGTAGGCCTTCACCTGATCGATCACATAAGAAGGCAGGTTCTTCATCACGGCATCGTTGTTGCCCGTCATGAAGTCACGACCGTCGAGCTTGAACTTACGCACCTCCTTACCGTTGATGCTGATCTTGCCGTCGTCGTCGATCTTCGCACCAGGAAGGGCCTCCACCAGCGCCTCGATCACCGACCCTTCAGGCACACGGAAGGCATCGGCGTTATACACCACCGTATCGTCGCGGATCACCATCTTCGGCAGATTGGCGGTAATCACAGCCTCGTCGAGCTGCACGGAACTGGCTTCCATCGCGATCGTGCCTACGCTGAGGTCCCTACCCCGCTCCTTGTTCACGGCGCGATAGTAGTGCTTGTAACCGAGGAAGGTCACTTTCACCAGATACTGACCTGCCGACACATTATTAAATGTAAAGCGGCCGTTGTCATCCGAGAGCGCACCGCTCACGAAGGTTGTGTCGAGCTTGCCGGCAGCCTTCTGCGTCAGGCGATAAAGTTGGATGGTACTCTTTGGCATGGGCGAGCTGTCTTCCTTGTCGACGACTCGGCCTGATAGTCCGTCTCTTTGAGCTGCTACTGGGAGAACGCTCAAAAAGAATACTGTTAAGATGGTAAGGATACTGCGTTGGTTCATATACTTTATTAGATACAAAAATTGACAAATGTTTAATCCTTTGCGGAATTATTAACGTTTATTATCATCATTAGTAGGTATTTTTTTGAAAAGAATGCAGATTGCAATCCGATTGCATGAAAATTTTATGTAACTTTGCAGCAGAAAATAAAAAGGTCATGAAACTATCCAAGTTAAAGACAGGCGAAAAGGGCATCATCGTCAAGGTGCTGGGACACGGCGGATTCCGCAAGCGCATCATCGAGATGGGCTTCATCAAGGGCAAGGAGGTCGAGGTTTTGCAGAACGCGCCCCTTCAGGATCCCGTCATCTATAAGCTCCTGGGCTATGAGGTGTCGCTGCGCCATCAGGAGGCCGACATGATCGAGGTGGTAAGGGAAGATGAGAAATGGAAGATGCCACATGGTAATCTCTCACCTCTCACCCCTCACCTCTCACCTCTGAATTCCCACGAGGACGACTATCTCCAACACGTCGCCAAACGGGAGCGCCGAACCATCAACGTGGCATTGGTAGGCAATCCCAACTGCGGCAAGACCTCACTCTTCAACTATGCCAGCGGCGCCCACGGCCATGTGGGCAACTACAGCGGCGTCACTGTTGATGCCACGGAGGCACACGCCTCGATGTTCGGCTATGAGTTCAACCTCACCGACCTGCCTGGCACCTACTCGCTCAGCTGCTACTCGCCTGAGGAGCTCTATGTGCGTGAACATCTCACGGAGAAGATGCCCGACGTGGTGATCAACGTCATCGATGTCTCCAACCTCGAGCGCAACCTCTACCTCACCACCCAGCTCGTCGATATGAACATCCGCATGGTCTGTGCCCTGAACATGTACGATGAGTTCGAGCGCCGTGGCGACCGGATGGACCTCGACGTGCTCAGCCATCTTTTCGGTATGCCGATGATTCCCACCTCGTTTAAGAGCGGCGAGGGCGTGAAGGAACTCTTAAAGGCCGTGATCCAGGTGTATGAGGGCACAAGCAAGTCAGCCCGACACCTGCATATCAACTACGGTCACGAGATCGAAGACGGCATCGCCCATATCCAGAAATACCTCAAGGCCGACGAGCATATCACCCAGCACTACTCCACCCGCTATCTGGCGCTGAAGCTGCTGGAGCACGACAGTCAGGTACTCGACTATCTGGGCAAACACATGGCCGGTGAGCAGCGCATGCACGACTTCCACAATCTGACGCATGCCCGCGACAAGGCCTCTGCCCGTGTGAAGGAAGAGACGGGCATCGACTCCGAGACCGCCATCATGGATGCCAAGTACGGCTTCATCAACGGTGCGCTGACGGAGGCCGGTTATAAGACGGGCACCAAGGAAGACACCTACCGCACCACCCATCGCATCGACGGTGTGCTGTCGAATAAGTATATCGGTTTCCCCATATTCTTCCTCATCCTCTATCTGATGTTCCAGGTCACCTTTGCCCTTGGAGAATATCCGATGGACTGGATTGAGGCGTTCGTGGCGTGGACGGGCGAACGGCTGACGGCGACAATGCCCGAGGGCCCCCTGAAGGCGATGCTCGTCGACGGTGTCATCGGCGGTGTCGGTTCCGTCATCGTCTTCCTGCCGCAGATCCTCATCCTCTATTTCTTCATCTCGCTGATGGAGGACTCGGGCTATATGGCGCGTGCCGCCTTCATCATGGACAAGCTCATGCATAAGATGGGCCTTCACGGCAAGTCGTTCATCCCGCTCATCATGGGCTTCGGTTGTAATGTGCCTGCCGTCATGGCCACGCGCACCATCGAGAGCCGACGCTCACGCATCATCACCATGATGATCCTGCCGTTTATGTCATGTTCCGCCCGCCTGCCCATCTACATCATGATTGCCGGCACCTTCTTCTCGCTGCAATACCGCTCGTGGGTGCTCATGTCGCTCTATGCCATCGGTGTCGTCATGGCGGTCATCGTCAGCAAGATCTTCTCGTCGTTCATCATCAAGGGCGAGGACACGCCCTTCGTCATGGAGCTGCCGCCCTACCGCTGGCCCACGCCGAAGTCCATCTGGCGCCACACGTGGGAGAAAGGCAAGGAATATCTCAAGAAGATGGGCGGTGTCATCCTCGTGGCCAGCATCATCGTGTGGGCACTCGGCTACTTCCCGCATAACGATACGCTGCCTCGCCAGCTGCAACAGGAGCAGAGCTATCTGGGGCGCATGGGTAAGGCCGTAGAGCCTGTCTTCACCCCTCAGGGCTTCAACTGGAAGCTCGACGTCTCGCTGTTGGCGGGCGTGGGTGCCAAGGAGATTGTGGCCTCGTCAATCGGCGTGCTCTATTCAGGCGACGACTCGTTTGGCGACGACGAGACCTTCAGCGACGACAACGAGCGCTATACCCGCCTGCGCCAGCAGATGCTGCGCGATGGTATCACCCCATTGTCGGCCTACGCGTACCTTATATTTATACTGCTCTATTTCCCCTGCATCGCCACCATCGCCGCCATCCGCAACGAGACCGGCTCCTGGCAGTGGGCCCTCATCGCCGCCTTCTACACCACCGCCGTCGCCTGGCTCGCCTCCGCCCTCGTCTACCAGATAGGCTTGCTAATTGTGTGACATCAGCGATAAGCATTTCAGCATCGAGTGCTATGCTATCGGTGTGAGTATCATAAAAATGCTCTAAAAGGCCTTAAAAGGCATGCATAAACCCCTCGTTCCGAAGTTTTAGCCCATCCTTGGCGCACACATCAGCGATGACAAATTTCAGTATCCTGACTACAATTGAAAGGAACCTATGCGCATAATGGCCAATCTTGTAGCAAAAATGGCGACAAAAGGGCCAGATAAGAAGCCCTTCTACCCTAATACTAAACACCCTCTAGTATCATACTAAACCCCTTCTAGTATCATACTAAAGAAGCTTTAGTGTCAGGGTAAATCTAAACAGATTAAATTGGGCTGGCATCACACATAAGTGGGTGTCGGCATTTTTGTGCAAAGATTTGTGCAACGGTTTGCACAAAATAGCGCAAAAAGCATTTCAAGATTTTGGAGATTGGAAAAAATGTAGTAATTTTGCACCCGCAAATGGAAAAAGTCATATTGGGCATCGACCCTGGAACAAACCTAATGGGCTACGGACTGTTGAAAGTTAGCGACGGTAAGGCGCAGATGGTGACGATGGGTGTCATCGATCTGCGGAAGTTCCCCGATGCCTATCTGAAACTGGGGCATATCTTTGAGCGCGTGACCAGCATTATCGACGGTTTCCTGCCTGACGAGATGGCCATAGAGGCACCTTTCTTCGGGAAGAACGTGCAGTCGATGCTGAAGCTGGGGCGTGCCCAGGGAACGGCCATCGCCGCCGCCATCCACCACGGTGTGCCCATCCATGAATATGCGCCGATGAAGATTAAAATGGCCATTACGGGCAACGGCAACGCCGCCAAGGAACAGGTGGCCGGGATGCTGCAGCGGCTGCTGAAGATACCCGACGAGGAGATGTCGAAGTTTATGGATGCTACCGACGCCCTTGCCGCTGCCTATTGCCACTATCTGCAGATGGGGCGGCCTGAAAGCGAGGTGAAATACCGGGGGTGGAAGGATTTCGTGAACAAGAACCCTAATAAAGTTAAGAAATAAAAAACCATTAAAAAGTAATTAATCATTAAAAATTAAAAAAGAGAGCGTTTTTATAGAAACACAAGAAAAGAAAACACATTTGTTCGTTTCTAACGAGCTTATTACTTATGAAGACAATTGAATTAATTAACGCGAGGGCGAGGAAGCCGGAATGGAGTCTGGCAGAGCCCGTGAATTTTTGTTTGGATGAAGGCGAGCACATCGCCATTATTGGGCGCAACGGCGCCGGAAAGTCGATGTTAGTGGACATGATTACCGGGCGACATCCCGTATTCCCGGGGATGATCAGATACGCCTTCGACGAGCCGTATAATAATTTAAAACATATCACATTCCGTGACACCTACGGGGGCGACAACGACCGCACCTACTTCCTGCAGCAACGCTGGAACCAGACGGAGATCGACGAAGAGACACCCACCGTGGGCAGTAAACTGGAAGAGGCGTTCCTATTGGCGGGCGAAGACACGCCTGAGCGCCGGAAATTCCAAAAACACCTCTACGAGCTATTCCATCTCGACAACCTGCTCGACAAGTACATCATACTGCTGAGCAGCGGTGAGCTTCGCAAATACAAGATGGCGGCCAGTCTGTTTACCCACCCGAAGGTGCTGATCATTGAGAACCCCTTCATCGGACTGGATGCGGAAACCCGCGACCAGGTGAAGGAACTGCTGAGGATGCTGGCTGAGGAACAGGGCATGCAGATTATTCTGGTGCTTTCGAAGATGGACGAGATACCGGCGTTTATCACGCGCGTGGTGAAACTGGACAAGATGCGCATGGTTCCGGAGATCAATGTGAAGACCGACTTCCTGATAGAGCATTGTCCGAACGCCATGCAGGTGAAGGAGGAATCGATGATTCCGCCGATACCGCAGCAGGTGATCAATTTCAAGCACGTGACCATCCAGTACGGCGAGCGGACCATCCTGAAGGATCTGAACTGGGTGGTGCTGAAGGGCGAGCACTGGGCACTGTCGGGGCAGAACGGCTCGGGCAAGTCTACCCTACTCTCGCTGGTCTGCGCGGATAATCCCCAGAGCTACGCCTGCGACATCTCGCTGTTCGGCCACAAGCGCGGCTCGGGCGAAAGCATCTGGGACATCAAGAAGCGCATCGGCTATATCTCACCCGAGATGCACCGGAGCTACAAACAGAATATCCCTTCGCTGCAGATTGTGGCCAGCGGACTGAAGGATACCATCGGCCTCTACTTCAACCCAACGCAACAGGAGAAAGACCAGTGTATCGAATGGATGAACATGTTTGGCATTAAGCATCTGGCCGATCGCAACTTCCTCGAGATGTCGAGTGGTGAGCAGCGACTGGTGCTGTTGGCAAGGGCTTTCGTGAAATGTCCCGACCTGCTGATTCTCGACGAGCCGCTGCATGGACTCGACCTCTGCAACCGCAACCTGGTAAAGGCCATCGTGGATCGCTATATGTATGATAATCCCGACTGCACGCTTATCTACGTGACGCATTACGAAAACGAGTTGCCGAAATGCATCGACAACGCGCTCTATCTGAAAAGGAACTAAAATAGGCTCTCCAAATCCGGAGAGCCTTTTTTTTGTAAACGGAGCGCCTTTTACTATTTGTCTTCCAACAAAGCCGCCGTGCGGACGCGGGAAAGCGTCTCGGGCGTCATCTGCAGATAACTGGCAATATAGACCAATGGCGCACGGAGAACCAGCTGCGGCTGACGCTTGATGAGTTTCTGGTAACGGTCCTGCGCACTCTCGAAGCGCAGCATGTCGGCATGGATCTGTGACAGGATGAGCGATTCCTCGAGAATCTTACGATAGAGGATCTGGATGTTGACGCTCTTCATGGCGACAGCCTCCAAATCAACTTTCGGAATGGCAATCATGACGCAGGGCTCGATGGCCTTGATCTGCAGGTGGGTGGGCTGCTCGAGAAACAGGCTCTCGATACACATCACGATATTGTTCTCGGTAGCCATATACTCCGTCACTTCCTTACCATTCTTATAATAGAACTGACGCACCAGTCCCTTCACCACCCAATAGATATTGGTACAGGTTTCTCCTTCGCGGAGAATCATTTCGTTCTTCGCATATTTCATGGGCACGAGGATGCTTTCCAACAAATCGAGTTCCTCGTGTGTCATTGTACTGTAACGACGGGCCAACTCACGGGCAACGTCTCTCGAGGTAATACTAACAGTAGCCATAGGTCTTTAAAAAATATATATTATTCTGTTATTAGTCCAATTTCAATACGGCGAGGAAAGCCTTCTGAGGCACTTCCACGTTTCCAATCTGCTTCATGCGCTTCTTACCGCGCTTCTGCTTCTCAAGCAGCTTGCGCTTACGCGACACATCACCACCATAGCACTTAGCAGTCACATCCTTTCGCACCTGCTTCACCGTTTCGCGGGCGATGATCTTCGCACCGATGGCGGCCTGGATGGCAATATCGAACTGCTGACGCGGAATGAGCTCCTTGAGCTTCTCACACATGCGACGGCCGAAGGTGACGGCATTATCCTGATGCGTGAGGGTGGAAAGTGCGTCGACAGGCTCGCCATTCAACAGGATATCGAGCTTGGCCAGCTTCGAAGGACGGAAGCCGTCGATATGGTAATCGAACGAGGCATAGCCCTTGGAGATCGACTTCAGCTTGTCGTAGAAATCAATCACAATCTCGCCCAACGGTAGCATAAAGTGAATCTCCACGCGATTGCCGCTAACATACTGCTGGTCAATCAGTTCGCCACGCTTGTCGAGACAGAGCGTCATGATGGGGCCGATAAAGTCCGCCGCTGTGATGATCGAGGCACGGATATAGGGTTCTTCGATATGGTCGACGAGCGTCAGGTCGGGCAGTCCCGAGGGATTATGCACCTCCTTCACCTCACCCTGCTTGGTATAGCACATATAGCTTACGTTGGGCACGGTGGTGATGACATCCATGTCGAACTCACGGTCTAACCGCTCCTGGATAATCTCCATGTGGAGCAGACCGAGGAAGCCACAACGGAAGCCGAAGCCAAGGGCCACGGAACTCTCGGGCGTAAACGTCAGCGAGGCATCGTTAAGCTGCAGCTTCTCGAGCGACGCACGCAGATTCTCATAGTCGGTGGGATCGATGGGATAGACACCGGCAAACACCATCGGCTTCACTTCCTGGAAGCCCTCGATGGCCTTGTCGCAGGGCTTCGCCACATGCGTGATGGTATCACCCACCTTCACCTCCTTCGAATTCTTGATACCCGAGATGATATAGCCCACATCGCCTGTGCGCAGTTCCTTGCGGGGAATCATGTCCATCTTCAGCACGCCGATCTCGTCGGCATCGTATTCCATACCAGTGTTGAAGAATTTCACGAGGTCGCCCTGACGGATCACGCCGTTGACGATCTTGAAATAGGCGATGATGCCACGGAAGGAGTTGAACACCGAGTCGAAGATCAGCGCCTGCAAGGGGGCATTCTCGTCGCCTACGGGATGCGGAATGCGCTCCACGATGGCGTCGAGCACCTGCTCGATGCCCTCACCCGTCTTTCCGGAGGCTCGGAGGATCTCGCTGCGGTCACAGCCGATCAGGTCGACAATCTCGTCCTCCACCTCATCGGGCATCGCCGAAGGCATGTCGATCTTGTTGATCACGGGGATGATCTCGAGATTGTGGTCGATCGCCATGTAGAGGTTCGAGATGGTCTGCGCCTGCACGCCCTGTGTGGCATCGACCACCAGCAAAGCGCCTTCGCAGGCCGCAATCGAGCGCGATACCTCGTAGGAGAAGTCCACATGTCCCGGGGTATCAATCAGGTTGAGGATATATTTTTCACCATTGTGCATATATTCCATCTGGATGGCGTGGCTCTTGATGGTGATGCCACGCTCACGCTCCAAGTCCATGTCATCAAGCATCTGTCCCTCAGTGACTTGAATGGTCTTGGTGAATTCCAGCATTCGGTCAGCCAGCGTCGACTTTCCGTGATCGATATGCGCAATGATACAGAAATTTCTGATATGATTCATTAATATACGCGTAGTTTGAGTTGCAAAGATACAAAATTTCTGTCGTTTCACCAATATTTTTGCTTTTTTTTGTATCTTTGCACCGAAAAATTACATTCGTTATGAAAAAAGTAATACTATTTGTGTTGGCAGTCCTTACTTTGGGTGCCTGTCAGGAATCCCTGGAAGACAAATGTGCCAGGGAGTGTGTGGAATTTACGAAACGGAAGTGCCCCTCGCCGGTGGCGCAGGAAATGATTATCGACAGCATGACCTTCGACAGGGCGTCGCACACCATACAGCATTTCTATAAGCTGACGGGCGCTTCCGACCGTATCGATGCCTACCAGAAGGACCAGGCCAGGGAACTGCTGAAAAACGAACTGAAGAACACCACCCAGGTGATGGCCTATAAGGAGGCGGGGTATAGTTTCAGGTACATCTATTATTCGGAGAAGAACCCGCAGACCATTTATCTCGATATCCTGCTGACGGAAAAAGACTACAATTAAAAATCCCCGCTCCTATCGAGCGGGGATCCTTTTTATTACTCTGCAATTTCCTCGGGTTTCATGTTGGTGTAAACCGTCTGGACATCGTCGAAGTCCTCGAGTTTCTCAACCATCTTGTCGATGGTCTCACGCTGCTCGGGCGTCACGTCCTTCAGGTCGTTGGGGATGCGTGTGAACTCAGCACCCGTCACCTCGAAGCCGTTCTCCTCCAAGTGCTTCTGAATGGCACCGAATGAAGAAGGATCGCCATAGATGGTGATGCTGTTCTCCTCCTCGTCCTCGTCGAACTCGTCCTCTACGCCGTAGTCAATCAGGTCGAGGATCAGTTCGTCCATATCCAGTCCTTCCTTCTTCTTGAAGGTGAACACTGACTTGTGGTCGAACAGGAAGCTCAGTGAGCCCTGCGTTCCCAGGTTACCATTAAACTTGTTGAATACTGAACGCACGTCGCCAACGGTACGGGTGGTGTTGTCGGTCAGCGTCTCCACGAAGATGGCGATACCGTGAGGGCCATATCCCTCGTAGGTCACCTCCTTGTAGTCGCTCTGGTCCTTACCCATCGCGTTCTTGATGGCACGCTCGATGTTGTCCTTCGGCATGTTCTCACGCTTGGCATTGGCGATGATAGCACGCAGTGTAGGATTGTTCTCCGGCTCTGGACCGCCTGCCTTCACGGCAATGGCAATCTGCTTACCGATCTTTGTAAATGTCTTGGCCATGTGGCCCCATCGCTTCAGCTTCGTAGCCTTACGATATTCAAATGCTCTTCCCATAATTTATCTTAATTCAGCGTTTAATTGTTTCTTGATATTCGCGATAAGTTTAGCCATAATCGCTTCGATCTGCTTGTCACCCATGGTTTTCTCGTCATCCTGGAGGATGAAGTTCACGGCGTAGGACTTCTTGCCGGCAGGGAGCTTGTCACCCTCGTAGACATCGAAGAGCTCCACCTTCTTCAGGAGTTTCTTCTCCGTCTGACGGGCCACCTGCTCGATCTGCGCGAACTCCACGCTATTATCCACCAGCAGCGCCAGGTCACGACTGACGGCCGGGAACTTGGGCACCTCGGTATATAGCACCTCGTTCTTCTTGATCACCTTCATCAGCGCCGTCCAGTTGAGCTCGGCGTAATAGACAGGATTATCCAGTCCGAACTGCTTCTGGAGTTTCTTGGTGAGGATACCCATCTCAATGAGCTGCTTGCCACCACGATTCTCGATGGTCATGCCTGCCGAGAAGATATCGTTCTCGCTCTTTTTGCGAACCAGCATACCCGGCTTCACACCGATACGACGGAGAATGTTTTCTACGTAGGCGCTCAACTCATAATAAGTAGCGTCTTCATTGGCATGTGCCCAAGAGCCCTCCACGCGCTTACCGGTAATCCACAGCGCAGCGTGATACTGCTCCTTATAGGCCTGCATGGGATCATCGTCGTTCTGTTTGGCAGGATCGAAGGTGTAGACATTGCCGAATTCGAAGAAACGCAAGTTGCTGCGCTTGCGGTTCACATTATGCTGGATGCTCTCCAGGCCGCCGAAGAGCAATGTCTGGCGCATTACGTTAAGATCCGTTGAAAGTGGATTCATGATGCGAACCAGGGTGCTAGATGGACTAGTCTGAATAGTCGAACTAGTAGTACTAGCCAGACTAGACGGGCTAGATGGGCTGGTTTTCTCGTAGTAGGCTGCCTTCGTCAGCGAATTGTTGAGGATCTCGTTGAAGCCCTCGCCTACCAGTTGCTCACTTACGAGGTTGGCCAGCTTGTGCTTCTGATCCTCATCGCCCTTGATGACGAGCGAGCCCTTCAGCTGGGTGGGAATCTCCACATTATTATATCCATAAATACGCAGGATATCCTCGACTACATCGCAAGGACGCTGCACATCGACGCGATAGGCTGGAATCTCGAGGGTCAGAGCCTCTGGCGTCTCGTTGAGCACCTTCATCTCCAGACTCTCGCAGATGCTCTTAATGGTTGCTACGGGGATATCCTTTCCTACAAGGTTGTGCACATACTGATAGCTGAGCTCAACCACCGCATTCTTCATCGGCTCGGGATAGACATCGCAGACCTCCATCGACACCTTACCGCCAGCCAACTCCTGACAGAGGATGGCTGCCTGCTTCAGCGCATAGATCGTGCCATTGGGATCGACACCACGCTCGAAACGGAATGAGGCGTCTGTGCTCAGACCATGACGACGGGCACTCTTACGGATCCATGTGGGATGGAAGTAGGCACTTTCCAGCACTACGTTCTTCGTAGTCTCGTAGGTACCACTACCCTTGCCGCCAAAGACGCCAGCGATACACATCGGATCCTCAGCATTGCAGATAGCCAGGTCGCGATCCGAGAGTTTATGTTCCTCACCATCGAGCGTCTGGAACGGGGTGCCCTCGGGCATCGTCTTCACCACAATCTTATGCCCCTTCACCATATCAGCATCGAAGGTATGCAGCGGCTGGCCATAAGCCATCATAATATAATTGGTGATATCGACGATGTTATTGATCGGACGTAGACCAACAGTAGTCAATTTGTTCTTCAGCCAATCGGGAGATTCCTTTACCTCGCAATCCGTCACACTGACACAGGCATAGCGCTTGCAGGCCTCCTGATTCTCGATGGTCACTTCGATGGGCAGGTCGTGATTGTCGACCTTGAACTTCGAGCAGTCAGGACGATGCATCTTGGTCTCGTAGCCATTGCTCTTAAGCCAGGCATAGAGGTCACGGGCCACACCCCAGTGAGAGAGGCCGTCGGCTCGGTTAGCGGTGATATCCACCTCGATGAGCCAGTCGCTCTCCAGATGATAGTATTCAGCAGCGGGTGTTCCCACCACAGCATCCTCTGGCAAGACGATGATACCATCGTGGCTGGTACCAACACCGATCTCATCCTCTGCACAGATCATACCATTCGACTCCACACCACGCAGCTTGGACTTCTTGATGACAAACTCCTGATCGCCATCGTAGAGCACACAACCTAAATCGGCTACGATCACTTTCTGACCTGCAGCCACATTAGGCGCGCCACAGACAATCTGCGAGGGCTCGCCCTTGCCTAAGTCTACTGTTGTCACATGGAGATGGTCGCTATTGGGATGGGCCTCGCAGGTGAGCACCTTGCCCACATACAGGCCCTTCAGGCCACCCTTGATACTCTGTACTTCTTCCAATGCGTCGACTTCGAGACCCGTTGACGTCAATGCATCAGCCACCTGCTGAGCCGTCAGGTCGAAATCCACGTATTCCTTCAACCATTTGTAGGAAATATTCATTATACCGA
>CAMJBL010000022.1 GCA_946403845.1 uncultured Prevotella sp. | reverse complement strand
GCCCCGAGGGACAGTGGTACTACTCTGTTGAGGGTGTGGCTGGTGAGTTTGGTGTCTATCTCGACTCTCGTGGCGACAAGAGTCCCTATCGTATGAAGATGCGTCCGATGGGTCTCTCGCTGGTTGGCGCCTTCGACCCGATGCTTCGTGGTCAGAAGATTGCCGACCTCATTGCTACCTGTGCCGCTATTGACGTGGTCATTCCGGATATCGACCGTTAGTCGAAGAATTGAAAAATTGTAGAATTGAAAAATTGAAGATATTATGTTCGACTTTTCTATTATAACCCAATGGTTCGACCAACTGCTTCGAGTGACGGTAGGATGTCCCGACTGGTTGGCGATATTGATTGAGTGCGTGCTGGTGGGTGTCGCTGTTCTTGGCGGCTATGCCCTGCTGGCTATCGTACTGATATTTATGGAGCGTAAGGTCTGTGCCTACTTCCAGTGCCGCTTAGGCCCGATGCGAGTAGGTTACTGGGGTTTGCTGCAGGTGTTTGCCGACGTGTTCAAGATGCTCGTCAAGGAGATTTTCATCGTCGACAAGGCCGACAAGCTGCTCTATCTGGTAGCTCCTCTGTTAGTGATTATCGGTTCTGTTGGTGCCTTCTCGTTCCTTCCGTGGAACAATGGTGCCACCATTCTCGATTTCAATGTGGGTGTGTTCCTGCTCACCGCCATCTCTTCGATCGGCGTGGTAGGTATCTTCCTTGCAGGTTGGGGTTCCAACAACAAGTACTCTGTGGTGTCTGCCATGCGTGGTGCCGTGCAGATGATTTCCTACGAGATGTCGCTCTGCCTCTGTCTGATCACGGCTGTGATCCTGACGGGTACCATGCAGATGAGTGGCATCGTCGAGGCTCAGACGGGTCCTTGGAAGTGGTTGATCTTCCAGGGTCATATCCCTGCCATCATCGCCTTCCTCGTTTTCCTCATCGCAGGTAATGCTGAGGCCAACCGTGGTCCGTTTGATATGGCTGAGGCTGAGAGTGAGCTGACGGCCGGACATCATACCGAGTATTCCGGTATGGGCTTCGGTTTCTTCTACCTCGCCGAGTTCCTCAATCTGTTTATCATCGCAGGTATTGCTGCAACGGTATTCCTCGGTGGCTGGGCCCCCGTAAACATCGGTATTGCTGCCTTCGATAACGTGATGAACTATATCCCTGGTATCGTCTGGTTCTTAGGCAAGGCCTTCTTCCTGGTGTGGATTCTGATGTGGATTAAGTGGACCTTCCCCCGTCTGCGTATCGACCAGATCCTGAAACTGGAGTGGAAGTACCTGATGCCGTTAGGGCTCATCAACCTGGTGCTGATGACGGTTATCGTGGCTTTAGGCTTATATATTAAATAAGGTGTACTAGCCAGACTAGTCAGGCTAGAAATACTAGAAATACTAGAATATGGAAGATAACAAAACATATTTCGGAGAAATCGGGCACGGGCTCAAGACGCTGGCTGTGGGCATGAAGACCTCCTGGAAGGAATACTTCAAGGACTTCTTCACCAATAAGTCAACGGAGCAGTATCCCGAGAACCGCAAGACCACACTCCATGTGGCCAAGCGTCATCGTGGCCGTCTTGTTTTCAAGCGCAACGAGGATGGCAGCTACAAGTGTACGGCTTGCACATTGTGCGAAAAGGCCTGTCCGAACGGAACCATTAAGATTGTGGCCCATATGGCTGAGGATCCTGAGACAGGCAAGAAAAAGAAGGTGCTCGACGATTATGCGTACGATCTGGGTGACTGTATGTTCTGCCAGCTCTGTACGAACGCCTGCAACTTCGACGCCATCGAGTTTACGAATGATTTCGAGAATGCTGTGTTCGACCGCAGTAAGCTGGTGCTCCACCTGAACGAGGAAGTCTATCAGGGTGGTTCACTGCCTAACCTGATTGAAGGTGGCGCTCCTTTCGAAGTTGGTAAGTTTAACACTAAAACGAAGTAACGCAATATGGCAAATTCAATCATGTTTGTCATTCTTGCAGTTGTCATACTTGGTTCAGCCATATTGTGTGTGACGACGACAAAGATTATGAGAGCCGCAACATTCCTGTTGTTCGTGCTCTTTGGTGTGGCAGGTCTCTATTTCCTGCTCGACTATACGTTCTTAGGCGCAGCCCAGATTGCAGTTTATGCCGGTGGTGTGACGATGCTTTATGTGTTCGCTATCCAACTGGTGGGCAAGCGTTCCCTGCAGGGTCTTGTAGAGCGCGTCAAGGGTAGCCGTGTCCTTTTCGGAGCGATTCTCTCGCTTGTCGGACTGGTAACGGTCGTTCTTGTCCTGCTCAAGAATCAGTTCTTATTCGCAGCCGCAGACAAACCCGATACAGAGGTGCCGATGCAGGTCATCGGTCACGCCCTGGTCGGTGCTGGCAGATTCGAGTATGTGCTCCCCTTCGAGTTCATCTCTCTGTTCCTGCTGGCATGTATCATTGGTGGTTTGGCCATCGCAAGAAAGGAGGAGAAGTAAGTTATGGTACCTGTAGAATTCTATTTTGTGCTGAGCGCACTTCTGTTCTTCATCGGTGTGTATGGCTTCATCAGCCGTCGTAACCTGATTGCGATGCTCATCTCTGTTGAGCTGATCCTGAATGCCGTGGAGATTAACTTCGCTGCTTTCAACCGTCTGCTGTTCCCTGGCCATTTCGAGGGCTTCTTCATGTCGCTCTTCGGAATCGGTGTGGCTGCTGCTGAGACTGCTGTTGCCATTGCGATCATCATCAATGTGTATCGCAACTTCAACAGCGATAATGTGGATAGTATCCAGAATATGAAACGATAGTAGAGAATTAAAGAATTGAAGAATTGAAAAATTGAAGTTTTATGTATAGCTACACAATTTTTATAATGCTTCTGCCGCTGTTCTCGTTTATTATTCTGGGACTGGCTGGCATGAAGATGCAGCATAAGGTGGCCGGACTGATCGGCACCTGTTCGCTGGGCATCGTCACGATCCTGTCGTACCTCTGCGCTTTCCAGTACTTTGGTGGTGCACGTGTCGATGGTGTCTATCAGACGTTCGTGCCCTATAATTTCACTTGGCTGCCCCTGGGCAACCTGCACTTCGACCTCGGTATCCTGTTGGATCCTATCAGCGTGGTCATGCTGATTGTAATCTCTACAGTCTCACTGATGGTCCATATCTACTCATTTGGCTATATGCATGGTGAGAAGGGCTTCCAGCGTTACTACGCTTTCCTGAGCCTCTTCACGATGTCAATGCTGGGCCTGGTACTCGCTACAAACATCTTCCAGATGTATATGTTCTGGGAGTTGGTGGGTGTGAGCTCTTACCTGCTCATCGGTTTCTACTATCCTTTGAAACCTGCCATCGCCGCTTCAAAGAAGGCCTTCATCGTCACCCGCTTTGCCGATATGTTCTTCCTCATCGGTATTCTGACCTTCGGCTACTTCGTCGATTCGTTCAGTTTCTCATTCGCTGGCGACATCGTGATGGGGCAGGGCACTACACCGTTTATCGAGGGTAACATTGCCAAGGCTGTGGCTGCCGGTGGTTTCATCATTCCTACCGCGCTGGTACTGATGTTCATTGGTGGTGCCGGTAAGAGTGCCATGTTCCCGTTGCACATCTGGCTGCCCGATGCCATGGAGGGTCCGACGCCTGTGTCTGCCCTTATCCATGCTGCGACGATGGTGGTGGCTGGTGTGTTCCAGATTGCCCGTATGTTCCCCTTGTGGATCCAGTATGCGCCTGAGGCCATGTCGATTGTGGTCTGGGTGGGTGTGTTTACCGCTTTCTATGCTGCTGCTGTGGCTTGTGCCCAGAGCGATATCAAGCGTGTACTTGCCTTCTCAACCATCTCTCAGATTGCCTTTATGATGGTGGCCTTAGGTGTTTCACTGCCTGGTCATCATGGGGCTGTGATGGATAACCACGCACAGCTGGGTTATATGGCTGGTATGTTCCATCTGTTCACCCACGCTATGTTCAAGGCTTGTCTGTTCCTGGGTGCCGGATGTATCATCCACGCCGTTCATTCTAATGAGATGGCGCTGATGGGTGGCTTGCGCAAGTATATGCCCATTACGCATATCACATTCCTCATTTCATGTCTGGCCATTGCCGGTATTCCCTTCTTCTCGGGCTTCAGCTCAAAGGATGAGATTATCACGGCCTGCATGCAGTACAGTCCTGTGGTGGGTTGGATCATGACGGGTATTGCCGCTATGACGGCCTTCTACATGTTCCGTCTGTACTACGGCATTTTCTGGGGTACCGAGAATGTGGAGGCCCATGAGCATCATACACCGCATGAGGCGCCTGCTTCAATGACCATTCCTCTGATCGTACTCTGTGTGATCACCGTTGGTGTGGGTGTTTACTCTACATTAGGCGGATTCTTAGGTTGGGGTGGCAGCTTCGGCAGTTATGTTTCTGCTGAGGGAACTGATTACACCATCCATTTCAATACGCAGATTGCACTGACCTCTACGGTTATTGCCATCCTGAGCATCTGTCTGGCTACTTATATCTATAAGGGTGAGAGCCAGCCGATTGCCGATCGTCTGTACAAGACGTTCCCCAAGCTGCATCGTGCAGCCTATAAGCGTTTCTATCAGGACGAGATCTGGCAGTATGTCACTCATCGTATCATCTTCCGTTGCGTCAGCACACCGATTGCCTGGTTCGACCGCCACATTGTCGACGGCACGTTCAACTTCATGGCATGGGGTGCCAACGAGGCTGGTGAGAGTATCCGCAGTTGGCAGAATGGCGATGTCCGCCAGTATGCCGTCTGGTTCCTCACAGGCACAGTAGCATTAACATTAATCCTCTTATGCATCTAAAGATATGACTATATTAAGTTTATTCGTATTGATTCCCGTCCTGATGTTGCTTGGTCTTTGGTTGGCCAAGAACCTTAATCAGGTGCGTGGTGTGATGGTAACAGGTGCTTCCTGCCTGCTGGCCCTCTCCATTTGGCTGACCCTTTACTTTGTCCAGGAGCGTTCGGCTGGTAACACGGCTGAGATGCTGCTCACCTATAGTGTGCCCTGGTTCAAGCCTCTGAATATTGCCTACAGTGTCGGCGTCGACGGTATCTCTGTCGTGATGCTGCTGCTGTCGAGTATCATCGTGTTTACCGGTACCTTTGCCTCTTGGCAGCTGAAACCGCTCACCAAGGAGTATTTCCTCTGGTTCACCCTACTTTCAACGGGTGTGTTCGGTTTCTTCATCTCTACCGACTTGTTCACGATGTTCATGTTCTACGAGGTGGCGCTGATTCCGATGTATCTGCTGATTGGTGTCTGGGGCTCTGGTCATAAGGAGTACTCGGCCATGAAACTGACGCTGATGCTGATGGGAGGCTCGGCCCTGCTGATCCTCGGCTTGCTGGGCATCTACTTCTTCAACGGTGAGTACAGCGGTCACTATACGTTCGAGTTGACGACGATTGCTGCGGCTCATGCCATTCCGGCTGACATCCAGAATATCTTCTTCCCCTTCATCTTCATCGGATTTGGTGTGCTGGGCGCCTTGTTCCCGTTCCACACATGGTCTCCCGACGGTCACGCTTCTGCGCCTACCGCTGTGTCGATGCTCCATGCTGGTGTGCTGATGAAGTTGGGAGGTTACGGCTGTTTCCGCGTTGCAATGTACCTGTTGCCTGACGCTGCACAGGACCTCTCTTGGATATTCCTTATTCTCACGACGATCTCTGTGGTGTATGGTGCCCTGAGTGCCTGCGTACAGACCGACCTGAAGTATATCAATGCTTACTCGTCAGTGTCTCACTGCGGACTGGTGCTCTTTGCGCTCTTGATGATGAGTCAGACGGCTGTCACGGGTGCTGTGCTGCAGATGTTGTCACATGGTCTGATGACGGCCCTCTTCTTCGCCCTGATTGGTATGATCTACGGACGTACCCATACCCGTGACATCCGCGAGTTGGCTGGTCTGATGAAGATTATGCCCTTCCTGGCTGTGGGTTATGTGATTGCCGGTTTGGCCAACCTCGGTCTGCCTGGCTTCTCGGGCTTCATTGCTGAGATGACCATCTTCGTAGGTGCCTTCGGTGCCGATCCTGTCAGTGGCGATCCCAACAGTTCGTTCCGCATGGTGGCAACCATCATCGCTTGTACGTCGATTGTCGTCACGGCAGTCTACATCCTGCGTGTGGTTGGTAAGATCCTCTATGGTGAGGTGGAGAACAAACACTTCCTCGAGCTCACCGATGCTACTTGGGATGAGCGCGTCGCTGTGATTTGCCTGATCTTCTGTGTGGCTGGTCTGGGTTGTGCGCCGTTCTTCTTCAGCGACATGATCTCGCCTGCTGCCGGAACGATTCTAAAATCAATTGGAGTAATGTAAAAATAGGAGGACTTAGATATGAATTATAGTGAATTTCTGAAAATGATTCCTGAGGCCTTCTTGGTTCTCGCGTTGCTTGTCGCCTTCGTTGCTGATTTCTGTCTGGCCAAAACCAAGGTGAAGGGCTGTACCATGCAGTTCCTGACCATCGGTATGCTGGTTATCACGGCTGCTGCAACGTTGGTATATGCTGAGCCGGAATATGCTTTCGGTGGACTTTATGTGACATCGGCAGCCGTCAATGTGATGAAGGTCATCCTCGCTGCCGGTACGGTCATCGTCTGTATCATGGCTCAGCCATGGATTCAGAAGTCGGCCATGAAACTGGAGGGCGAGTTCTACATGCTCGTCATCTCCACCTTGCTCGGTATGTTTGTGATGATGTCGTCTGGCAACTTCATGCTGTTCTTCCTCGGACTCGAGATGGCCTCCGTGCCCATGGCCTGCTTAGTGGCCTTCGATAAGTGGAAACAGAACTCTGCCGAGGGTGCTGCCAAGTATATTCTTACAGCCACCTTCTCGAGCGGTGTAATGCTCTATGGCATCTCGTTTATCTATGCTGCTGCGGGTACGCTCTATTTCGATGGTGTGACAAATGCCTTAGGAAACATCATGCTGGGTACGGTCGCTACGGTTGATGGCGCACAGTCACCGGCTCTTGCCATCATGGGATTGGTGTTTTTCTTCAGCGGTCTTGGCTTTAAGATCTCGCTGGTGCCCTTCCACTTCTGGACGGCCGACACCTATCAGGGTGCGCCTACACCGGTGACGGGCTATCTGAGCGTCATCTCCAAGGGTGCTGCAGCCCTCACGCTGGCTATCATCCTGCTGAAGGTGTTCCAGCCGCTGGTGATGTATTGGGAGTATCTGCTCGATATCGTCATTGTGCTCTCTATCACTGTGGCCAACCTCTATGCCATCCGTCAGAGCGAGCTCAAGCGCTTCATGGCCTTCAGCTCTATCTCGCAGGCCGGCTATATCATGTTGGCAGTGCTTTGCAACGGTGGTACAGGCGTAGCTGCGCTGACCTATTATGTGCTGGTGTACATCGTGGCTAACATGGCTGTCTTCACCGTGATCAACGTGGTTGAGCATGAGAATGGCGGTCGTACGGATATGGCAGCTTATAACGGTTTCTATCAGACCAACCCCAAGTTGTCGTTCCTCATGACGCTGGCCTTGTTCTCGTTGGCAGGTATTCCTCCGTTTGCAGGTATGTTCTCGAAGTTCTTCGTGTTCATGGCTGCTGCCAAACAGGGAAGTTTCGCTGCCTATTTCGTTGTGTTCATTGCCCTGATCAACACAGTGGTGTCACTCTACTACTATCTGTTGATCGTCAAGGCCATGTATATCACGAAGACCGACAGTCCGCTGCCCACTTTCAAGAGCGATATGAATACCAAGGTCGCCCTCGCTGTCTGCACAGCAGGCGTTGCCCTCTTCGGTATCGTCTCTTGCATCTACGAGTGGATCGCCGCAGCCGGTATCTAATCGAAGATTGCATAGATTAAACAATCCTCGTCAGAAGTTCTGGCGAGGATTGTTTTTTTGCTAAAGTAATGGCAGTATAAAATCATTTAAGTACAATTATTTGGCCTGATTTTCCAGCATTTTATGTAATAAACAGAAGAAAAAGACTAAAATAATGGACTCCCGTTTTTTATTTTATTAAAATTTTGTATCTTTGTAGCGTTGTTCTTTGTAACTAAAAACAAGCATGTTATGCCTACAAACTTTAAATCATTGATTAATCGCATCTTGCAGGACGGCCATTGTCTGGATGGTGGTATCCTGAAAGTGGACCGTTTTATCAATCACCAGATGGACCCCTACCTGATGAAACAGGTGGCGGTGGAGTTTATGAACCGCTTTGCCGAGGCACGGCCCACGAAGATTCTGACCGTTGAGGCCTCGGGTATCGCGCCGGCGGTGATGCTGGGCTATATGATGGAGTTGCCGGTGGTGTTCGCCAAGAAGAAAAAGCCGTCAACAATGAGTGACTTCTATGTGGCTGAAGCTCGTTCTTTCACCAAGCAGAAAGACTTTACGCTGATTATCAGCAAGGAGTATTTGTCGGCAGATGACCGCGTGCTCTTCGTTGATGATTTTCTGGCTTTCGGCAATACCGGTATTGGCATCATGGACCTCTGCCATCAGGCGGGAGCCGAACTGGTTGGCATGGGCTTCATCATAGAGAAGGAATTCCAGGGTGGTCGCAAGGTGCTCACCGAGGCTGGCATCAAACATATCGAATCGTTGGCCATCATCGAGTCGCTTGATAACAACCAGATTAAAATGAAGGGTGTGAAGGTCAGGAAAGTGAATGTCTACGAAGAGGCCAACCGCTGTCTGCTGTGTCAGGATGCACCTTGCACCAAGGCCTGTAAGACGGGCGACCCCGCACGCGCCATCCGCGCCATCCGCTTCGATAACCACAAACCCGCCTTGCGCTGGGTGAAGGATTGCACCGATGGCGACTTGGAGCGCGCTGAACAGGCCTGTATCCATTACAACTGGCCTATCCGTATCAAGGAGATGCTGCGTAGCATCCATAAGGACGACGTGGACGATAGCCATTATCCGGATCTGGCCATCGACTTCTGCGGCATTCGTTGCGAGAATCCGTTCTTCCTGGCTTCATCGGCTGTCTGCACTAATTACAAGATGGTGGCGCGTGCCTTCGATGCCGGCTGGGCAGGCGTCTTCTTTAAGACCATCTGCCTGCAGGAGATCAAGGAAGTGTCGCCCCGCTTCGACGCCATGCACAACAATGCCACCCACGGCGACTTCTATGGTTTCCGTAATATGGAGCAACTGAGCGAGAATCCTGTGGAGAAGGACTTCTGCATCCTGCACGACCTGAAAAAGAACTACCCCTCGAAGGTGGTCGTTGCTTCCATTATGGGACAGACCGAGGAAGAGTGGATCAAACTGGCGAAGATGGCCGAAGAGGCTGGCTGCGATGCTGTGGAGCTGAACTTTTCGTGTCCGCAGATGAAGCATGAGGGCATGGGCAGCGACGTGGGACAGAGTCCTGAGCTGGTGAAGACCTATACCGCCTGTGTCAAAAATAGCGTGAAGATTCCTGTCATTCCGAAGATGACGCCCAATATCACCCATATCGCGGAGCCTGCCGCTGCCTGTGTAGAGGCGGGAGCCGATGCGATTTCGGCCATTAATACCATCAAGTCGGTGACAATGGATGCCGATGCAGAGGTGGCCGGGCAGCGCACCATCTCGGGCTATTCTGGCCGCGCCGTCAGACCCATCGCCCTGCGCTATATTTTGGAATTATCAGAGTTGTCAAAAAGCTCAAACATTAATGTTCAAAGTTCAAAGTTAGAGTTAAGCGGTATCGGCGGTATCGAGACGTGGCGCGATGCCTTGGAGTTCATCCAACTGGGCTGCAGCAATGTGCAGGTGTGCACCGCCGTCATGCAATATGGCTATCGCATCATCGACGACCTTATTCTCGGCCTGCAGCGCTATATGGCCAAGCGTGGTATCAGCGAGTTGAAAGAACTTGTTGGCGAGCAGCTGCCGAAGTTCCTGAAACCCGACCATCTGGATCGCGATACAATCATCTATCCCAAGTTCGACAAGGAACTATGTATTGGCTGTGGTCGCTGTGAGGTGTCGTGTAGCGACGGCGGTCATCAGGCCATCGTCTTTGACCACGAGACCCGTCGTCCTCGTCTGGTAGGCACCAAGTGCGTCGGCTGTCACCTCTGCCGCCTCGTCTGTCCTGCCGGTGCCATCGGCGTGACCAAACGAATCTCAAAGAGTCATTGATATTTCAGAGCCTGTCAAAGGGCCTACCTTATTATTTATAGGCGTATGTGTCGCCAGAGGCATTTGGGAATTCTGCGCCAGAGGGCGGTCAGGAGGCGATACTTCCAGTCGATGACTCTGATGTGCTGGTGGCGGTTGATGGCGGTGATGATCTCTTTGGCGACTTTCTCAGGTTTGAGCATCATCGGGTAATGGAAATCACCGCTGAGAAGGGCCGTGTCGACAAAGCCAGGACGGATGTCGGTGAAGTGGATTTTCAAGCCCCGTGACTTGGCTTGCTGTTCCAAAGCTTGCAGATAAACATTCTGCATGGCTTTGGTGGCTGAGTAACTTGGTGCAGGACCAAGGCCTTTCGTGCCGGCTATTGAGGTGATGGCTGCAATATGTCCGCAACCCTGTTTGGCGAAATAGCGATAGGCTTCGCCAATCATTCGCGTAAAACCAAGGCCGTTGGTCTGCATCGTCGCCAGTTCGATGGCCTCTTCCAATTCACGGTTCTGCTTCCCAATGCCAGAGGCATAGAAAAACAAGTCCATACCACCTAATTGGCCGATGAGTGTCTGCAGCCGCTCAGTAGCATCTTCTTTCGTTACGTCAATCTGTTCAGTAGCGGTTGCAGACAGTTCTTTGAGCATGTCTACTCTTCTGGCAGCCACACCCACCGTCCAACCATCTTTTATCAGAAGTTTAGCGACTTCTTTTCCGATGCCGGATGAGGCTCCTATGACGACGGCACGTTTCATGACGTCCTATGAATGCAGGTCGAGGATGAAGCGGGTGCCCTTGGTGAATTGGGGATCAATCTCGAGGTCGCCGTTCATCTTCAGGGCCATCTGCTTACAGATGGGCAGTCCCAGACCGTCGCCTTCGGTGAGGTCGTGGATTTCGAGGAAGGGCTTGAACACATCTTCGCGTCGCTCTTCTGCGATGCCACAACCGGTGTCGGATACCAGGAACTGGTAAGAGTGAGGGCCACGCTTCTTAAATTCCAAGTGGATGTTGCCGCCTTCGGGCGTATAGTCTGCTGCATTCTCTAAGAGATGTCGCAGAATGTGGGTGACATATTCCTTATAAAGAGGTGCACTCATCTTCTGGGCATTCACCGTCAGGTTGACATTGCTCTTTACCTTGTCTCGGATCTCGTCCATCAGTCCTTCGCAGAATGGCTGAACCTGCGTGTCTTCCAGTTGGATAGCATCATCGGGCGTGTTCTCCAGTTCTGACAGTGTCTGGATATGATTGGAGAAGTCGAGCAGGGCTTTGACCTCCGGCTGACGGCTGTCAAGCTTCTTGAAGGTGGGTTCTAATTGGGCTGAGATATTGCTGATGAACTTAGCCTTCAGCGCGTTACTCTCGTTGGCCAGTTTGATGACCTTCTTCTGCTTACGGGTCAGGAAGATAAAGCGCATCAGGATGATGGCGCCTACGATCAGGGCTGCTGCGAGGGCGGCAGCCAGGATGCCAAGGCCCACGATGATTATCCAGCGTGTGGTGAGTGAGCTGTCGCGCTCTTCAATGGCGGTTTCATTCTCGGCAATCTGCTTTTTCAAGGCGGCAATCTCGTCTGCATGCTTGATAGCACTGGTAGAATCTTTCCAGGCAAGATAGTTGCTGTATGACTGGGCCACCATATTGGCATTGTTGCTCTTGCGCCCATTGGCAATCAACGTCTGATAGACCTCATCGACCTTGTCGAACTCCTTCGACGAAGTCAATTTGTCGGCCATCTCCTTGAAAACGGCATTTCCCTGTGCGTTCATGCCGAATGTATAGTAATAGATGGCCTTGTTGTAGAGCAGGTCGTTTTTTATGGTTTCATCGTCAGTCTGACTCGCCTGACTCTCCATGAGGTTCAGTTGGTCCTTGACGCTTTGACTCTTTCTGAGCTTCATGTACATCTGTATACGCTCCTTGGTGCACAGATAATGTGCTGCGGCTCTCTCGCTAACGGGGAGCTTGCTGGCAGAGACGGCCTGATCGGCACGACGCAGCAGATCGAAGGCTTCTTTCCAGAAATTCTCCTTGTAATACAGGGCCGTTGCCTTGACGGCACACTCTACACCCTGACGTATCTGCCCCTTATTGACATAATCGTTGAAGGCGTGGATATACAAAGAGCGGGCTGATGCGATGTTCTTCTGAGGATCTACAGCCTCGGCCTTTTGTTGTAGGTCGCTCTTCTTGACGTCCTGTGCATGGATAAAGGTGCAGCAGAAGAGCAGGTTCACAAATAAGAATAATACCTTTTTCATCATGATTAAACTATTTTCATGATGCAAAAGTATGCATTTTTTCGAATTCCGCCAAATAATTTGTGAAATTTCTAATCGTCTTTTAGCTGTCTTCTGAAATCTGATGGCGATTTTCCTAAATTCTCACGGACATATTTGCCAAAGAAAGACAGGTTGCAGAACCCTAATTTCACGGCAATCTCCTTGATGGACAGATTGGTGTGTAACAGATAGAAACGGACATCATTCTGTACATAGTCACGAATCCAGTCGTAGGCCGTTCTGCCACTGATTTCCCTGCAGACCATCGTAAGGTAGCGAGTGGAGACGCAGAGCTTATCGGCATAGAAGGAGAGTGGCTGTTTCTTGATCTCACACGATGTCATATAGGAGATGAAACGGTCGAATAAGATTTTCTTCTGGTTCGTCTCCAGGGTGTTCTCTGACTGTACTAAGGTACTTAGCGTGCGGCAAAGTTCAAATATGATGCAGCGAACGAGTGAATGTAGGATTTCTTTTCGGAAGGTCGTCTTATTGCTTTTCAGATTGTGCGCAAGTACTGTGTTCATGCAGTTTTGCATGATAACCTCCTGTTCAGACAGGTGGATGATATAATGCTTTTTCAGGAAGAGCGTCCTGTTCCAGATCCCTTGTTTGGGATAGAGCATTTCCTGCAGAAGTGATTTCGTCAGGCATAACAAACGACACTTCAAGTCGTAAGAGGCCTCGAAATGATTGTACATGGCGTTCGGATAGCCGACAAATACATCATCTTTAGAAATGGTGTACTCTGAACCATCCATCTCAAACTTCAGTTCTCCTTGGCAACAAAAGACAATGAAAACCATGTCGATTTGGGTGGCATGCATCCGGGAACTGAACATCAATTGATTGATGATCGCCAATTCTCCGTCAGAGTAATCGGGCTCCTGATGGTTATAGTCTGTCAAGCCAATGTATGGTTTGCTGATTTTTGGATTGTCATTCATACTGCAAATATCGGTAGTTTTTTTCAATAACGGTTTGCAGATCCAAAGAAATATACCACAGAAATAGGGGTTGTTCCTATTTCGAACACTTTTATTCCTTATTTGAATATTTGCTTCAGGAACTTGGCCGTGTAGCCAATGCCTTTTTTAGCCACTTCCTCTGGTGTGCCTGTTACAAGGATGGTTCCTCCCTTGCGACCGCCTTCCGGTCCCATGTCGATGATATGATCTGCCAATTTGATGACGTCAAGGTTGTGTTCGATAATGATAACGGTATTACCACGGTCAACAAGTTTTTGGAGGACATCCATCAGGATGCGAATGTCCTCGAAGTGGAGACCTGTCGTAGGCTCGTCTAAGATATAGAGTGTCTTACCCGTATCTCGCTTTGACAGTTCGGTGGCCAGTTTTACTCGCTGGCTTTCGCCACCAGAAAGGGTGGTGGAAGGCTGGCCAAGTTTGATATAGCCCAGTCCTACATCTTGAATGGTTTTGATCTTCCGAAGGATGTCTGGTACATTTTCAAAAAAATCAACAGCCTGATTGATTGTCATGTCAAGGATATCGGCGATGGATTTGCCTTTATACCTGACCTCTAAAGTCTCACGATTGTATCGTTTGCCATGACAGACCTCACAAGGAACCTGAATGTCGGGCAGGAAATTCATCTCGATGGTTTTATAACCATTGCCACCACAGGTTTCACAACGACCACCTTTTACATTAAAGGAGAAACGACCAGGTTTATAGCCTCGGATCTTGGCTTCGGGGAGATTGACGAACAGCGTACGGATATCGCTGAAGACACCCGTGTAGGTGGCCGGGTTGCTTCTGGGGGTTCGGCCTAAAGGCGACTGGTCGACGTTGACCACCTTGTCAATATGTTCCAGGCCTTCGATGCTGTCGTAGGGCATGGGCCTTTTGAGGGAACGGTAGAAATGCTGCGAGAGGATAGGTTGCAGGGTTTCGTTGACAAGGGTTGACTTTCCACTGCCACTGACGCCTGTGATGACGATGAGTTTGCCGAGTGGGAAAATGGCATCTATATGTTTGAGGTTATTGCCGGAAGCGCCCTTGATGATGAGGTTGTGTCCATTGCCTTTCCTCCGTTTCTGAGGAATTGGAATGGATAATGTTCCGTTAAGATAACTGGCTGTAACCGAGTTTGTTTTGAGAATCTCTTTCGGTGTTCCTTGAAAGACAACTTCGCCTCCCTTTCTGCCAGCGCGAGGACCGATGTCAACGATGTAATCGGCATTGAGCATCATGTCCTGATCATGCTCCACAACAATAACCGTGTTACCCAAATCACGGAGCTCCTTGAGGGAATGAATCAGTCGTTCGTTGTCGCGCTGGTGGAGTCCGATACTGGGCTCGTCAAGGATATAGAGCACGTTGACAAGTTGTGACCCGATCTGGGTGGCCAGTCGGATACGTTGGCTTTCGCCCCCGGAGAGGGAAGCTGACTGGCGGTTGAGAGCCAAATAGTCTAATCCGACTTCGAGCAGGAAATCCAATCTGGTTCTGATCTCCTTGAGGATCTCATGGGCAATCTGCAGTTGTTGGTGATCCAGATGGTCTTCAACCTGATCGAGCCATTCGCGCAGTTCGCTGATATCCATAGCGGCCAGTTCGGAAATGTTCTTGTCCCAGATACGGTAGGAGAGGGCCTCACGGTTAAGTCGCTGCCCGTGGCATTCGGGACATTCGCATTCTGCCAGGAACTGATCTGCCCATTTCTGGCCAGATGTCGATTCGTCATTTTCCATGACATTTCGCAGGTATTTGATAATACCGTCGAAACTGACAAAGTAGTCGCTGGTGGTATGTACCAGTTCCTTTTCAATCCGAACATTTTCCAAAGAGCCATAGAGGATTTCGGTCATCGCCTCCTCAGGGATCTCCTCGATGGGCGTCTTCAAATCACAATCGTATTTCTTCAGCAAAGCGCCAATCTGCCAGAAGATCATCTGGTTCTTGTATTTACCCAAGGGGGCGATACCACCTTCATAGATGCTGACTTTGTTATCAGGGATGACTTTCTTCAGGTCGATCTCGTTGATGGTGCCCAATCCCTTGCAGTGCGGACAGGCACCTTGGGGAGAATTGAATGAGAAATTGTTGGGGGCAGGGTCACTGTAACTGATACCTGTCGTGGGACACATCAGTCGTTTGGAGAAATACTTGACGGCATTGGTGTCCTTGTCGAGAATCATGATAAGGCCTTCGCCCTGTTTCATGGCAATCTGTATGGAACGCCTGAAACGTTCGCTTTGGGAATCGTCTCTCTCACCTCGCACCTCTAATTTGTCGATGACCACCTCAATGTCGTGGTTCTTATAGCGGTCAACCTTCATGCTTCTGACGATTTCCTTGATTTCTCCGTCCACACGAATGTTCAGATAACCCTTGCGTCGCATAGATTCGAAGAGTTCACGGTAGTGGCCCTTACGACTGCGTACTAATGGGGCAAGAATAAAGATCTTTTTCCCCTGATAGTCGTGCAGAATCATGTCAATCACCTTCTCCTCGGTATATTTTACCATCTCTTCGCCCGTCATATAGCTGTATGCCTTTCCGGCACGGGCGTAGAGCAGACGCAGATAGTCGTAGATCTCTGTCGTCGTTCCTACGGTGGAGCGGGGATTACGGTTGGTGGTCTTCTGTTCGATGCTGATGACGGGAGAGAGACCTGTTATCTTATCGACATCAGGCCGTTCCATTCCCCCTAAGAAATTGCGGGCATAGGCTGAGAAGGTCTCAATATAACGTCTTTGGCCTTCGGCAAAGATCGTGTCGAATGCCAGAGAGGATTTGCCTGAGCCGCTGAGGCCAGTCATTACCGTCAATGTGTTTCGCGGAATGACGACGTCAATATTCTTAAGATTATGTACGCGCGCTCCGTAGACACAGATCTTTTCGTCTTCCCTGTTCATGTCTGGTTACTGGGTGATAGAGGTGCCTTCGGTATAGCCACGAAGCAGGTTGACGTCTTTACGGATGTTGTAGGTCTGACCATCTGCGCCACGGGCCTTGACCTGTACGAAGTATGTACCCTGCTTGACATCCTGCCCACGGTATTTGCCATCCCATCCACCCTCAATATTGGTCCATTCATAGAGTTTCTGCCCCCAACGGTTGAAGATGGTGGCGCGGAATTCCACAATGTTCTGGTATTCCTTAACCTTGTAAATATCGTTGATCCGGTCGTTATTAGGCGAAAAGGCGTTGGGCATGATCAACTGGCTCGTCAGCACTACGGTACTGTCCGAAGCGACACTGTCATTGTCTGCCACTTCCTGAGCTTGCGCCGACATGGCTATCAGTGCCATAAATGACAATATGAGGGTTTTTATTGTTCTCATTTTACTTGTTTTGAGTGCAAAGATACTAAATAATTCATAATTCCTTGTCCCTTATTACTCATTTTAACAATTTCATGGCCGTTGGTTCACAATATTTTTGTACTTTTGCACGGTAAAATGTAATTATTTGAACTTATGACTCGATTGATAAGATACGCAATAATCTGTTTAGCCATTCTTTTTTCTACGGATATGGCTATTGCCCAGGTGTCGGAACAGATCAGAGGACTTCACAAAGTGAAGCGTAAGGAAACGATTTTCGGCATCGCCAGACAATATGACATTCAGATTGAAGAGTTGATTCAGGCCAATCCCGAGATGAGACAGCCTGAATATGAACTCAAGAAAGGTGATGTGATTCGTATCCCGTATGCGAAAGGAACGGCTCCTGTCGTGGTAGCTCCTACACCTACCGTTCAGGCTCCGGAAACATCGTCAGCCGTCAGTTCATCTGCCGATGATGTTCGCAATCGGGCCATCCGTGTCGGCGTGATGCTGCCTTTGCACAATATCAATGGCGACGGTCGACGAATGGTGGAGTATTATCGGGGCATCCTGATGGCTTGCGACAGTGTGAAGAAACTGGGAATATCAGTTGACCTGCATGCCTGGAATACACCTGAGGACGGCAATATCTCAACAGTCTTAGCCGATAAGGCTGCTGCAGCGTGCGATATTATCTTCGGTCCGTTGTACTCAAAACAGATGGATGCCTTGTCGGATTTCGTCATGGCTCACGACATCCGCCTGGTCATTCCATTCTCTATCAGTGCACCCCAATTGTTGACGAACCGGAATATCTTCCAGATATGGCAGTCACCGACTAACCTCAATGATGCTACGATTGCCCGTTTCCTGGAGCGGTTTAGTGGTTATCATCCCGTCTTTATCGACTGTAATGACTCGACGAGTAAGAAAGGGAACTTCACCTTCGGTCTGCGTCGTCAGTTGGAGAACCGGCAGATAGAATATCATGTCACAAACCTGAAATCCTCAGAGGATGCCTTCTCAAAGGCTTTCAGTCAGACCAAGCCGAATATCGTTATCCTTAATTCTGCACGCTCCCCGGAGTTGGGTGTGGCCTTTGCTAAGATCAATGGTCTGAAGTTTAACCTGCCGAATCTCAATATCACCATGTTCGGTTATACCGAATGGCTGATGTACACCCGTACACATCTTGAGAACTTCTACAAATACAACACCTACATCCCCTCTGCGTTCCATTACAATCCTTTGTCATCGCAGACGGCTCGTCTGGAGCAGAAGTATCGTTGGAATTTCCATACCGATATGCAGAATGCCCTTCCACGCTTTGCACTGACAGGCTTCGACCATGCTTATTTCTTCCTGAGAGGACTCCATAAATATGGTAAGTCGTTCAACGGTGCAGCAGGCATGTTCGGATATCAGCCGGTTCAGACACCTCTGGTGTTCGAGAGAATGGGTAATGGCGGTTTGCAGAATCACAGTCTGCTCTTCGTGCATTATACACCAGAGCATAGGGTGGAGTCAATTAAGTTTTGAAGTGAAAAGTGAAAAATGAAAAGTGAAAAATATGCTGCCGCTGAAAGGGCGAAGAGAATGTGGACGGTGAGAGTGTTACTGACGATACTCTTCACTCTTCACTCTTCACTCTTCACTTCCTTTGCTCAGGTAGGAGAATATCGCACGGATTTTGCTGTCGGCTTTAATGGCGGCTATTCCATGAGTAACATTGCCTTTGTGCCAAAGGTGCCCCAAGGACTATTAGGGGGTATGACAGTTGGCTTCTCAGCCCGTTATACCTGTGAGAAATATTTCAAGAGTATCTGTGCCGTGGTGGGTGAGGTGAATCTCACACAGATGGGTTGGCAGGAGGATATCCTTGATTTCGATGACCAGCCGGTTGTCATGCATAACGACCCTTCACAGACGCTGAGATATGCCCGTAAGATGAATTATGTTCAGATTCCTGTCTTTGCCCGAATGGGGTGGGGACGTGAGCGGAAAGGCTTTCAGGCCTTCTTCCAGATTGGTCCACAGGTGGGCTTCCTTCTCAGCGAGTCGACCGATACCAATTTCGACGTGCATCAGTCCGATTTCAATCCTGGTCCCCGCGATACGCCGAATCCGGACTATAAGTATCAGACCAGTCGTGTTTCCGACGTTGTGGCACAGGACTCGATGGCGGTTGAGAACACCTTCGACTATGGTATTGCTGCCGGTGCAGGCCTGGAGTTCAGTCATCGCAAACTGGGTCATTTCCTCGTCGAAGGTCGCTACTACTTCGGATTGGGAAATATCTACGGCTCTTCGAAGCGTGATTACTTTGCACGATCCAACTTCGGCGATATCGTGATCAAGTTCACATATCTCTTTGATATTATCAGAACCAAAGACTCTAAAATTAAATAATTATGTTTGAAGGACAACCTAAAGGTTTATTCGCGTTGGCATTGGCCAACACCGGCGAGCGCTTCGGTTATTACACGATGCTCGCAGTTTTCGCATTGTTCCTCCGTGCCAACTACGGACTCGATGCTGGTTGGGCAGGAGAAATCTACAGTGATTTCCTCATGCTCGTGTATTTTCTCCCTATCGTAGGCGGCTGGCTGGCTGACAGGTTCGGCTTTGGTCGGATGGTTACCATTGGTATCCTCATAATGTTTGCCGGCTATCTGTTACTCTCCGTACCTCTTGGTGGCGATACCCTGGCACTCGTTGTGATGTTGGCTGCCCTGGTTCTCATCGGTCTGGGCACGGGTCTCTTCAAAGGTAACCTACAGGTAATGGTGGGCGATCTCTATAACGAACCGCAGTATGCCGACAAGCGCGATGCAGGTTTCTCCATCTTCTACATGGCCATTAATATCGGCGCCCTATTTGCGCCAACAGCTGCTGTCCGCATTATGGAGTGGGCTCAGCAGAACCTTGGTACCAGTGTCAACGACTCATATCACTTTGCCTTTGCCGTGGCCTGTGCCTCACTTATCCTGTCCATCGCCATCTACTACATCTTCCGTGGCACCTTCCGCCATGTGGAGGGAGGCAAGAAGAAGGAAGGCGTGAAGGCCGAGGTCGAGGAACTGTCAAAAGAAGAGACCTCGCAGCGCATCGTCGCTCTCTGCCTTGTCTTCGCTGTGGTCATCTTCTTCTGGATGGCGTTCCATCAGAATGGTCTGTCGCTGACTTACTTCGCCGACGAGTTTACCGCCAAGACCTCTGAGGGTATCGAGAGTATGGCTTTCAATGTGTGGAACCTCGTAGCCATTATCTTCATCGTCTATGCCCTGTTCTCATTATTCCAGAGCAAGACGCAGAAGGGCAAGGCCATCTCTTTTGCAGTTATCGTGATTGCTGTAGCCTTCCTGTTCTTCCAATACGATGCTACAACGGGTCAGATCGTGGCTGTCTCGGCTCCGATTTTCCAGCAGTTCAACCCCTTCTATGTGGTGGCTCTGACACCTGTGTCGTTGGCTATCTTCGGTTCGTTAGCCGCTAAAGGCAAGGAACCCTCTGCGCCGCGAAAGATTGCCTATGGTATGGTGGTAGCTGGTCTTGCCTACTGCCTGATGGCTGTCGCCTCATTCGGACTGCCGATGCCGCAGACTACGATGGGTGCCGATGGTGAGCCGGTAGCTGTCCATATGGCTGATGTCACGCCGCAGTTGCTGATCTATACCTATCTTATCCTTACCTTCGCCGAGTTATTGCTCTCGCCGATGGGCATCTCCTTCGTGTCGAAGGTGGCTCCCCCGAAGTACAAGGGTCTGATGATGGGTGGCTGGTTCGTGGCTACTGCCATTGGTAATAAACTGGTGGGCGTAGGCGGCTATCTTTGGGGTAATATTCCGCTCTGGGCAGTTTGGAGTGTCTTTATCGCCCTCTGCCTGATCTCAGCAGTCTTTATGTTCTCCATCATGAAACGACTCGAGAAGGTCTGCTAAAGTTAAAAGTTTAAAGTTCAAAGATCAAAGTGTCTTTTGTCCCATTCCTGGTACTGATCGTACTGATTACATGTTGCGTTGCCGTGTTTGGCAACGCAACATTGGATGGTGCCTCACAGGTATCGTTGTTGGTGGCCTCGGCAGTTAGTGTGCTCATCGGTCATTTCTCGAAACGCCTGGAATGGGAGAATCTTGAAAAGGAGATTACTGCGAAGATTGCCAGTTGCACGCCAGCCATCATTATCCTTCTATTGATAGGTGCTATCGGTGGCACATGGATGGTATCGGGTATTGTGCCAACAATGATCTATTATGGCATGCAGATCATTCGTCCGGAGGTGTTCCTCGTGAGCAGCAGTATCCTTTGTGCACTGGTCAGTCTGATGATCGGCTCCTCATGGACAACGGTCGCAACGATTGGACTGGCGCTGATGGGTATTGGCAAGGCCCATGGCTTCGATGACGGTTGGATTGCAGGCTCGATTATTACAGGGGCCTACTTCGGTGACAAACTCTCACCCTTGTCAGATACAACGGTCCTGGCATCGAGTGTGTCAGGCACACCGCTCTTTACGCATATTCGTTATATGCTTTATACCACGGTGCCAACGTTCTGCATCTCCCTGACCATCTTCCTGATTGCCGGACTGACGATGAATATATCAGGGCATGGCAACGTGGCGGAATTCATGGAGGGACTGCAACATACGTTTGTCATTTCTCCATGGCTTTTGCTGGTGCCGGTTCTGACGGGCGTGATGATTGCTCGTCGCTGGCCGTCGATGGTGGTACTCTTCTTGGCAATACTTCTGGCAGTGGTTGTTGCTCTGTTGGTGCAGCCGCAATTGGTCCATCAGATTTCTGGTGAAGCAGATGGGGGACTGCTCACACAATACAAAGGTATGATGCAGGTATGCTACGGCAGCACCGACATCGAAACGGGTATTCCTGTGCTCAACGAACTGGTGCATACCAGTGGTATGGCGGGTATGATGCCAACCATCTGGCTGATTATCTGTGCGCAGACATTTGGTGGTGCCCTGACGGCTACCGGACAGTTGCAGGATCTGATGCGACTGGTGCTGAGATTTGTCCGTGGTACGGCATCACTTGTGGCCTCTACGGTAGGCACAGCCCTCTTCTGTAATATCGCCATGGCGGATCAGTATCTGTCGATTATGCTCTCCAGTTCGATGTTCAAGGACACGTTTCGTGAAAGGGGCTATGAACCGAGGCTGCTGAGTAGAAGCTGTGAGGATGGTGCTACAGTCACCTCTGTTTTGGTACCTTGGAATACCTGTGGTCTTACGCAGAGCACCGTTCTGGGCGTCGCTACACTGACCTATCTGCCTTACTGTTTCTTCAATTATCTCTCGCCGTTGATGAGTATCATTATTGCCTCCATCGGCTGGAAGATCAAGCGGAATGCGAAATAACTTTTTCCTCTTCCTCCTGTTTTTTGCAGTTAGTTCCGTCTCTGCGCAATCGTTGACCTTTGTCGAGCTTAACTGCGAGAACCTCTTCGATTATCATGACGATGAGGGAAAAGACGATGCGGAATACCTTCCTGAGGCGACACGCCATTGGACGAAGAAACGTTATTGGCGTAAACTGAACAACATTGCCCAGGAGCTATTATCAACATCTGATGAGGGTATCCCTGACCTGATAGCCCTTTGTGAGGTAGAGAACGATAGTGTGCTCCATGACCTGACGAAGCGTTCGCTCTTGCGCAATGCCGGCTATGAATACCTGATGACATCCTCACCCGATCTACGTGGCATCGATGTGGCATTGCTCTATTCGCCTTTCTCTTTTGCTCCCATCCGTAGCTATTCCATAAGTGTGAATCCGGTAGAGGACATGCGTCCCACGCGTGATATCCTCTATGCCTGTGGTGCGACAATCACTGCCGACACGCTGCATATCTTTGTCGTTCATATGCCCAGTCGCTATGGTGGTGAACGCTATAGCCGTCCGTTCCGCAAAGCGGTGGCTGATCGCCTTTGTCAGTCTCTCGATTCTATTCAGCGCCTTTCATCCGATGCTCAGATACTGATTGCCGGTGATTTCAACGATGGGCCTGATAGTCCTGTCCTCCAACAGATCTGCCAACATAGTATTCGTAATCTTACGAAAGAGGCAAAGGGACAGAATGGGGTCCGAGGCACTTATCGCTACAAGGGCGAGTGGGAGAGCATTGACCATATCCTCGCCAGCCCTAATATATATAATAAGGTGGAAAGTGCCCGTATCCATGCACCGAAGTTCCTCCTTGAAGACGAGAAACTCTATGGCGGCTATCGTCCCCGCCGTACATACAACGGCATGCGCTATCAGCCTGGTTACAGCGACCATCTGCCGCTTGTCGTCCGACTAAAAAAGTAAAATCACTTCTTGATATTCGGAAGTTGGAGACCGTAGGATTTCTGACGGTCTACATAAAGCATAGCAAAGGCGGTAAGGGCGGCGCCAAGGGCGGTAAAGCCGAAAATGAGCATGGAGGTGGTGTAGGAGGGATCGGTCTCATTGGCCTTGCCTACACACATGGGGATGATGGCGCGTCCGAAGTTCTGGATAAAGAAGATCATGGAGTAAGCCGTTCCCAGACATTTCAGGGGGATGATCTTCGGCACGCAAGGCCAGAGGGCGGCAGGGGCCAAAGAGTAGCCGATACTGAGCACGACCATCAAGGCGATGGCAATAGTGCTGCTGTGTATGGGCATCGAGAATCCGAAATGGACGGCGGTGAGCATCAGGGCACCGGTGATAACGAGGGTCACGCCTTTACCGTATTTGTCATAGATGAGACCAAAAAGGGGCGTCATCAGGATGGTTCCGAAGGGGGCAATCGACGAGAAGAAACCTGCAAGGTCGGGATCGACACCGTATTTCATTACCATCAGTTTTGTGGAGAACTTCAGGAAAGGCGATACTGCCGAATAGAAAAGCACGCAGAAAATTGTAATGAGCCAGAACCCCGGATTCCTAAGTGTGATGCCGATATCTGAAAAACGAAACTCATCGTCAGAGCTACTCTCACTAGTCATACTAGTCTGGCTAGTTTGGCTAGTCCGGCTAGCCTGGCTAGAAATATCCATCCTGCGATCCATCACGCAGAAAACTAGAAATGCCAGCAGCCCGATGATGAGAAATGCCAATGCAACAAGCAGCGGGGCAGAGAGTGTGTAGTGACGGGCGATGGGGGCAGAGATGCTGAGGGCTGCTGCTGTACCAAAACGGGCCATGGCTAATTGAAGGCCCATGGCAAGTGCCAATTCGTGTCCCGTAAACCATCGTACCATCGCCTTCGAAACGGTAATGCCCGTCATCTCATAGCCGACACCGAAGATGGCAAAACCGAAGGATGCCCAAGCAGCAGAGGTGGGTAGATGGGTTCCGAAGAAGGAAATCGCCCCACCACCGAAGTCATGAGTGACGGCATAGTACTTGATGAGGGTGCCAAGCACCATGAGCGAACAGGCGAGGGTGCCGGTGAAACGGATGCCCATCTTGTCGAGGATAATCCCCGAGAAGAAGAGCATGAGCAGGAAGACATTGATAAAACTGCCGGCTCCGGAGAAGAAACCATAGTCAGAGGGTGTCCAACCCAAACCACCTTGACTGCGAGGCATCTCCAACAACGTCTCCAGAGGCGACATCACATCGTTGACGAAATAGCCCATCATCATGGCAGTAGCCACGATGAAGAGCACTGTCCATCTTGCGACGGGAGAATCGTTGAGCCTTTTCAGAGTGCTCAGAGTATTCAGATTACTCTGATTGTTCATCACTACTTATCAGATCTTCCTAACAGGATCGCAGGTCAAACCGCAGCCCAGTTTTTTGAAGATCTTACGGTCTACTTCACTGAGCATGACGGTGGTATGCACCTGACAGTCGCGAAGTAGGGGTAGTTGTTCAAGGGCCTTGCGACAGTTCTCATCATTCTGTGAGAGTACGGAGAGGGCCACGAGCACTTCATCGGTATGCAATCGTGGGTTCTTACCACCCAGGTATTCAATCTTTGTCTTCTGAACAGGCTCTATCAGACTCTGTGGAATGAGTTTTGCCTCATGATCGATGCCTGCCAGATATTTCATGGCATTGATGAGAAGAGCGGCACTGCATCCCAGAAGAGGTGACGACTTTGCGGTGATGATAGTACCGTCTTCGAGCTCGATGGCAGCAGCTGTCTGACCACTCTCAATCTTCTTCTCATAGGCCGCTACTGTTACCTTACGAGTAGCAGTAGAGATCTTGGCTTGGTTGAAGAGTAGACGGATTTTGTTGACTTCACTCTCGTTATCAGCACCGTCGGCCATCTTATTGGTGGCTGCATAGAAGCGGCGGATGATCTCATCACGGCTGGCCTGACAACAAACTTCATCATCACAGATGCAGAAACCTATCATGTTAACGCCCATGTCTGTAGGCGACTTATATGGATTCTCACCATAGATACCCTCGAAGAGTGCATTCAGCACCGGGAAGATCTCAACGTCACGATTGTAGTTGATGGCAGTCTTGCCATAGGCCTCCAGATGGAAGGGGTCGATCATGTTTACATCGTTGAGGTCGGCGGTAGCAGCCTCATAGGCGATGTTCACAGGATGTTTCAGCGGCAGATTCCATACGGGGAACGTCTCGAACTTGGCGTAACCGGCGCGGATGCCACGTTTGTTCTCGTTGTAAAGCTGAGAGAGACAAGTGGCCATCTTACCACTTCCGGGTCCTGGAGCTGTTACAATAACCAGCGGGCGGGAGGTTTCTACGTAGTCGTTTTTGCCAAAGCCTTCGTCAGAGGCAATCAACTCCACGTTATGGGGATAGCCGTCGATGGGATAGTGGATATACGATTTGATACCTTCGCGACTCAGTCGATGACGGAACTGGTCGGCTGCCTGCTGTCCGTTGTAGTGGGTGATGACGACAGAGCCCACCATGAAATCGCGTCTGATAAACTCGTCACGCAGGCGAAGCACGTCCTCATCATAGGTGATGCCTAAATCCGCACGGACTTTATTCTTCTCGATATCGTTAGCACTGATGACAATCAGAATTTCGATACTGTCGCGGAGTTGTCCGAGCATGCGGAGCTTGGAGTCGGGTTTGAAACCAGGGAGTACGCGCGAGGCATGATGATCGTCGAAGAGTTTGCCGCCGAGTTCCATATAGAGCTTGCCATCGAACTGTGCAATGCGCTCACGGATGTGCTCAGACTGTATCTTGAGATATTTCTCGTTGTCGAAACCAATTTTCATTTTACGAATTATTTTATCTGAAACGAATTGGCACTAATTATCACTAATTTTATCCACTAATTATAACTAATAATTAATTATAAACTGATACTGATTTATTCCCATTTGTGGAAAGAATTTGTTCTAATTTGCTCTAATTTGTTTCCTTTAAATAATTGATTTGTTTATTTCTTACTCTTGAATATTTGGGAGTTCAAGACCAATGCCTTTCTTGCGGTCGACGACTTTCAGCACGAAGCCGAGAATGAGGGCAGCAACACCCAGACAGGCGAGCATCACCAACGGAGCTGTATAGTCGAACTGCGTCGGATCGGTGACACCGGGGTTCGTCTTGTCGAGCACCTTGCCAATGAGCAGCGGGAAGAGCCACAGACCGATGTTCTGAATCCAGAAAATCAGGGCATAGGCAGAACCGATGACCTTGGCATCGACGAGCTTAGGCACTGAGGGCCAGAGCGAAGCGGGTACCAGTGAGAACGAGGCGCCCAACACGAGAATCGTGGCGTAGGCGATGACGATGCCACCGATGGCATTTCCCTTGAACATGGGCAGGATGAAGGCGAAGGTCAGGTGACAACCGATAAGGAGCAGCGAACCAAGCACAAGCATCGAGGCGGCCTTGCCATGATGGTCGAGGTAGGAGCCGAGGATCGGGGTGATGAGCACGGCCAACAGTGGGAATACGGCGAAGATCGACTCTGCCGACTGGCGCATATAGCCCATGTAGCAATAGGTGACGAGGGCCACGATCGAGAGACCTAACAGACCATATTTCAGATTGGCTTTCTTCTGGAAGTTAGAGGCGAAACCTGCTGCTGCCACAATCAGCATGATGATATACTGCACGATAGTCACGTCAGGCTGAGCCCAGAACGAATCAGCATCGGGAGGTGTCAGGGTGAGGTTGCACTGCAGCATATTCACGGCATACTTTTGGAAGGGGAAGATGGCTGAATAGTAGAGTACGCAGAGCAGGGCGACAATCCAGAAACCGCTGTCGCTGAGGATTTTACCGATATCGCTGACTTTGAATGGGTCGTCTTTTTCTTCAGCCTCACCAGTCTGACTGTCGAGCTTCTGATCCATGAAGAAATAGACAATCGTCATAATCAAGGCAATACACATCAGCACGACACCGAAGGCGACGCTACGAGTAACAGAGATCTCGCCACCCAGACGGGCGAAGAAGGGCGAGAAAATCATACAGGTAGCCACGCCAAGACGGGCAAGTGCCATCTCAGAGCCCATGGCGAGTGCCATCTCACGACCCTTGAACCACTTCACGATTCCTCTTGATACCGTGATACCTGCCATCTCACAGCCACAGCCGAAGATCATAAAGCCACAGGCAGCAAACTTGGCGGAGGCGGGCATGCCCTCGTAGAAGGGTGATACGCCGAGTTCGTCAAATACGGGGATGTAGTTCAGGTTGTTGGTGAACCATGTCTCAAGTCCGCTTCCCATAAAACTCTCGCTCACAGCATACCATTTCACACAGGCACCGATGAGCATCACGGCTGCCGACAGCACGGCGGTAAAACGAACGCCCATCTTGTCGAGGATGATACCGGCGAAGATGAGGAAGAACACGAACACGTTGAGGAATACCTCTGAGCCCTGCATCGTACCGAAGGCGGTAGAGTCCCAGCCGCGGGTTTCCTGCATCAGGTCCTTGATGGGTGAGAGGATGTCCATGAAGATGTAGCTGCAGAACATCGCCAAAGCGAGCAGCAGCAGAGCGGTCCACCGCATACCGGCGGAGTCGCGCAGAGTCTTTTGAATAGCTTGAGTCATTATCTTTTTTATTTAATTACTTTCAATTATTTACTTCAGCCAGCGGTCGAGCCAATTGAAGAAGGTCCGTTGCCAGAGCACACCGTTCTGGGGTTTCAGCACCCAGTGGTTCTCATCGGGGAAGATGAGCAGCTCGGCGGGAATGCCCTTCATGCGGGCGGCATTAAAGGCCGACATGCCTTGTGTGGCATTAATACGGTAGTCCTTCTCACCATGGATGCAGAGGATGGGCGTATCCCAATTTTCCACCATCTTATGGGGTGAGTCATGATAGGTCTTCTTGGCATTGGGCATCTGCGGACGGTGCCAGTAGGCCTCGTCGTACTCCCAGTTAGAGAACCAGTTCTCCTCAGTCTCAGTGTACATCGCGGCGAGGTTGAAAGCACCGTCGTGGGCGATGAAGGCCTTGAAGCGTTTCTCGTGTATGCCGGCGAGATAATAGACGGAGAATCCGCCAAATGAGGCACCGACAGCTCCGAGACGGTCGCGGTCGACAAAGGGCAGACTATCGGCAGCGAAGTCGATGGCAGCGAGATAGTCCTGCATGCACTGACCTGTCCAGTCGCCAGAGATCTGTTCCTTCCATTCCTGTCCAAAGCCGGGTAGTCCATGACGGTTGGGGGCTACGACGACATAGCCGTTGGCAGCCATCATCTGGAAGTTCCAACGATAGCTCCAGAACTGCGAGACGGGACTCTGCGGTCCACCCTCACAGAAGAGCAGCGTCGGATATTTCTTGCCTTTCTCGTAGTTGGCGGGCAACATCACCCATACCAATTCTTTCTTACCATCGGTGGTCGGAACCCAATACTGCTGCATCTCGCCGAACTTCAACTGCGAGAGGATATGCTCGTTTTCATCGGTAATCTGCCAATACTCTGTGCCGCTGGCATTAAACACCTTGCCTTTGGGGGCATCAGAGCGTTTGCTGAACTTTGCGGGAGGTAACACCATGTAGATGTCCGTCGGATGACTCAGACTCTGTTGGGTGGCCAGGATGAGATTGCCCTTGTTGGCCATCTGCAGGGAAGTCCAGTCTGCCCACATCTTCGTAAGCTGGATAACATCACCGTTGTTCAATACGGTGTACATGTTGCAACAGCCTTCCCAGACGCTGAGGAAGTAGAGGCGGGGAGAGGATGTTGTCACTTTCCTGCCACTTCTGGCCTTTAGCTCTTTGTCCGGCTTCCCTTGGTAGGGAGCCCAACAGAAGGACTCTACATCGCTTTTCCAATCAACATAGCTCTTCTCGCCCGTTGCCAACTCGCAGATACACAGGCGGTTGAGGTCTGCCTCGTAACCGTCGCGCTCCATCGAGAGCCAGGCGATATACTTACCATCGGGCGAGAACTGCGGGTTCTGGTCGTAACCCACATTGTTCTTCAGGTTCTCAGGACTGTTGACGGCCTGAACCCTCAGCGTAATCGTGGGATCAACCTCAGGTGCCACATAATTGGCAGGCTTGCAGAGGTTCTTGGTCTCGCGCGTACCTATTTTATATAAATAGATGTCGGAATCGGTAGAGATGGAGTAGGCCAGTCCGGTCTTCTTACGACAGGTATAGGCGATGGTCTTCGAGTCAGGACTCCAGTCCAACTGCTCGATGCCGCCGAAAGGCTCCATCGGACATTCGTAAGGCTCGCCCTCAAGGATGTCGATGCCATCCTTGATGCCGTCGGCAGTGACGTCTGCCACATAGGGATGCTGGATGCTCTCCACATAATGATCCCAGTGGCGATACATCAGGTCGGTAACCAAGCGACCGGTTGCCTTAGGTAGGTCATCGGGGTTCTTCTTGATGATTTCATGGAAGGGTATCGACTTCAGGAGAATCACTTTCTGACGGTCGGGAGAGAACTTGAAACCTTCCACCTTGCCGTCGGTCTTGGAAAGTTGACGACGATCACTACCATCGATTTTCATCGACCAGATCTCACCATCACACAGGAAGGCAATTGTCTCTTTATCCAGCCAGACGGCATCGGTTTCATTCTTATTACCCTTGGTGAGCAGGATGGGATCTGATGGCGTGGAGCTGATCTTACTGGTATCCAACAGGTAGAGCACTTGATGGCTCTTGTTCTGCTTCACACTGTAGTAACCCACTTGATAAACGATGTGCGCACCATCCGGTGAGGCAGCACAACTGCCGATACGTCCCATGGCCCAAAGAGCCTCGGGGGTCATCAGGTTGCTGCTGAGCTTGATATGCTGTTTTCCAATCTGCACGTTGTCTTGGGCTTTGATGGGTGTCACTAGTCCTGCTAGTCCGGCTAGTAAGGCTAGTCCGGCTAGGAATATACGCTTTCTCATATCCTTACTTCTTTTGCTGATTCATTCTTTGCTTCTGCAGTTCCTCAGCCTGTTTCTGCATGGCTTCGAGACGGGCAGCCAGACCGCCGGTCTTTTTCTTGGGATTGTTCTTGTTTTCCTTAAATCGGGCCTCGAGAATGGCAAGGAGCTTCTCATCGTTGGTGGTCTTGCGGAGGGTCCACATGATGATCGACGAGAAGAACAGGGAGATGAAGTAGTAGAAGTTCAGACCACTGGAGTAGTCGTTGAACATAAAGAAGAACATCACTGGCATGAGATACATCATATACTGCATGTATTTCATCTGCTCAGCCTGGGCGCCTACCATCTGATCCTTCTGCTGACGCATAGTAAACCAGGAGTAGAGGATATTCGATCCGCAGAACAGGAGACATGACAACGACAGATGATCGCCGATTCCCCAGATGTGTGAGTTCCAGGAGATGATGGGATCATAGGTGGCGAGGTCTTCCATCCAGAGGAACGACTGACCACGCAACTGGATGGCATTAGGCACGAACCAGAACATGGCAATCCAGATAGGCATCTGAATCAGCATCGGCAGACAGCCACTCAATGGCGAGACACCATACTGCGAGTACATCTGCATCATCGCCTGCTGTTTCTTCATCTGGTCCTCGGGCTTGTCATACTGCTTGGTGGCCTCGTCGAGTTTCGGTTTCAGCACGCGCATCTTGGCCGACGACATATAGCTCTTCTTCACCATCGGGAAGGTGATGGCCTTCAGCAAGAGGGTAATCAGAATGAGCACGATACCCATCGAGAAGCCCCAAGAAGCCAACCAGTCGAAGACATAGAGCGTGAACCAGCGGTTGATGAGGCGGAAGAGCCACCAGCCCAGATTCACCAGTTGCTCCAGGTCGAGGTCCTTACCAAACTGACTCTGCTTCTCCACATCCTGGATCAGACGGAAGTCATTGGGACCGATATACATCTCAAACTCTGAAGGCTTCTTGCCCGTGGGATCGAAGGCCGTGCGAAGCTTGGCATCAAACTGTTTCAGATAGCCCGATTCCTTGGTGTCCTGAACGCTGCTGAGGTTAGATCCACCCGAGAAATTGTCCTTCGAAATCAGGGCAGCACTGAAGAACTGGTTACGGAAAGCCACCCAATCGAGGGTCTCTTCGATCGTCTTGCTCTTGTTCTCAGTTTCTGACAGGTTGTCCGTAGATCCATTATTAGCCTCTTTATAAAACAGAGCTGTATAGCGGTTCTCAAAATAGAAGCCTTTCTCCTGCTGACGACTATGACCGTTCCATTCGATGTCCATCTCCTTATAGGTCGGTGCAAACATGCCACTGAGTCCGTTGGCGGTCAGTGAGAAATGCAGCAGATGGTCAGGACCGAGGCGGTAATCCAGAACAATACTTCCTCCGTCGGAGGCCTGAGCAGTCATCGTAACCGTCGAGTCGCTGACGTTCGATGGCGTGAAGAAAAGGTCCTGGGTGATGATATTGTCCTGTTTGCCTGCAAGCAGGAAGTTCATCTGCTGGTCCTTTTTGTCGAAGAGGGTGACATCTTTATTACCATTCTTATCAGTAAAATCCTTGATAACGGCCTTTGAAAGCGTACCGCCCTTGGTTGAAAGGGTCAGCTCTACTTTCCCGTTCTTCAGAATGATATCCTCTTCACTGCCATTCAGCGCAGCATAGAATAAGGCAGTGGAATCGTCCTTGGCAGCTTCTGTTTCAGCCTTCTTGGCGGCAGCCTCGGCTTGCTGTTTCTTTTCTGCGTTCTCTTTCATGACAGCCGCGATACTGTCTTCCTTCCGCTGTGCCTCTATTTGTTCCGCAGAGGGCTGGTTATACCAGCTGAAACCGATGAGCACCAGCGCAATCAATACAAATCCGATAATCGTGTCTCTATTCATTGTTTATTTATTTTTGTTTCTATTATAATTAATGTACGCGCAAATCAAGGTGCAAAGGTACGAAAAAAAAAATAATTAAGAATTAAGAATCGATAAAAAATGAGGTAGCGGCAATAATTTATTTACTTTTCACTTTTCACTTTTCACTTTTTTTCTTAACTTTGCACGCAGTTATGAGAAAAATCGCTTTGTTATTTGCGGTAACCTCAGCGCTCAGCGCAAGTGCCGCGCAGCCCAATGACAGTCTGAACGGACAGTATTATCGTCTGTTCACCCCGTTGACGTTTTATCACAATGTGGCTAGTCATGCCTTGTCTTTCGAGGAGACCAATCCGGTTGACAATGAAGTCGACAATGCCCTGATGGCGGTGTATCTGAACCGCCCTGATCTGGTGAAGACGACAGAGTCGGACCTTCAGGAAACGGGAACCATCCGCGAGGATGTGGATCAGCCGATAGAGAATACGATTGATTTCGTGGAACAGGTGGAAGCGCCTGTCATTGAATTCCAGGAGGAGGCGCCAGTAGAAGTCGAGGTTCAGAAGCCCAAGTTCTGGACACGCAAGGGTGACGGTTTCTTACAGTTCATGCAGAATTATGTGTCAGGCAACTGGTACAAGGGTGGTGAGTCCAATTACTCTGCTGTTGGTTCGCTGACCTTAGAGGCCAATTATGACAACAAGAACAAGTGGAAGTGGGATAACAAACTGGAGATGAAACTCGGTTTCCAGCGTACCCGTACTGACTCCATGCATAAGTTCAAGTCGAACGAAGACCTGATCCGTTATACGGGAAAGGTCGGTTTGGAGGCCACGAAGAAATGGTATTATACCCTCCAGTTGATTGCCTATACGCAGTTTACCCGTGGTCTGAAAGCCAATGATGCCAGGACCTATTCTGATTTCATGTCGCCCTTTAACCTGAATGTCGGTCTTGGTATGGATTACAAGGTGGAGGCTTTCGACAAGAAACTGACAGGAACCGTGAACTTGTCGCCTATCGCCTTGAACTATCGGTATGCAGACCGTACCTATTTCAATGGGTCAGAGTGGTTTCCATCTCGTCATGGTATTGACAACGAGAAGCACTCCAAACTGGATTTCGGTTCGCAGATTACCGCCGATCTGGAATGGAAGATAAATGATGTTGTGAAATGGAAGAGTCGTTTCTATGCCTTCACCTCCTACAAACGTGCGGAAATAGAGTGGGAGAATACATTTACCTTACAGGTGAGTAAATACATCAGTGCAAATCTGTTCCTCTATCCGCGATTCGATGATGCTGGCAAGCGTGATTCAGAGTTAGGCTACTGGCAGTTTAAGGAATACAGTTCAATAGGTTTCAATTATACCTTCTAACAATAAAAGCACCCGCCTGAGCGAGTGCTTTTATTTATTCGGTAGCTTCTGTCATGTCTCCTTCTATATAGAGCCGGGTCATTTCGACAGCGCCATTGGTTCTCACCGTAATAATCTTCTTAAAGTGGCCGGGGAATTTGCCGGTACCATTATATGTGACTTTAATCTCACCCTTCTCACCAGGTTTTACAGGTGTCTTGGTGTACTCAGGAACGGTACATCCGCAACTGGCCACAGCCTGATTGATGATCAGGGGTGACTCTCCCACATTGGTGTAGGTAAAGGTACAGGTAACCACGGGATTCTTCTCAGAGAAAGTCCCGAAATTATGAGTCAACTTGTCGAATTTTATCTCTGCTGGTTTTTGTGCCAGCGCTGCTGTCATTCCACAAATGAGCAGCAGGGTCATGACTACGATCTTCTTCATAATTCAGTCGTTTTAATGAATTCTGCAGCAAAGGTACAAAAATAAGTGAAAAGTGAAGAGTGAAAAGTGAAAAATTTGCTACCGCAATAGCTTTTTTTTTACTTTTCTCTTTTTTTTTCACTTTTTTATGTGATTTATTCGTACCTTTGCAGTTCAAAAGGATAAAAAGCAAATAAATATGTATAGAAGTAAGACTTGTGGAGAGCTTCGTCTCTCAGATGCCGGCAGTGTGGTAACACTGGCAGGATGGGTACAACGTAGCCGTAAGATGGGCGGTATGACCTTCGTCGATCTTCGCGATCGCTATGGTCTGACACAGCTTGTTTTTAATGAGGCCGATGATGCGCAGCTTTGTGAGCGTGCCAATAAACTGGGGCGTGAGTTTTGTATTCAGGTCAAAGGTGAGGTCAGTGAGCGCCAGAGCAAGAACCCCAAGATGCCAACGGGCGATATTGAGATTCTGGTAAAGGAACTGAATATCCTCAGTGAGAGTCTGACGCCGCCATTTACCATTGAGGACAATACCGATGGTGGCGACGATATCCGTATGAAGTACCGTTATCTGGACCTTCGTCGTGCCGCCGTTCGTAAGAATCTCGAACTGCGTCACCGAATGACCATCCTGATTCGTAACTTCTTGGATGGTAAGGACTTCATCGAAGTTGAGACCCCGATTCTGATTGGTTCTACCCCTGAAGGAGCACGCGACTTCGTGGTGCCTTCTCGTATGAATCCGGGACAGTTCTATGCGCTGCCGCAGTCGCCACAGACCCTGAAGCAGTTGCTGATGGTCAGTGGTTTCGACCGTTACTTCCAGATTGCCAAGTGTTTCCGTGACGAGGACCTCCGTGCTGACCGTCAGCCTGAGTTCACACAGATCGACTGTGAGATGTCGTTCGTAGAACAGGAAGATGTCCTTCAGCTCTTCGAGGATATGGCTCGTCATCTGTTCAAAGAGGTGCGTGGTGTGGAATTGTCCCCGCTGCAGCGTATGACCTGGCACGAGGCGATGCGTCGTTTCGGTTCTGATAAACCCGACCTCCGTTTCGGTATGGAATTTGTCGAACTGATGGATGTACTGAAAGGCACGGGTACCTTCCCTGTCTTCAATGATGCCAATTACATCGGTGGTATCTGTGTACCTGGTTGTGCGGATTATACCCGCAAGCAGCTGGATCAGCTCACTGATTTCGTCAAGCGTCCGCAGGTAGGTGCCAAAGGCCTCGTTTATGTGAAGTTCAATGCTGATGGTACGGTAAAGTCCAGCATCGATAAGTTCTATGAGCCTGAGGTCTGGGCAAAGGTGAAGGAGGCAATGGGTGCCAAGGATGGCGACCTCGTCCTGATTCTTTCTGGCGACAATGCCAATAAGACTCGTGTACAGCTCTGTACCCTTCGTTTGGAGATGGGTGACCGTCTCGGACTGCGTGATAAGGACAATTTCGTCTGTTTGTGGATTGTCGACTTCCCACTCTTTGAGTGGAGCGATGAGGAACAGCGCCTGATGGCTACACACCATCCGTTCACATTGCCGAATCCTGATGATATTCCTCTGCTCGATACCGATCCTGCGAAGGTGCGTGCCGTGGCCTACGACTTCGTCTGCAATGGTGTAGAGGTTGGTGGCGGTTCTCTCCGTATCCACGATGGAAAACTGCAGGAGAAGATGTTCCAGATTCTGGGCTTCACACCCGAGCGTGCAATGTCACAGTTCGGTTTCCTCATCAATGCCTTCAAATATGGTGCACCCCCTCATGCAGGTCTTGCCTTCGGTCTCGATCGTTTTGTGTCTCTGATGGCCGGTCTCGACAGCATCCGCGACTGTATCGCTTTCCCGAAGAACAACAGTGGACGCGATGTGATGTTGGATGCCCCTGGCGAGTTGGATCCGAAGCAATTGGAGGAGCTGAACTTGAAGGTGGAGTTACCTTCATCGGAAGATTCATCGGTTGACTTACATCAAGAATAATTACATTTCTGCTAAAAATGCCTAAAAATCAGTGAGTTGTCTGAGAAATTAGCGCTAATTTTGCACACGAAAATTAAAAAGAAGTATAAATCTTCAATAAGAGTATTAATTTTTTAAGTATTATGGCAGAAAAGAAAGCAACAGCTAAGAAGGC
>CAMJBL010000021.1 GCA_946403845.1 uncultured Prevotella sp. | reverse complement strand
AATCTTTCAAAGAACTCTTTCTTCACGCAAATCGCCCGAAATTGGGCGAAAGCGGGTGCAAAGGTACTGCTTTTTTCCGAACTACCAAAACTTTTCCAAGGAAATTTTCACTTTTTGAGTGTATTATTTCCACTTCTTGATAAAAGTCAAGACTAAAAAGCCCTATACATTATTATATAATATAAAGAAGCGGGCAAAAACCATTATACTTGAACCCAGCGCCAACCCCTCTGATCCACTTAATAACCCTTTATTTATGTGAAATAACATCAGAATCTAAGGTTAAAACAAAAATAGTTTGTACCTTTGCAGCGCATTATAAGAAAACTGTATGAAAAAAAGCATTATCACCACCCTTCTTGCCTTTGTCGCACTGACGGGACTGGCGCAGGTTAATACGACGACAGCCCTGCTTGGCTCATGGTCGGGCAAACTCAAGGCTGGCGTAACATCGCTGACTATTGTCCTCCATCTCGAACAGGCCGACGGCTATGTCAAGGTCTCACTCGACAGTCCTGATCAAGGGGCCAAAGGCATTTCCGGGTTTAAAGAATATCTCTCTGATGATTCAGTAGCCATAAAAATAGAATCCCTTGGAGTCACCTATCGTGCTCGTCTGAAAGAAGGAAAGCTCGACGGCACTTTCTCGCAGCGCGGTTTTTCGTTTCCGCTTGTGATGACAAAAGGCGTACCCGAAGTGAAACGTCCGCAGACACCGAAACCGCCCTATCCCTATGAAACAGAGGAAGTAACCTTCACGAACGAGGCTGATAGTGCTATGCTGGCAGGTACGCTAACCTACCCGATGGGCTACGACAAGAAGCAAAAGCCGATGGTCGTGCTGTTCGTCTCTGGCAGCGGACAGCAGAACCGCGACGAGGAGCTGATGGATCACAAAACTTTCCTCGTTATTTCTGACTACCTGGCTCGTCAGGGTATCGCCACCCTGCGCTACGACGACCGTGCTACGGGGAAGTCCGTAGGTGGCGAAGTCAAAAACGCCACATCGGAGGATTTCGCTCGCGATGCTGCAGCGGGAATCGACTTCCTGCGCAATAAAAAGGCCTTCAGCAAGATTGGTATTCTCGGTCACAGCGAAGGGGGCACCATCGCCTTCATGCTTGGTGCTCAGAAGAAAGTGGACTTCATCGTGTCACTGGCAGGCCCCACAGTAAAGGGAGACACCCTGCTGGCAGCACAAAGCAACCGTATACTGGGGCTTTCTGGCCAGCCCGCCACGATGACCATAGAGAAGTATCGCCAGACCGTAGCCTCCATGAAGAATCATTGGATAGACTGGTTCAACGACTACGACCCCACGGAAAACATCCGCAAGACCCGCTGCCCAGTTTTCGCACTTAATGGCGACCACGACTGTCAGGTCATTTCCACACTGTGTCTTCCTGCGCTTAAGCAATTGCTGCCGCCATCAAAGAAGCATCTCATCAAGGAATACCCCTCACTCAACCATCTGTTTCAGCATTGCAAAACAGGTCTCCCAGAGGAGTATAGTCAGATAGAAGAAACCATCTCTCCAGAAGTCCTGCAGGACATTGCAACGTGGATTAAAGCGCTGTAACATGACGAAATACATTTGGCGACACCTATGGTTAATGATGTTGGTATGGACTGCGAGTCCAGCACTGGCAGGCAGTTCGTGGCCCATCTACCAATCGATCGAAACAAACAACAAAAAGGCTTCTTCGAAACAATGGTGTTTCCCGCTGCCTGGGGCAAAAGTTATCAGTCCCTACGGCAAGCGCGGCAAACGGCGTCATTCAGGCGTGGACATCAAGACCAAGGACAGGGATTCCATCTATGCTGCCTTCGACGGTGAAGTAATATTCTCGAAACCATATCATGGCTATGGCAACCTGGTGCGCATCAAGCATGCTAACGGACTGGAGACTTACTACTCACACAATTCAGAGAACCTGGTCAAGGAAGGGCAGCACGTAAAAGCGGGGCAGGTAATAGCCCTCGTAGGACAGACAGGCAGAGCCACAACGCCCCATCTGCATTTTGAGATTCGCGTGAACGGAAAAACGCGCAACCCCGCCGACTACTTCGACTTCAAGAAATACGTCTACCGCAAGCGATAGCTATATGTGGCAATTTACATGTCGAATCGTAAAAAGTCCTCAAATTATTTGGAAGTTACGAAAAAACATCGTATATTTGCAGCAGAACATCCCCCTTAGATGAAAAAAGCTAAGGCTCGCCACCTCGAAAGAGGTGGCTTAACTTTAAAAATAGTAATATGGAAAAGCAAAAAGTTATTGTTTATGTTGATGGCTTTAATTTCTATTACGGCTTGAAGTCTGACCGTAGGTGGAAACGCTATTATTGGCTTGATCTTGTCAGCCTGTTTGAGAAGTTTATGCGACCTGACCAGGAGTTGCTAAAAGTGAAATACTAGTACACCTGAAAGCAAAGAATTATGATTTGCAGATACCAGAGAAGTGGAAACACTTACAACTGTCAAAGAATACTTGACGGTTTTGATCACCAGATTTATCAGATTAAAGATATATACGTCGCGATGACGATACGCTTTTTATGTTTCATAGTATAAGATTTAAGTGAACAAAGTTTATCAGGCCCTCAGCGGAGGGCCATTTTTAGTGCTATTAAGCATCGTCCAAGACCCCGCGTGCTTCGAGAAACAGCCCTTTGCCAGGTGGGTTTCAGACTATGTTTCAGGTCCGATAAAGGAATAGAGAGCTCAATTTGGGCCTCCCATCTTCTGAGTTTAGTTCCAGACCTCTTATGTCGTAGAACTACTTTCTGGTTTCATTCTACAACAGCAAATTGGTAAAGAAAGGAAAGCGTTTTAAATTGAGATTTCGGGTCTTTTGCATTGTTCCTACACTTAATACGAAATGAAATATAGTATTCCCCGACAGGAAGATCTTCCATGCTGCCAAGTTTACAGAAAGGAAATGTTACGTCAGGTTGCCAAAATCCTTCACCCGTTTCCTTCCAATTGCAACGCGCATGGTAATTAGAATGTGGCTCTATGACCTTCATGAAAGATGTGTTACAATATAGACCTGTATATGGATTGCCTATCTTTTCACCTTTTTTATCATAAACAGAGAATAAGTCTTCATTTGATAATGGGAAGAACAAATCTGCCCCATCCTTGCTGATTCCCTGTTGGATAACTATATTATTTTGGTTTTCAGAAGTAAAAACCATCATAGTGTCGCAATTGTTGACAATCTCCAGATCAAAAAAAATGTTTTCTCCACTTTTGAATGTTGTGGTTTCTTCACCGTTTTCATTGAGTAGATGGAAAGTCGTAATAATACCTTCAGTATTGTTAATGTCTTCCCCCTCACTGCTGCATCCTGCCGACATAACAATCAGCACGGCGCTCATCAAAAAATACAGATACTTTTTCATCTTAATGTGCTTTAATCAACAATATAACGTTCCAGGCCCTTGTGTTAGAAATAGTAACCTACACTGAACTGCCAGGCATTAAAACGGCTTTTATTGACTTGTCTGCCAGAATCCAATTGCCTATTAATCCATATTCCTGCATTTTTTCCGCAGACAAAGTTATAGTTGGCGGATATTTGAATATGCTGCGATAGCCTCATACCAATACCGACATTCATACTGAAAGAGAAAGTGTCAAATACTATATCGCCATTATCAAGTTCGCTCTCTTTTTTGCCTACATTCAGACCAAGTTGTGGACCAGCGAATACATACAACCTTGTGTTACTTTCTGGGCTTAGGTTATAACGTAAATTGAAAGGTATGGCTATTTGTCGCTGGGTGGTTGTGGTCTTATATGGACGACCACCTTGCAAATCTGAAGTTTCTGTTTCAACCCCGCGTTGGTCAAAAAGAAGTGACGCATCAAGTTCTATTTCCTTAATAGGTGTAGCCATCAGAACTGTCGGACCGACGAAAAAGCCAGCACGGTTATTGATGCTATAAACATCTTCATCGAAACCGACGCTTGACAGGTTCAGACCTCCCTTAACACCATATTTAATCTGTGCAGATGATTCTGTAACAGATAGCAATCCTATAAACAAACCCAGAAGCAATACTATTTTTCTCATAATTTCTTCGTTTATTCTCAATTAATCGTTATACCTTTTTATATATAACATAGAGTAAGCCAAAATACTGCACGAAGAATCGATTATTTAACAATGTTTCACTTTACAAATACCTTTTGTCCATCACACGGTTCCAAGAATTCTGTGTCGGGAACGTTGTGCATTTAGTCAGCGTTATTGTGTCCCGTAAGTTCTTTTAACTTATTAATCAAAAACTCTCCATATATATTGATGGCGATAATTCGGCCTTCACAGTCAAGCAGGTAGTTTTGGGGAATTGTACCCTTAGATATTAGGCGTTTCATCTCATTGTATATTTCGCCTGTCTCATTTGTACCTTTGAAGTGCCGCAATGACTGCAGGCCTTCTCTCTCAATACAGCGCTTCCATGCTTGAGCATCCTTATCTATGGTAATAGCACAGCACACGAAATTGTCAGCGAACTTCTTTTGGGCATAGATAATGTTGGGCATAGCCTGAATGCAAGGCATACACCAAGAAGCCCACAGCTCTATTAGCACGTATTTACCCGAATATGAGTGTAGTTTTCGCTCGACGCCAACACTGTCCATCAGTGTTAAGTCTAACTTCTGCCCAATTGACAGAGTGTCTCCTAGGGGTGATTCAATCGGTTTTTGCATAATTCTAGCCCGTTCCACACTGCGGACAAACTGCCTTGCTTTTAAAGAATTCTCGTCTACAGGAGGCCATTTCCCACCACTAAACTTCAATTGGAGGGGATAGTAAGTCGGAAAACGTTTGTAAGCAGTCTTTACAAGGCCGAAATAATCTTCTGATGGCACATTCTCCTCTATTAGATTCAGGGCAGTATTGACAACATACGGCGATGATGAAGAAGCAATAATGTCCCGTTCAAAGTCGGTTTGCATCTTATTGCAGGAATCTACAATGGCCTGCAATTGGTCTTTCTCGTCTGCCGATATTCCGCTAACCGTTAATGCTTTTTCCGCTTCTCGTCTCTCATCACCTATAGTATATATAGTTTTCCAGAAGTCAAAAAAAGCATTGTTATGTGGTGTGCCTTTAAGTAGACGTTTCTGTGATATTCCAACCTGTTGATCTTCTTCGGTAATCTCAATCACTATTTTGTCATTCGGACGAACCAGGATTTGCATATGTTGAGGTCCACGTTTAGAAAAGAGCAGTCGAATTGTTGTTTCATAGGGCACGTAGGCATGAACAATATATTTATCACGGCCAGATTCAATTCTAACAGAATCATCAATAGAAAAAGTGTTACCATTTAACTGGTACAAATAGAGCATTTGTTCTATATCATTGATGAACGGACTGACACGAATAGTTAGTTCTACATTTGAATGATTACGGCCATGTGCTGAAACATTCAATAGCACGATGGCAAGCAGAGTGATGATAATAGTTTTCTTATTCATTATGACTATTGTTTCTTTATTTCATTCAATACTTTCTTAGTACACACTAGGCCGTGCACCACGTGACAGTAGAACCGACCCCGTGATCACCTAGTTATTTTAAAGATTAAGACGATAGCCGAGTGTCAGCTGAAGTGAGCGGTAATACAGGTCAGCAGAATGGCCGAATTCTTGTTGCTGAGTAAAAGGATTGAAGTAATTGAATTCTCCATTGGCAGTCTTACTCAATCCATGATGGTAACGGAGCGAAAACACCAGTCGCTGATACTCATAAGAACAACCAACAACAGCTCGCAGCTCTATATTTTTTCTCACATCAGACAGATCTGCATTCTGTTCCAAAAAGAGATTGTCTTCATCCTCAAAATCCTTAAAACTTCCTATTACACGAAGTTTGGTGTGCAAGTTTAGTGCCATTTCTGCACCAACATTCAGCGAAAACCCTTGCCAGAGTTGGTAATGAGCCAGCAATGGTAGTGCAAGGTAATCAACAGATAGATTTCCTCTGACATCAAGTCCTCCTATATAATACATGGTTTGGGTATTATGAGGTTCAAAAAGTGTCAGCTGTCCCAGACGACATGACTGATGCTGATACCAAAGTCCTGCGGAGAGGCTCAATGATGGTGTCAGTTGATATCCTACATCAATACCACCGGTAAAGCCGAGCCTGCTCTGGAGATCGAAATCTGCCCGTTTGCGTTGAGGATTTCTAATCAACAGTATTGGCTCCCCATCGATGAAGGTGTACTCAGTATCGTGATGCCCTTCCACAAAACCATCAATGAAATGACCCGAAAAATTGTTAATCCCGATTCCTAAAGAAGGCTGGATATAGAATCGACCTGTCTGGTGTCTATCAGCCTCTTGACTCCCAGGCGTTTTCGCATAAGTTGCTACAGCCAAAGAGAGATATAGCAAAATAATTAATTGTTTCTTCATTATCGTTACTTTATCAGATCAACTCTTTCAACTTCCGTTCTGCAAACTGAAGACTTCCATTGAAGATGACGTTTCTGTTCTTGTCAAGGATGAGAACACGTGGAAAGCCTTCGATCCTACAGTCCTTGAGCAACTGGCTCTTTCTATCTATGCCATATACGGGCATGTTGCAACCTCGTTTCTCTAGAATACCATAACCCTGCTCCACGGTTTCTCCCTGACGCACAAAGACCATCAATGTACTGATTTCAACATGCTCGTTGTCTTTGTACTTGTCGTGTAGTGCCTGTACCTCTGGCATTTCATGGATGCAGACACCACAGGTGCTCGACCATACATCCAACACGATATATTCCTTTGGAAGCTCCGACAGTTTGAAGCTATGGATGCTGTCGCATACCTCATATGAAGCAAGGCAGGCACCAGGGACTTGTGCATCGTGAAATTTCACCCATTCCATCCATTGGTTGTGCCCCTCTGTCACACCAAATAGCCACAAGAAACAACAAGCGACCAGTAACCAGATTTTCCGATAATGGTAAAATAAGGTAGCCGTAACGATAGCGAATATAGGCATTATAGTGATGGGCAGTGAGAACAGGTTGTCAGAGGTAAAAAAGCGGACAACAATATCGAGAATCCACGGAATAAACACCAGCAACAACACTCGCCAAGCCCCCGCCTTGGGTGCGTATTTGCGCAAGGCCCAGTAGGTAAGGAAGAAGAATGCGACACTATGCGCTATCTCAGCCCACCGAAGACTGAAGGCCCTCAGATACATAAGTCCAAAATATATTGCCAGGGATAAGGCAATTAGTATGGCTGAGTCTTTCTTTTTCATCTTATTCAATTCTAATGAATTCACGAACAGAGTTGTTTTGTTATTTGCGCTCCCACTCGCCTGTCATGGAATTTTGGAACTCAAACTCAGCCACTTTCGATTCTTCGCCCCCTTGGCTGACATAGAGGATATAGGTCTTTCCTTCGACCAATGGGCCAACCTCATAACTCAGGTCAAAAGGACACATACAGTCGCATAACCCATCCGATTCGTATTCGACGACTTTCAGCAGATTGTCTTCAACACTGATTTTGGCTCCCAAACCTATCGGACAACAATTAAATATCGCATTCTGATGGGTCACATAAAGAAAGCCTTCATGAATGCAACTATAATTGAAGACTTCTTTGTTGGTATTATCAGACCTTGTCCGTACATGGTCATTTTTACAACCCGTATTCGAGAAGTTCTTCAATTCAATCGTCCTTACAGGGTTATCAGCAGTATCTGTACAGCCCGCCAACGCCAGCAGACCACAGACAATCCATAATAATCGGAACTTATTCATTTTTGGAACCTTGTTCTTGAATATAATATAGTTTTTGGGATGGTTTGCTTACACAATTTGTCCCCATGTCAATACCCCAACCGATAAGACCACCAATCAAGATATTGCCCCAAGTCCATTCATTGATTGATTTTTCCAGGACGATGTCACGATAGACGTAGTTGTCAGACTGAATCTTAACACGCTGTCCATCGATATGATGACGGTTTACTTTAACGTCACAAGGAAGAGTGACATTAGGATAAGTCTGCTTTTCCGTGATAATCGTTACAGCCTCTTTGGCATTTCCATCAATGGTGATTACAGGATCTCCACCTGCAAAAAGAGTTGCACATGAAGAAAAAACAAACATAACACTTGCTGCATACACAGCCATTTTGAATACTTTTTTCATACTCTGTTTTTTTTTATTGTACTTTTGTCTTGTTTATCTTACAAATTGCCAATTAAATATTTCATTTCCTTCTTTATTAGTTCTATAGATGTAAAGACGACCATTTATAATCTTATAAGGATAAGCCATTGTCCCTATAGCCGTTTCAATGTATAGCATACTCTTATCTTTATCATAGCTGTATTGATGGACTCCAGATTTTGATACAAGAGTAACTTCGTATATTTCACTATTCGTCGTGGAGAAATAAACATATAAAGAACCATTTGCCTTGAAATCGAACTTACTTCCCGCACATGTTTCAAGAAACCCGTTATTAGGGTCTTCAGTTCCAAGAAGAGTCCATACCCCCAGTAAATCCGACGGGTCTGATACAGAGTCATTGTCATCTCCTCCACAACCCATTAAGCATGCCGAAAAAACAGTCAGCATGGCACTCGTCAGGATAAACAGATACTTTTTCATACGTCTTTATTCTTTTATTATATATTCTTATTTATAACACACAGCATAACTAAATACTGCACGGAGAATCAAAAATTTAACAAAGTTTTTAAAAAAAACGTGAGCAATTTACTTCGTCTACGTTCTCGAGGTATCGGCAAACACCTAATGTACTTAAACTTGTAAATGCCCACGCCATACGGCGCGAACTATCTACTTCAGTTCTTGTACATAGCGTGAAAATTTTGCCGATTTCCGAGAACAAGAATCAAAAGCGGACGTTCCTTTTTATGTCCTTTTTATATTTCTTAGCCCATAGGCATATCAGTTATATTGGGTTTGACATTGAAAAATACTTGCGATGTATTCATCTTGACTCTTTTATCGGATGCAAATTTACGGAGTTTTTCGTAAACTACCAAATAATTGGGGGAATTTCATTCAAATAGTCTCTTTGACTCGTTCAAATAGTCTCAACGAATCGTTCAGATATAGTCTATATAGGTATAGAGACTATTTGAATGAGTTGTTGGGATTATTCGGACAAGTCGTGGAGACTATTCAAACGAACCAAAGGTTACTCAGATGAGTTAAGTTACCTACAAAAAGTTACTTTCATGCCTGCTAAAAGGTAGAAAGTGCCGTGCTTAAAGGTCGGAAGGTGCCGAGTAATGTTTAAACTGCGACGGCGTTTGTTAAAACCACGCCATAGTTTGTTAAAACTGCGACGCAATTTGATAAAACCGCGTCGTAGTTTTGTATTTTTCAAATGTTTTGATTATCTTTGCAGCAGAATCATACAATTAATCACTATGTACGCGAAATATATCAAGCAAGAAATCTCCGATTTGAACGGTACAGGACGGACGCAAGCCTGTTACAAAATGAAACTTAGTCCGATGAACTTTCAGCAGTTTGTGAGCCAATGTGCTCGCGAAGGCAAGATGGAAGAAGCCCAAATCTTAGGCGTCCTGACACTGGTGAGTGAAAAGCTGGCTTTGTGCATGGCAGAAGGCTATTCCGTGAAACTCGACGGCATTGGCACCTTCCATGCAAAACTCGGTGTGAGAAGCGATATGCTACAAGATGCTTTCGAAGAGGGAGAGCCTTCGCATAATGCCAAAAGCATCAACGTGACGGGTGTATCGTATAGACCAGATCCAGACCTTATTAGAACAACGAGTCGCAAATGTGTGTTAGAGAAAGGTGGTGTGAGCAGGCTACGCAAATCGGCTCTTACACTCGAAGAACGCATCCAAAAGGCTCACGAGTTCCTTGAGAAAAACATGTTTATGAGGGTGCCAGACTATGTAAAACTTACAGGACTCTCACGCACATCAGCAACTACAGAACTGCGCCAACTGGCGCTCAACCCCTCGTCGGGCATCGCCAGCAAAGGGAGCCGGAGCCAGAAGTACTACGTGCTGAGGAAATGAGCCTTTCTACGTTAATTTCTGATAAAACGATGGTAATTGGCGGAAAAGTTCGTACCTTTGCATTTTATAAATAAAGACAAAGAAAGAATGTCGACGATACTACATATAGAAACCAGTACGAATGTATGTTCTGTGGCCGTGTCGGAAGATGCACAGGTGATCTTCCAGCAGGACGATCACAGCGGTCTGGGGCATGCAGAGAAGCTGGGAACGATGGTTGACGAGGCCCTCTCGTTTACTGACAACCACGCCATTCCGTTTGATGCCGTCGCCGTGAGTTGCGGCCCTGGCTCGTATACTGGCCTGCGCATCGGCGTATCGATGGCCAAGGGTATCTGCTATGGCAGAAACCTGAAGCTGATTGCCGTACCCACGCTCGAACTGTTGTGCGTGCCTGTGCTGCTTCGTGAAATCCCTGAGGAAGACGCCCTGCTCTGTCCGATGCTCGACGCCCGACGAATGGAGGTGTATGCCGGTATCTACAACAGAGCGCTGAAGCCAGTTAGGGAAATAGGCGCTGATATCGTAACGGAGGAGACCTATAAGGAGTATCTTGATGCACACCCCGTGTATTTCTTTGGCAACGGCGCCCAGAAGTGCATGGAAACGATCAATCACCCGAATGCCCACCTGATAGAAGGCATCGAACCGCTTGCCAAATGGATGCAGCCCCTGGCCGAGCGTCGTTTGCTGAACGAACAGTTCGAGGACGTGGCCTATTTCGTGCCCTACTATCTGAAGGACTTTGTGGCAAAAATGCCGAAAAAATTATTATAAGATATGGATATCAAAGGATTAGACTACAACACGCAGCGCTCGAAACTCGTCTTGTCGGAATACGGGCGTGAGATACAGAAGATGGTGGAATACGCCTGCGACCTGCCTACGAAAGAAGAACGGCTGAAGTGCGCCATGACCATCATCCGTCAGATGGAGAACAAGAATCCCCAGTTAAGGGAGAATGCCGACTACGAGCAGACCCTCTGGAATCATCTCTACCTGATGAGCCACCGCGAACTGGATATCGATTGGCCTTACGACGTATCAGAGGCCGACAAGATTCTCTCCAAGCCCGAACCCATGCCCCTGCCCAACGGTCATATCAGACTGCGCCACTACGGCCATCTGGTAGAGGAACTGCTTGAGATTCTGAAGACCATGGAGCCTGGCGAGGAGCGTGATGCCCTGGTCAAGAAAGCTGCCAACCAGATGAAGCGCGACCTCGTGCTATGGGGACACGGCTCTATGGAGGACGAGCGCGTGGCCGATGATCTGGCACGTTATACGGACGGGAAGATACAGCTTGACCTGAACACGTTTAAGTTTGAGAAGATCAATCCCAACGAAGGCAAGTCATCCGGCAAGAAAAAGAAATAAAAACAACCAGCCTATGGCATCATTTATCATTGAGGGAGGCTATCCGCTGAGTGGTGAGATTACACCGCAAGGTGCCAAGAACGAGGCACTACAGGTAATCTGTGCCACCTTGCTTACAAGCGAAGAGGTGACCATTCACAATATCCCCGACATCCGCGATGTCAACAACCTGATACAACTGCTCAGCGACATCGGGGTGAAGGTTTCGAGGCGTGTGGAGTGTGGAGTGAGGAGTGAGAATACCTATACTTTCCAGGCAGACACTTTGGATCTCAAATACCTCGAGAGCGACGAGTTTGTGCAGAAGTGCGCAGAACTCAGAGGCAGCGTACTGATGATTGGTCCGCTGTTGTCCAGGATGGGCAAGGCCGTCATCACCCAGCCTGGCGGCGACAAGATAGGCCGTCGCAGACTCGACACCCACTTTCTCGGCTTCGAGAAGTTAGGTGCGAAGTTCAACCTGATTGAGGGACGTAATGTCTACGAGATTGCGGCCAAGCAACTCAAAGGCACCTATATGCTGCTCGACGAAGCCTCAGTGACCGGTACTGCCAATATCATCATGGCAGCCGTCTTTGCCAAAGGCACCACCACCATCTATAATGCCGCCTGCGAACCCTATCTGCAGCAGCTCTGTCGGATGCTGAACCAGATGGGTGCCGACATCAGCGGCATCGGCTCCAACCTGCTGACCATCAAGGGCGTAAAGAGCCTGCATGGTGCAGAGCATACGATTCTGCCTGATATGATCGAAGTGGGCTCGTTCATTGGAATGGCCGCCATGTGTGGCGACGGCATCCGTATCAAGAACGTCTCTATCGATAATCTCGGCATTATCCCTGATTCATTCCGTCGTCTCGGCGTAAAGATCAAGGTTGAGGGCGATGACTTGGTGATTCCTAAACAACGTCATTATGAGATACAATCGTTTATCGACGGTACGATTATGACCTTAGCCGATGCCCCCTGGCCAGGATTGACACCCGACCTTCTCTCGGTTCTCATTGTGGTGGCCACCCAGGCCCGTGGCAGCGTGCTCTTTCACCAGAAGATGTTTGAGAGCCGTTTGTTCTTCGTCGACAAGCTCATCGACATGGGTGCCCAGATTATCCTTTGCGATCCGCACCGCGCTGTGGTTGTGGGTCATGACAGGAAAATCACCTTGCGTGGAGGCCGCATGTCGAGTCCCGATATCCGTGCGGGCATCGCCCTGCTGATTGCTGCCATGAGTGCCAAAGGCACAAGCCGCATCGACAACATCGAGCAGATAGACCGCGGCTACGAGCACATCGAGGACCGTCTTAACGCCCTCGGCGCCCGTATTATAAGAAAAGACAAGTAAAGAGTAATCATAAAGTTCAAAGCTCAAAGTTCAAAGCTCAAAGTGATCAAAGAGAACGATGTTTATCAGATTGGGAAGCTGGGCAAGACGCACGGTGTGAAGGGAGAAATCAGTTTTCTCTTCGACGATGACATATTCGACCGCGTCGATGCCGACTATCTGATTTTGAAGGTCGACGGTATCTTCGTTCCTTTCTTCATCGAGGAATACCGTTTCCGCAGCGATGCCAACGCCATCATGAAATTCGAGGATATCGACACACAGGAGCGCGCCAGAGAACTGACAGGCTGCGAGGTCTACTTTCCCCGCGAACTCGCTGATAGTGATGATGACAGCATCTCATGGGCAGCTATCGTGGGCTTCGACATTATCGAAGCAGAGAGCGGAAATAAAATCGGTCGCATCGCCTCCGTAGACGATACGACCCTTAATATTCTTTTCTGTCTTGAAGACGGACGCCTGATTCCCGCCTCCGAAGACCTTATCACCGCCATCGATCAGCAAGCCCGCTCTATAACCATGCATTTGCCCGCAGGACTCTTAGATCTCTAAGGCAACGGTGTCAGCGGATAGACAATATTCACAATGAAGATATTAGCTGCAAGGATGATCAGATTCATCAGCAGGCCAATACGCATGAAATCGCTGAAGCGATAGCCGCCTGGGCCGTAGACCAGCATGTGGGTAGGCGATCCGATAGGTGTTGCGAAGCTACTGCTCACACTCACCATCAGGGCAATAAGGAAAGGATAAGGCTCGTAGCCTAACTTCTCGGCAGTTTCATACATGATGGGGAAGAACATGGCACCAGCTGCCGTGTTCGAAATGAACTCCGTAACAAAGGTTCCCACAAAACAGATGGCTGTCATGACAACTAACGGGTTTGTGCCACAGACATCCAGGATGCCAAGTGCCAACTGTTCAGCAATGCCCGTCTTCTGGATAGCAAGGCCAAGAACAACGCTGCCAGCAAACACCATCAGTATATCCCAGTTGATGGCCTTCATGGCCTGTTCAACATTGCAACAGCGCAGCAGGAGCATGGCTGCAGCGGCGATGAAAGCACATTGCACAAGCGGCATTACATTGAGTGCTGAAAGCGCCACCATTGCTATCATGATAACGGAAGAAATGAGCGTCTTATTGCCGATATTAACCACCTGGTCGCTATCGAAGAAATGCAATTGCGAATTAAGGCGATCGGTGTTGATATTCAGTTTCGGCGGGCACTCCAGAAGCAGTGTGTCGCCAGCCTGCAGCACCACCTGTCGGGGCACTTCATTGATACGCTTACCGCTTCGGGCCACAGCCACCAAAGTCAGGTTATTATCCTTTTCAAATGTACTGCCGCCAATGGTTGTACCAATCAGGCTGCTCCCGAAGTTGACATAGGCCGTACGCAACTGGCGGTTACGATCCACCTCGCTCATCGAGAACACATGATGATCCGCGCTTACCAGTCCGTGGCTATTCTCCAGTTCTAAGATTTCGTCTATCTGTCCGGCATAGACCAAACGGTCACCACCCATGACAAATTCATCCTCGGCAACGGTCGACGGTACATCGTCGAAGTGGTAGATTTCTATCAGATTACCACCCCTGACATGAAAAAGACCTGCATCACCCAATGTCTCGCCGATGTGTTTATTATCTGATGGCACTAACAGTTCAACGGTGTATTCCGACGTAGCCTCAAAGGCCGACTCCGGTGCCTTTCGGTCAGGCAACAACCGGCGCATCGCAATGACTGAAAGCACACCCACTGCAAGACAGAACAGACCAGGAATAGTCGTTGCCAGCACATTCATCGCCACACCCGTCTTGTCGGCATACAGGCCCGAGATAATTAGATTTGGCGGGGTGCCGATAAGGGTACACACACCACCCATGCCTGAGGCATAGCTCAGTGGAATAAGCAGTTTCGAAGGTGCAATGCCCAGTTTCTTCGACCACATCTTGACGATGCCCACGAACATGGCCACTACCGTCGTATTGCTCAGAAACGAACTCAGGCCCGCCACTGGCAACATCAGCCTGACCACAGCCTTGCCATAACTATTGGGCTGTCCCAGCAGATGACGCACAATCCACTGTAGCACACCCGTGTGCGTCAGACCAGCCACCACCACGAACAGCACGCCGATGACCACGACTGAAGTGGAACTGAAACCAGAAAAGGCCTCCTTGGCATCGAGCACACCCGTAACGAGCAACACACCCATTGCAGCCAGGAAAACCATATCGGCACGTAATTTCGTAAACAACAGTGTTGTAAACATACCCAGCACCGTCGCAATCGTAATCCACGCGTAAAGGTTGAACCCCATGAATAATACCGTTTCCATGATATAACAAACGTAAATAACCTATTTCTGCTGCAAAATTAATCAAAACATCTGAAAAAGCCATAAAAATAGTGCATATTTATTTCTTTTAAGTTGCTGATGAAGGCTTTGTCGAGAATTATTTGTACTTTTGCAGCCGGATTGTGAAAAAAGAAGCAATGAAAGAGAAAAGACAAATCGCCATTCTCGGCTCTACCGGATCGATTGGCACCCAGGCCCTCGAGGTGATCGAGGAGCATAGTGACTTGTATGAGGTCTACTGTCTCACCGCCAATAACAAAGTAGAACTGCTGGCTGAGCAGGCCCACAAATTCAAGCCCGCTGCCATCGTCATCGCCAACGAACAGCGCTACGATGAACTGAAAGCGCTGATGAGCGACCTGCCCGATGTGAAGGTCTATGCCGGCGCCCAAGCTCTCAACGAAATCGTGGAGGCCGGACCTATCCACATGGTGCTCACGGCGATGGTAGGCTTTGCAGGCCTCAACCCCACCATCCACGCCATCAAGGCAGGTAAGGCCATCGCATTGGCTAATAAGGAGACACTCGTGGTGGCCGGAGAGTTGATTCTTCAACTGGCCCAGCAATACCACACCCCTATTCTACCCGTCGACAGCGAGCATTCTGCCATTTTCCAGAGTCTCGTAGGCGAGGATCAGAATCCGATAGAAAAAATCCTGCTGACGGCTAGTGGCGGTCCGTTCCGTCTGAAGACGATGGAGGAGATAGCCCACGTGACAAAGGCCGATGCCTTGCGCCATCCGACATGGGATATGGGTGCAAAAATAACCATCGACTCCGCTTCGATGATGAATAAGGGCTTCGAGGTGATAGAGGCAAAATGGCTCTTTGGCGTCGATGCCAAACAGATACAGGTTCTGGTACATCCTCAGAGTATTGTCCATAGCGCCGTGCAATTCCAAGACGGCTCGGTGAAGGCCCAGCTCGGTGTGCCCGACATGCGGCTGCCGATACAATATGCCTTCTCATTCCCACAACGTCTGCATCTGAGTGGTGAGCGTCTTGACCTCTTTAAGGCCCAGCATCTGGAATTCTTCGAACCTGACCTGAAGAAGTTCCGCTGCTTAGCCCTCGCTTTCGAGGCCATCGACAAGGGCGGCAACATGCCGTGTATCGTCAATGCCGCCAACGAGATAGTAAACCGCGGCTTCCTTGAAGACAAATGCGGCTTCCTGCAGATGGGCGATATCATTGCCGAAACCATGCAGCGCGCCACCTTCGACAAAAACCCAACTTACGAAACTTATATTGCGACCGACGCCGAGGCGCGCCGCATTGCAAAAGAACTAATGAATAAATAATAACAACAACGGATTTAACGGATTCAACGGATTGTGAAACAACCCTTCATCCGTGAAATCAGTGAAATCCGTTGTTGAAAAATTAAATGATATGGATATATTTCTGATTAGACTGTTACAATTCATGCTGGCCATTGGCCTGCTGGTGCTGCTCCACGAGGGCGGCCACTTCTTCTTCGCCAAACTATTCGGTGTCCGCGTAGATAAGTTCTACCTGTTCTTCGACCCAAGCATATGGAAGTGGGACGGAAGTCTATTTAAGTTCAAGCCCAAGAACAGTGATACACAATACGGTGTGGGTTGGTTACCCCTCGGCGGCTATTGTAAGATTGCCGGCATGATCGACGAGAGTTTCGACACCGAGCAGATGAAACAGCCCGAGCAGCCGTGGGAGTTCCGTGCGAAACCCGCCTGGCAGCGTCTGCTGATTATGATTGGCGGTGTGCTCGTCAACTTCCTCCTCGCGCTTTTCATCTACGCCATGATCCTCTTCCACTGGGGTGACACTTATATCCCTGTGAAGGACATGACATTGGGTATGAAGTTCAACACCGAGGCTAAAGCCTTGGGATTCCAGGACGGCGACATCCTCGTCGGCACCGATAAGGGAGCGTTCAAGGATTTCTCTGCCGACCTCTACCGCGACCTCTCTGAAGCCAAGCGCGTAGACCTGATCCGTGATGGCAAGGAGATGAGCCTCAACCTGCCTGGCGACCTCAATCTGCTGAATATGCTGAAGGCCGAGCCTTCGTTTGTGCGTCCCTTGATACCTGCCGTGATCGACAGTGTGATGGATAATTCCCCTGCTGCGGAAATCGGTCTCCAGAAAGGCGACAAGATCGTTGCCCTGAATGGCAAGCCCGTAGACAGCTACAACGAGTTTACCGAACAGATTGGTGTACTTGAAGACATGATGACAGCTGCTAAGAGTCAGGCCGACAGTCTGAAAATCCGCACAGCCACCATTGTCATTGAGCATGAAGGCCTTGTGAAGTCTGCCGCTGACGAACAGGCTGCCGAAACTGCAGCCGTCACGGATACGGCTACGATTACGCTGACACCCGACCTCAAAGTAGGCTTCTTTGTCAAGACCATCGCAGGCATCTACGAACCCTATACCCGCGAATACGGTTTCTTTGAGAGTATTCCCGCTGGCATCAAATACGGCTGGAACGTTTTAGCAGGCTATGTAGGCGACATGAAGTATGTCTTCACCGCCGACGGTGCCAAGTCACTGGGTGGTTTCGGTGCTATCGGAAGCCTCTTCCCACCTGTTTGGGACTGGTATCTCTTCTGGAAGATGACAGCCTTCCTGTCAATCATCCTCGCCTTCATGAACATTCTGCCTATTCCTGCCCTCGATGGCGGCCATGTGTTGTTCCTGATTTACGAGATGATCACACGTCGCAAGCCCTCAGAGACCTTCATGATCCGCGCTGAGTATGTCGGCTTCGGTATTCTGATACTCCTCATGGTGGTGGCGAACCTCAACGATATCTTGCGTTGGCTCGGATACATGTAAGTTTCACCGACAACAGATATACAGCCACGATGATTAAGTAAATCATCGTGGTTTGTATTTTTGTGGGGTGCAGGTTTTCGATGCTTGCACCTGGGATAGCAGCTATTTGCGCCAACAGGCTATTGAGTGCAGCAACAATCGTATATAACAGGTTCGCGAGCAACGGCACTAATAGCACCACCAACGAAAGATAAAGGATTAGCATCGCTGCAGGTATCACAATAAAGTTAGTCAGAAGAAAATAACAGGAAAACCTTCCGAAGTAATAGGCAATCAGCGGTGCTGTGCCGATTTGTGCTGAAAGCGACACCGCCACCATCCCCCAAAGCCAACGAACGACACGATGTGACATCAGGTATTCTGCCGTGAAGACACACTCCAACAGCGGCACAAACAACAAAATCGACAACACCGCCATATACGACATCTGGAAACCTACGTCAAAGAGCGACATCGGACTCACCATCAGCATCACGATTGCCGTAAAGGCCAAAGTATTGACGGACATCCGGTCGCGATGTCCCAACGACAACAGCGCATAGACACTCAGCATCACCGCTGAACGCACCACACTGGTTGATATCCCAACCAGAAACACAAACGCCCAAACACTCAAGATGATCACCAGCTGCGACAACACCTGCCAACGTCGTCTGAATACGAACAACGACAATAGTGTATAGATAATACCCAGATGTAACCCGCTGAGTGCTAAGACATGCGAGGCGCCCGTTACGGAATAGACATCCTTCAGTTCCTGTGTCAGCGCCGACTTGTCGCCTAAAGCCATCGCAGCCACCACGGCATAGGCGTCAGCATCAGTGCCCTGAGCACTTATCCGCTCTAACAGCCGACTGCGGTATTTCAGGAAAGTGAGCCTCATCCGCTCCAGTCGCGACAGATGCGCCAACGACACACGTGTCTTCTGCCATTTCCAACTGGCAACAAACGTCCGGCCTGTAAAGCCATGAATCTCCAGATATCGGCGATAGTCAAACGAACCTTTCCGCCAATCGCTATTGGATTCTATACGTGACTGAATCTGCAAGCCATCGCCGATGCGAAGTCGTCGGCTCCGGTCATCCTTATACAGATAGCATTTCAGTTTGTGACCACTCTCAGTCAACAGGACATCCACCGCCATAGTCTTGGGCTTTTCAACAGGTTCAGATAGCACAACTGCCTCATAGCTTACCTCGCCCTCCGGCCACACCACCTGCAATGATGTCTTCTGATGCGCCATCAACAACCAGCCCAAAACGACAAAACAGACTGAGATGGCCATCGACTGCAGATGCTCATGCTTCCACAACAATAGTGCCGTTACAACCATTATTACGCATATCAGCAGAAGTGGCCACCCCACAACGAAATGGTCACCTATGACGATTCCCGACATCAGACAGACGGCAAGACGTAACAACGGGGCTTCTTTCCAAAACGGTTTGTTTCTCATATTCCTTAAGTTTAACGCTGCAAAGATAATAAAAAAAGGTAAAAGTGGAAAGTGAATCGTGAAAAATTTGCTTCCGCTCAGTATTTTTTTGTAATTTTGCAGCCGTTATGGAAGTGATTAGCATGCCCATGTGGGCCTGGATCCTATTCTATGCACTCGTCATCGTGATGCTTTATGCCGACCTGAAGCTGTTTGGCCGGAAGGGGCAGCATGAGGTAAGCATCAGCGAAGCCTTGAAGATGACGGCTGTCTGGATTATCGTATCGCTCATCTTCTGTGGTGGCATCTGGTTCTACGAAGGCGACGACAAGGCAATGGAGTTCCTGGCAGGTTATCTGATAGAGAAATCGCTGTCGATGGACAACCTCTTTGTGTTCCTCATGCTCTTCTCGTTCTTCGGTGTCCAACGGAAATATCAACATGAAGTATTGTTCTGGGGTATCTTCGGTGCCCTGATTCTAAGGAGTATCTTCATTTTTGCAGGTGCGGCGATGGTGCAGCGCTTCGAGTGGATACTGGGCATCTTTGGTATCTTCCTCATCTATACGGGCATCAAGATGTTCAATCATCAGGAAGAGAGTGTGGATCCGTCTAAGAACATCTTCGTTAAACTGTTCAAGAAGTTTTTCCCCGTGACCGACCAGATGCACGAAGACAAGTTCTTTGTGAAGGAGTTGAGGAGAGAAGGAGAGAAGGAGGTAATAAAGCGTCTGGCCACACCGCTCTTCATCGCCCTTTTAGTGATTGAGACGACTGATGTCGCCTTCGCCGTCGACTCTATTCCTGCCGTCTTCTCCGTGAGCCGCGATCCGTTTATCGTGCTCACGTCGAACATCTTCGCCATCCTCGGTCTGCGTGCCCTTTATTTTGCCCTCGCAGCCATTGCCCAGTATTTCGCCTATCTCAAATACGGTTTAGGCATCATCCTCAGTTTCGTGGGTGTAAAAATGCTACTCGACCTGTTCGGAATCTACGAGGTTCCCACTTGGATGTCGCTTCTCATTATTTTCAGCGTCCTGGTACTCTCAATGGGCTTGTCAGTGCTGATTTCCAAGCGTAAGGCTTAATCCTTCGACATCATCTTCCGCCACTTAAAGAATCCGAAGACGGCAATAACGACATAAAGGGCATAAAGCGAGGCCTTGAAGGGGATGTCCTTATAGAAATACAAGGCACATGTTACCACATCGACGACAATCCAGATAAACCATTGCTCCAGATACTTATGCGCCAACGCCCAGATGCCCACGATGCTCAGGGCCGTGGTAAAGCTGTCGGCCAAAGGTACGTTCGAATTGGTGAAAGTCACCAGGAGCCAATAGATAATTCCCCAGACGATGCCAATAACCAATAACCAATAACCAATAGCTTTTCTTGGGAAATGACGGATGGGTAATGCCTCTTTCGAGACATTACCATGAATCCATTTCCAATAGCCATATACCGTCATCGCCAGATAGTAGAACTCCATGCCGCAGTCGGCATAGAGTCCTTTCTGGTAATAGAGCACGATGCCGAGGGCCTGCATAGCAAAACCAACGACCCACATCCAGATGCTGGCCTTATACTCCAACAGGATATAGGCCAGTCCGAGAATCGTCGTAACGATATCGAGCCAATGGGCAACAATAAACTCTGTCATAATATTCCGCGCGGTAGCAAATTATTCACTTTTCACTATTCACTTTTCACTTAAAAGCGTAGCGTCACGCTCCCTGCCATCGTAAAGCCCGCCATCGGAATAAAGCCGATCTGATAGTAGCGGTTGTCGTTCGAATGGCCATAGCTCTCGCACACGGCGGTGTAGACCCATCCGCTGGCAGCGTAGCGACGATTGAAGAGGTTGTTGAAGTTCAGCCCGAAAAGAGCCTCCTTCAACACCTTCTTGGGCTTCAAGCTATAGCTCAACGAGAGGTTTGAAACCGAATAGCAGGGTAACGAACGGTCAGCATTCTCTGTATTGTCGAGATACTGACGCGAGACATAGTTCGTATGCCAGACAGCCTGAATACCTTGATAGTGGAAATTCACGAAGCCGTTGAGGATGGCTGAGGGCGAAAAGGCCAGCGTGGAGTTGTCGTAATGGAACTGACGCAGACCGTCACCATTACCGTCGCAATGATAAGCGGCTGCATCAGGATTGCCCTCCCAGTCATCCCAGTCCTCAATGAACTCGTCGAAGTCTTTGATCTTGTTCAGGCTAAGGGCTGCATTACCCTCAATGGTGAGCCAAGAGGTGAGGTTCACCCCAGCCTGCAGCTCGATGCCTGCACGATAGGAGTCCTTGATATTCGTGGTCAGCTTCTCGCCGATGTCACTCACGGCACCCGTCTGCACAAACTGATCCTTATACTTCATATAGTAACCATTCAGGCCTGCATGCCATCTGTCACCCGTAAAGGTATAGCCCAGTTCGAAGTCCATCAGCTGTTCGGCCTTCGGAGCAGGATAGGAACCATTATCGGTGAAGTTGTTACGCTCCGGCTCACGATGACTCATGGCGACGGAACCATAGACACGATGACCATCAAGATTCCATGAAAAACCTGCCTTCGGATTGAAGAAACCATACTTCTGATTGATGTCAAGCGGCTGGTTGAAGTAACCGGAGGCATCGTCGTAGAACTTGTCATTGATACCGTCGGTCTTATAACTGACATAACGGAACTGGAGGTCGCCGAATATATCCCATTGCTCGTTGAGATGGTAGGCAGCCTTTACGTAGTGGCTGTAATCCACCTTGATGGCGTCGGAATCATAGTATTTGTAGTCGCCTTGAGCGAGGAACTTCTGACGTACGGTCTCATTGGCGGCATAAGTGACATAACCGAAATGATTACCGTCAAAACGCTGAACAGACACCCCACCGATGATATCCCACGACTCATCCTTGTAGTTAGCGTTCCACACCAGTCCGTAGGTATTCTGCGAGAGACCCTTCTCACGCACGAAATCGGTCTTTTTGATCTTGTTTCCGTCAGCATCTTTCGCACTCAGGCCGAACTTTGCGAGTTTGTTGTTCGGACGGAACTCACGATAGTAGCCATAGCCGTAGGTATAGTGCAGCGAGGCGGAAGTTGACCACTGGTCGTTAATATTCCACGAGGCAGAAAGGATATTGTGATTCTGCCAGAAGTTGTCGGTTGTCTTGTCCCAATAACTGCCATCACTCATCTTATAACGCTCGGTGCTGTAGGTGCCATCGTCATTGATGATCATCGCTTCATAGAGCGAGTTGAACTTGCCGAGCCCTTTCTCCCACATATCCTTATAGGTCTTAATGCCTGTTGCGGAGCCGTAGGTGCCATCCATGATGCTCAGGTCGTTGGTACCTGCGGTGACACCGTTCCAGGCCTGACCCGTCTTCTCGAAGTTGCCGATATTCTTGTAGCGGATCTGATAGTTGTCGCCCAACCAGGTAAGGCCACCATAGTAGCTACCACTGCGCCCGCTTGTGCCATCGATGAAACCATCAGTATTCGTTTCATGATAGGCGCCGTCGAAAATCAGATGATTCCACAACAGGCCTGTGGAAAACTTACCGCCGACATTAAAAGTATTGAACGAGCCATACGATGCAGAGACCTCTGCTCCAACCTTCTGATCGGGTGTGGCCGAAGAGAGGGCCACCGTTCCACCGAAGGCACCGTCGCCATTCGTCGAGGCGCCCACACCACGCTGAATCTGTACCGATCCGAGCAACGAACCATAGGAATTCATATTGGCCCAGAACACACACTGGTCCTCGGGTGAGTTCAAGGGCACGCCATCGAGCGTCACGTTGATACGTGAGTCACCGGCACCACGAATACGCATGTAAGTCGTACCCGTACCCAAACCGTTCTCACTCCATGCCAGCACACCCGGTGTCTGCGAGAAAAGGAAAGGCAGTTCCTTACCCGTCTTCGAGAACTCATTCAACTCAACTTTCTTGATGTTTGCGATGGCATACGGTGCATTCTTCTGCGCCCTCACGCCTTTCACCACCACCTCCTGCAGCGCCTCCACCTGCGTGGAGTCATAGAGTGCAGCTGTGTTTTGACCATTGACATTCATAACGCCCACCAGCGCCAATACCTGAAAAACAAATCTTTTCATACTTTTTACTTGTACCTTTAATTAATGAATAATGTAAAGGGGAATCTTGTGTTGATTTATCCTGTATTCCATCCCTACGCCGGCATGATCCGGATCAGGTTAGAGGGTATCATCTCAGCCCACAACAGTGGGCACCCCTTGAAAACCGGCTGCAAAGGTAAGCATAATCTTTGAGATACACAAATAAGTACTGAATAAATTTGGTATTTCACGCACTTATTAGTATCTTTGCACCCAAATCAAGCTGAAAATATGAAGATACAGATTATCAACGGACCGAACCTGAACCTGCTGGGGCAGCGGGAACCAGGCATCTATGGCTCAGAATCGATGGAAAACTGCCTCAAGGCACTCCGCAGCCGCTATCCGCAAGTACAGATAGACTACTATCAGAGCAATGTGGAGGGCGAACTCATCAATAAGATGCAGGAAACGGGTTTCGCAGGAGGCTACGATGGTATAGTCCTCAATGCGGGTGCCTATACGCATACCAGCGTCGCCCTGCACGATTGTATCAGGAGTCTGAAGTGCCCTGTGATCGAGGTCCACATCTCGAATGTACACCAGCGGGAGGAGTTCCGCCATCGGTCGATGATCTCAGCAGCCTGCAAGGGCGTAATCTGCGGCTTCGGACTCGATTCCTATCGCTTGGCCATTGAGGCGCTGATCGGATGACCCTCGACGATTATATCCTTGAGCACTCGGAGCCGGAACCGGAATATCTCTACCGGCTGTGGCGGGCGACGAACCTGCACACTATTCACGGACGGATGGCCAGCGGACACCTGCAGGGACGACTGCTCAAGATGCTGGTGAAGATGATACGTCCCAAGAACATTCTGGAGATAGGAACCTTCAGCGGCTACAGCGCCATCTCACTGGCAGAGGGCCTCGACGACGACGGACGGCTCTACACCTTCGAGATCAACGATGAGATGGAGGACTTTACCCGTCCTTGGATAGGGGGTTCGGCAGTAGCCGACAAGATCCACTTCATCATCGGCGATGCGCTCCAGGAAGCCCCAAAACTGGGCATCACCTTCGACCTCGCCTTTATGGACGGTGACAAGCGAAGCTATCGCGACTGCTACGAGATGGTGATGGGCATCCTCCGACCAGGCGGATTCATCCTCGCCGACAATACGCTCTGGGACGGCCACGTGGTGGACCACGCCTACGACCACGACCACCAGACACAGGGCATCGAGACATTCAATGACTATATCGCTGCCGACGACAGGGTTGAACAGGTCATCCTCCCCCTGCGCGACGGTTTGACACTAATAAGAAAGAAATAGACTATGCAAGAAACAAGACAAAACAAGATTGCACGACTGCTCCAGAAGGAGCTCTCGCTGATATTCCAGCAACAGACACGTGCCACCCACGGTACGATGGTGAGCGTGACCAGGACGAAGATATCGCCCGACCTCAGCATCTGCACGGCCTACCTGAGCATCTTCCCCAGCGAAAAAGGCGAGGAAATTCTCCAGAATATCAATGCCAGCAACAAGGCGATCCGATATGAGTTGGGAACACGCGTCAGGAACCAACTTCGCATCGTGCCCGAGCTGCGATTCTTCATCGACGACTCGCTGGACTACATCGAACACATCGACGAGCTACTGAAAAAGTAATCATAAAGCTCAAAGTTCAAAGCTCAAAGCTCAAAGTTCCATGAATTTCCCGTTCTATATAGCCCGGCGCTATCTCTTCTCGAAGAAGTCTACGCACGCCATCAATGTCATCAGTGCCATCTCCGTAGTGGGTGTGGCCGTTGCTACGATGGCCCTCGTTGTGACACTCTCCGTGTTTAACGGTTTCCACGACATGGTGGCCTCCTTCTTCACCTCCTTCGACCCCCAACTGAAGATTGTGCCCGTCCAGGGCAAGACGATGGCGGCCGACGACCCCATGCTGGAAAAGGTAAAGGCTCTGCCACAGGTAGAAGTGGCCATGGAGACTGTCGAAGATCAGGCGCTTGCCATCTATAAAGGGCGGCAGGCAATGGTCACCATCAAGGGCGTGGAGGACAGTTTCAGCCAGCTCACCCATATCAACGAGATCCTGATGGGTGACGGACAGTTTGAACTGAAGGCTGCCGATATGTTCTACGGCATCCCCGGCATCCGGTTGGCAGAGCAGTTGGGCACAGGCTTCACCTACGAAGAACCGCTGCAGATCTACGCTCCCCGCCGCGAGGGCCAGCTGAACATGGCCAACCCCATGGACGGTCTCGTGGCCGATGAGCTCTATTCGCCCGGGGTAATCTTCAATGTGAAGCAAGCCCGCTACGACAAGAACTATATCCTCACCGACATTGCCTTCGCCCGCCGTATCTTCGAACAGCAGGGTATGATATCCGCCTTGGAGCTGCGCCTCAAGCCAGGCAGCAACTTCGAAAGTGTGAAATCGGACATCAAGAAAATCGTGGGCGACAACTGCTACGTGCGCGACCGCTTCGAACAGCAGGACGATACCTTCAAGATCATGAAGATTGAGAAACTTATTGCCTATATCTTCCTAACGTTCATCCTGATGGTGGCTTGTTTCAATATTATCGGCTCACTCTCGATGCTCATCATCGACAAGAAAAACGATGTGATGACGCTGCGCAACCTGGGTGCGTCCGACAAGCAGATTACGCGCATTTTCCTCTTCGAGGGGCGCCTGATATCCGCCTTGGGGGCCATCATCGGCATCATCATCGGCCTGCTGCTCTGTTGGGCCCAACAGACGTTCGGTCTGGTGAAGCTCGGCTCGTCGAGCGGCTCGTTTATCGTGAATTCCTATCCGGTGAGCGTCCATCCGGAAGATATCATCCTCATCTTCTTCACCGTCCTTATCGTCGGTTTCCTGGCCGTCTGGTATCCCGTCCGCTATTTCTCACGCCGACTACTGGCATAAAACAATAATGATATGAAGAAACTGTTTACAATGATTCTGATGGTCTGCGCCATGATGATGGCAGCAGACGCCATGGGGCAACCCATTCTGAAAACCCATGTGGAAACAGGCGACTTAGAGGGAATCCTCGATGGTCAGCTTGCCGTGTATAAAGCCATTCCCTATGCTGCACCGCCCGTTGGTGACCTGCGTTGGCGTGCGCCGCAGCCTGCCAAGCCCTGGGAGGGTGTGCTGAAGGCTGACGACTATGGTCCCTGGCCCCCACAGCCCACACGTCAGGGCCGCACGGCCGATATGATGAGCGAGGACTGCCTCTATCTCGGCATCGCCACACCCGCAAAAAGCGTCAACGACCGTCTGCCCGTCATGGTATGGATTCACGGTGGCGGCTTCCAGACCGAGCACTATGGCGGCGACCTGTGGAAACACCTCGCCCAACGCGGCGTGGTCATCGTCAGCATCGAGTACCGTACTGGTGCCCTCGGCTTCCTGGCCCATCCGGAACTCTCCAAAGAAAGCAAAGACGGCCATTCCGGCAACTACGGTCTGCTCGATCAGATCTTCGCCCTGAAATGGGTACAGCGCAACATCGCCAACTTCGGCGGCGACCCCTCGAAGGTCACCATTTTCGGCGAGAGTGCCGGCGCCATCAGTTGCAGTCTCCTCTGTGGTTCACCGTTGGCCAAGGGCCTCTTCCGCGCCTGTATCAGTCAGAGCGGCGGCTCGTTTGCCCCTTGGAGAGACCAGCCCCGCACTTTGGGCATCGATGCCTCGCAGAAGGGCGCCGAACAGCAGGGTCTCGCCTTCCAGAAACATCTGAAGAAGAAGAACATCAAACAGATGCGCAAGATGGATGCCATGGACCTTTGTGGCAACGATGTGGGCTTCGGTGGCTTCTGGCCCTGTGTCGACGGCTATGTCATCACCGACGACCAGTACCGCCTTTACGAGCGTGGCGAATACAATGATGTGCCCGTCATCGTCATGACCAACAGCGACGAAGGCGCTCTCTTCTCACCGCCCAATATCAAGGCCGAGGATTACCAGAAGCAGGTGCGAAACATATTTGGCGATTGGGCCGACGAAGCCTTGAAATACTATCCTGGCAGTACCGACGATGAGGCCTGGCACGGCAATGGCGATGCCTTCCGCGATCTCGGTTTCGCCTGGCCGTCATATGCCTGGGTGAGCCTGCAGACCAAGACGGGCAAGAGTCCGGCCTATGCCGCCTTCCTGGCACAGCCCTCCACGATGAGTTTCTCTCAGGACAAACGTCGCCGTGGGGTCGCTCATGCCGACGACATCCTTTATCTGAACGGCCATTTCCTCACCCAGCCCGACAAGTATCCCGCTGAGGCAGCCGTCGCAGAGATCATCCAACAGTACTGGGTGAACTTCGCCAAGACCTGCAATCCCAATGGCAAGGGCCTGCCCTACTGGCCTTCGTTCGACGATGCGAAGCCCACCACGATGCAGTTCTCCAACGGTGCCTCACTCATCATGGTGCCCAACCGCGAACAGATCAACTTCGTCGACCGCTTCTACAAAGCCAAGCGCGAAGAGGCCGAAAGCCAACGATAAAGAAGAGCAATATGGTATCATAAGCCGCCCACATCATGTGAGCGGCTTTTTTTAAAATCTCATAATTTTTATAAAATCATTATCATATATAGAAAATTATACCTAAATTTGTACCCCAAACAGTACGCTTATGAGAAAAGTGATATTATTGTTATTTGCGATGATGGCGCTGGCGGCCTCGGCACAAGATAGCACGGCAGTGGTCCGTTTCGGCTATCTCAACTACCAGCAGGCCTTGCAGTCGATGCCGCAATATGCCTTGGTGCAGAAGAAGATGGCTGATCTGCGCAATCAATACGAGGCCGAGATGCAGCGTGTCACCGATGAATTCAACCGCAAGTATGAGGAGTTCCTCGAAGGTCAGCACGAGTTTCCGAAGACCATTCTTCAGAAGCGCCAGAGCGAGTTGCAGGAACTGATGACCCGCAATGTGACTTTCAAGGAAGAGAGTCGCAAACAACTGGCCAATGCCGAGCGTGAGGCCTTGGCACCGCTCAAGATACATCTGGCCGAGACCGTTGCCAAGATAGCCAGTAACCGCGGCCTCGCCCTTGTAGTGAATACTGCCTCAGATGCTTGTCCGTATATCAACCCGGAAATGGGTGAAGACTTAAACCAACTTGTTACGAATGCTCTCAAATAATCCTGGTCCTATTGGCGTTTTCGACAGTGGCTATGGCGGTCTGACCATTTTGCATGGCATCCGTCAGGTGCTTCCTCAGTATGATTTCCTCTATCTGGGCGATAATGCCCGTGCACCTTATGGTCCTCGCTCGTTTGACGTGGTTTACGAGTTTACGCGCCAGGCCGTGCTGAAACTCTTCGAAATGGGTTGCCACCTGGTGATTCTCGGCTGCAACACCGCCTCCGCCAAGGCCTTGCGCACGATTCAGGAGAACGATATCCCCCAGATCGACCCCAATCGCCGTGTGCTCGGCATCATCCGTCCTACGGCAGAGGTCATCGGCAGTCTTACCGAGAGCCGGCATGTAGGCATCCTCGCCACGGAAGGCACCATCAAGAGCGAGAGCTACAACTTGGAAATCCACAAGCTACATCCTGACATCCAAGTCTCTGGCGTCGCCTGTCCTTTCTGGGTGCCTTTGGTGGAGTATAATGAGGCCGATTCACCTGGTGCTGACTATTTCGTGAAAAAGCGTATCGACCAGATTATGCGCCTCGACCCAGAAATTGATGCCATCATCCTCGGCTGCACCCATTATCCGCTGCTGATGCCGAAGATCCTGAAATACCTGCCTACTGGCGTGCGTATCATCCCTCAGGGGGAATATGTGGCAGAGAGCCTCAAACAGTATCTGGAGCGTCATCCCCAGATGGAGGCGAAGTGCTCGAAGAATGCCAACGTCCACTATCTGACGACGGAAAATCCCGAAAAATTCAAAGAGTCAGCCCAGCTCTTCCTCCATGAGAACATAGAGGTAGAGAACATCACATTAGGCTGACTGACCGCAAAACAAAAAGTGCTGCCCGATGCTTCATGCAAAGGGCAGCACTATTTTTGAGGGCATACGTTTTACTTCAGTCCGAGCTTGGCCTTCACCTGAGCAGTCACGTCGGTAGAGAGCGTGGTACTGATATAGGGCAGGGAGTTATTCTCCATGATGTAGACATAGTTGCCAGCGGTACCAACCGACTTGATGGCGTCGAGCACCTTGGTCTGAATGGCCTGCATCTTCTCGCCAGAAGCCTTCTGGAGAGCCTGCTGGTTGTCCTGGAAACTCTGCTGGATCTTGGTGTACATGTCCTGCAGTTCCTGCTGACGACGCTGCTTGATATTGTCGGGCAGTGTAGCCTGCTCCTTATCGAAGGCCTCACCCTTCTTCTGCAGTTCATCCTGCATTGACTTCAAATCAGCCTCATACTGATCCTGAAGGGCCTTGATCTCAGTCTGGGCCTTCTGATACTCAGGCATAGCCTGGATGATTTCCTGGGTATTCACATGGCCGAACTTGGCTTGTGCATTGGCGGTGGTCAGACCGCAGATTGCGCAGATTGCGCAGATGATAATTTTTTTCATTTTTCTTTAAATATTTAGTTGTTATTAATTTCTAGCCTTTCTAGAGGATCTAGCGGTTCTAGTTGGAATAGCCTAACTTACGAAGCACCTCCGAGGAGATGTCGATCTTGGGAGAGCCGAAGATGATGCCGGTATCACTGGCACGATCGAGGATGAGCTGGTAGCCACGAAGTTCAGCAATATCCTTGACAGCATTGTAGATTTCGTCTTGGATAGGCGTCATCAGGGCCGTACGCTTCTTGAATAGCTCGCCGTCGGGACCGAAGTATTTCTTCTTCAGGTCGGCAGCCTCCTTCTCCTTGGCGACAATGGCATCCTGCTTGGCCTTCTTCTGCTCCTGCGAGAGGAACACCACCTCGTTCTGGTAGTTCTTATACAGCGTCTGGGCCTCAGTGGTCAGTGCATCGACCTCTGCCTGCCATTTCTTAGATACCTGGTTCAACTGTTCGTTGGCACGCTCATAGGCGGGGATATTCTTCAGGATATACTCCATATCCACCAGTGCGAACTTCTGCGCAGAAACATGGAGTCCCACACAGAACATGCAAATTGCACAGATTATTAGTCTCTTCATATTCTTTTCTTTTTTATTGTGACATCACTTTGACGCGAAAACTATCAGATGGGTTTAAGTTTTAAACAACTCTTAACTTTAGAACTCCTGTCCGAGGATGAAGTGGAAATTGCTTCCACCTTTCGTACGGGCGCCCGACTGGCTGGTGGTGACATAGTCGAAACCGTAAGCCCAGTCGATACCCATCAGACCGACCATCGGCAGATAGATACGCACACCGAGACCGGCAGAGCGCTTCATCTTGAAGGGGTTGAAGTCCTTGGCCCGTGCCCAGGCATTACCGCCTTCGAGGAAACCGAGGCCGTAGATCGTGGTATTACCCAACATGAACGGATAACGGAGCTCGAGCGTGAAGCGGTCGTAGGCGTAGGCATTGTAAGAAGAGATACTACCTCCCTGACGCATCACGTCATAGGCCGATGAATAGGAAATGGCACCATTGTCGTAACCACGCAGACCGATGGTCTCCTCAGAATAGCCGTAGCTGTAGCCGCTCATACCGTCACCACCCACATAGAAGGTCTCAAAGGGCGAGCGCTTGTCGTCGTTGTAGGCGCCCAACAGACCCAGCTCCACACGTGTCATGAGCACAAAGCACTTGGCACCGCCGGTGAGGGCCGTAAAGGTACGTGACTTGAACTTCCACTTATGATATTCAATCCAGCGGTATACATCCTGCAGCTCATCCTCATAGGTAGCCGACTGACGGTTCTTGGCCAGACTGCCATAGTCTTTGTTGTCGAAGAGCGACCAGGGCGGCGTAAGCGAAACAGAAGCCATGAACTCGGAACCATGACGGGGGAACAACGGGTTGTCGGTAGAGTTACGCGACAAGGTGATGCCTAAGTTGATGTTGTTACAGTTACCGTTTTGGATATAGAAATACTGCCAGTCGCGCAACATATAGCGGGAATAGCCCAATGATGCGGAGAGCTGGAAATAGTCATCCGGCCAGCGCAGACGCTTACCCCAAGAGAGGGCGGCTCCGAAGACCGTCATCGTCTTGTCGTCGTCGAGCATCGACTCATAGTTGTAAGCATAGGGATTATAGCCGCCATAGCCATAGCTATAGTTGTAGTAATTGCTATAGAAGGCATTGTTGCGGTACATGCTGTTGATATCGCTCTGCTTGGAATAGAATACGCTGACGTTTAAGGCATTCGGACGCTTGCCACCAAACCAGCTGGTACCGTAGTTGGCACTCAGAGAGCTGTAGTATGAGCCATTGGTCTGGAAGTTGAAGCCCAGCTGCTCACCATCGCCATAAGGCATGATGCCTCGATGGAGCTTGTTCTTACCAAAAAGGTTGCGCAGCGAGAAGTTGTTGAACTTGATACCAATACGTCCGATGATACCCGTCTGTCCCCAACCCAACGAGAACTCCAACTGGTCGTTGCTCTTCTGCTCCAACTGCCAATTGATGTCGACCGTACCGTCTTCACCATTCGGTTTGATCTCAGGATTGATGGTCTCTGCATCGAAGAATCCGGAAGATCCGATTTCACGGGCAGAACGCATGATGGCATCCTTATTGAACAGGTCACCCGGCTTTGTACGGAGCTCACGACGCACCACCTCCTCATACAGGCGGTCGTTACCATAGATGCGCACGTGATTGAGACGGGCCTGCGGATTCTCTATGATACGCATCTCGAGGTCGATACTGTCATTGACGATGTTCACCTCCACCGGCTCGATGTTGGAGAACACGTAACCATTGTTATAATACCAGTTGGAAACAGCATCATCATCTTCTTGTAGACGTTTCTTCAGCAGACGCTGGTTATAGGGATCACCCTTCTTCATACCCAGCACGGCATTCAGATAGTCGGTGGTCAGCACCGTATTTCCCACCCAGGTAATATCCCTCAGATAGTATTTGTCGCCCTCGTCCACACGGACATAAACATTCACGTGCTGATCGTCGTTGTTCCAGACGGAGTCTTCGATGATGGTGGCATCGCGGAAGCCTAATTCGTTGTATTTCTCAATCAGCTTCTGCTTAGCCTCCTTAAAGCGCTCTTCTGTGAATTTCTTGGCCTTGAAGAGGTTGACGAACTTGCCGGCTTCGTGGATCTTACCAAAGGCACCCTTACCGAAGAGCGAGCCTTTGATCTTCTGGTCGGTGAGTTTGTCGTTACCCGTAATAAAGATATTGCGCACCTTCATCTTATCCTTCTTATCGATATTGACATCGAGCACCACCTGACCTTTGTTTTCGGGATCGTCGCGCTGAACGATATTGATCTCTGCATTCTTGAAGCCCTTCTCGTCGAAATAGCGCTGTGCAAGGATCTTGGCACGGTCGATCATATTAGGCGTAATCTGGCTACCCTTGATGATACCCAGCTTCGCCTCCATATCGTCGCGCTCCGACTTCTTGATACCAATATAGTTGATATTGCTTACCCGAGGACGCATAGCCAAGGTAATACGCAGATAGATCTTATTGCCTACGATGGAGTCGGCACTGATCTGTGCCTTCGAGAACAAACCGTGACGCCAATAGCGTTTCACAGCTTCGGTAATCTGAGAACCAGGAACCTCAATCTCCTGTCCAACCGTCAGGCCGGAAAGTCCTGTGAGCACATAGTCCTCGTAGCCCTCGACACCCTCGACGGCAAGGCCACCGATGATACACGTACGAGGCGTACCGGCATAGGAGATATCCGGATGTACAATCTTTTCCTGAGCAGAAGAAGTGAACAGTGAACAGTGAAAAGTGAAAAATACCAACAGGACTCTCACTACCGATCTCACTTTCGCTTCCTTATACCTTATTATATTATATAGCATCTTACAATTATTTCACTTTTCACTTCTCATTTCTCATTTCCTCCTCTTCCACCTGTGCCTCGGTTTTTCCAAAGCGGCGCTGACGACCCTGATAGTCGATGAAGGCCTTATGAAGGGCCTCCTCGTCGAAGTCGGGCCAATAGGTGTCGCAGAAATACAGTTCCGAATAAGCACACTGCCACAACAGGTAGTTCGAGATGCGCAGTTCGCCACCCGTACGGATCAGCAGATCGGGATCGGACATGAAATTGGTGCAGAGGTGCTGGCTGATATACTCCTCAGTGATATCCTCAGGGAATGTGCCACCTGTTGTCAGGTATTCCTTCCATTTGTCTATGGGGTGGTCGAGCTTCTCACGCACCTCGGTCACAATCTCGCGCACAGCATTGGTGATTTCCCAACGGCTGGAATAGCTCATGGCCACCACGAGCGTCATACCGTCGTTCTTGGCAGTCAGATCCTCCATATAGCGAATCTTATCCTGCACGCTGTCAGGCAAGCGCTTCAGGTCGCCGATCATCTTGAACTTCACGTTATTGTCGGTAAACAGCTCCATCTCGATGAAACCGAGTACGAGTCCCATCAGTGCCTCGATCTCGTAAGCCGGACGATTCCAGTTCTCCGTAGAGAAGGTGTAAAGCGTCAGGTATTTCACACCCAGGCGAGCGCACTCAGCCGTAATCTTCTTAACGGTATCCAATCCTGCCTTATGTCCGAAGGTACGATCCAGTCCTCGGTCGGTAGCCCAGCGCCCATTACCATCCATGATGATAGCAACAGACTGGGGGATGCGGTTCATGTCCAAAAGCTCTTTCATATATCTTAATCTTCAATTTTCAATCCCTATCATTGTGGCAGGTCTTACACTTGGCCCAGAGGTCGTAGGTTACTGCCAGTTGCAACACGCTGTACCCATCGGTATTCTTGAAAAGTCCACTACTCTTGACACCGTAGGGGTCTTCCTTACCGTCGAACAGATCACTCAGGGCAAAATGTACACGCCATTCGGCTGTGAGGTTCATGCGATCAGCAATCTTATATTTAATACCTGCACCGATGGGCAGACTCACTGCGAAGCCACTCTCCGGATCACCATGAATGGCAGATCCCAATCCCAGGGCGATGAATGGGGCCAACCTGCGTGCTACCCGGTATTCTCTTCCTGTGCCATAAGCCCAGAAGTTGTATTCAAAGCGCAGATTCACATCTATCAGGCTCTTGCTGAATTCGTAGCGCTCACCTTCCGGATACCAGGTCTCAGCATTGTCTGAAGAACCTTGGAGCTTGCCAAAGCCTGCTGACAGCGCCACCGCCATACGCGGATTGGCCTTGTATTTGGCCATCACAGCTCCCATGGGCTGCAACTCACCGAACAGCGAGGCATTATAATCTCCCAGATAGTTCACGACGCCTGCACCAGCACCAATCTCCAACCGGTATTCCGGCTCGTCCTGGGCTTGTATGGCCGTTGTGACAACAGCCAACAGCATCGGCAGTATTATTCTCCGTACCATATCGTACCTGTCTCTGCACTCTCCAACAGCCAGATACCGCCCATGCCATCGGTAGCAGCAGCTGCAACACTGTTTATCGGCGACTGCAAGGCACTGGAAGTCTTCCAGGTGATGCCCTGATCACGGCTCTTGTAGATAACACCCTTGCCATCGATTGCCAACACACTGCCGTTGGTATAAGGCAACAGGAAATAGTGCTGACCCTTAGGGAGGGTATAGGTGTTATTCGCTCCTATGGGGATATATACCCAACTTGAACGCGTCGGATTATCATTGTCGATGACCTTACGCCATACGACAGCATATTTGTCTTGTGCCTCACTGTCACCCACGAGCAGGGCGTAGCTCAGTCCATTATCCAGTTTCCAACAGGCGAAGCTGCCATTGGCGGGTAGCAGACGACTATCATCGTCCAAGGTCTCATTGATGGTTGTGGCCCAATTATCCTGTGAAGCCAAGATACCGTCACCAGCTGCATTATATTTGAAATCCCATCCAGCCATAGGTGTGGTGGGCATCACAGTACCCGCAGGCATCTGCTTCCACACCAACGTCGAGGACTCTGGCTGCTTCTTGACGTTCACCTGTACCTGATAAGCACGGTATTTCACGCCCGTATTGTTATAGACGCGGAATTCACGCACAGTTGTGAAGTCGATGGAATCGGTGCTGCTATAATATTTCAAAGAGTCGCTGATAGCACTCTTCAAAGCTATGAGACCAGAATAGCTGGATGCCGTCGCTGTCACCAGAATATGCTTCAGGTCACAGTCAGCGGGCAGGGAGTCGGCATTGTAGATCTTGTGCTGATATTGATCGATGGTGAAAGGGTAATTGTCGACCGTCAGTTTCTGCAGGTATACGGAATCGCCGCCAGATTTGCTGGTGGTATGGATATATCTGTTGACAGCCGTAAACTCGAAAATACTCATGCAAGTATCGTCATAGGCCGTGATTTCCGATTCTTCTGCATCACCCAGACAGGAAGTGACTGCCATGGCGAGGGCCATAAGCACGGCTATCGTATAGAGCTTCTTTTTCATCAGTTCTTTGTAAATTTCGAAA
>CAMJBL010000020.1 GCA_946403845.1 uncultured Prevotella sp. | reverse complement strand
GGGCGACGGCATCGAGAATCAGCCGCTCTGCCATGAACTTCGAGTAGATATACTTATTGCCGAGGAACTGGCCCATATAGAACCGCTGTTCGGTAAATACCTCATCCTTGATGGTACCAGCCCACAAGCCTCGGGTACTGGCTGTAGAGACATGTATCATTTGGGCGCCGGTCTTGAGACAGAAGTCCACACAACGCTTGGCACCGCCGATGTTCACATCCTCAATCTCCGTACCCTCAGAGAAGTGTTTCACGATGGCAGCACAGTTGAAGACCGTATCGATGGAGAGGTCAGAGGTCAGAGGTGAGAGGTGAGAGATATCCTCTGTCACGTCACCAAGGACAATGTGCAGGCGCTGACCGAAAAGTTGCTTGAAGGCATCAGCGAAATAGTAGTAGAGCAGCGTACGCAGACGACTCTCTGCCGCTTCCTGACTCTTACCGCGTACCAGACAATAGATCTGCTTGGCATCGGAGTCGATCAGCTCGCGCAGGATGTGGATACCCAGATAGCCTGTAGCACCCGTCAACAGTACATTGCCCAGAGCCTGACGCTCGCCTTTAAGGAAGTTGTCGAGGGTGTTTCGCTGCAACAGATTATTGATGGCGGTATAATCGTAGTCGGCAACCTCGTCGGGCCCGTCGCTGACCACCTCACCGGTAATCAGACTGGCCAGCTGTCGGGGCGTCGGATTGGCAAAGACATCACCGTAAGCCACATGGAGTCCTGCCTTGTCGGCCTCGATGATGACACGCGTAACGACAAGCGAGGTTCCACCCAGTTCGAAGAAGTTATCCGTCGCACCCACCTTGTCCATTTGCAGAATACCGGCAAAGATGTCGCAGAAGGCCTTCTCGGTATCGTTAGCAGGCGCCACGTATGCCGAAGAAACGGCGAGCTGCGGTTCGGGCAGCGCTTTCACATCCGTCTTACCATTGGGTGTCATCGGCATTTCCTTGAGTTGCAGGTAAGCCGTCGGCACCATATACTGCGTGAGACGCTTCGAGATCTCTGCCTTCAAGGCATCAGGCGCAATCTCACGATCGGCGGTGTAGTATGCACAAAGATGTTCCTTATCATTAAGTTTACGGATCATGATGACCACCTTCTTCATACCCTCTACGGAGAGCATCACGTTTTCAATCTCACCGAGCTCGATACGCAAGCCACGCAGTTTGATCTGATGGTCGGTACGTCCGAGGATGACCACATTTCCATCCGGCAGCCATTTGGCATAGTCGCCCGACTTGTAGATACGAACGCCGTGATAGTCCACGAACCGTTCGCGCGTCATCTCGTCGAGGTTGTTATAGCCACGTGCCACACCGCGTCCACCGATATAGAGCTCGCCGACAACGCCTACCGGTAACTCATTGCCATCGGCATCGACGATAAACTCCTTGACGTTTAACTGCGGCTTGCCGACGGTGACCAGCTCGGCATTCGTCAGTTCCGCATTGTTCGAAGCTACCGTAATCTCCGTCGGACCATAGCAGTTGAAGATGCGGGCCTTGGTAACGCTGCGCATCTGCTGCAAGAGGGCATCGCTGAACTTCTCGCCGCCGGCACGACAGATCTTCACCTGCGAGATAGCCTGGCAGAAGTCATCGCTCGTGAGCCAGGTCTGCCAACGCGACGGTGTTCCCGACACCATATTGATATGCTGCTCCTGAATGAGGCGTGCCAGATCGAGCGGGTTGTTAGCCTGTTCCTCCGTAGCCACAATCAGCGTCTTGCCATTGAAATAGGCCATACCGATATCCTGCAGAGCAGCATCGAAGGAGATGGTTGTCACACTGAGCACGCGGTCGGCATCTGTCAGTACGCCATTGGCAAACACATTGGCAGGATGGCCGTAGAGATAATTGCAGATACCCTCGTGACGCAGCATCACACCCTTAGGCCGGCCTGTGGAACCCGAGGTATAAATCAGGTAAGCCAAGTCGTCGCCCGTAATAGTGGTCGCCACAGGCTGGCAAGGACCAGTAAGCAGTTCCTCCACATTGATGGCCTTATCAGCAGGCACACTGTCCATGCGGTCGGCTGTTGTGATGATATAGCGGGCCTCGCTGTCTTCGAGAATCAGTTTGATGCGGTCTGCGGGATAATCCGGATCGCAAGGGATATAGGCAGCACCAGCCTTCAACACACCGAAGAGCGAGAGAATCAGGCGGCTGGTACGCGGCAGGAGCAGCGCCACGCGGTCACGCTCCTTCACGCCCTTCTGTTGTAAGGTGGCAGCGATACGATTCGTCACATCGTCCATCTCCTTATAGGTGTACTTCGCATCGATAGCCACCAGCGCCTCATGATTGGGCTGGGTCTGTGCGAAATGACTGATACAGGCATGGAAGAACTTGAAGGGCGCCTCACCAGTTGCCGTCTGACGTAAACGTGAGAGTTCCTCTTCCTGATGCTTGCTGACAATCGAGAGCTGACGGATCTTGCCTTCCGGCTGGGCCGTCATCCGCTCCACGACAGCCACGATACTCTCTGCCAGTGCATCTGCCAATCGCTGAGAGTAAAGGGCATCATCGTACTGCACCACCACCCCACGCGACTCAATCTTGATGTTGATGGGGAACTTCGGTACATTCAGTTCCAACAGTTCCTGACTAACCGGTTTTCCGTCGACGGTATAAGATGCCAGGACGCCTACCTGATAGGCATAGGCAATGGCAGGACGGAAACCATAGTCGGTGGCGATACGGGCGAAGGGATAGTCTTCGTGACGCAGGGTCTCGTCGAAGGTCTCGCTGGTCTGCTTCAGGTATTCGCTGACGCTGATATCGTCGATGTTAAGGCCTAAGGCGAGTGTGTTGACAAACATACCCACCGTATCGGCAATCTTGAGATTCGAACGGCCACTGCTCACCGTACAGAGATACACCTCACGATTGTTCGTATAGCGCGATACCACATAGGCTGTCGCAGCCAGGAACAGATGAGCTGGCGTCACCTCATGCTGCCGACAGAAGGCGATTGCCTTGTCATAATCCGGTAGACAGACGGCCTCGCCGATGAACCCTTGTCTGCCACTCTTTGGCAGATCGGCAGGAATCTCACTCGCCCCTTCGCAGGTCTGCAGTTTCTCTGCGAAGAACTGTTGGGCGGTCTTAAAGGTATCCGATTCCTCCGCCTTCTGCTGGTCACTGACGAAGTCGAGATAGGTATAGGTCTCTTTCTCAACAGCCTTGCCTTCGAGAGCAGCTCCAATCTGACGGATCAGCAAGTCGGCCGAACCACCATCGAATATCAAGTGATGCACATCCATCAGTAGATGTGCCCCACTTTCGGTTTTCACGACCTCAAAGCGATAGAGCGGTGCCTTTTGCAGATTGAAGGGTCGCACGAACTCATTCTTATAAGTTGCCAAAGCCTCATCGCTCATTTCTGTGATGGGCACTTCCACCGGCACGCTGTCGGCCAGGGTCTGCACGATGGCATCGCCCTCGGTGGTGAAGTGAACACCCAGTTCGGGATGAGCCTCAACCACCTGCTTCACGGCAGCAACCAGTTTCCCTGCCTCGATACCTGCAGGATAGCTGAGCAGATAAGGGATATTGTAAATCGTCGAAGTGGGATTCTTCAGGCACTCGAAATAGACACCCGTTTGGGCGTAGGACAAAGGTACAGAAGATTGGACCTCAGTCTTTGGTGCAGCGGCTTCAGAAGTAACCGTATTCCCAGCCATCATCGCCTTCAGAATTTCGTTCTCGATGGTCTGTAAGGTACCTGTCTTCACGAGTGATTTCGAGTCGAGGGTGACCCCAAACCGCTTGTTAATCTGGACAGCGAGTTTGATGGCAGAGATAGAAGTCAGTCCGGCATAGCCTAAGACGGTCGTGATACCGAAATCCTCCGTGTTCACAATACCGGCTATCATCTCGTGCAGTTCGGTTTCGAGCACGTTCATTGGCACATTGCTTTCCTCTACAACGGCAGCTTTCTTCTCAGGCTTCGGCAAAGCCCGCTTGTTCACCTTCTGATTCTGGTTCAGCGGGATAGCCTCAATCTGCATCGTCACGGCAGGTACCATATATGGAGGCTTCTGGTCGAGGATGAAGTTGTTGAGTGCCTCGATGTCTATCTGCTCATCGCCGACGATATAGGCCGCAATAAACTTACCGCCGCTGCCGCCTTCCTCATCGAAAGCCTGCACCGTGGCATCCTTGATACCCGGGAACTCGCGAATCACAGCCTCCACCTCTTTCAGCTCAATACGGAAACCGCGAATCTTCACCTGTCCGTCGCGACGGCCTACAAACTGGATATCACCTGATGGCAGATAACGTACGATGTCACCTGAACGATAGACGCGCGCGTATTTAGAGGTGAGAGGTGAGGGGTGAGAGGTGAGAGATATGAATGGATTCGGGATATATACCTCTGCCGTTTTCTCCGGACGGTTCAAATAGCCGCGACTGACCTGCGGACCACTGATCCACAGCTCGCCTGCTGCACCTACAGGCAGACGATGGCCTTGTGGATCGACGACATAAAGGCGCATATTGTCGAGCGGTTTGCCGATGGGTATCTCCTTCAGTTTCTTGTCCACCAGGTAGGTAGTTGTAAAGATGGTACACTCTGTGGGGCCATATACATTATAGAAGTCAAAGCCCGTTGGCGGCGTGAGGGAAGCCAGTTTCTCGCCACCCGTAGAGAGATACTTCAGTGAGTGGTTCTCGATACTTGTCGCAAACTGATAGCCAACCTGTGTCGTCATAAACGAGTGGGTGATATGCTCCCGCTCAAAATAGTCGTTCAGGGCGATGAGGTCCAGACGGATCTCTTCAGGGATGATATGGACGGTAGCGCCGCAAGTCAGGGCAGGATACATATCCATCATACAGGCATCGAAGCCATAGCTGGCATAGGCTGCCACCTGATGTTCGGGCTTCAGGTCATAAAAACGCTGATACCAATGGCAGAAGCACACCAGGTTACCATGCGTGAGCTGGCAGCCCTTCGGCACGCCAGTAGAGCCTGAGGTGTAAAGCAGGATAAAAAGGCTTGAGGGCTTCGGTTCAGTAGGCTGCTGTGGCACAGCAGCACACTGGACGAGATCTTTCGTCAGCAGCACCTCACCCTGGTATTCATCGACGATGGGGCGCAGTTCCTCATCGGCAATCAGCAACTTGGCATTGGCATCCTGCATCATGAAGTTCAGGCGCTCCTTCGGATAGCTGGGATCCAACGGCTGATAGGCGCATCCGGCCTTCAGCACACCCAGCGAGGCGATCGGCATCCACTCACAACGTGGAATCAAGACCGATACCACATCCTCTAAGCCTAATCCTTTCGCGGCGATAGAGTCGGCGATGCGGTCGCTGATCTCATCCACCTCAGCATAGGTAAACCGCTTGTCCTTATAGACCACGGCTATGTTCGCTGGCGTGGCCTTGACCTGACGACGGAACAGCGAGACGATGGTCTGCATGTCGTCGTAAGCCACATCGGTCTGGTTAAAGCTGTCGAGTACCGTCCGCTGCGACGCCGTCGCAATGTCTATCTCACACAGATAGGTCTGACTGAGGAAACCTTCCACCACCGCCTCGTAACTCTCCAGGAACTGTGCAATCAGCGCCTCGGAATACTCATTCGAGTTATACTCGGCCTTGACTTGATACTTACCCCCAAGAATAAAGGCTTTCAGGTAAAGCGAGGCTTCCAACGTGCTGTTGCCAAGGCGCACCGTCTTCATCGGCTTGCCACACAACTGCTCATCGGCAAACAACATGCCATGCCAGGCAAACATCGAGTTCGACTGCAGGCCGAGGTCATTCACCACATCACTGAAGGCGTAGGCCTCATGCTGGCGTACACCGCTCATCTGGTCCTGTCCGGCCTTCAGATAGTCTATCACCTTGGTGTCTTTATCAAACTTGGCATAAACGGGCAGCGTCTTCACCGTCATTCCCACCGAATGCAGGAACCGTTTGTCGGTGCGACCATTATAGACCGTTGTAAACAGCGACTCCTGCTCATTGTTGTATTTCGCCAACAGATACGAATAAGCCGTTGTAAAGAAATTGCTCTTAAACACCCCGTTCTCCTTACAGAAGGCATCCACTCGGGCCATATCCACGCTGAGTGTTCGCAATAGCGAGGCCTCCGAATGCTCGGCAATCTCCAGATCGGGCATCAATGGCGTAAAGCAGTCACCACAGTCGAAATGCTGGGCATACCATTGCTTGCCTTCCTCGAAGGCCGGTGTCTGGCGTAATGCAGCCTCGGCGATAGCCACTTCTGCCATCGTCAGCGCCTCTGGCTCCAACGGCTCCCCCTTGTAGGCCTTGTCAACATCCTCCAGCATCACCTTCAGCGTCGTTCCGTCGCCGATGATATGATGGATATCGAGGAAGTAATAATAGTGCTCAGCATCCTTCAGCAAGCGGATATGGAACAGGCGGTCCTCATAAATATTAAAAGGTACGATGAGCGATGGCTTCACCGCCTCGATATCTGCCACCGTTTCCACGCTGAGCTCAAAGGTCTCGTCGGGATCAATGGTCTGCATGGGGTCACCACCATCGTCAAGCCTGATGCGGGTGAACAGCGTGGGATGCGCCTTCACGGCAGTTTCAATCGCCCGACAAAGCTGATTGCTATCAAGCGAGCCATCCAGGACATACACATAGGGAAGATTATAACAAGCCTCACCTTGATGTGCGACACATTCCACATAGAGGCCATACTGCGACTTGGATAAAGGAGCTTTAGTCTTCATATTGATTGGGGGTTATTGATTTTTATTGAAAGTCATGTAGACCATATTCTGGTCGTACTCGAAATCACCGCCACCATCACCAGCCGGGGGTTGACGTCGGTCTTTACAAAGCTTTGCAGGGTGAATCCCATAACCGTCGGCCAAAATCCTTGGCAGCCAGCAGCGATTAGAGGTGGCTTATCAGCCCTCGTACTCAAACAGGTCGATGAATCCCGTCAGCTTGAACACGTTCTTGATGTCATCGTTGACACCACGCATCACGACCCTGCTGCCGCCAGCCTTGGCACCCTTCAGGATGCTGATCAGGATGCGCAGACCGCTCGAAGCGATATACTCCAATTTCCTACAGTCGATGATGACATCCTTGCCCTCACTATGGTAGAGCGGTTTCAACACCTCCTCCGCCTCCATAGCAGCTGCGGTATCCATTTCTCCCTCTAACGTGGCAACATACTTGCCTTCCAATTCTTCAATCCTTGTTTCCATATCTGTAAACTGTAAACTATAAACTGTAAACTACATTTTCTTCTTCAGCGTCAGGACATTCTTGCCGTCCGTCCGCTCGTAATTGATACTATCCATCAGTTCGCGTACCAGCAGGATACCCATGCCGCCGACAGGACGATCCTCTGCCGACAAGGTGGTATCGGCCTTCTGCTTCTCCGTCGGGTCAAAGGCCACGCCACGGTCCGTGATCACGAACTTCAGCCATTGTCCGTCAGACATCGCCTGGACATCGATATCACCCGTCTGGTCGACAGGATAGGCATAGTCCATCACATTCACCACGGCCTCCTCGACAGCGAGCTGGATCTGCTTGGCCAGCGAGGCCTCAATACCGAGGCGCTCCATCACCTGCTTCACGAAGGCATTCAAGGTCTTCACCTGTCGCACGTCGTTCTGCAGCACGAGACTTTCTTCGAGCACCGCCTCGTGGTTGACTTTCATATAGCGGATGGCGAGCAGCGTCAGGTCGTCGCTCTGCTCGGCACCACGACAGAACGTCTGCACCGCCTGCTTCATCTGCTCCACCAGCTGCGCAGCATCCGGGGGACAATCCGCCAGCATCGCCATCACGCGAGGGAGTCCGAACTGCTGGCGTTCCAGATTCTTCGCCTCCGTCAGGCCGTCGGTATAGAGAAACAGCATCGCGCCGTCGGCAATGGTGGTTTCCTCCATCACATATTTGAAGTCGGCAAACAAGCCTACGGGGATATTCGCCTTCTCAGCCAATACCTCTCCGCCCACGACGACGGGCCGGTCGTGGCCGGCATTACAATAGCGCAGATGACCTGTAGGCAGGTCGAGCACCCCGATGAACATCGTGACGAACATGTTCGACTCATTGCCCTCACACGCCGTCTCGTTGATGGTCTGCATGATCTTGGCAGGATTGTTCTCATGGGCCGAGGCCATGCGGAACATCGTATGGATCACCGCCATCACGATGGCCGACGGCACGCCCTTGCCACTTACGTCGCCGATGCAGAAGAACAGCTTCTCGTCGCGGACGAAGAAGTCGTAGAGGTCGCCACCCACCTCGCGGGCAGGCGTCAGCGACCCGAAGATATCGATATCGTCGCGTGCCAACGCAAACGAGCGGGGCAGCATCTCCTTCTGGATATTCGTCGCGATGCGCAGCTCACTGCCGATACGTTCCTGTTTCAGGTTCGCCTGCTGCAGCTTCTGGTTGTTCTTGACATAGCGGGCAATGATCAGTCCCAGTGCCAACAGCGCCAGCAGCATCAGAAAACCGATGATGCGACGCATCTTCTTCAACTGGGCGAAGACCTCCTTGTCATAGCATACCAAGGCCATCTTCCATTTGGGATCGCCCTTCAGGTTGGCATAGAACACCTGACCCTCGTCGCCATCGGCATCTTTGATGGGGAAGACGAAACTTCGGCGGCTATCGCTGAGCGACTTCTCCGTCGTGCTGTCGTTGATCAGGCTGATGATATGCGCCATCTCCTGCACTTTCTTTTCCTTTGTATGCTTTGGCCCCGCGAGCAACTGTCCTTTCTCCGTCAGCAGGAAATTATAGGAGGAGGGATAGATATGCCGGTAGTTGAGTGTGTCGCCCAACTGTTCGGTTGACATATCCAGGCCGAACATCGCCACGAGATCCCCCTTGCCGTCGTGGATGGGAACCATATAGGTCACCAGGTTCAGACCCGAGACAACATCCTGATAGAGGTCGGTCCACATCGGTGCATCCGACGCAATGACCGCCTTATAGTATCGGTTCTGGGTATAGTCGCGTCCCTCGGCAGCAATCTCGGCATGTTTAATCTCACCATGATCCCACCAGACGAAGGGCTCGAACAACCGGCCTTTTTCGGGGAAATAGTTGGGTACATAGGCCACCCAGCAGCCCGTCAGATTGGGATGCGATCGGAGCACCAGCTCCATCACACTATACGAGGAGTCGGGATGAAGCAGGTTACGCTTCATGTCCCAGATATGTCCGTTGAGCGAGTTCTCTGCCAGGTTCAGTGTGTTTTTCACGATGACGGCCTTGATCGACAGTTCCGACTCGGCACGTTTCTCCAACTCATCAGCCAACAGACTGCGCGTATAGTAATACTGCACAGCCGACAATCCCTGCAACAGAATCGCCGCAGCGATGATGATTATTAGGCTAGTGTTGGTTTTTAGTTTCATAAATTTTTGTTTACGGTTTAAAGTTTACGGTTTACAGTTAATTACCACGCAAGCCATTCAGACTATAGAAGTAATCAACTGTAAACTGTCAACTGTCAACTGTCAACTACTTCACGTACTCCGAGAAGTCGGTCAGCTTCATGTCACCCTTGCGAGCCAGCGTGTCGTGCATGGCGAAGGCAGCAGTGAGGCAGTGGTGGGTATGACCACCGGTACCGAGCTTCAGGTAATCCCACAGCAGCTGCTTGTAGTCGGGATGGGCGCAGTTCTCGATGATGGTCTGCGCACGCTGCATCGGGCTCTTGCCGCGCAGGTCGGCCACACCCTGCTCCGTCACGATGACGTTCACGTCATGCTCCGAAGAGTCCTGGTGGGTGACGAAAGGTACAACGCTGCTGATGCAGCCACCCTTAGCCACAGAAGGACAAGTGAAGATGCTCAGGTAGGCATTGCGGATAAAGTCGCCCGAACCGCCGATACCGTTCATCATCTTCGTACCGCTGATATGCGTTGAGTTGGCGTTACCGTAGATATCCACCTCGATGGCCGTGTTGATGGCGATGACGCCCAGACGACGGATCACGGCAGGATGGTTCGAGATCTCACTCTGACGCAGTGTCAGATGATCCTTGAAATAGTCCATATTGTCATAGACCTGCTTCAGACACTCGTTAGAGACGGTCAGCGAGCAGGCAGAGGCATCCTTCACACGACCATTCAGCATCATACCGACCACAGCATCCTGCAGCACTTCGGTATAGATATTGAAGTCGGGCACGTGCTTGTCCTCACCAAGTGCACCGAGAATGGCATTAGCGGTAGAGCCTACACCACTCTGCAGCGGCAGGAACTCCTTGGGGATACGACCCTTGTGCAGCTCGTCGACCAGGAACTCAGCGGTCAGATAGCCGATCTTGTCGGTCACGGGGTCACTATCCTTGAAGGCACGGGCCTCATCGGGGATGTTGCACTCCACAACACCAACCACCTTCTCCTTGGGGATTGAGACGTAAGGCACACCGATACGGTCGCTCACGTTGAAGATGGGGATGGGCTTGCGGTAAGGCGGATCCAACGGCTCATAGACGTCGTGGATATACTTGGCATTGGGGTTGTGGAACGAGTTCAGCTCCAGGATCACCTTCTTGGCCAGACGGGCAGCGGTGGGAGAGATACCACCGGCAGCGGTCAGATAGACATGATAGTCGTTGCCCACCTCTTCGATGTCGCACACCTCGAGGATAGCCCAGTCCACATCACCGTAGAAACCATAGCGCAGCTCCTGAGCCATGTGACTCAAGTGCAGGTCGTTGTAGGGAATCTCACCCATGTTCACATGCTTGCGGAAATCGGGGTTCGTGGTGTAGGGAGCACGATAGAGGATAGCCTGGGCATTAGCCAGGTCACCATCGGTCGACTGTCCTGTGGAGGCACCCGTGAAGATTGCCACCTTAAACTCGCGCCCTGCCTCATGCTCGGCAACGGCGATCTTTGCCAGCTCCTTCGTGGTAGCCTTAGCTACACCGGCAGGAGTAAAACCACTCATGGCGATATGGTCGCCATTCTTAATCAATGCTGCAGCCTCTGCAGCGGTCATACGTGTAAAAGCCATAATTTTAATTAAAATTGCAAATTTTGCGTGCAAAATTAATCAAAATCCAACAAACAACCAAACTTTTTCCAAGGATTCTTCACTTCTCACCTCTTACCTCTCACCTCTATAGTTGCTGCATCAGCACGTCCCAGACAGCGATGATATGGCACACCGACCCCGCCAGCACGAAGAAATGGAACACGGAATGCATGTATTTCGTCTTGTTGAGCGAGTAGAACACGGCGCCCGTGATATAGCTCACACCCTCGGCAATCAGCCAGATGATAGCGGCCTCCGACACACTGTCCATCAGCGGCTTGAAGGCCACGAGTATACTCAGACCCATGCCGACAAAGCAGAACGTCTCCAGATGCGAATGCTCCTTCAGCCGGATGAAACTCACGATGGTTCCCGCGATGGCACACGACCAGACGAAGATGAACAGACTCCATCCCCAATAGCCCTGATCGCGCAGCGCCGTCAGTGTCAGCGGCGAATACGATCCCGCGATGTGCCAGTAGATGGCGGCATGGTCCCACTTCCTGAGGCGCTCCTTCCACTTTGAATGGTGCTTTATCGAATGATAGAGCGTCGACGCCGCATACGAGCCCAGCATACCGAAGAGATAGAGGATCACTCCTACCCGCGCCCAGTTGTTGTCGGCCTGGAAACACCATACCAGGAAAATGATGCCGAACACGACACCCAACAAGATGCCCCCGCCATGCGACGCGGCATTCCAGATCTCTTCCTTCTTGGTATAACGTATCATTTCGGCTATGGGTTGAATAATTGACGCCGCAAAGTTAATTAATTTAATTGATAATTGATAATGGATAATGGATATTTTTTCGGGCGGCAGCAAATTTTTCACTTTTCACTATTCACTTTTCACTTCTTTTTCATATCTTTGCAGCAAAATCAAAACTAAATGAATATGAAACCAATATCAATCATCCTCAGCGGCATAGGTTTACTGGCCATGACCGCCTGTCAGAATTCGAGCCAACTGTCAACTGTCAACTGTCAACTGTCAACTCAAGGCAACCCTTACATGCCCCTTTGGGAACATATTCCCGATGGTGAGCCCTATGTGTTCGAAGACCCCGATCAGCCCGGCAAGTACCGCGTCTATGTCTATGGTTCCCACGACGACCTGATCACCGAATACTGCGGTCGCGACCAGGTGGTATGGTCGGCCTCCGTCGACAGCCTCAACAACTGGCGCTACGATGGCGAGATCCTCGTAGTCGACAAGAACCGCGATGGCGAGCCCTTCGACTCCGCAGGTACCGCCGATGTACTCTATGCCCCCGACGTGACGCTGGTGACCGACAAGGATGGCAACAAGACCTACTACCTCTTCCCCAACGACCAGACAGGCAAGCGCAATGGTCTGATAGCCAAGAGCTCACGCCCCGACGGACCCTTCGAGGTGTGCAACTGGAGCAAAGACGATCCGAACGGGGTGGATGGCGTACTGAAGTTCGACCCCGCCGTGTTTGTCGATGACGATGGCCGCGTGTATGGCTACTGGGGGTTCGAGCGCTCTTATGCCGCAGAGTTCGACCCCGAGACGATGGCCACCGTCAAGCCCGGTACCGAGATTGTCGAGGATATGATTTCCGGCCGTTATCAGGAGGGCGAGTTCAGCTTCTTCGAGGCCTCCAGCATCCGTAAGATCAAGGATAAGTACGTGTTTATCTACAGCCGCTTCACCAAGGACGGAGAATTCGGCCTGCCTACCTCCAACTATACCCTCGCCTATGCCTACAGCGACCATCCGCTGGGCCCTTGGACCTATGGCGGCACCATCATCGACGGCAGAGCCCGCGAGAAGGACGAACAGGGTAATGTCATCGCCTCAGCCACGCCCGACGGCAATACCCACGGTTCCATCTGCGAGATCCACGGCCGATGGTACGTGTTCTACCACCGTCAGACGGGTACCAACGAATATGCCCGTCAGGCCATGGTGGCTCCCATCGAGGTAAAGGTCGAGGAAGGTCCTGGCGGCAGGGTGTTGATCACGGAGGGCGAATACAACTCCGAGGGCTTTGAACTCGACGGTCTCGACCCCTTAGAGCGTCACTCGGCCGGTATCGCCTGCTGGTACACGGGTCCGAAACCAGCCACCCACGAATGGCCCAACAACACCTTCTACGGTTCGTATGTGGCCGCCGGCTATGGCGACAGCAATAAGTTCGAGGCGCCTTATGACGTCCGTAACAACAACACCAACTTCGTAGTCAACAATACCGACGGCTCCATCGTGGGCTACAAGTACTTCAATTTCGACCCATTCATGGGAAAGAAGAAGGTGAAGCTGCTGCTGAACATCATACCTGAGGGCATCGACGGCACCATCGAGGTGATGGTCGACCGTCCCTGGTTCTCACAGGATGGCGAGCTGCTGGGTAAGGCTGACGTAAAGGCCGACATGACGCCCGGAACGCCTATCGAACTGGTAATCCCCCTGCAAGGCTATTCGACACGGATGGGCAAGCACGCCGTCTTCTTCAAGTTCTCGTCCGACACCAAGGAGAAATCCATCTGCTGGCTCACCGACTTCGTCTTCACATTCGATGAATAATAGTCACACAGATCTGTGTGAAAAAATAAAATTAATATTTATGAAAATTAGGAATTTAATTCTTTGTGGGGCCATGGTGCTCGTCATGACCTCATGCGCCACCAAACAAGGTGCCATCAACCAGTTGGAGGACTTCTCCTACGAACTGCGCGACAACAGCCGCAACTACGATACCGACGACTGGGAGCAGGCTGGCAAGAAATTCGTCAAGATCCGCGAGAAGATCAGCAAGCACGAGTTCGACTACACAGCCGCCGAGAAGGCCAAGATCGGCCGTCTGGAAGCCGACTGCGTCAAGTACATGGCCAAGGGCGCCAAGGACGGTGTCTTCGACAAGCTGAAGAACATCGGCAGCGAGATCAAGGGTGTCATCCAAGGTATCATGGACGCCCTCGACCCCAAGACCCTCGAAACCGAAGATCTATGAAAGAGGTAGCGTTGGTACTATCCAGCGGCGGCGCGCGCGGACTGGCCCATATCGGCGCCATCGAGGCGCTCGAAGAACGGGGCTATCATATCAGCTCGATAGCCGGTTGCTCGATGGGAGCCCTCATCGGCGGCGTCTATGCGGCGGGCAAGCTGAAGGAATACCGCGAGTGGATGAAGACCATCGACCGGAAGAAGATGCTCGAGCTGACCGACTTCTCGCTGTCGCTGAATCATATCGTCAAAGGCACGCGCATCATCGAGGCCATCATGTCGTTTGTTCCCGATATGCCCATCGAGGACCTGCCCATCCCCTATTGTGCCGTGGCCACCGACTGGAAGAACGGCGAGGAGGTGGTGTTCCGCGAAGGCAGTCTGTTTGACGCCATCCGTGCCAGCATATCGTTGCCGACTTTCTACGAGCCGGTACGTCGCGACGACAGGATCCTGATGGACGGCGGACTGATCAATCCCATTCCGCTGAATCGCGTGGAGCGTCATGAGGGCGACCTCCTGGTGGGCGTCGACGTGAGCGGTCATGACTATAAGAGGCAGTGGGAGAAGCAGCATCGGGTGGCGGAGAAGAAGAAGGCCGACAAGTCGCTGAAGGCCCAGATACTCGACAAACTCATTCCCGACAATATCGAATTCAACTATTACACCGTGCTTTCGCGGGCCAGTTCGCTGATGATCCGTCAGAACTCCCTCCTGATGGAACAGCTCACGCATCCCGACATCCTCATCGACATCCAGATGAGCAGCTACGGCGGCTTCGACTACGACAAATCCGAGAAGATCATCACCCTCGGCAAGCAGAAGGCCGACCTCACCATCAGCAAATACGAGTATCTGTCGTGTGTGTGAACATAAATAAAAAAAGAGCGGCAGGTTCCGATTGGAGTCTGTCGCTCTTGGTAATTACAATTCTCAATACTGAAGTTGTTCAGACGTTTTTGCGACGTTTAGCGGCAGTCAAAGAGAATCTTTCTGCGATTATCCTTCGGCCGCACCGCGAAGTGAATCCAATAGGTGGTGCCACGCTTTTCGAGGATAAGCTCATCGAAATCCCGCTTGGTGCCATCAGCGATGTCGAGTAATATTCCCGCCATCCTTATCATCTGTTCAGGGCCATAGCAGCGGATATCCACCGCGCAACCCGTCAGGTGATTCGAGTTCTTCGCCCCTCCACAAAGGCGATTCACCTCTTCTGATCGATATCCGGAGGATATGATAATCGGAATCTCTGCTTCCTGAGTATTCTCACTCCTCACTCCACACTCCTCACTCCTCGAAACATCGCCATACAGCGTATTCTGGCTATACCTCAAATCCTCCAGCCAATTCTCGCAGATATTCTTCAGATTCTCGATCGCCACATGTGATGGGATGTTCTTATCCAATGTGTCATAACTTGTCTTGCAGAGCTCTCCTAAAGTAAAGTGCTCGGAGAGTTTCATGTTCTTATTGATTTCTACTTTCATATTCGCTAATGTTTCATTGTTTCACTGTTTCACTTAAATCATGATGATTGATGTCTTTTTATATTTTGCCTTTGTAGACCCGCCATCAATATCGCCAATCCTCACAATTAAGTGATCTCTCTGAAGTCTCGAAGCCTTCACTCTTGCAGAGTCATAGTTGAGCCCAAAGCAGCGCATGATATCTTTGACTGTGAATTCCTCAGGCAACCGATGGAACGCCTCAATGGTCTTCTGTCTGCGCTGCACGTTGGTAGCTGCGTCTCGGTCTTTGTTGTCGAAGTAGGTCTCAGCCAAGCCTCCGAAGTAGTGGCGCTGGCAGGCAAACTGGATATTGGTAATGAGCTCTGCCAGTCGCCAGTCCACGTCGTCGGTTTCAAACTCACCGCACCAGAAGTCGCCATCCTTTTTCAGCTGATCCCAGTGACGCATCACGATGAACGGAGCCGAGAAATTCAAGCCATGATAGGCGCAGCGCTTCAGCAGCATCTCGTCCGCCTTCGATTCGTTCTCCTGCGCATCCAACATACGACGCTCCGTCCAGTCATAGAGTTCATCCACAATCTTGTCGAGACTTAACAGCCCCTTCGTGCGATCCAACTTAAACGCCCATGCCTTCAATCTTCCGTCACTCTCAAAGTCCACATGACTCTCACGACTCAGCATCTCGAAGTTGGTGGCAGGCAGCGGGATGCAAGTCAATCGCGTAGCCAGACCTGAACCGAAGTTCTGCTCATTCACCTTCTTCTTCAGCGCGATGGGCGTGCCCGTGTAGATGAAGTTCCAGGTGACGTAGAAGTCCTGCAGGATCGAGTCATTGTTCGAGTAGGCCTGACCATCTTCCTCGTTGTGGAAGGCTTTCAACTCCAGACTCTGCTTGTCTATCCAAGAACCTCCTTTCTGAACGGTAACCGTGTTGTCGAGCTCCGTGTCGAAGGTCAGCATGTGCAGCTGCATCTTCTCGCCATCCACCTCCTCCACCGAATTCACCATGTCTTGGATAAACTGCGCGTTTGAGGTGCGGGCGGGATGCACGCGGACAATCACCTTAGGCTTCTTGGGTTTCTCTTTATTCGCGCCCTTGGTGCGCATCTGCTCACGATAGGCATTGATGGCTTCTTTGCCAACTTTGTCTGCTGCGACGATAGGCGCTGCGAGGAGTTTGAACAATCGCGTCGCAAAACTCTTTCCTGAGGCCGGATCGCCAATGATCAGCGTCGAATTATTCAACCTGCGAAGTTCCTCGGGGCGATGGTAGAATCTATAAGTACATCTTGTCATCAGCGTCATCAACAATCCTCCACCCACGAACATCGCTGCAGGATACTGGTTCTTCTTCAATCCCTTGCAAATATCCCTCAGTATCGGGAAATCCTCGCTCAGCGCCTCTATCTCTTCTCCCCACAACACTAGCTGGGAATTAATAGTATTCTCACTCCTCACTCCACACTCCTCACTCCTCGATTTTACAATCTCTTGGTAAGAATGTCCCGTCGCCTTCAAAACCGCTTCGAGCATGGCCTTGGATGGTAGCGAACTCGCATATTTCTTCTCTTTCTGCGCCACGCATTCCGCTGCCGAGGCAACCGTCTGGGCCACGTTCTCATCGCGCTCTGCGATGATTTCCTGCACCCATGGCTGAGCTTCCACGATACGCTCCACCAGCTTTCTGTCACCGTCGAGCATGAGCAGCAGGTCTGTGGCGAGTTTAAGGCTCTCATTATGTCTGTTGGAGTCTGCCTTGCATGGCAGTTTGTCGCCATAGCGAGCATCAATAATAGACTGTATATCATACCCTCTCCATTTTATGGCGTCGGCCTCGGTGACACATGGGGTCTGGCATTTTTGTGCTGTTGCTTGCGACGGCACAAAAGTGCCTGACCCCTTTGTGTCGCCGTCATGCGTAGCCTGTGAATGACCGTCTCGATATAGAGCAGTATATCGCTCACTGAATTCCTTGTTCTCATACGTAAACAGTTCCTTATCCAAATACAGAATATCCGATTCCTTGCAAATGAACGACATACGCGATGCGTCCTTGCAACTTTCGTCAACCTCCACGCCAAGCACCTTCGCCATTGCGTGCTGGTTGTCGATGAGATTACCCTTCTTGACATCGGCCTTGAACACAATCTTCAAGCCTTTCCCTGAAGGGGTGATATAAATGAGCACGATGCCCAACGCCTTGAGATCATGAACCTTTAACCATTCACCATGAACCGCACGTGGGTCTTCCACGTGATCCACGTCCATCACCACCAGTCCTGTCAGTCGGGTGGCAGCCTGCTTTCGCCAGCAGCCCACCTTACCTTTGGCAGATTCGGTCTCGTCAAACGTCGCCTGGAAAATAAACGCTGGCAGTCCACGTTTCAGTTTCTGGTCACCTGTCTTACGAAACTCATCAATTGTCTCGCCCCACTTCGTCGCCCTGACGAGCGCATAAAACTGCGCTTCGTCAACGGGCAACGTAGGATTAAAGAAATTCTTCTGATAGCTAAATCCCATCGGCTAGAGCGTTTGAAGATCTGTAATATAAAAGACATTCTCGTGGCGGTCATGATTATCGCCCCATGTGCGCACTTTCCAGAATCCCTTCACGATGTATGGCACCTGCTGGTCATACTGCGTGTCGCGATTCTTGCTGGCTGCATCACCTGTGAGCTCTCCATAGAAGGAGTCCCCACCCCGCTTCAGAACGAATCCCCTACTCTTGAAGTACTCAGACGTTCCGTCCTGCTTCTGATACTGGCGCTCAGAGTATGCGCCCACCTCTATGATTGTTACTAATGCTTCCATCTTACTTCAATTTTTCAATTCTTCAATTTTTCAATCCTTTCAAAAAGTCTGTTAGCTCCCGAGCCTGCGCTAAAAGTTCTGTGGCCCCGCGCAACTTACCCAGGCTGCGCTTCACACTCACCACGATCTTGTTTCGCTTGGCCGTTTGACGCAGCGAACCATTTGTCGTCTCGTAGAGCACCACCGAAGGTGGAACATACCCCGGTTCCCGCGACAGTCGGTTGTAAGGGCTGAACGTCAGCACGCCCGATTCCTTGTCCTTGAAGAGGCGACCTTCCACACTTAAACCATTCTCCAGTCTAGCCATGACTGCGAGAGCATTCACAAAATACACAAATTTTTTCATATCATTTATTTTTTAGTTATTCGTTTACATTTGTCTGATGCGTTTGAGATTCTCCACTCTTTTGTAGAGTTTCGAAAAGTTACGCGTTATCTGACGAACTCTTTCACAGCTGACACCATATTTATCAGCAATCTCTTTCAGGTCAGCATCTTGCCCCAGATAATAGTCGATGATGATACTGCCGTCGCGCGAGCCCATCTCCTCCATTATCATTTCCGTCAGAACTGATCTCAGCCACTGGCTGTTGATATCCTCAATCAGTTCGTCTTCGCCTTGGTAATCGTCTATACTCGGAACACAATCCTCGATGTCAATATCCGCAAACCCCTGATAGTAATCCTTAAGCACGGCACTTTTGATATTCCATTTGATGGAATAATTCACTTTTCTTTTCGTCAGCGTCACGCCCCCTTTCCTGTTCCTCTCAAAAGCAGCGTATGCGCCAAGGATTCCCTCGTTGATCAGGTCCAGAATCGACAAAGTTTTTGTCTTATGACTGTTACTGTAGGCCACATAGATGATATAAGGAATAAACTCCTCAACGAGTCTCTTCACAGCTCCGGGCATAGATCTGTTCTGCAGAAAATAATCCCTCTCACGCTTCGTCAATCGCTTGATCTTCTCAGCATCCTTCAGAAAGGCCAGCACATTTGGATTACCCGACTCTTTCATCTCCTGAATGATAAATCTGTACTTCATACGCGCGCCTCCTTATTCATGTAGTTCCTCATCCTGCTGCGCTCGCTCTTCTTCAGGATGTCGTGATCCTCGGCTATCATCAGGTAGCACACATCCAGAATAAAGTCTGCCGAATCCACGCCCGTGGTCCAGGCCCGATGGCTCTTGGCAAAGCATACCAGGCTTTCAGCCATCTCCAGCTGCAGGGTCTCATCGAAACCGCGGATCGATCGCATCAGCACCCCATAGAGTATGGGTGAGATTCTGCCGTTCAGATCCTCCATCACTTTTTCTGCGATGGGATCCACCTGATGTTCCGACAACAGGTTCTGGTGAAACACCTTCACCCCCTTCGCCTTCTTTCGTACCGTTGAAAAATTAGTTCTTTTCATCTTGTAAATTTTTTAATTGTTAATACTGAAATTTTTCTGGGCACAAAGTTCGGAAAAAGGATTTGGTGAAAAAAAGAAAGAAAGTTACGCCCAACTTTCACCACAGCGTAACTTCCTGATAACAAAAAAGTTGAGCCCCTTTTTCAAGAGACTCAACTTTCACTATTCTTTCACAAACAATGTTTCTATGGCTTTCTTGATGGGCCCGTCAGGCGATTCACCAAGCTTCTGTCTTACCGAGTGGTTTTTCCCCTTCCCGGGCTCCAGATATTCGGCATATTGCTGATCGCTCACGCCTACAAGATAAACCCTGTTGCCTATCTGGTGAATAATCTGTGCGACCAGATTGCGGTTAAAAGTCGTATCCTGTTGCTTGCCTTTGTTGTATACCTGAACCCTCACCTCCTGAAGATTCAGGATTCTCATCCAAAGATCTTCATAGCCATCAAGGTATTCTGCCCTCACAAGGGGCTTCAGCCTCGACACATATTCCATAATATGGTCTCTCGCAGCCGGTGAATAATCCGGGTTGGGTTTTTCGCATTCGCCATACTTATTGTATACGATCTCTACACCGTCGCCCGTCACAAGATTCAACTGCCCGATCTGTGCGCCTTTCAGTATGTCGGACAGACTCTCATACAAGGCCTGTTTCTTTTCTTTGGTCATATATCGTTTGGTTTTAATTATGTTTATCGAATGTAATCTCAGGGTCATCTCCCGTCACAAGGTTTGCCTGGCTCACGGTTCCGATACCTGTCAGGTCGTTCTTGTTGAGCACAAGGACGCTGGAGGCTGCAGCACGCTGCTCCTTCAGTTTTTCTTCCATATGTCTCTGATTTCCCTCCTTGCGTTTTTCAATCAGGTAGTCTGTTACCACCTTAGCCGTCAAATCCCACCCTGGCTCAGTGGAGAAAAGTTCATTCATCTGCTCGAACTTTTCTATCGCCACGTCCAAGCCCTTAAGCTCGTAATAATTCGCAATCCTCCTGAGCACACATTCCTGCGTGATCTTCAGCTTGCCGCGACGTGGCTTGGGTGTAAGGGTTTTGATTGTCATCTTGACGGAGATTTTTCGGGTAAATAATAAAGAATGTGTAAACCGTTGAGGCCATTGTGCGCGCTATGTTTGCCGCTTGCGATTGGAGGCCTCGATCTCCGATGATGACCGTTTCAGGAATCGCCGCCAAGGGGTTGTCACCCAACCTCGTTTCGTGTTGGATAGCAGCCGAGAGTGTCAGCCCGCAGCTTACAGCGGTCTTGGGGTCTGACACGGAATTGCGCTTTGCAGTGATTCCTGTCATTACTTTTTTCCTTTTGGGATTTCGGCTACAAAGATATAAAAAATCCTCCACTTCCCAATCATGAAAGCAGAGGATTTTTTGGCTTTTAATAGTTTTTAGCAGAACATTTTTTACATCATTTACGGGCTCTATTTTGTAACTCTCTCATTGTCATTTTCATGCCAATCAAATGGTCAAGGAATCCTTGACGGCTGGGTCAATTTTTCGTCTCATATCCTGCCATACACCTTAGTTTTCTTTCGTATATTTGAAGTCATTGCCTTCCCTTGAGGTGGTAACGAAAGAATTACCATCGAACTCCCTTATGTCAATGCTACTTGTTTGTCCATCGTCAAAAGAAAACTCCAGACTCTTTTTGTCATCTGATAATTTCCAATGTCCCTCAGCTTCATATAATGGAGATTCACCATATTCACCAAACACAAAAGTCCCATCTCCCTTGAATTGAAATATCTCATTATTGTACACAGGAGTATCTTCACCGTTTACACTAATTGAGCCTGTTTGAATAGGGTGTTTCCAAGTACCTATCAGATTTTCTTCACTAGGTTGTAGTTCTTGGCTGCACGCAAGAATAAGGATCAAATTTGCGAAAAATGCAAATAAAAATACTAGTTTTCTCATAATTACCTATTTTTTATGTAATTTCCAAATGATTAATGATTTTTTCCTAGGTTTCTCTCCATGACCACACGATAAATCTACAATCTCGTTACAGTCCATGCAATGATAGCTGTATAACTCTCCCATCATTACCATATCTTTCCCCTTAGGGTTTGCATAAGTCTTTAGACCATGAGCCAAATCGAATCCATTGCCTATGAGTACGAGTCTATTCATATTTTCCTATGCATTATGCAACATACCCATATTGCTGTCTCACGTAATTGTAAACGGCATCCCGGTATTGCGTAATATTATCTTCGCTATAACTCTCTGGGAGGTCACGCCAAAGGATATTGCGAATGGTGATAATGATAGTAGCCTTGGTGTTTGGCTTGTCGAAAGGATGATCCATACCCTCAAGCTGTTGCTTAATGACGCTAAGCAGCTCTTTGGATAATTCCTTGATTTTCTTGATATCGGCCTTACTCAAATCATCTTTCATGAGTATATCAAAGACAGACAACTGCTCATCATTCTCGAAACCTTCGCGGACATAGCGTTTTTCTTCATCAGTCAGTGCATTCGACAGCTTCATCAACTCTTCAAAGGTCTTCTCAATGGTGGCTCTGTTCTGTTCCTGATTATAGTCGTGAATAATCTCCTGGTACTTCTCATAAAAGTTGATGCGTGATGGGTTCTGAGCCAACATCTTAGCGATACGCTCCTGAAGCAGCTCCTGAATATCCTTCAAAACCAGGTTCTTCTCTCGACTCTTGGCAAACTCTCGTCTGAGCAGATCAAAGTTTATACCACTGATATCAAATCGACGACTAGGTTCTTCTTCAGCCACACCTGTTGATGCTATTTCCAGATGGTCGTTTACGATGGCATTGATAGCTACGCTAAGTTCCGTAATATCAGCATGTTTCCTTTTCTTTTGTAGTTCCTTGTAGATAGCCTCAATAGCATCCTTCTGTTGCTTCATCTCCTTGGTGATATCCTCTCGATCCAGATATTTCCAGAGTTTCAGCAGTGTGGTGGCATAGGTACAGTAAGTCTTTCGAATCTCAGCCGTTTCACACATAGCATTGGCAGCCTCCTTCAGCATTGATAACTTCAAAAATTGCTCTGCGTTAATCAGACTCTCCAATTCAAAACCATGTTCACTCAGATATGCTGCAGCAGCAGCAATGGCATCCAGAACATGTTGGATGAGTTCTTTCTTATCCACCGTGGGATCATTTCCACCATTACCGCCTTCAGGGTTAGCTGTATAGTCAGCCAACGCCTGACGCAGAGCTTTCACGATTCCAATATAATCTATCACAAGGCCATTAGTCTTACCCTCAGAGACTCTGTTAGCACGGGCTATGGTCTGCATCAGTGTATGGGCCTTCATAGGCTTATCAATATAGAGACAGGACAGCGTCTTTACATCGAATCCCGTGAGCCACATGGCGCAGACAAAGACAACGCGTAGTTTGGAATCATCATCCTTGAACAGCTTGTCAAGTTCCTCCTTCTCCATGCGTTCACGATGTGGTTTGATGTCGAGCCCCCATTTCTGGAAGGTCTGAATCTCATTCTGTTCCTGAGATACAACGACAGCCATATCCGTCTCCTTCATCCAGACCAATTTGCGCTGCATCTCCTGCACCTCCTGATCAGAGTCGCATTTCTCTATCGCTTGCTCCAGAAGTTTGATTTCTTTTTGCCAGTACTCCTGAACATACTGATACATTCTGACGCACGTCACCTTATTATAACATACAAACATGGCTTTGCCAGATGTCCAGAGGTCGCTGTAGTGTCGAACAAAGTCCTGGGCCACTAAACGCAATCGCTTCTCAGCTGTCAGCAGATGTACTTCTTTGGCAAACTCCTGTTCTAATTTGGCTAACTGTGAGGCATCGAGGTCGCCAGCTTGTTCCAGAGCAGCAGCAATCTCCTCGTTGATTTCAGGATTCTTCAGTTCCTGAAGCTTCTCACCACGATTCTCATAATAGAGAGGCACCGTAGCCCTGTCTTCCACAGCCCGTTTGAAGTCGTAGATACTCACATAACCACCAAAGGTGCGTGCTGTGATAAAATCATTCGACAAGAGGGGCGTTCCTGTAAAACCGAAACGATGAGCTGTTGGCAACAGATGCACCAGATTGTCTGCAAAGATGCCATTCTGAGTTCGATGCGCCTCGTCGCTCATCACGATAATGTCGTGATCCGGATAGATAGGAGCAGCCTGAGGGTCATTAAACTTCTGGATCAATGAGAAGATAAACGAGGGATTACCTTTCAACTTTATCTTCAAATCCTCACCACTACTGGCAATAAACTTCTTGGCCTTCACATTACCCAGCAGGCCGCAGTTCTCGAAGGTGTCACTAATCTGCTTGTTCAACTCCTCGCGGTCTGTCAAAACAAGGAACGTGGGCGAGCCTGCAAACTTGCGACGAATTTTTTGTGCCAGAAAAAGCATAGAATAACTCTTACCGCTACCCTGTGTATGCCAGAACACACCCAACTTTCCATCCAGCAACTCACGATTGCGATATTTCTCTACGGCTTGGTTTACACCCAGATACTGATGGTTACGGGCCATGATCTTTGCCGTCCTGCCTCCGCTATGGTCATAAAGGATAAAGTTCTCCAGCAGGTCAAGGAAGTTCTCCTTTGTGCAGATACCTCGCAGCATCGTTGGCAATTCTATGCTGCCTGCATCATCCTCCTTCAGTCGTTTCCACTCATGGAAGAACTCCCATTTCGATTCAATGGTACCCACACGCGCCTCCAGTCCGTTGCTGAACATGATAAAAGCATTATGGTAGAACAATTGCGGGATCGTATCAAGATAGTCACGATAGTTCTTATTAAAGGCATCTACCACTTCCACATCGTGGTTCTTCAGTTCCATGAAGAGCAAAGGAATACCATTTACAAAGCCCACAATATCGGCCCTACGACGATAGAGCGACCCCTGCACCTTTAACTCTCGTACGCACAGAAACTCGTTCTTGTCTGGCGATGCAAAGTCGATCACCTTAGCACGCACCTCTTCAGTCTCGCCATTCAGCTTTCTGCGAGTCACAGGTATGCCATCACGAATCAACTGATACTTCTGCTCGTTTATCTGCATCAGCGTCTGACTGCTCATATATTCTGTCAGGCGATCCATACATTCACGCACCTGATCATCTGTCAGCCAGGGATTCAAACGCCTCAGGGATAGATTAACCTTGCGAGTCAATAGCACGTCATTGTAGCTGGTGCGCCCAAGCGTGCCATTAATCCCTATGATCTCCTGGTCGAAAGCATAGACGCTCTTCCAACCCAACTCCTGTTCCATGAAGTCGGCTGTACTCTTCTGTATCAGTTGGTCTTCGCTATAGTCCTTTGCCATATAATCTGGTTCTTAGTTTTTCTTTTTAGTTATTCTGCTATCTCTCCGCTCATCAGCTTCGGAAGCAAGCGGTCGCGAGCTTCAGTAAGGAGGCGGATTTGAGATGTCAGACTCTTTTGTTGTTCAAACATATTTGCGGCAATAGATGTAAAGCCATCAATTACCTTCTTATCGGGTACTATAATTTCTTTATTCTTAACGACAATGCCGCTTATATTCTGTTGCCCTGCTCCGCGAGCTATTGCATTGAATTCATCACGTAATTCAAACAACTTCCAAAATAGCCATTGCCAAGAAATTATTTTCTCATCTGCAATAAGTCCAAGTGCAGCTTGATTACAGCAACACTCTGTTGACAGTATTCCTAATCGCCCTAGTGTTGGACTTGCATAAATTGCCATCAATATCGTGTTCTTTGGAAACATTTTTGTAGAAGAATTATTAAAGCCTTCTTGGCTTATATATTCTTCTGTGTCTAAAATCCACCCATCTAACAATTCTTTAGTCTTCACCCATTTTATAGTTCCATTCTCCCAGTAGCTCTTATTGTTTCTTGAAGGAGTACTACCCGAGGAAATATTTGTGCACAAATCTGCGATGGTTTTCCTCTCCCACCCCTCTGGCACACCATCAACAATCTTGGTGTTTTCGTAGCCAGAGAAGCGGAGGTCAACGAACCATTCCTTATAAAGCCGCTGCGCAGCCTCCTCCAATAACTTTATCTGCTTCTGATAGTTCTCTATCAAAGAGTCGTAGCGAGAAAGGATGGTAGCGATGCGGTGCTGAGTAGGAATAGATGGATACGATATAATTATCGAGTTGAAAAGTGTATGAGGTAAATCTGGCTGAGCAGCACCTCTTGCTAAAGAATTAGCCTTGTCATAAAAATCTTGGCTTTCTAATAGATAGAACAAAAAATCCCTTGATAGTTCACCTTCGTCATTTGGAGTCACAGTGAAACTGTTATTATGAACAACGCCATAATTTCCTTTAAAGACTAAACCTACATTGCCTGTTCTTGTATAAACAATATCTTCTGGTCGTGCCACAAAATTTTGTGGGATATCTTCTCTCATGAAGATCTCCTTAGTTCCACTTTTCATATCAGCGATACGAAGTAAAGCTAAAGAGGTTGGCTCTTTAGAGATATAATGTTTGGATTTTGCATTAATGGCAAAACCTTGCCTCAATGTAACCAAATCACCTATTCTTGCATTTTTCCACTCGCTCATTTCTCGTCCTCCTTTTTGCCGTTGTCATCAAACAAGCCAAGTTCTTTCCAGTTTCTGACTTCTTTATCGAAATCCGAGAGGTATTCACGATCTTGTATCAAACGGAACTTGTCGTATTCACCAAACGCCTTTTCTTTAGCCTCTTCTGCGCTCACTGTGCCAGCGCCCTCCAGCACCTCATAGTTGTACATGGTCAGAAACCGCTCCAGCTGTTGTTTCCATTCAGCCATTGTGGTGATAAGTTGACGGTTTGCCCTGTTTTCAGCCAAATCGAGGAAGGCGTTAGATATCAAGTTCAGGTCAGAAACTTCCTTATCAGACAGGTAATTCTTGGCAATAATAGTGTCCGACCGCTGCACCCTGCCATCTGGCGCATTTTTCCATGTGGTCAGTCCCATGTGAGGCATCTCAGCATCGGCTCGGTTGTAGATAATCTCCGCTGCCGTCTGGTGAGTCACTGCCCAGTGCATCATGTTCTGCACCATCTTGAAGAATAGTTGGGTCGTCTCGCTCTTAGGATCGTAGTCAGCACTACACTCGGCATATACATCCGTAATCTTCTGGTAGTAGCGACGCTCTGAGGTGCGAATCTCACGAATGCGCTCCAGCAAGTCATCAAAATAGTCCTGTCCGAAATGCTTGCCCTGCTTCAGTCGCTCATCGTCGAGTACAAAGCCCTTAATGATAAACTCTTTCAGTACACCCGTGGCCCAAATACGGAACTGCGTGGCCTGATAACTGTTCACACGATAGCCCACCGCAATGATGGCATCGAGGTTATAAATCAGCGTATCGTAGTCTTTTCCATCGGCGGCAGTTATTGGAAATTTTCGAATAACTGCCTCTTCTTCCAGCTCTCCAGTAGCGAAAATCTGACCAAGATGATAGTTTATCGTGCTGACGTCAACAGTATATAAATCAGCCATTCGTTTCTGCGAAAGCCAGAACGATCGCCCATTAAACAGCACCTCCACACGTGTCTCACCTTGGTTGGTCTTATAGATCAAGACGCGAGAAGTCATCTGATTTTCAACCAGTTCCAGAGTCGGCACCTGTTCCCTGAAGTAGATTCGTGCTGCTTGCACCAGTGGCTTCTTACCATCAGCATTCTCAGCGATTATCAGGCAAGCCATACGGGAAAGATGCCAGTTTTCCACCTCACGAAAAGTGCCAGATCCCAACTTAACCATCTCAACCACTTGGTTAAAATGCTCGTCCATTTTCATGCCCCTGCTTTGAGCCACCTGCAAGGCTTTATTCAGCACGCGGTTGAACTTCTGCCAGGTGCTGTAGCCCAAGGCAGTCGCCAGTTCGCGCGCACTCCAGTATTCCTGTCCGCTTTCATCAGTCTTCCTGATCTGTTCGAAGTCCGACTGAATAGGTTGTATGTTTGTTTCGTCTGTCATAACTTATTTTCACTGTCATCTCCGAATTCATCAGTAGCAACTGATGAATTAACAATTGTGTTAATTTTTGTAATTTCGTTCGTTGAAACGAACACTTTATCTGATTTGAAGTCCAATTTTGACATTTCCTTGTTCATTTCAGCTCCTCCCATGCTTTTTGAATTTCTTTCATCAACACATTGGCCTCTTGGTTAAGCCGTGCCAACTCTGAGTGAATCTCGTTCATGCGCTCGTGGAAATCGATGCCGTCGTCTTCCTGTTCTGCTACGCCTACATAGGCTCCAGGAGTGAGAGAGTAATTCTTCTCCTCAATCTCCTGAATGGTGGCAATCTTGCAAAGGCCAAGGACATCTTGGTATTCTCCATCGCCAAATTTGGAGGTGAGCCATTCGCGCTGACGGGCGATTTCGAGTGTATCTTCAAGTTCAGCGATGAGAGCATTCTGCTCAGCCTCGATGCGCTTCTTATCCTTGCGCTGGGCATCTTCAATGAGTTGTTTGGCCTCTGCCTTCTGTTTCTGGATAGCAGCCTCAAGACTATCAATGGTTTGGCCTTGAAGGGCTTCATCGTAATCTGCTATCAGAGCCTTGTATTTTTCTTTCTCACCACGATACAGATGCACGATGGCCTGAAGGTTACGAAGCTGCCACTCTGTCCACTCATTGAGGGTACGATCAACCACCGTAAAGTAATTGCGGGCATCGATGAAGAGCACCTTATCACGGATACTGGCATTCTTGTTTCTGTCGAAGAACCAAAGCGAACAAGGCAACGAAAGCGTATAGAAGAAATTGTTACCCACACTCACCATTACATCCACATCGCCAGTACGCACCAGTTTCTCACGGATGTCGCGATCCTTGTTGGCACTATCTGTAGCAGAGCTGGCCATTACAAAACCTGCACGTCCATGATCATTCAGGTAGGCATAGAAATAGCTGATCCAAAGGTAATTAGCGTTGCCAACCTCCTTGGTCTTGGCATTCACGCCTGGCAAGCCAAATGGTAAACGCCCAGCAGCAGAGGCAGATTCTGCCTTTACCTTATCCACGTTAAATGGTGGATTAGCCATTACATAGTCACATTTCCCTGCCAGATTATAGGCATCGTGATAGAAAGAATTGGCTTCATCACCAGAAACGATGCGACCATTCAAACCATGTACTGCCATATTCATCAGACAAAGCTGGGCATTATATTCCACCTTCTCCTGTCCGTAGAAGGTCATATTGGTGTTTGCATTCATGCCTGCTGCATTCACGAAATCACCCGTCTGCACGAACATACCACCACTACCACATGCAGGGTCTAACATCACGCCTTGCTTGGGTTCCAACACGTTTACCAGCATCTTTACCAATGACTTTGGCGTAAAGAATACACCATCATCGCTGGCTACAGCCTTGGCGAACTTGGATAGGAAGTACTCGTAGATACGGCCAATCACATCGCCCCCTACTTCGTCGATGGTCTTGTTATTGAAGATACGCAGCAACTCACGCAACAGCTCATCGCTAAAACTGGTGTAGGTCTTTGGTAATACACCTATGAGCTGTTCGCTCTGGTCTTCTACCAGTTGCATGGCATAGTTGACAGCCTCGCCCAAAGAATTGATATCGCGACCATCGTTTGTCTTCAATTTTGCAGATATAATATTGTCTGGCAGATTCACCAGATAGTCGAATTGTGCCTCCTTAGGCAGATAGAGCGCACTCTTGGCAGCAAAGTCGCTAGGTTCTACGGGCATAACCCGGCCTCCGCGCATAGGACGTCCCTGCAATATTTCAGCCTCCACCATCTTATAACGGCTATAGGCATAGCGCAGGAACAGCAGGGCCAGGACTGGCATACAATATTGTGAGCTCGTCAATTTACTTCCTTGACGAAGCAAATCTGCCGATTCCCATAATTCAGCTTCAAGTTTTCTTATGTTGATCATTTTGAGTCTTAAGTAAATTTACTTTTGCAAAGATAGTAAATAATACTGAGACCACAAAAGTTTTCAAAAGAAAACTTAATTACAAAGTTATATTCTGGGTAATTGTGCTACAAAATCCCTCTCATATTTGAAGAATGAGCAGAAGGACATGGAGTATAGTCTGCAAGTGTACGAAAGGCTGGTTAGGGAATATCAAAAGCTAGTGAAACAGTGAAACAGTGAAACATTTGCGAAATTCATTTTTACGGATTGGTTGAAAGTTTGGTGTTGGATGGGGGGATAGTGAAACTCTTAATAAATATTATATTTTAATTTTATATATATTATAATATATATAAAATATATATAGAGGTTTCAACACCTTACCGGGGCAAATCAAAAAAAACAAATGTTTCATTGTTTCATATGTTTCAGTCATACTGAAAGTGTTGACACCTCTCTCTGAAATGCGTGTCAAAAATAAGAGCCACCAGATTAACAACAAGTGGCTCCAAAAATAATCGCTAAAAGCGAGTAATAAAAATTAAGAGACTCTTATTTCAATTATAAATAATTGACGGGTGCCTCAAGCACCCGTCGACTACGGTTCCCCTAGTTCCGCATAGATGAGCTGTACCTCCGCGGGCGTATAAGTGCGACGCGAGAGGGTTAGCAGACTACGTAGGCGAGGATTATATTCCAGCCATTCCTTGAATTTTCGCCAGGCTGACATCGCAGAGAGCTTGGGAAAGTACTGTTGGGCGAGTTCACTGCGCCCGAAGGTCCTGATAGTTTTTTCGATCATATTGGTGTATTTATTAATATGGTGCAAAGATACGAAAAAATTTTGTATTTCGCAAGGAAATATCTTGCAAAAATTAGCAATAACTTGCAATAATTTGCAAGGCCAAAAATAAATGTCGTAAATTTGTAACTGAAATCAGAGGTGAGTGGAAAAAGGTGAGGAGTGATAGATTACCAAGGCGCCAGGAATCGAAACAACAAGCCGATGAAACTGACCGAAGATTCAAAACAAATTAATTTAACAACAAACTATTTAAAAATTTTACAAAGATGATTGAACTTTACATTTCACAGAACAACAACACCACGAGTGAGGCGTATGGTAAGTACTATCCTCGTGTATCGTACAAGCAGACGATGAACATCCACGACATGGCCGTGCATATGGCCGAGCACAACACCCCGTTCTCTGAGGGAACCATCGAGGGTATCCTGCGAGACTTCGTGAAGTGCGTGCGTGAGCAGACACTGAACGGTAACACCGTCAAGGTGGACAACCTGGCCATCTTCAAGGTGAGCGTGATCGGTAACGGCTGTAAGGAGCTGTACGACGCCGACACCGACAAGACCATCACCGCCAGCATCGGCTCGCTGGGTAAGAACGACAAGACCGGTCCTGCCGTGAACAGTCTGAAGCTGCTGGCACAGGCCACTGGCGAGTACACCCGCGAGGAGCTGAACAAGGACGGCAAGCTGGGCTGGACCGACAAGGCGGCTGCTGAGATCGCTGCTGCCAAGGCTGCCGCTCAGGGCGGAAGCTCCCCTAGCCCATCCGGAGGCAGTGGTAATGATAACCCAAGTGGCGGTGGTTCCCAGAACCAGGGTGGCTCGCAGAGTCAGGGCTCAGAGAACCAGGGCGGTTCGCAGGGTGCGCAGGGCTATGCGCTGACTATCAGTAAGATGGGTAGTGGTTCGGCCAAGGTGACCAAGGACGGCAACGCCGTAACTTCGGGCGCAAGCCTGAATGAGGACGACGAGGTGGAGATCAGCATCACGCCTGCTGAGGGCACGACTCCCAGCGCTACGCTGAACGGCTCGAGCATCGAGCTCACCGAGAATGATGGTGTCTACACCGGTAACTTCGCGATGCCCGGACAGGCCTCGACCCTCGTGATCAACACCGGCTCCGCAAGCGGCGACAGCTCAATCTAACCGAAAGGAGGTGAGCTATGAAAAAGAGAGTGATTGAGATTGCGGTGAAGGTGATAGTAGCCGCGCTCACGGCCTTCCTGACGGCCATCACGACAACGAGCTGCATGGGTCACGGACCGATCACGTTCTGACGAACTCCATCCCTAACCAAGAGCGACAGACTCCTATCTTTGGAATCTGCCGCTCTTTTTTACCTGTCATCAGGATGGTCTTTTTGTTATTGTCGATAATCTTCAGTTCTTGCTCAGGCAAGCGTCTCCTTACGTCGTCGAACGGACAGTTTCCAAAATCTGAAATTCAAGGGATAAAGGTCATAAACAAAGAACAGGGTCCGCATTGCTGCGGGCCCTGTTTCCATTAACCTATAATATACGGATAAATATCAAAGCAGGCCATTCACCCTAAACGAAATTAGTAGCCTTCTTTACTTTTCAGGTATATAGCAGTTACAATCCACAAAACTGCTACTATAATACCCATTGCTGCGAAAAGATAAACCAGATTCATATCTTCTTTTTATTTGTGTCGGTTGCAAAGATAGGCATTATTTTTCTATTAAACAAGTTTTTTACCGGAAATCACATTATCTGCGAAAAATTTGCACATTATTCATTTGTTTAGTACGCTTTGCAGCGTCATCACTAAATACGACATTCAACCATGAGCATTATTAATAAATTTTTAACACTTTAGCTCTTGCACAAACTCAAAAGGAACGGATACTAATGAGCCCTCTCAAAGGAGCGTTTTTCGGCGCAAATTATAAATAAATGGTGAAAATATTAGGAAGGTTGGCGAATAATTCCTATCTTTGCAACTGGTAATTCACATTTATTATTTATTGAATATGGAAGGATATGTTCAGCAGTTGTCAGGAGGAAAGCTGAAACGGTATGTACAGTTTCTGGAGATCAGTGAAGATCCGGAACTGGTAGCGCAGTATCGCAAGTGGCATTCTGAGGAATATAGCTGGAAGGAAGTTCGTGACGGCATCAGGGAAGTGGGCATCCTGGAAATGGAGATTTACATACTGGGCAGCAAACTGGTGATGATTGTCGATACGCCAATAGACTTTAACTGGGAAGATGCGATGGCACGTTTGGCCACGCTGCCGCGACAGGCTGAGTGGGAGGCTTTCGTGTCGAAGTTCCAAGGCTGTTCTGCCGATGCCCGAAGCGATGAGAAATGGCAGCCAATGGAAAGAATGTTCAGGCTATATTAAGCTTGAGGAACAAAAAAAGATATTATCAATTAATAGATGACGATACTGATTCCGATTGTAGCAGCATTATTGCCGGCTTTTGCGCTCCTTTACTTCATCTGGAAGAAAGACAAGCAGAAGGAACCGACTTCATGGCTGAGAAAGGCTGTGCTGTGGGGTGTAGTGATCTGTTTTCCCGTTGCCATTGTGGAACTGGGAATCAGTACGATATTGTTCGGCGAAGGTGGCAAGCCTTCCAGTGTGGCAGGAACAACGACCATGGCTTTTCTTGTGGCAGCTTTACCAGAGGAATCATTCAAGCTTTTTGCGCTTTGGCGCGTATTGCGGAGGAATCCCTATTTTGACGAGCATTTCGACGGTATCGTCTATGCCGTTTGTGTCGGATTGGGGTTTGCTGCTTTTGAGAACGTGTTGTATGTGTTTACGCAAGAGAACTGGGTGGCCACTGCTGTCATGCGTTCTTTATTGGCAGTTCCAGGCCATTATGCCTTTGCCATCCTGATGGGCTACTACTACTCGGTTTATCATTTCGTAGATCATTCTCCAAAGGTGGCTGCTTGTGTCCTCTTGATACCAGTGTTCGCTCACGGTGTGTACGACGCTTTGGCCATGAGCGGACTGGTGAATCCTTATGTCGGAGGCATCAGTTTCTTCGTACTGATTTACTTCTGTATTAAGATGCACAAAGTCGCCCATTCAAAGGTGCTTGCCTTATTGCATCAGGACGAAGAGCGTAATCAACAGGCATAACGAGGGGACAGTTTCCAAAACCTGAAATTCAAGGGATAAAGGTCCTAAACAAAGAACAGGGTCCGCATTGCTGCGGGCCCTGTTTCATTATCCTATATTATACGGATAAATATCAAAGCAGGACATTCACCCTAAGCCAACGCATGCTTACGGGGTGAGACTATGACAGAGAAGGGAACCTTTGATTTCCATCAGATATTTTCTGCTGCAACTCTGATGCGTCTTGATAGGTCAAAGAGTGCGCCTCGAAGTTGCTCAGCTTCTTCTGCCGTGAAGCCTCCGACTCCTCCATTTCCGTCTATGCCATCCATCTTGTGATAAAACCATGATGACGACCGCTGGAAGTAGGTATTCGCGAAGTCGCGCCAAGAAATAGCCATCTGTATATCTCTCAGTTTCTTCTTCATATCTGTCGTAATCTCTTTTGTTGCAATAATTGTTTCCATACTTTTTAATTTAGTGAATAATACATAGCATTGTTTTATTTAAAAAGAGTTTCAGAAGTAAGGTTGTCGGACCAGGTTGTCGAACAACTCTTGGGCATACCACAACAATTCGGGGTACCCATCAGGGAATGACCGATTGTAATTTCTAATTGATTCCAGAAGCTCTTTTTCTTCATAAGTCACTTCCATCCATTCATTTGATTGTTGCATAATGATTCTGTTTGCAAAGATACTACAAATTTTCGTATTACCATTAATTCTACTACAAATTTTCGTAGTTATCTTCTGTATTTAACATATTATTAAACTTATTGGTTGCAAAGATAGGCATTATTTTTCTATTAAACAAGTTTTTTACCGAAAATCACATTATCTGCGAAAAATTTGCTCATTATTTATTTGTTTAGTACCTTTGCAGCGTCATCACTAAATACGACATTCAACCATGAGCATTATCAATAGATTTCTAACCGTTGTTACAGAACCGGAGATTAAGCTGGCGCGTGACCTGACAGCGATGGCTATTGCTGACGGAGAGGTGACGCCTGAAGAGAAGGAGGCGATCTGCGCCCTTTGTCATATTGAGGGCATCGACGAAAGAAAACTGCTGGAGAATCTAAAAGGCAGGCCTGAGCCGACAGAAGAGGAGATACCCAAGGAGCGTCGCGCCAAAGAGGATTATCTAAAGACGCTTATCAGACTGATTGGCGCTGATGGATATGCAGCTCCGCAGGAAATATATCTCTTCCAGATCATAGCCAGTAGGTTGGGTTTGAACCAGATGGACGTGGTGGGGCTGTTTATGCTCACTGCCAATCGTCAGTATTTCCGTGGTGATGTCGGTTCTAAGATCCTCAACAGTTTCCTGCGAAACCAGATTGACCCGATGGGCAAGACAGAAAAAGAAAACCGCGACAATCTGCGGGCTATCTATGACACGATTGCCGCTAATACCAATACGCTTCAGAATGATGAGGCTTATATAGAACTGCTTCGCCGGAACCTGGCAAAGGCGACAGAGACTTTCCTCGAAAACCAAATCCTCATGAATGGCTTCAAACGGGCAGGACTTGACTTTTGCAGAATCCTGAAAGAGGAGGAAAGGAATGTCTACCTGAAATATACCAGATAGGTAAAGGTCAGAAAAACATCAAGGCCCCGCCAAGTGAATGGTGGGGCCTCGGTGTGTTTAGGCGATTAGGCTATCATGCCATCATGCTCTTGACATCGCGGACGATGCGGATGGGGGCAGTGTATTCGCGGGCGATGGCGTCGCCGGCCATCTCAACGACGTAGATCACCTTGGCATTCAGGAGTTCGGGACCGGTTTCGGAATTGATGCCGTTGAGACGGACATTGCTGAACCAGTCGCGGAAGAGCAGGGCGGTGTCGCCACCGTCGTAGATAAACATAGGGCCATCGGGCTCACAGTCCTGCCGTTCGATGACCAGCAGGAGATCTTTGTCGGGATCTTGTAAGATTTTGAACATTTTTTGATAAGGAGTTAAAGGGGAGTTCTTGCGTCCCTTCGGTAGCAAGCGAGCAAAGCTCGAGCGAAAGGGGAGTGAAAGGGACAATACATTAAAGTAGAGAGAGCGCCTAGGCGCTGAAGCCCACCTTGTGGCGGGGCTTCAGGGCTGTGGCTTTGGGATTGAACTTGTCGTAGGCCTGACGGATATCGGCGACCTCGATGGTCTGATAGTCGTCGGAGCCTGTCTGAGCGATACGGCCCGCCATCGCAGGGATGATGCCGCTGCCGACAAACTGCTCCACCCATCGGGCATTGCTGAAATGCTCGTCGCGCTGCGCGTAGGCCTTGGCGATACACTCGCGGAGCAGGGCCTCAGCCTCGGGCGAGAGGAGGTAGGCATCGCGCTTCAACAGGCGGCAGGCAATCTCGTAGAGCTGCCCGGCATCGTAATCCTTGAACTGGTACTTGTAAGGGAAACGTCCTATCAGTCCGGGATTGGTGTTGAGCATGGCGTCCATCTCCTTCAGATAACCGGCGAAGATGACCAGCATATCGGGGTCGGGCTGCGAGAGGACCGTCAGCAGCGAGTCGATAACGCGCGCGCCAAAGTCCTTGCGGTCGCTGGCACCGTCGTAGAGGGTGTAGGCCTCGTCGATGAAGAGCACATTGCCGCGTGCCTCGTCGAGGACGGCCTTCATGTTCTCCTCGGTCTCGCCGATGAAACGGCCCACAAGTCGCGTACGATCGACCGCGATGACATCACCTCGCGAGAGCAGACCCAACGAACGGTAGATCTTTCCGAGCTTCTTGGCAACGGTGGTCTTGCCCGTTCCGGGATTGCCCGTGAAGATGCAGTGGAAGGGAACATCCTGCGAGGTGGGCAGACGGCGGCGACGGCGCTCGGCATAGAACTTGGTGTTGTCGGCCATCGCATGGATGCCCTTCTTCACCTCGTCGAGGCCGATCATCTCGTCGAGCGACCGGAAGCACTGCTCCGTGGTAGCGGCGATGCTGGTGAGCTGGTCGATACAGAGGTCGTCGAGCTCGACATTCGGCAGGTGCTCGTCGCCGATCTGCTCATAACAGCGGACCAGGTAGCGGGGCTTGACCTGCTCGACGACAAACCGTCGGATATCGTCGACCGTCCAGGTGGAGAGGACACCGTGGTGAAAACCCTCCAGCAGCGCATGCGCCAGACCGTCCATCGCCTCGAAGGAGCAGTAGAGACGCTCGTCCTTGAGGGCGGCGAAGAAGGCGTGCACCTGCTCGAAATCCTTGGGAGGCTCCTGTTCCAGCCGGTGGTCGGCGGGGAAGAAGGCACCAAGCGAAGGAAACATGTTGAGCACGGCCTCGATGTCCTGTCTGTAACCGCAGAGCCAGAGCAGATACTGGTCTTCGTCGACGCGGATCTTCTCGATGATCTTCTTGACGATGATCTTACCGCCCGTAGAGAGGAGGGCGCCGAGATTGGTCAGACAGAAGACGTGCTTGCCCGTGGCCGACAGCTCATCGAAGAGCATCTCGTAGGGATTGTTGCGGGCGGCATCGAAGAGCGTACCGCAGTCGATGTGGCTGAACGCATAGTCGTCGGCCACCAGCTTCCGCAGGTAGAACAGATCATGACCCGTGACATCTTTGTTGCGCATGGCAATCAGCAGATGACCCTTCGAACTGAGCGCCTCGCCACTCATGCCCTTGCGGAACTCGTTGTAGACCTCGAACTGCCGGTGTCGGACGACAAAGTCGCGGATCTGCGCCATGCCGGGCCGCTGGGCCAGACTGTTCCACTCGTAGCTGCTGCCGTCGAGGACGGCTGTGAGGATATCCTCACGACTGCAGGGCAGACAGGGCTGGGCATCACCCACCGTCGCCTTCAGCTTCTCATCGAGGGTGAAGGGCATCTGGATGAGGGAGTCGTCGCTGTTGTCGCGGACGTAAAGCACATAACGGCCTGGCAACCAGATGGCGAAGCTCATCATCGTGAGCACAATCGCATCGGGAGCGGGATGCTCCGCCTCGAAATAGGTCTTGGTGGTTGCCATCGGATAATAGCCTTCAGCAAGGATGTGCAATTGGAAACGGCCGTCGGCGAAGTCTGAGTCCTCCTTCCCGCGAATGGTCACCGCCACGTCGCCATTGACATAGGGCGAATCGAACAGGTTGGGCTGGACCTCGATCTCCACCTTCGTGATTTCCGGGATGTAGTTACGCTCACCTCCGAAGCGGAGGGGATCCCTCCCGTCATCGTTGGTCGCGTCGTCTACAGTGTCTTCATCGTCGGCATCAGAATCATCAGAGGTTGTCTCGTCATCCAGAAAATTCTGGAAGAGCTTTTCAAAATCGTCATCACATGGCTCGTTGTCGAGCTTCAATAAATCTTTTTCCATAAAAATGGGTTGAAATTGAATGATATGTGTTTCCGAATGCCCCCGAGTAAGGGGCGCAAGAGGTATTTGGGCAAAGCCTTGCGACCTCTGCCCAGTGAGCTTCATAGAAATTAACCCGTAATTCCTATCACATCGTTGTAACAATATGTCAAAGAACGACCTTCAAGATGCGTTTATGCAGTCTGAATCACAACAGGTTGAAACATAGCCTGAGGGCTATATCTTCATCTGCGTCACCCGACGACTGAATAAACTTGGCTTGATGGCTTTTCTTTTCATTGCATTTAACTGATTGTGATAGATTTTTAATTTGCGGCGACAAAGATAGGAAAAAATCCAAGTAAGTTCCAAGGAAAAACGGGAAAATCTTTCGTCGGAACGGCATTTTTACACTTCCTCGCGTGCGAAGATATATATGGTACGCGGGAGATCAGGACTCTCTGATGGGCAGCTCGATGATGAAACGACAACCTTCCTGATAGGTGGTGTCGAGGATGAGGTCGCCACCAAGATTCAGGGCATGTCGCTTGGCGAGGGCCAGACCGAGACCGAGGCCTTCGGAGAGATCGTTGACCTTGGTGAACATCTCGAAGAGACGGCCAATCTCCTCCTCAGCAATGCCGGGTCCGGTATCCTCGACGATGAAGCGGATGGAATCGAGTGTCCGCTCGATGCGCAGGGAGATATGCTGACCGTCGGAATACTTTGAGGCATTATAGAGCAGTTCACGGAGACTGCGCATGAGGTAGAGGCGGCTGGTGT
>CAMJBL010000019.1 GCA_946403845.1 uncultured Prevotella sp. | reverse complement strand
TCATTAATCCGTTCAACATAACTTTTACCTCCAATTATACTTTTAGTTTAACTTACTTATTCTTGATTGCCTCTGCTTTCGCTTTGGCTTTCACAGAACAAAAAGCAACTTACATGCCGATTGACAAAATGGCACTCAAAGGTAGTCAGAATGGCATCAAATTTAAACTTTGATAAACAATGCTGCCAATTCTTTAAACTCAGTTAAACAATGTACTTCTGTCGGAGCGCCTTTGGAAGTTTTGATGCCACAAGATTATAAGACTCTTGAATCCATTCCTGGACAAGTGTGTCATCCAGGTTCTCATAGTACACGTCACTCCAATGTTTCTTGTTCCAATGATAGGCTGGTGTCACTGCAGAGAACTTTTCACGTAACTCATCATTCCTCTCTGGCGACAACTTCAAAGCAAGTCGTGGTTCAGAATCTTGCATATCATGTCCATCACCATCAATCAAAAGACACAAGAATATCTTTCCTTCCAAACGGAAGGTGATAAGGTCATCGCCAAATGGCTGGTCTTCTGTCACACCTTGGAGTGACAATGTGTAATCGTGTACTTGCTCAATGTTCATGTCTTATAACGTCTGATGTTGTAAATATTGCTGCAAAGATACGAAATTATTTGGATTCCTGCTTATTATTTTGTAACTTTGCGATGTAAATCGCGAAATTACTTCGATTCTGCAAAAAAGAAATGAGAACATCCATATTCCAAAGACCCGCATGGGTGGCAGTCTTTGCCCTAACAGCTGCAGTAGCATGGGGATGGGCATTCCCGCTTATCAAAGTGGGCTTCAGCGCCTTTGGTATTACGGCTGACATGACGGGTAGCAAGATGCTTTTTGCTGGCATCCGCTTTGCTGCTGCGGGTCTGATAGTCCTTTCCGTTGCCCGAAGCAATGGACGTTCGTTCAGAGCGAGCAAAATGATTGACTGGCGCTTTATCTTCGCCTTTGCACTGATGAATACCACACTCCATTATTTCTTCTTCTATGTCGGTATGTCTCATAGCGAAGGCTCACGGGCCGCTATCCTCAACTCTTTGAGTACATTCCTTGTGGTACTGCTGGCTTGTGCCTGTTTCAAGAGCGACAGACTGACTTCGCGGAAGATTCTCGGCTGTACCATTGGATTCAGCGGAATCCTTGCCTTGAATCTCGGTGGAGCCGAAAGCGGACATTTTACCTGGCTGGGCGATGGCATGATCATCCTCAACGCAATCTGTGGGGCAACGTCTAACCTGATGACTCGCGGATTGAGTCGTCGGATAGATGTATTCGTGGGGACTGGGTATAGTCTCACCATTGGAGGACTGTTGCTCATCATCCCTGGACTTGCCTTTGGCGGCACGCTACCCAATATCAACATACTCGGCATTACCTGTCTGATTCTGCTTATCGCTATTTCAGCCATCGGCTTTGCACTCTATAATAAACTGCTCAGTTGCAATCCGGTAGGAAAGGTTGCCATTTACAATTCTCTGATTCCCATTGTCGGAGCCGTTACCTCGTGCCTCTGCCTTGGAGAGACTTTCCATCTGAAATATGCTCTTGCTGGAGGGCTCGCTGCACTTGGCATCTACATTATTAATAAAGGAAAATTCTGATGAAATAGAAAGAGCAGATATGGCCATACAGGTGACTTACAGGAGAACCAGGAGACTTTCCATGCGCATCGTGAAAAATGGTGATGTCCATGTGTCGGCACCGTTTGGGATGCCAAAGGCTGAAGTGGAGCGGTTTATTGAGGAACATCGGGACTGGATTGCTGATGCACGGAAGAGGAGTTCCGAAAATCAAAAGAGGAGAATAGCGTTCTACAATCAGTTGTCCTTACAGACAAAGGCACAGTCTGACGAAGCACTGCGACGACTGAAGATTCTGATAGAGCCGATGGTAGAACGCTATGCCAAGGAGATGGGTGTGAGACCTTCCGTTATCTGTTACAAGGCGATGATCTCACGATGGGGCGTGTGCAATGTCAAAGACAAATCCATCAGCTTCTCAATCTATCTTCTGCTATTACCGGAATGGTGTGTCGAGCACGTGGTGGTTCACGAGCTATGTCATTTGCTTGAACCCAGCCACAACGCTCGTTTTCATGCATTGATGGACAGATACTTCCCACGTTGGCGGGAAGCACGTAAAAAGACAAGAAACCTAAACTGATTTCATGGCCTACATCGTATGAGGAGTATTCCCCTTAACGAAGCCTTTTGTACGCCATTTCCCTGATCGCCATCGGCGCATGAGAATAATGCCGCGGATGTTCTCGTCGAGGGCAAAGCCAACCCACATGCCGACAAGGCCGAAACCGAGAGGAATGCCGATAACGTAGCTGACACCGACAGCGATGCTCCATTGGAAGGTGACGCCGACAACGAAGGGATAGACCACATCGCCTGTGGCTCGCAAGGTGCTGCCTGCGAAGATATTGGCTGTGCGACCTACCTCGAGGAGGATGTCGACGAAGAGCACCCATACGCCCATCTTGATGATATCCGTATTGTCAGTGAAGGCACTGAGGATGCTCTTTCCCATTAGCGCGAGGATGATGGAGCCAGTAAGGGTGATGATCATCGACCAACGGAAGAAGTAGTTACCAAGGATGTATGCAGCTTGATGCCGTTGTTGTCCCACGAGGTGTCCTACGAGGATGTCGCCTCCTTGCGTGATACTCAGACAGAACAGATAGACAAACATAATGATGTTGTGGCAGTAGGTTCGTGCAGCTAGGGCCTCGTTACTGATCTGGTTGATAAAATAGGTGATGACGACCTGCGAGAGACAATATGATATGTTCTCGCTCATGGCGGGGATGCCGATATAGAAGAGATTCTTCAGTTCCTGCCAAGGCATGGGCCGGAAATAATGCAGGGGGAATCGTGGAATATGCACCCTGAAATGAATGATGGCAAGCATCACCATTGCAACGGCTCGACAAGTAGCTGTGGATATGGCGGCACCCTCGACACCCAGTTGTGGACAGCCCCAATGTCCGAAGATGAGGGCATAGTTGCCCAGGATATTGATAATGTTGACGATACCCGTCACCACCATCGGGTAAATCACCTTATCTGCACTACGCAGCGAGGCCGAGAATGTCAGGGATAGTGCCTGGAAGAACGACAAGGCGCCTGTCAGGCGCAGGTACACCAGGCCGTCGCCCATCAGTTCAGGGCGCAGCCCCATTACATGCAGTAATTCCTCAGCAAAGAGATAGAGTAGGGCACTGACTGCTAGACCAAGTATCAGGTTTACCGTCAGGGCCATACCCACCACCTGCACCAACCGCTTTCTCAGACCTGCACCGATGTACTGTGCACAGAGAATGGCAGCACCCATCGAGAAAAACTGGTAGACGAGAAAGACGAGTGAGATGAGTTGGTTGTCGAGTCCTACCGCCGCCACGCTGTTGTCGCTGTAGCGGCTCAGCATCACCGTATCGACGGCTCCAAGCATCATGACCAGAGCCATCTCGATGAACACCGGGATGGTAAGTACTTTCAGTTGGTGTTTTAGTGTCACTTTTCAGGAAATATGTACACCAGATACTGCATGTTGCGCTCAATGGGATAGTTGGTGAGCAGGCCGGAGCGTGTTATAAACGACAGGATACCATGATAGACACGATTACCGAATGTGTACTGTTCACCGTAGATGTTAATGTGGTGAATACGGCGGGCATCATAGTTCAACAATCGTTCTGCGTCGAAGACCGGCATGCCGTCGATTAGTACTAAGGTTGGCAAAGACGTATTGTAGTGGCTCTGCTCCTTACGGACAAACAGCTTTGTGACACCATCGGTTTTCCTATTGGTGACACAACTCACATATTCAAGCAGTACCTCTCTTACCGTGAGGAACTGACGGTACTCATCGAGATTATATGTCAGATCAGGTTTGGTGCCATATGCCGTGTCGTCGTAGTCTAATGGCACAATCTCTTCTGTTTTGTTGTCAGAAAGATATCTTTGATGGCGCTGCATGTCAAGGGAACGGGCCTCCACCTCACTGCGTTGGTAATGGAACACGAGATGCGGGAGCTGCTTGGGGAGCAGGGTGGCAAACGGACTGATCAGTTCGATGGGTAGGCTGATGCCTGAGGATGTCAAAGCTGAGATTACAATAGGCTGCTTGCCAGAGACACCAAAAGTGTAGAAGACAGCCGTGGAGTCGTTAACCATCTTTCCCTCGAAATAATGGATCTGCTTGCCTATGACACTCAAGGAAGGGCAGATCTGACTGGCCTTGAAAGTCTGGCCATCATAGCTATTCTTAATATGTGCCTGGATGATATGGCCTTCCGTCTCACGCATATTGACCATTGACCATTGAACTCTTGTCTCCTGATTCCTTACTTCTGTCTCCACATAACTCAAAGAGTCGGGATGTGTGGTCTTCACCCATTCGATATCATCGTCGGTACTCTTGCGAAGCGGATTCACAATAGCGATAAGTCGTTGAGACACATGGGCATTGTGACGGGTATAGGCCGACAATAGATAGTATCCGCTATGAAGGTCGGAAGGCAGTTCGATGAGCGCTCTGCCGACACCCTCTTTCAGACTGACCACGGTGCCGGCTGCCAGACCATGCGTATCACACAGTTCTGCGTAGGCTATCAAGGCATCGTCGGCAGTTATGCCGACAGTCATCGCCTCTCCGGCAAGATACCATGTGCGGTCTGTCTCAATGGACGTAGCAAAGGTACTTAGGACAAGCACCATTGCAACAGCCAAGGATATGGCCCTCCGGATCTTCTTAAATGCTTTAATTATCATTATTTAATTCTTTGGTTATTAATAGCTTATGTTTTCTTTCAACGACCAGAAATCCGGTTCTTCGATATAGGCACCTTTCAATCTGACATCGAGCTGATTGAGGTATTGTGCCCATCCCGTTCTCAACACACCACCGTCCTTTCTTTCATCTTTCCATACGACCAGGGGCAGGCCTTGTAGCGCCAGGAGCTGGCATTCCAGCATGAATGCCTTGATGAGGTTGCTGTCTTTGGTTTCCGGCAACTCGAGGATGGTGAGGGCATCTTTTTTCATATAGTTGGTGGTGAAATCTTCGGCATTGAGGAAGAACCGGTATTTACTCATGTTCAACGAGCATCCCACAAATCCGATGACATGCCTTTTCGACGTGAGGCAATGGATATTGGTGGGCAGGGCCGAGGGTTGCGGCGTGAACAAGCCGCCCATCTCTGAATCCGCCTGACGCCGGGCCAGCTCATACTCGTACTCAGCCTTTGAGATGGCACGCTGTTGAATCAGTCCGCTATACCTGTGGGAGATACGCTCGTCGCGCTGGTCGACTTCGTACATCTTGAGGCTTTGGATGTGCTGTCCTTCGTAATTCGTGCTTCCGCCAATCATGGTCTGCGAACTGCTGCCGTCCATCCATCCACGCTTGGGATAGGGGTTAGGATTATTATCGTCGTAATAGGCAGGCCCTTTTTCCTTGATGTCGTAATAGATCTGGGTCGTGAGGGCGGGATGCACCTCCCAGGTTTCATCGTAGGTCCACGAATAGTAATTCGGCTGGTCTGAATTGAAGGGCGCAGCGGGCGTGATGAGGATGTCGATATTGCTTTCTGGTGTGTTCTGTACCCCGCTTACGTCTGCTATCTTCTCGGTAGGCAGCGGCTTTTGCGGCTCTGACTCATACACTTCGCCGTCGATCTCGATATGCAGACGATATTCCACGTCGGGATTGAGGTGGTCAATCCAGCAAGTGTAATTACCATTGGTAGCCGGCTGTGCGATATATTCCGAGCCGTCGCTTCCGAAGACCGAGACATTGGCTCCTGTTACCATCCGTGGCAGAATGGAAGCGTTGATAGGGCGCGTACGCGTCAGGGTGAACCAATTCTGTTCCCCGGAACAGATTCTGCCTTCAACCACGAGCAGTTCGGATTCCTCTGCAGGTATGTCTGCCTCATATTCCTCAACACAGCCCGACAGCGTAACGCCTACTATCAGGCACAGCAGCATATATAGCAATCGTTTCATCAGTTGAACCGTATATTAAGTGAGACATAAGGAATGGCTGTGCCGAACACGGATAGCTTATACCCTTTGATTTCATTTCCCAATCCATGTGAATTTCCCATTCCCAGAACCGGGCCTTCCCGATGACCTTTTTCGTTTACATAATATATATTATAGGCATTCTTGCGGGCCAGGGCATTGTAAACGCCGATGGAGAACGACGTATGAAGGAAACTCGTGAGTTTATGCGTCGGCTCGATATTGAACGCTAGGTCCAGACGCATATAGTCGGGAATACGGTAGGTGTTGCGGTCGGTATAGTAGGGCATGTATTTCTGGTTGTACGAGTTGTAATATTCGCCAACAGGCACCGTCGTCGGACGACCTGTGGCATAATTGAAGTTAGTCGAAAGACTATATCGCTCGGTAAACTTGTAGTTGAGCACCGCCTTCACCTCATGCGGCCTGTCGTATTCTGCAGGATACCAGTCGCCATTGTTCAGGGGCATCGCCACTCCCTTGTCGTCCTGGCGGAGCTGGGAGCGCGAGAAGGTGTAGCTCACCCAGCCATTCAACTTTCCTGTGGGTTTCTTCGCCTGGAGTTCTACGCCATAGGCCCGGCCCTCGGTCGAGATGACGTCGGTCTCGAGGTGGGGGTTCATCAGCAGCACGGCGGAGCTGCGGTAGTTGAGGTAGTCGCCGATATGCTTGTAGTAGACCTCTGCCGAGAACTCGTATTCCTTGCCGGCTGTCTCATGATAGATACCGGCAGCCGCCTGCCAGCCGTTCTGGGGCTTGATGTTCAGGTCGGAGAGTTTCCAAATGTCGGTAGGCGACATGATGGAGGTGTTCGATACCTTATGGATATACTGGTGCATGGTGTTGAACCCTGCCTTCAGGGAAAGATTCTCCATCATGGCATAGCGGACCGACAGGCGCACCTCGGGGGCATGGTAGGTCTTGATGATGCCGGTCTCATGCCGTGTCTCCAACAGCGTCCGCTCTGAGGGGAGTTCACCTTCAGAATAATAATTCACGTCGCGGGGGCCCAGCGCATTGAACATCGTATAGCGCAGACCGGCAGAGACCGACAGCTTGTCGGTGAGCGCATGCTCATAGTCGATATAGGCAGCGCTCTCCAGGGCCTTTTCTTTCTGCAGCTGATTGTTGCTGATGCGCGACACATTACCCACAGGCTCATACTTGCCGCCCTGCACATCGTAATGCTGCACGGTGAGGCCATAGGCGAGGGTCTGCTTCTCTGACAGGCGATGGCGGATATGCAGCTTGGCCCACAGCTGGTCGATGCCGAAACTCAGCCGGGCAGCCTCGGAAGGGGTGCTGCGGTCTTCGTTGAAATAGTCGTAGTGGTCGAGTCCGGCAGAAAGCGTCGCCGTGATCTTTTCGTTCAGGATAGAACGCCACTCGGCAGAGAGGTTGCGGTTCTGGTAGCCGTAGTTGTCCTCAGAGCTGAACGAGAACTTGTCATTGCTCCAATAGCCGTAGAGCTTCAGGCGATGCCTGCTGTTGAGCTTCCAGGTCAGTACGCCGCCGAGGTCATAGAAGTTGGCAGTACCGTTCTTGTAGCCGCTCTTCTCAGGCAACTGCTTGAGGATCCAGTCGCTATAGGTGGTGCGGCCATTCAACAGCAGCGACACATGATCCCTGACAACCGGTATCTCAAGATTCGCCTTGCTGGTCAGCGCACCGATACTGGCCGAACCAGTCAGCTTCTGCATATTGGCCTCCTTCGAGGTCACCTTCAGCACACTGCTGATCCTGCCGCCATATTCCACGGGGATGCTCGACTTGAACAGCTCCACATCCTCGACCGCATCGGAATTGAACGATGTGAACAGTCCGAACAGGTGGGAGGGGTTATACACCGTGCCCCCATTGAAGAGGATGAGGTTCTGGTCGGTGGCGCCGCCGCGCACGTTATAGCCACTGGAGGCCTCACCGACGGTGGTGACACCTGGCAGCGTGAGCACGATCTTCATAATGTCCGACTCACCGAAGGCCGACGGGATGTTCTTCAGCAGTTGGGGCTTGAACTTCTCTGAACCCATCGTTGTGCTTTTCACAGCCGACTGACGACCTGCCACAACGACGATCTCAGCCAGTTCCTGGTCGTCGGCAATACTGGCCTTGGCTTTCTGTACACCCGGCACGACATAGACCTTTGTCCTTGCCGAGCCGACGGACATGGCAACAGAATCGCTGTCGAGCACGGGGATGCCGGTGATTAGGGAAAGATTGTTGCTTTCGGGAAGTGAGGAGTGTGGAGTGAGGAGTGAGATATGATCAGAGACTGATTCTGCGGCAGAAGATATCTCACTCCTCACTCCACACTCCTCACTCCTCGATATCGGTGAGCCGGAAAGACTTTCAACAAGCCTTGTCAGACTGTTCTCACGACCTCGCTTAGAGAAAGAGAGGTGATTCTGCCTGACAAACTGGCGGATCTGCTTTTTCTGCTCAGGGAAGAGCCTGGCTACGTCGGAGGCCCGCTTCACACGATGCATGGCGCCGTCGGGCGTCATGAGCGAATAATACTTCTCGGTACGGAGGGTCATGACGGCACTGTTGTCGCCAGCAACTATCTTATATCCATTCAGATCCTTCCATTCACAATCATAAAGACGGATGCCGTTTGTTTTTCCGTTCCAGAGCAGCGATGCATACCGGGTGTTGTCCTCCGGATCATGCACATATCTACGGCCATCCATCTCAAACCAGTCGATATAGGTCTGATCGGGCACGCAAAACACAAGTCCACCGGGAGAAAGGACGACCACCCGCTGTTTTAACTGGTCAAAACGCAATAATACACTATCATAAACCACACCATAATAACTGATACGGCCCTGATATACATTTGTATTGTCTTTATAATAGGGATTATCATACCACAACTCTGTCTGGTACTGTGGCTCGACCTCTCCTACATACAGGCGGGCAAAACCAGAAGCAGAATTAATGGACTCCTGAGCTATGACATGCTGTACGACGACCGTCATACAGACCAATACCAACAAATTTATTTTCACGTCTTTATATTTCACTCTCCACTTTTTTAATAAGCGATTAAGTGGTCATACTGCTTTTAAAACCACAAAGGTAGGGAAACCTTGCATGAAAAAGGATGATTTTAACATGTTTTTTCACTTTTTATTATTTCGTCACAGACAGAATCAAATAAAAGTTGTATCTTTGTCGCATGATTTTATAGAGGATTACTTATGAAGTATTATCAACTTATTCTGACTCTGGCTTTCTTCCTGATGGGGAAAGGTGCTGTCAATGCACAGCCCTACGACTTTCAGAACACGAAACTGAAAGACGACAAACGTGTGGAACTTTTTCTGAAGCATCTGACCCTCGACGAGAAGATGCAGTGGATGGCACCTATGCTTGGTTCGCAGCGACTGGGCATTCCTGTCACCAGCTGCTACGAGGGTTTGCACGGACTGGCCCTCGGAGGCCCGTCGCGTAACAATGGCGTGAAAACGGTCGATGGCAAGGAGGTGCCTAATGACCTGCCCACGACGATCTTCCCCCAGGCCTATGGCATGGGCTGCACGTGGGACCGTTCGCTCATCCGCCGTATCGGTGAGATAGAGGCCGAGGAGGTGCGTTGGTATGCCCAGGGTAATATCGCCCGCCGCAAGGGCCTTATCGTGTTTGCACCGAATGCCGACTTGGCGCGTGATCCGCGTTGGGGACGCACCGAGGAGAGCTATGGTGAGGATCCCTATCTGGTAGGACAACTCACCATTGCCATGGTAAAGGGTCTGCAAGGCGACAATCCCCGCTACTGGAAGACCGCTGCCCTGATGAAGCACTTCCTGGCCAATAGCAATGAGGATGGACGTGACTCCACGTCGAGCAATTTCGACGAGCGGTTGTTCCGTGAATACTATTCCTATCCGTTCTATAAGGGTATCACCGAGGGCGGTAGCCGGGCTTTCATGGCTTCTTATAATAGCTGGAACGGCATCCCGATGGCGGTACATCCCTGTCTGAACGAGATTACCCGCAAGGAGTGGGGCAACAACGGTATAATCTGTACCGATGGCGGTGCCTATGCTTTTCTGGTCAACGCTCACCACTATTATCCCGATTTCCCCTCGGCAGCTGCCGGTGTGGTCAAGGCGGGAACCAGTCAGTTCCTGGATCGCTATCAGCCTTATCTGAAAGAAGCGGTAGAAAAGGGACTGGTGACTGAGGCCGAGATTGACGAAGTCATCAAAGGCAATATCTATGTCGCCCTGAAGCTGGGCCTGTTTGACAGTCAATGTCCGTATGCAACGATCGGCAAGGACTCGACGGTGATGCCACCCTATGAGCGTGACGATGTGAAGCAGTTTGTTCGCGAGGTGACAGCCAAGAGTATTGTGCTGCTGAAGAACGACCAGCAGACATTGCCGATAAATAAGAACAAGGTGAAGAAAATCGCCGTGGTAGGGCCCTATGCCGATCAGATTATCTACGACTGGTACAGCGGCACGGCACCTTACGAGAATACCATTCTGAAGGCGATGCAGGAAGCGGGCCGTGAACAGGGCATCGAGATTCTCTATGCCCCTGACAACCAGTTTGGCCGTGCTGAGGATCTGGCTAAGCAGGCCGATATGGTACTCGTGTGTACGGGTAATCATCCGTATGGTACGGATCGCACGTGGAAAGTCTGTCCTGTACCTTCAGATGGTCGCGAGGCTAACGACCGCCACTCGTTACAGTTGCCCGATGAGGATGAGATACGCCGTCTCTACAGTCTCAATCCCAATACCGTATTGGTGCTGGTCAGCAGCTTCCCTTATACCATCAATTGGAGTCAGGCGCATCTGCCTGCCATCCTCCACGTCACACATTGTTCGCAGGAACAGGGACATGGCGTGGCTGATGTCCTGTTTGGCAAGGTTAACCCCGCAGGCCGTACCACGCAGACATGGGTGCGTGATATCCTCGACCTGCCCCACATGATGGATTACGATATCCGTCACGGACGAACCTATATGTATTTCGAAGGCCAGCCGCTCTATCCCTTCGGCTATGGACTCAGCTACACCCGTTTTGAGTATGGCGAGGCCAAGGTGCTCAAACAGGATAAACAGACGATCTTCGTGTCGGTGCCGGTGAAGAATGCAGGCAGTCGCGACGGCGACGAGGTGGTACAGCTCTATGTCAGCTATCCGGAGTCGCAGGTGGAGCATCCAAAGCGTCAGCTGAAGGCTTTCGAACGTGTGTCGATTGCAGCAGGCGAGACGCGTGAAGTCATCCTTGAAGTCGCAAAATCAGACCTTACCTATTGGAGTGAGGAGCGTCATGCGTTCGTACCAGAAAATGGACTTCTACGCTTCTCTATTGGTGCCTCGTCGGCTGACATCCGTACGACAGTCTCTCTACCCTAATACTAAACCACCTCTACCCTAACACTAAACAATGGGCAAAGACCGCAACAAATGGCGGCCTTTGCTTTATTTTCACCTCTTTTTGAAAGTTTTCTGATAGATAGCTTGTTATTTCAAAGAAAAACTGTATCTTTGCATCGTGATTCTGAAAAGAGTTGCCCGTAAAGGTGTGCTTAACTGCACTTAATTGGGAATGTGAGTGAGAATCTCCGACTGTCCCGCAGCAGTGAACTCCGTTATGGCTCCTAAGCATAAACGCCATTGGACTATTGTCCGAGAAGGCGCTTGGGAGTGGAGGAAAGTCTGAAGACCAGCCTTTTTCGGTAATAATGCCGCTGCACCACGATGTATGGTGTTGGCAGGCGCAAGTAGACTTTAGTGGTAAAAGATCAAGAAGGACTATCGTGTAGCGTAGTTTCTTTTTGCGCAGCACACCTGTGCGCATACGTGTATTATTATATAAGTTTGTAAGGGGGCAGACTGTCGTGAGACAATACTTCCCCTTTTTACCGAGTATTTAAAGATATTAAGATATGAAACATGAATCTATCGTCGTCGTGTACGACAGTTGTCAGGCTATTGCTGAGGAGATAGCAGACAAGTTGGGCGCAGAGACCATTAGCGTCCAAAGCATGAACATCAGGCAGATAGAGAACTGTCAGAGTTTTGTTCTCGCCGTAGAGTTTCTGGCCGACGGCCCGTTGTCGCCACATTGGCAGTATGCCTGTCAGATGTTACGTGGTGCCAGCCTGAATGGAAAGAACGTTGCCGTCATGGTGGCTTTGGGCAACAGCCTGGACAACGGCATCTATGCCGAAGCGTTCAACAGTGAACTCAGACAGAACGGCGCACACATCATCGGTGACCAGTTCTATGCTGGTTCTTCCGGTTGGAATCTCAACAATTGGGTGTGCGCCATATCACCGAACCTGTAACCCGTCATAACTCATCCATCATGACTTATATTTTCATTGTAGCTTTTGAGTTCATGCTCGCCTTCATTGGCGTGGGCATGCTCATCAGGTACTACAACCATAAGGCGTAGCTATTCAGACCTTGCCATTTTGTAGATTGCCTCCATGTCCTCTGCCTTAAGTACTTTGAGGGTGCCACAGGTGGCAGTATAGTTGCGGCTACATTTGTGGGTCATTTCGCGGATCTCGTCATCAGTGATATCACGGCCGATGAGCTCCTTGATGTTGATGGGCATACCAATGGCATGGTAGAAACGCTCCATGGCCTCGATGCCCTTGAGGGCGGTGCCTTCAGGGTCGGTGAAATCGTTGGGCACATCCATCACATTAACGGCAAACCGGACGAAGCGTGAGAGATTCTCATGCATGGTGTAACGAGCCCAACTGGGCCAGATGGCAGCAAGTCCGGCACCATGGGTGACATCGAACATACCGCTGAGTTCATGTTCCAACTGGTGGGTGGCCCAGTCGTCAGCGACACCACAGCCCGTTAGTCCGTTGTGGGCAACGCTGCCTCCCCACATGATCTGGGCGCGGTTGCGGTAATCCTCGGGATTCTTCAACACCTCGAAGACGGCAGTCTTCATCCTGCGCAGTACGGCTTCGGCAAGGTCGGTGGTCAGATCCATATCATCGTCCTTGGTGAAGTAACGCTCCATGGTGTGCATCATCATGTCGGTCACACCGGCTGCTGTCTGGTAAGGGGGTAGGGTAAAGGTGCGACGGGGATTCATAATGGCGAACTTGGGACGCGAAATATTGTTGCTGTAACCCAGTTTTACGTCGCCGTCCTCATTCGTAATAACACTGGCTTCGCTCATCTCACTGCCAGCAGCAGGGATGGTGAGTACTGAGGCGATGGGCAACATGGTTTCCGGCTCTGCCTTGCCGAGATAGAAATCCCATACGTTGCCCTGATAGCAGACTCCGTAGGCAATGCACTTCGCCGAATCAATGACACTGCCGCCACCAACTGCTAAGATGAAATCTACTCTCTCCTGACGACAAAGGTCGATACCTTTCTGTGCCAGTGAGAGCCTTGGATTTGGCACAACACCGCCTAACTTGACAAATGCAATTCCGCCTTCTTTCAGCAATTCGCAGATTTTGTCGAGCAGACCCGACTTCTCTGCGCTTTTGCCGCCATAATGTACCAGTACTTTCGTACCACCGTATTTTTTCACCAGAGCAGCGACCTGCTCTTCTGACTGTTCTCCAAACACCACCTCAGTTGGTGCATAGTAATTAAAATCCTTCATTTCCTTGTTGTTTATGATGAATACTTGAGTTTCTTTTTTATCGATACTGTTCAATAAAATCACGCACCAGCCGGAAAACAGGTTCGTAACTATCGAAGCAAACGGTCTGATAGGTGTCATAGATGGTGTGGTAATACTGGAAGGCATCGCCATTCTCGTTCTCCAGGAAGATGCAGGGCACGTGGCGTGTGGCAAAGGGATAATGGTCGCTGTTGGCTGCCAGATCACCACGATGCAGGGCCTTGAAGTGGTGCTCGCGATTGTTAATCTGTTCAAAGAGCGAGAAACCACGCATGCCCTCGTCGCTTACCTCGCAGTACTGCTCCGGATTGTTGTCGCCAATCATATCTATATTAAATAGATATTTGATTTGCTGGAGCGGCACTTTGGGGTGTTCTGCATACCAGGTGGAGCCACGCAGGTTGGCATCCTCGCCAGAGAAGGCGATGAAGTACATGTCGTATTGAGGCCGGTTCTTGGCGTAATACGCTGCCAAGGTCACGATGGCGGCGGTGCCTGAGGCATTGTCATTGGCACCGGCATAGAAGATTTTCTTACCCAGATTGCCCAGATGGTCGTAATGTGCGGTGAAGACATAGCAGCTGTCATGCTGCTGCCCTTCGACCTTGGCAATGACATTGAAACACTCATAGTCCTTGAGGAACTTGTTATCCACATCCATACGGACATTCTTGACACCTTCTATGGTCTCGGGGGTAACCCAGATGATGGGTTTGTCAACCATTTTCTCGCCGTAGGCTTTAAAGAACTTGATGGGAGAGGCCCAGGTCTGGAGGAGACCCGCATTGTTGCATTCACCGGCCTTCTGAAGACGTGAGAAATCCTTGCGGTGCCGGTAGGAGAACCAGAAATCACAGCAAACCAAGGCATTGGCATATTCGGGTTTCAGCAGGTCGGCATACATGCGCTCGGCATCAAAGTTCAGCGTGTCGACATGGTAAACGGGGAAGGTTCCGTGCACGCCAGGGGAGTATTCCCGCATGGAGAAGTCAACGCCGGCACGGAGCTGCCTGCCATCGGCCCACATCTTCATCCGGCCGCAGAACGTATTGATATCCAACTTGAAAGGCTGGATGGTCACCTCGTCCACGCCTGCTTTTTCGAATTCCTTCTGCAGGAACTTCCCTGCTTTGTTGGCACCGTTCCTGGCATAGCCACGACCTTGGTACTTGGCCGAGCTTAGCTGCTTCACAATCCGTTTGAAATGTGTCATATCCTGAGCCCCAGCCTGCACGCATGCAAGCACCAATAGCGTCATCAATAGCTTTTTCATCGTTAATAATTTATTGTTTCAGTCTGTTGTTTGACGTTGCAAAGATACTTATTTTTTTAAGATTTTCTTGGAACTTACGGATATTCTTTGTATCTTTGTGGCATGTTTTAGACAATTTAACAACTACAGCTTATGAAACGAATATTCCTTGTTTTATCTCTGGTTTGCTTAACCCTCTTAGGTTGGGCAGAACCCATTACCCGTGAACAGGCGCTTCGTCAGGCGCAGCAGTTCTGCAGTCAGAATGGTAAAGGCGGCTCACTGGAAGTGGCTGAGACTGCGATGTCCAGGGCGCGGAGACGTAGCCTGCAGGTCCCCGATTATTACTATGTCTTTAATGTTGGTCAGGAGCAGGGCTATGTGATTGTCAGCGGCGATGACCGTACAGCCCCGATTCTAGGCTTCTCCAACCATGGATCGTTCGATGTCGACAAGGTTCCCTGTAATATGGCCGCATGGCTGCAAGATTATGCCGATCAGATCAAGTACCTGCAGGAGCATCCTGAGGCTTTGGGGGTAACCCGTGGTGATGTGCCTACTCATCCCGATATCTCAAACATGATCACAACCAAGTGGAATCAGACTTCGCCTTATAACGATTTGCTGCCTACATACAACGGCCAGAAGTGTCTGACAGGATGTGGTGCTACGGCATTGGCACAAATCATGAACTATCATGGCGCTCCTGCTAATTGTCCGGCTATACCTGGTTATACTACAGAGACCTATAAGATTACGTGTGAGAACCTTCCCGCAACGACCTTTAATTGGGGAAATATGGGTTCTAATGCAGAGGTTGCTAAACTGATGAAATATTGTGCCTATGCCCTTCAGGCAGATTTAGGCCCTGACGGCACCTCGGCTTATGATAATATGGTAGTAGAAGCCTTGAAAACTAATTTCGGTTATGGCAATGGCGTTCAGATGGCCTATCGTGGTTATTATCAGGACGCTGATTGGGATATGCTGATTTATAACGAATTGGCCAATAGCCGTCCTATCATATTAATAGGACAATCACCCACTCGAGGTGGACATTTTTTCATCCTTCATGGCTATTCCGCTATAGGTGGACTCGGTTATTATTCTGTAAACTGGGGATGGGGCGGCTATGAAGACGGTCAGTTCCTGCTCAGTGCGATGGATCCCAAATCCTATGGGGCTGGCAATGGATTCAATAATAATCAGGCTGCCATTGTTGGCATTTCCACATCAGACGTCTCGCCCTATCAGGTTGAAGAGACAGTAGTACTTACAACGGATGAATTTGGCCTTACAGAGGGTGAGAAGGAATATACAATACCAACAGGGTATAGTCAGTACGGCCCTGTTTCTTTAAATTATAAGATCTCAAACCATCTTACACGTAGCTATAATTTTGAATTTAATTTCAAAGTGTATAAGGATGGTGAATTCCTGGAAATGTTATGGTCTGCCAGTAGCATAGTGAATGGTTTTGGCCCAGGTTATTGGTATGGTGGTACACTTAGTACATATTTACCCACATGGGATGGTGTATCTTTAGGACAAGCATTCGCAACACCTGGCACTTATAAGATTGTACCTGTATCACGAGAGGCAGGTTCCAGCGAATGGATTGAAAATGTTAATAGTGATAAACTGTTTATTACCGGTGTCGTCAGTTCTGATAAGAAGCTGAAGATGTATAATGGCAATCCCGAGGGAATAGATCCGACACCTGATCCGAAGCCGGAGGTTTCTCAGGCTGAATTGGATGAACTGGCAGGACTCTATGCTGCACAGAAGTCAACTGTTAATGAAAAGATTACAGCTATTGCATCCAATGATGCAAAACTGTCTGCTATTACTCAAACGCTATCGCAGAAGAATACTGCTATACAATCGGTCAAAAACAAGATCAGTGAGATAGAAAATAAATTGAAAAATGAGTATTTGACTGCCTCACAGAAGACAACCTACAATAATGAGTTGAATGCCCTGAAGACCAAGCTCAATACCCTTGTTTCCGACTATAATGCCGCCAATCAGGAACTGACATCACTTCAAGCCAGTAGCGCTTCGCTCAAATCTACACTTAACAGTCTGTTGAATTCTATCAATACTGAGGCTGCAAAGGTATCTTCTATCACGACAGCTGCAGCACTGAATGCTTCTAAGACAAAGGTAGCAGAGATTACATCGCAGCAGTCGGGTTGCAATGTGGCAACAGAAACGGCAAAAATCGCTGCATTAGAGTCTGATGTGGCAAAAATCTCTGTCACACAGATAGAGACAGGACTGACCACTCTCGAAAGCAATGTGGATGCTGCTATCGCCGCTGCTATCCAGGCAGAGCAGGACGAGAAGGATAAGGAAGCCAAGGATAAACTGGAGGCTGCGAAGCAGGAGTTGCTGACGACTTATGCCAATCTGGAGTATGAATGGTCGGATAAGCTCCAGGCAGTCAACAATAATGAAACAACCATCGCATCGCTTGAGGCTGCTCTCAAGGATGCCAAGGATGCGATTGCCCCTGTTGAGAAGAATATTGCCGCCATTCGGGAGAGCCTGAACAACGATATGCTCTCTGCAGCCGTGAAGAGCGATTTTGAGAACACACTCAAGAACCTCGAAAAGGCAAAGTCGGATTATGCTAATGCCTTGAATGCTCTGGCCAATCAACTGGCGACGGTTAAGAATGCCAATGACCAACTGAAGTCTGAACTTGAAAGTATTGACCGAATCATCAGGCAAAGGAAAACAGAGGTCAATGAACTTACCGTAACAAGCGACCTGAATGCGGCGAAGACAGCCTCTCAGGATGTGGCAAAGAGACTCAACAACGTCAATGTCACCAATGTGGAGAAGGAACTACAGTCTGTGACGGCAAACCTTTCAACGCTCTCGCTCACTGATGTCACAAAAGATCTGGCTGCCCTCGAGGATGATATTGCCAAGGCCGTTGCCCAGAGCGAAGAGGACTACGAGAAGCAGCAGGCGGAGAAACTGGCTAAGGCCAAGGAGGAATGCCAGGCGGCCATCAACAGCCTCGACGAAAAGACCGAGACCTTCAAGAGTTATTATGATGTCCTGAAGGAGGCCCAAGGCCAACTGGAGGCGAAAATGGTCGAGATAGAAGGGGTGGTGGCTTCGATGAAGAAGCAGTATTCAGACATCGAAAAGATGCTTGATGAACTCATCGCCAAGCAGACGACTACCGACGGATCGGAAGTGATAGCTGCGCTTCAGAAGAAACTCAAGGCGCTGGAGGAAAACCTCGCAGAACTTGAAGATCAATGCAGTCTTATCTCTGGACAGATAGACACGCTGGATGGACAGAAGCAGAAGTTTGCGACTGTTATAGAGACAGCTACCAATGCAATTGATCAATCGCAGAATAGCCTGTCATCGGCTGCGACTATTGCCGACGTGGAGAGTCTTACGGCATCCGTTACTAAGGCTGCTAATACGCTCTCTTCCGACGGTATGGCTGCCTATAATTTGTATGTTGACAATTATGGCATAGTGATAAACAACTTGAATGTCCTCATCGACAATCTCAACTACGTGTATAAACAGGCGAACAGTCTTGAGGCGGATGTTGAGTATGAAACAACCAGTATTCAGCATGTAGCTGTTGACGAATCAGAGGTCTTAGGCCGCTACGATTTGAAGGGCAATCGGGTTGACAGCACTTACAAGGGTGTGCAGATCATCCGGTTGAAGAATGGAAAGACGATTAAGATCAACGTAAAATAAACATTATTAATTAATTAAAGTAACAAGATTATGAAAAAGTTCATTTTGACGATGGTACTGACCATCACCGCAGGTGTTTTCACCGCTCAGGCACAAGATGTAATTACTGATCCCGTAGCTGCTCAGGCTCAGCAGGAGGCTATCAAGGCCCAGAAGGAGGCTGAGAAGGCTCAGAAGGCTGCTGAGAAAGAAGCTAAGAAACAGCAGAAGGCTGTAGAGAAGAAGGAGAAGGAAGCCAAGAAAAAAGAGAAGGAAAGGCAGAAGCGCGAGAATGCCGTGAAGAAGGCTAATAAGGCTGCCAAGGATGCAGAGAAGGCTCAGGAGAAAGCCCAGAAGGCCGCTGAGAAGGCTGCCCAGAATCCCGGCGACCTGAAGCTGCAGGCCAAGTCGCAACAGGCTGCCGCCAAGGCCTCGAAGGCCATGCTCAAAGCCGAGAAACAGGCCAAGAAAGCAAAATAGCTTGCGTCATAGAAAAAGCCCTCATGTGAGTGAGGGCTTTTAAATTATTGATACTGGCGGAGGGCTGCAATCAGCTCTCCGTTTTCTGTCTTGGTGCCGATAGTAATACGAAGGCAGTTCTGACAGAGCTGTACGCGATGGCGGTTACGCACGATGATGCCCTTGTCGACCAGATAGTTGTAGATCTTGACGGCATCTGTCATCTGTGCTAGGAAGAAATTGGCATCGGTGGGGAATACCTTCTCGCAGATAGGCAGTAACTTAAAGGCGTCGATCATGCGGGAACGCTCTTCCAACAGGAGCTTCACCCATTTGTCGACTTCGAAGGGGTCTTTGAGCGCTTCAAGCGCCTGCTGCTGCGTCAGTTGATTGACATTATAGGGATATTTCACCTTATTGAAGATGCTGATGATCTCTTCTGAAGCAAAGGCCATGCCCAGGCGGATGGCTGCGCATCCCCATGCCTTCGACATCGTATTGAGCACAATGAGGTTGGGGTATTTGGAGAGTTCTGAGCGCAAGGGTTTCTGTGACGAGAAGTCACTATAGGCCTCGTCGACGATCACAATGCCTTCGAAAGTCTCAATCACCTTCACAATCTCTTCACGTTGGAGATTATTGCCGGTTGGATTATTGGGCGAACAGAGCCAGATGAGTTTTGTGTGCTCATCGGTGGCAGATAACAGCCTATCGGCTGTGATCTGGTAGTTTTCGTCCAGTAGCACTGGACGATATTCTGTATCGTTGATGTCGGCGCAGACCTTATACATGCCGTAGGTGGGTTCGATGGCTACCACATTGTCGATGCCAGGGCAGCAGAAACACCGGTAAACCAGATCGATGGGCTCGTCGCTGCCGTTGCCGAGAAAGATGTTGCCTGCGGGAACGCCCTTTACATGCGACAGGACTTCCTTTAGTTCGAGCTGCAGGGGGTCGGGATAGCGGTTGTAGGGGGCGTTATATGGATTTTCGTTGGCATCGAGGAACACATGGGCCTCGCGACCGGCATATTCGTTGCGGGCGCTGCTGTAGGGTGCCAGGCTCCAAATGTTCGGACGTGTCAGTTCTTGTAAAGGTTTCATCGAAGTAATCTGAATATTCTGAATAATCTGAAACTATTTCTTTTCCTTTAAGCTATTGATGCGAACGGTCATGGCATTCTTGTGGGCATCGAGTTGTTCGGCCTCTGCCATGAGCTCTACGGCATGGCCAATCTGACGCACACCCTCTGCCGTTAAGTGCTGGAAGGTGACCTTACGGCAATAGCTGTCGAGATTAACGCCATTGTAGGTCGTTGCATAGCCATGGGTAGGCAGGGTGTGATTGGTGCCACTGGCATAGTCGCCAGCACTCTCACAGGCATATTGTCCGAGGAATACGCTACCGGCATTGATGACTTTCGAAGCCACATCCTCATAGTCTTCGGTCTGGATGACCAGATGCTCTGGGGCATAGGTATTCGACAGATCGATGGCCTCACGCATATCCGATACCAATACCAACATACTGTTTTCGAGCGCCTTCTGGGCAATTGCCTTGCGAGGAAGTGCCTCCAACTGCTTGCCTAACTCTTTCTGTACCTCGTCGATGAACTTATTCGAGATGGTAATCAGGAATACCTGCGAGTCTACACCATGTTCAGCTTGTGACAACAGGTCGGCAGCAACAAATTCGGCATTGGCGGTATCGTCGGCTATCACACAGACCTCAGAAGGGCCTGCCGGCATGTCGATACCGACATCGTGGATACTGACCTGTTGCTTGGCAGCCATCACATACTGGTTGCCAGGTCCGAATATCTTGTAGACTTTGGGAATGCTCTCTGTGCCGTAAGCCATCGCACCGATGGCCTGCACACCTCCGGCCTTGAAAATCTTGCTCACACCAGCAATCCGGGCTGCCATCAGAATGGCGGGATTCACCTTGCCTTCGCGATTCGGGGGAGTGCAGAGCACAATCTCCTTACATCCGGCGATTTTGGCTGGGGTAGCCAGCATCAGGACAGTAGAGAAGAGTGGGGCAGTACCGCCAGGGATATAAAGACCTACCTTCTCGATGGGTACGCTCTTCTGCCAACAAGTGACACCAGGCTGTGTCTCTACCTTCTTCGAACGAAAACGCTGTGACTCATGGAAGGTCTTGATGTTGGCGTGAGCCAACTGAATGGCTTCCTTCAGGTCTTTGCTTACCAGTTTCTCTGCCTCGTCGATCTCGCTTTTCGTGACTTCGAGCGATGGAAGGTCTACATGGTCGAATTTCAGTTCATAGCCTTTCACTGCCTCGTCGCCTCGCTGACGGACATCTGCCAATACAGAGGCCACCGTCTCGTTTAATTGTGACACATCCAGTCGCGGACGCTCCACAATCTTCGCCCATTCGCTCTTTTCCGGATATCTGATTATATTCATAGAATCATTTTTTCAATCGGTGTGACGAGGATGCCCTGCGCACCCATTTCCTTTAGCTTGCCAATGATATCCCAGAACTGCTTCTGGTCTAATACCGTGTGAACAGAGCACCACTCATCGTCAGCCAAAGGAATGATGGTGGGACTCTTCAAGCCTGGCAGCACGTCGATAATCTCCTGAAGGCGTGCCTTGGGTGCATTCATACGGACATATTTCTTGTCTTCAGCATCTTTCACAGCCTTGAAGCGGAAGAGCATCTGCTCCAGGATTTCACGTTTTTCCTGAGAAAGTTGCTTGTTGCCAATAAGGAGGGCTTCGCTCTGCATGACAATCTCCACCTCACGCAGATTATTGCTGACGAGGGTTGATCCGCTGCTGACAATATCGAAGATGCCATCAGCCAGTCCGATGCCCGGACTGATTTCGACACTTCCTGTAATGACGTGTATTTCCGCCTTGATGCCCTTTTTGTCGAGGAACATCTTCAGGATATGCGGATAGCTGGTGGCAATCTTCTTGCCATTGAACCACTCGGGACCCTGATAGTCGATCTCTTTGGGGATGGCCAACGACAAACGGCACTTGGAGAATCCCAAACGTGAGATGATGTCGGCATCCTCACCGCGTTCCACAAACTCGTTCTCGCCTACAATGCCGATATCTGCTACGCCCGAAGCTACACTTTGAGGAATATCGTCGTCGCGGAGATAAAGTACCTCCAAGGGGAAGTTATTTGACTGCACCAACAGGGTGCGTTTGCTGGCACTGACTTTGATGTCCGCCTCTGCGAGCAGATTCATCGTATCTTCGAAAAGACGGCCTTTTGACTGTACTGCGATTCTTAACATACTTACGTTAAAGTCTAATTACTCTTAATTCGGGTGCAAAGTTACACAATTTTTAGACAAAAGAACATAAGAACATGAGATTTTTATGTTTCTTTTGGTCTTTGTTCCGAAAAATGAGTACCTTTGCAACGATTTGAAACGCAGAATAGTTCGATTAACCCCTTTGTTTGCAGCCCTGCTGCTTGTCTCCTGCACTGAAAAGAAGCAGGAGCATATCGTTACACCCTGGGGCGAAGTGCTCGATTCTGTTGAAGTGACTGAGGGTTTCGACCTTCATGAGATACAGCAGGGTGGGGAGTTGATCCTGGCAACGATCAGCGGTCCGCAAACCTACTATGACTATCATGGCAAGTCTCTTGGAATTCAGTATCTTCTGGTGCAGCATCTGGCCGATAAGTTGGGTGTGAGAGTCCGGGTGGAGGTGTGCAGGGATTCTTCAGAGCTTGTTAAGCAACTTGCTGAGAACGAGATAGATATCGTTGCCTGGCCGACACCTGGACACCTGGAGGTAAAGTCGGATAAGCCCCTTCTGGCAGAAGAATTGAAAGCTTGGTACAAGCCGGAAATGGTGGATGAGGTAAAGAAGGAGGAAACGCGACAGTTGACCGTTCAGCGCGTCAAGCGTAGAGTATTCTCGCCGATGTTGGATAAGAACGGTGGTATTATCTCTCATTATGATCATTATTTCCAGCAGTATTCACAGACGATTCGTTGGGACTGGCGCCTGATGGCTGCCCAGTGCTATCAGGAGTCGACTTTCGATCCCAAGGCCGTTTCTTTTGCCGGTGCCAAAGGACTGATGCAGATTATGCCGGCAACGGCCGATCTTTTGGGATTGCCTCGTGATAAGATGTATGACCCAGAGCAGAACATCGCTGCAGCCGCCAAATATCTGGGACAGTTAGAAGGAAAGTTCTCAGATATCAGAAGCCGGGTGGAACGTACCAATTTTGTGCTGGCCAGTTATAATGGTGGTATTCATCATATCCGTGATGCGATGGCGTTGGCAAAGCGCGATGGTAAGAATCCGCATGTCTGGCGTGAGGTGTCTGATTATGTCTTGAAGTTGGCTTCTCCCCAATATTATAACGACCCGATTGTCAAGCATGGTTATATGCGTGGTTCGGAAACCGTGGATTATGTGGCAAAGATCCGCCAGCGCCATCAGGGGTATATGGGTGTCAAATCGCCACACATGGGTTTCCATCCCAGCCAACCGCGAAAGGCTGACAAGCGCAAAAGCAAATACGATATTTAAATAAAAAGAGGCCAGGAATCATCCTGACCTCTTTATTTATATAATGGAAAAGGGATTATTCACCTTTCTTTTCCATCTGAGCTTTCAGCTGAGCAAGTACGTCGAGGTCACCAAGTGTGGTGCTGGCTGCAACGTTCTCAACCTTCGGAGCCTCTTCCTTCTTGGCACGGGGAGCCTTCTTGGCAGCGGCCTTCTTCTCCTCACGAGCGGGATCCTCGAAGGTACGGCTGTGAGAAAGGATGATGCGCTTGCTGTCCTTGTTGAACTCGATCACCTTGAACTCGAGTGTCTCACCAGCCTGAGCCTGTGAGCCATCCTCCTTCTGCAGGTGCTTCGGAGTAGCAAAGCCCTCAACATCCTCGTCGAGCTGTACAACGGCACCCTTCTCGAGGAGCTCGATAATCTTACCCTCGTGGATAGAGCCAACAGTGTACTTAGCCTCGAATACATCCCAAGGATTATCTTCGAGCTGCTTGTGGCCGAGAGACAGACGACGGTTCTCCTTGTCGATGTCGAGAACGATCACCTCGATCTCAGCACCTACCTGAGTGAACTCTGAAGGATGCTTTACCTTCTTGGTCCAAGAGAGGTCGCTGATGTGGATCAGACCGTCTACACCCTCCTCGAGCTCTACAAATACACCGAAGTTGGTGAAGTTGCGAACCTTGGCGGTGTGCTTGCTGCCAACAGGATACTTGGTCTCGATAGCCTCCCAGGGATCCTCGCGGAGCTGCTTGATACCCAGAGACATCTTGCGCTCGTCGCGGTCGAGGGTCAGGATTACTGCCTCTACCTCTTCGCCAACCTTCAGGAACTCCTGAGCTGAACGCAGGTGCTGGCTCCAAGACATCTCAGAAACGTGGATCAGACCCTCAACACCGGGCTGGATCTCAACGAATGCACCGTAGTCGGCCAGAACGACAACCTTACCCTTCACGTGGTCACCAACCTTGAGGTCAGCATCCAGAGCATCCCAAGGATGCGGAGTGAGCTGCTTCAGACCGAGGGCGATACGCTTCTTCTCATCGTCGAAGTCAAGAATAACGACATTGATCTTCTGATCGAGCTCTACTACCTTGTGAGGATCGTCTACGCGGCCCCAAGAAAGGTCTGTGATGTGGATGAGTCCGTCAACACCACCGAGGTCAACGAATACACCGTAAGAGGTGATATTCTTAACAGTACCCTCGAGTATCTGACCCTTCTCAAGCTTACCGATGATCTCCTTCTTCTGAGCCTCAAGCTCCTGCTCAATGAGAGCCTTGTGAGAAACAACGACATTGCGGAACTCCTGATTGATCTTCACGATCTTGAATTCCATCGTCTTTCCAACGAACTGATCGTAGTCGCGTATGGGATGAACGTCAATCTGTGAACCAGGCAGGAAGGCCTCGATGCCGAATACATCGACAATCATACCACCCTTCGTGCGGCACTTGATGTAACCCTGAACCACCTCCTCAGCGTCAAGGGCAGCGTTAACACGATCCCAAGACTTGCTCAGACGTGCTTTCTTGTGAGAGAGAATCAGCTGACCCTTCTTGTCTTCTGCACTCTCAACATAAACTTCTACCACGTCACCGATCTTCAGGTCGGGGTTGTAGCGGAATTCTGAAGCGGGGATGATACCGTCGCTCTTGTAACCGATGTTGACAACAACTTCCTTCTTGTCAACAGAGATGACCTTACCGTCAACTACCTGATGGTCGGCTACCTTGTTCAGGGTTTCGTCGTAAGCCTTGTCAAGTTCTTCCTTGCTGATGTTGGCACTCGTACCATTCTCGAACTCTTCCCAATTGAAGTCGTCGAGCGGCTTAACGTTCTTTGTTAATTCTGACATAATGTTATTTTTGTTGCCCCTCGTTTTTTGTCGGGGCAGGGTCTGAACAGACGTTTATCAGACCATCTTTAAAGGGTTAATAATCGATAGGAGCAAGCGCCTGTTCCGACCCCTATTTCCCCCTATGGGGGACAAAGCGGCTGCAAAGGTACTGCTTTTCTTTGAACTTTGGGCTTTGAGCTTTATACTTTATGAGATCTTTTATGAAATATTAACAAAAAAAGAGGGCGAATCTCGCAGACTCACCCTCTTTCCATAGAACAATATTATTATTAATGTGTTGTCAATTAAAGGCTTACACGATGCATAGCAGCATCATTGTGTTAACCTTGGCTGACGCCGAGTTTACACGATGCCCTGAGCCATCATGGCCTTGGCAACCTTCATGAAGCCGGCTACGTTAGCACCCTTCACGTAGTTGATGTAGCCATCTTTCTCAGTACCGTACTTCACGCAGTTCTCGTGAATGTCGTTCATGATGCGCTTCAGGTAGTTGTCGACTTCCTCAGCCGTCCAGCTCAGACGCTCAGAGTTCTGTGACATCTCAAGACCAGATACAGACACACCACCGGCGTTAGAAGCCTTACCAGGAGAGTAGAGGATCTTGGCATCCTGGAAGATCTTGATAGCCTCAGGCAGTGAAGGCATGTTGGCACCCTCGGCAACGGCAATCACACCGTTCTTCACCAGGGCAGCAGCCTCGTCACCGTTAATCTCGTTCTGTGTAGCGCATGGCAGAGCGATGTCGGCCTTCTCATACCAAGGACGCTTGCCCTCGTAGTACTTGGCTGTAGGATACTCCTCAACATACTCCTTGATACGTCCACGCTCAACGTTCTTCAGCTCCATGATGTAGTCGAGCTTAGCGCGATCGATACCATCGGGATCGAAGATGTAACCGTCAGAGTCAGACATGGTCATGGGGATAGCACCGAGCTGCAGGCACTTCTCAGCAGCATACTGAGCCACGTTACCAGCACCAGAAATCAGCACCTTCTTACCCTTGATGTCGATGTTGCGGGTAGCAAGCATAGAAACGAGGAAGTAAACAGTACCGTAACCAGTAGCCTCAGGACGGATGAGTGAACCACCGAAGGGGATTCCCTTACCTGTCAGCACACCCTGGAACTGGTGGGTGAGCTTCTTGTACTGTCCGAACAGATAACCAACCTCACGGCCACCAACACCGATGTCACCAGCGGGAACGTCCTCATCTGGGCCAATTACACGATACAGTTCGTTCATGAATGCCTGGCAGAAACGCATCACCTCAGCATCGCTCTTACCACGAGGAGAGAAATCGGAACCACCCTTGGCACCACCCATAGGAAGGGTTGTCAATGAGTTTTTGAAGGTCTGCTCGAAGGCAAGGAACTTCAGGATACCCAGGTTTACACTCTTGTGATAACGGAGACCGCCTTTGTACGGGCCAATGGCGTTGTTGTGCTGGATACGGTAACCCATGTTGGTCTGGACCTTACCCTGGTCGTCAACCCATGTGATACGGAACTCACAAACGCGATCGGGGATACACAGACGCTCGATCAGGTTAGCCTTCTCGAACTCGGGGTGCTTGTTGTACTCCTCCTCGATAGTGGGGAGAACCTGAGAAACTGCCTGGATGTACTCCGGCTCATTGGGGAAGCGCTGCTTCAACTGCTCTACAACTTGTGCTGCATTCATAATCTTTTCCTTTTTTAGTTGTTTTACTGAATTTTGATTCTGATTTTTAAATTTCGGTTGCAAAATTACATCAAAAATCTGAAATAGCAAACATTTTATCAATTATTTCGTGAAATTCCTGTCTTTTTGTTACTTAATTGATATAAATCAAGTCAAAAAGACAATTGTGTGCCGTTTTGTTGTGCTCGGGCACAAGTATTTTAATAAAAAACTTTTGGATTTGAAGGATGAAAATTAAAAAAAACTTTGTATCTTTGCCACAAAATTAAAGTATGAGAAGACGGTTGTCCTGTTTCATGTGGCTTATGGCTTGTGTCCTGTCAGTTATGGCAGTGCCAAGCAGACGTGCCTTCCAGGCTTATAACGCCAAGAATGGTCTGGCTGATAACAGTGCACAGACCATTCGTTGTGCGACATCAGGCCGATTGGTGATCACCACAATGGGACAGATCAATTTCTTCGATGGCAATCGCTTTTCCTTCATTGATCCCTCGAAGGAGAATACTTACCACTTATCCAACTATTTTGGCAATTATCATGTCTATGTTGACAAATACCGCCATCTGTGGCTGAAGAATACGCGTACAGTTACCTGTGTCGATTTGTACACAGAGATGTTTGTTGATTCTGTCGAATATGTATTCCGTGAGTTAGGTGTCAACGAAACGGTGAAGGATTTCTTCGTTGATGATAATGGTGATGCCTATTTCCTGACAGACAAAGGCTTGTATTCGGCTGATTCAAAGCGATATTTTAGAGTACGTGAGAAATACAATCTGCAAGATCTTGAGACTTACCAGGGGAAATACCTGCTATTGTTCTACGAAACCGGTATAGTGGATATTCTGGAACTCTCTACGGGTACTGCCGTCAATTCCTGCAAGGCGTATGATGAAGTTAAGGCTCAGAAATACAACAAGTCTTCAGTCCTATATAAGGATAATTTCATGTTCTATCAGATTCGCAACGGTAGCAAAGGGGCTATTCTCCAGTCCTTCAACATCGGAAAGTGGGAGTGGAAAACACTGATGGAAACGCCCTATCATCTGAATAATATTGAAAAGCGAGGCAATCTGCTTTATATCCCCTGCGAATATGGCTATTGGGTCTACGATGTGGAATCGGGTAGAGCAGGGCAAGTCGACGAACTGAGAATGTTTGATGGTCGCCTGTTGAATACCGACGTCAATGCGCTTTGTTTTGACCGTCAGGGCGGTATGTGGATTGGTACCGAGAAATGGGGCCTGCTTTATTCCCGTCCTAACAACCCGCCATTTACTGCTTATACGTGGGATCAGCCCGAAGCGCTTAAATATGATGCCATGATGGCTAATGCCCCGTCAAACCGCACCTTCAAAGGTAAGACCGTTAACACACTCCTCAAGGACTCCCGTGGTTGGATATGGGTTGGCACATCATCGGGCTTGCACCTTTATCAGAAGGAATCCGATAGTATGCCCCGCGTCTTTGCCCGACGCGACGGATTGCTGAACAATGTGATTCATTCCATCGTAGAGGATAAGTTTCATAATATCTGGGTAGGAACCAGTTATGGTATATCGTGTCTGAAACTGGGAGCCGATGGACATCTTATTGATATCCTCAGCTACAATCAGTATGATAATATTCCAGAAGAGTCATTTGTCAATGGTAAGGCACTCTGCCTGCCAGATAGTACCATAGTCATGCAGTCGCTGGATCATGTCATAGCCTTTGATCCTAATGACATGATGACGCTTCAGTCGGATATGGGTTTCGATCTCCAACCCGAACTGGTGGGTCTGATGATCAATGGTAATCGTGTGCGTACGGGTGAAGAATATAATGGTAAGGTCATTCTCGATCTGGCGCTGATTCGCATGAAGGAGTTCAATTTCGACTACGACCAGAATTCGCTTTCGCTGACATTCTCTTCGCTTAACTATTTCCGTCCGGAGCAGACCTATTATCGGGTGCGAGTCAAGGAAATAGATGATACCTGGAAGATCATGACTCCTTATAATTCACAGGGAATGGTCGACAGCAAGGGACAATTCCACCTGCCGCTTGCTTCCTTGAAGCCCGGTACTTATACGATTGAATTACAGGCTTCCATGAGTATTGACGACTGGAATACGGAACCCCGTGAATGGATTATCCATATCAATGAGCCATGGTGGCGTGCCACCGGTTTGTTCGTCCTGCTTGGATTACTCCTCCTGGCGCTCTTCCTGTTGAATGTCTACCTCTATGTGCGCAATTCAAATATGAAGTCACGTCGTATCAGTGAGGAAAAGAATATCATCCGTCGCATCAAGTTGTTTGCAGAGCGTTGTGTCCATTCAAAGGATGAGGTTCTGTCGCCCTTGGCAGAAGAGATTACTGGTACCGGTGGTGATGCATCCAACAATCTGAGCGAAGAGTTCCTGCAGACCATGCTTAAACTGCTTGATTTTGTAGATGGTAAGCGTGTTTCTCAACTCTCGATGCAGATGCTGAGTGAGAAAGCGGGAATGGACCTGCAGTCTTTCTATGCCCTGATCAGTTCCAATATCTACAAGAATCCTCGCGAATTGGCAAAGCGGGTGATGATGAGTCGTGCCAAGGAGATGCTTCGTTCTTCGGGCGAGGATATTGCTGATATCGCGCTAAAATGCGGATTCTCTTCACCCAATTATTTCATCGCCTCTTTCTTCCATGAAAATCACGTGCTTCCAGAAGAGTATCGGCGCATGGCCTTGATGAATCACTGATTTTGTTTGTTGATGGTTAGTTGTCGGAAGGCCGTCAGACGCCAGCTGTTATCATTGATGCCACGATAATAGACGAAGGCCTGATAGCGGTTCTCAGTCTGATAGAAACTGCCTTCAGAGGGCGCAAACTGCAGGGTGCCGTCGGGATGCTGCCATAGGTATTGATACGAGTAATAACCTTGTTTCTGCAGGATCCGTGCAGTATACATTCCCATTGTCGCATCGTAGGTCATGGTGTAGGTGTTCATATCGGCATCGGTAGCCCACTGGCCGTCTATGTTCATCTGTCCATCGGGCAGGGGAGGACATTTCATGCGATACACCACCCACACATAGTCGCAGGTGGTTTCAATCTGCCAGTTGTCGCTATTACGGATCAGGAATGAACCGTTGGCATCCTCGTCGTACAGGTAGTTCCTTCTGGGTTCGTCAATGAAAGGGAATGCCTCATAGTTTTCGCCATTCCAGACTATCTGGTCGATACCCATCGTGGGATGGCTCACGTCGAGCACCTCAAATTTCCTATATTCATTGCCTGCGTCGAAAATCAGTTCGCGTGCGTGTTGCCATTCGGCACCATTCCCATTGAGAATGGTGGGTTTTGGATTGTCCTTTTTGTTGTCCTCGCGTCCGTTTTGGAGTACTACCACACGCAATTGGTTAGCGGGATCAGTTACGCGCTCCACACCATAGTTCAGAGCCAGCGACACTTGCTGATTACTCGCATTGGTGTCGATATCGGTATTGGTGGTGATGCTCATTGCTAACGGCATCGACTGTTCGGTAACAAAGAAATCGATAGTCATCACCTCGTACGCCTCGTCATCATCTTCACAGATATGGATACGGTAGTTGCCGCTGCGTCTGAGGCGCATGCGGTCGTTGGGTATCTGGAACTGGTAGTGGGTATAGGCTACCGTTGTGTTCACCGAGGGCTCGTAATCATCGATGGGGTTGCCGTTGAATCCCTCCAGCCAGTCACTCTCGAAGAGTGATGTCGAGGGCCCCCAATCGGCTTCGCAATGCTCCACGCGATAGATGTATTGGTGGTAGTCATGCGAGAGTTCGTCGAAACTGATGTGGAGCACGTCGTCTGTTCCCAATCGCATCACGGCAGGTGAAAGCCAGTCTTGGTTAACGATCACCTGTAGCGATTTGATTTGTGGGTCATGGATGATATGCTTCGCTGTCATCGTTAGCGGTATCATCATCACCGCCATCGTCATCATCACTACCCCTCTCTTCATATATCTGCCTAATAATGTAATCATAAAGTTCAAAGTTCAAAGCTCAAAGTTCAAAGTTCAAAGCTCAAAGTTCAAAGCTCAAAGCTCACTCATGATGATACGGTTCTCCTTTAATTATAGTACACGCGCGATAGATTTGTTCGGTAAACACCAGTCTCACCATTTGGTGAGAGAAGGTCAGACGCGAGAGCGACAGTTGTTCGTTAGCCCGGTTATAGACAGCCTCCGAGAATCCGTAAGGCCCACCGATGACAAACACCAGTCGTCTGGCTGTCTGCTGTTTCTGTTCCAGCCATTTTGCCAGTTCTATGCTGCGCAGTTCTTTGCCATGCTCATCGAGTAGCACCAAGGTGTCTGAAGCCTGTAGCTGTTTCAAAATCAGTTCTCCTTCCATCGCTTTCTGTTGGTCTTCCGACAAGCTCTTAGTATTCTTCAGTTCGGGAATGGTCACGATGTCGAAGGGCATGTAGTGGCTGATGCGCTCTGCATAGTCGTTGATGCCTGCTTGGAAATGCTTATCTGTGGTCTTTCCCACCAAAATCAATATCGTTTTCATTTGATCGTCTCCTTCTCTATGAATTCGTCAAACTGTGCCTGATAGCCGTTAAACACGTTGATATCCACCTCGCCAGTGATGCCTTTCACACGACCGTCTGGTGACAGTTGCCATACCACCAGCTTTACATCGGGCTTATACTCACCGTAGCGCGCAATCCATACCTTGTAATCGCGCTTGAGGTCGGGGGCTTCGGGTAGCCATTTGTTCACAAAGCGCTGGTTGATATAGAGGATGGGTTTCACACCGCAGAACTTCTCTACTGGCTGCAGCCAGGCCCTGATATTGCTGAACAACGCCTTTGCGCCACCCATCTTGGCGATGTCGCCATCTGAAGGCTCGATGTCGAGCACTGGTGGCAGGTCGCCCTTGCGGAATAGCGTGCTTGCTATGAAGTGTTTTGCCTGTGCCGAGCCGCCTGTACGTGTTGAGAAGAAGTGGTAGGCACCTGCATGGATGCCGTGCTTGCGGGCAGCGGCATAGTCGGTGGCGTAGTATTTGTTGCGGATGCTGATGCCTTCCGTCGACTTGATATAGCAGAACGATACGGGGTAGTCCACCACGCCCGAGATCTTCTTCTGACTCTTCGACCCCAGATGGCTGATGCGTAATTGCTGCCAGTGAATGGGGTAGTACTTACGCCCCTTGCCGTGCTGGTAACGCGAGATATCGATACCGTAGATACGCTCCGAGGTATAGTTCATACGCTCGCCCTTGAACACATCTTTCTGCCACAGACCGGTCTTTAATACAGTCAGCACTTCGTTCTCCAACAGTTGCAGTCCGAATCCTTCTCGCTGATCGTTCTCCCAGTGGCCTTCGAAATAGTGGCCTGTCGTTGAGATGTACGAGCCGTGACCCTCTGCCAGATTATTGGCAAAACTGCCCTGGTAGATACCTGCAGAGTCAATGCGCAGACCGCTTTTGAGGGTATCGGCGCTCCAGTTGCCGATGATGATGCGCCCTAAACTGTCGCGGCTGATGGCTGTTCCCTCGCGCTTTTTCCCCTTCCAACGGCCTACATTGTAGACGCTGAGTGTGTCGATCGTTTCCAGATGGCGCTTGCCTGATGCGAAGGCTGCTACCATTTCATGACCTTCGTCCTCAACGTTATGACGGTCCAGATAGTAGTCCATCTCTATCTTCCGGTCTTTCTCCATCTGCTGGCGCATGGAGTCGAGGTTTGCTGAAGGCCTTATCACGGGAATTTTGAAATCGGCATAATCAGAGTTCTCGGAGTACTCTGAGTGATGGGAGTACTCCGAGATCCACAACCCGATGGCGCAGCCGACAACTGCGACGAGTGTGATGGCGATATATCGGCCAGTTCTCTTCAGCGGAGATAATTACTATTACTGATGCTGGTCGCGAAGGAGATCGTTGACCGTTTTAACGGGGTTGAAAGTACCGAGGGGAACCTCCACGAAGACAGTACTCCAATCGCTCATGGCGCCATTCCAAAGACCTGGTAACTCTAAGGCTCTCAGTTCTTTACCTGATTTTGATTTAGAAGAGATAAAACCTGTATTCTTGTCTACGAACTCTGGAAGATTGAAGGGCTGGCCTTTGTAGTCACGAACTGCACAGACGAGATCGACGGGGTTGAAATGGGTACCCTGCGTGAACATCTTCATATAGGCCTCGTTGTTGGTGTCAATCTGGCTGCTCTCGAGAATCTGGAGTGATACAGTGCCATCCTGATTGTAGGTGAGGAACGGACCGCCACCAGGCTCTCCGACATTCTTTACGACACCACAGACGCGCATTGGGCGGTTCAGCTTTGTACGCAGATAATCGGCATCAACCTTATTGTTCTTGGCATCGGTGCACAGGTTCTCTGCCACGAACTTGGCAATTTCTGCCAGCTGCGACTCCGTAGCACCGGCATCGAGCACTTTCAGATATTCGAAGGCCTGTTTCTGTAGTGTGACGAGTACACCGGCAATCACCTGCTTCCATTCGACAGTTTCGGGTTTCAGACGATCGGGTACCACATTGTCGATATTCTTGATGAAGATGACGTCAGCCTCGATTTCATTGAGATTCTCGATGAGGGCACCGTGACCGCCAGGACGGAACAGCAATGAACCGTCGTCGTTGCGGAATGGTGTGTTGTCAGGATTGGCGGCAACCGTGTCAGTGCTGGGTTTCTGCTCAGAGAAGGTGATGTCATACTTGATGCCATACTTCTTGGCGAAGAGGTCTGCTTTCTCTGCCACCTTGGCCTTGAAGAGGGCCATGTGCTCGTGAGAAACAGTGAAGTGTACGTGGGCTTCTCCATTCGAGGCAGCGTAGAGGGCACCTTCTACCAGATGCTCCTCCATCGGGGTGCGGGCACCCTCGGGATACTTATGGAAGAGCAGCAGGCCTTTGGGTAGCTGGCCGTAGTTCAGCCCCTCGGCTTTCAGCATATTGGCAGCGACGGCCTTGTAGTTACCATCGGCGATGAGGGCCTTGATGCCCTTACCCTCGTTCTTCTGACAAACGGCATCGAGTGCCTCATAGAAAGCGAATTTCTCAATGTTGTCGAAGTATTTCTTCTCGAAATCAGTAGTGGGCACGTCGTAGTCGGCATCGACGAAGGCGAACATGTTCTTGAACATACGACTGGCGGCACCCGAGGCGGGTACGAACTTCACCACACGTTTTCCGGCAGCCTTGTAGGCCTTCCATGCCTCCTCATACTGTTGGCGTGCCTGGGTGTCGGGGGCGATGATGCCACGCCCGATACTGGCTGCAGCCTCCAACTTCAGGAAGGGAAAACCGGTTTTAAATTCATTCAACTGATTCTCGATCTGCTCGGCAGTGATACCCTTCTGGGCAATCTGCTTTATGTCTTTTTCTGATAACATAAAATAGGTATTTAGTTAAAATTATAGGGCAAAATTAGTAACTTTTCCGGAAAAATGCGAATAAATCGAAAGAAATTTGTATCTTTGCCCTTAAATTTGTGAAAATATGGTGGAGGAATTCACTTTTACATACGAAGAAAAGCAGAAAATGGCTACCCAGACGGCCGAGATCCTTACTGAGGAAATCGGTCTGAAAGGCGATGCGATACAAGCTGTTCATCTGATACCCGATATCGAAGAGGGTAAGCTCTCGATGGCGGATGTCGAAGCGCAGTATGGGGTATCGGTGTTTCGTATTCTCGAAGGTCTCGACCGTATCCACCAGCTCTATAAGAAGAATCCCGTGGTTGAGAGCGAGAACTTCAGGAATCTGCTCCTCTCCTTTGCCGAGGACATGCGGGTGATTCTGATTATGATAGCCGACCGCGTCAATCTTATGCGTCAGATCCGCGACACGGAGAATCAAGAGGCGAAGATGGCTGTGAGTCAGGAAGCGGCCTATCTCTACGCACCGCTGGCTCATAAGTTAGGTCTCTATAAGTTGAAGAGCGAGCTCGAGGACTTGTCGCTGAAATATCTGGAGCATGATGCCTACTACGCCATCCGTGAGAAGCTGAACGAGACGAAGGCCTCGCGCGATGCCTATATCGGACGTTTCATCGGTCCTATCGAGGAGAAGGTGAAGGCGGCAGGTATCAAGTGCCATATCAAAGGCCGTACAAAGTCGATACACTCCATCTGGCAGAAGATGCAGAAGCAGAAATGCGCCTTCGAGGGTGTCTACGACCTTTTCGCCATCCGCATCATCATCGACTGTCCTGAAGAGCAGGAGAAGATGCAGTGCTGGCAGGCTTATTCGATCGTGACAGATATGTACCAGCCCAATCCAAAGCGTCTGCGCGACTGGCTCAGCGTGCCTAAGTCGAATGGCTACGAAAGTCTGCATATCACCGTGCTCGGTCCTGAGCAGAAATGGGTGGAGGTGCAGATCCGTACGGAGCGTATGGACGAGGTGGCAGAGCGGGGTGTGGCTGCCCACTGGCGCTATAAGGGCGTGAAGGGTGAATCCGGCCTCGACGAGTGGTTGACGAATATCCGTTCAATGCTCGAACATGCCGATGGCCTCGAGGCGATGGATCAGTTTAAGATGGATCTCTATGAGGACGAGGTCTTTGTGTTCACACCCCGTGGCGATCTGTTGAAATTCCCCGTAGGGGCTACGGTACTCGATTTCGCCTATCATATCCATTCCAAGGTGGGTAATCAGTGTACGGGTGGACGTATCAACGGCCGTGTGGTGCCTATCCGCTATCCGTTGAAGAGCGGCGACCAGATAGAGGTACTCACATCGGCTAATCAGAAGCCCCGTCAGGAATGGCTGAAAATCGTGAAGACCTCGCGAGCTAAATCGAAGATCCGTCTGGCGCTGAAGGAAACCCAGGTGAAAGATGGTCTCTTTGCTAAAGAGATGCTGGCTCGTAAGTTCAAGAACCGCAAGATCGAGATGGAAGACTCCATCATGTTCCATGTGGTGAAGAAGATGGGCTTCAAGGAGGTCAGCGACTTCTACAAGCAGATAGCCGACGGTATTCTCGATACCAACGATGTCATCGAGAAATATATTGAGCTGAAAGAGGGTGAGAAGGTCGTTACAGGCGACAATGTGGCCCGCAGTGCCGAGGAATTCGTGCTCGACGAGTCGAAGGTGGCTGGTCTGAATGTGCCGATGAACGATGATGTGCTGATCATCGACCGCAACCTGAAGGGCATCGACTATCAGCTGGCACGCTGCTGCTCACCTATCTATGGCGATTCCGTCTTCGGCTTCGTCACCATCAACGGTGGTATCAAGATCCATCGTACCGACTGTCCGAATGCGCCTGAATTGCGTCGCCGTTACGGCTATCGCATCGTCAAGGCGAAATGGAGTGGGAAGGGATCGTCACAGTATTCCATCACCCTGCGTATCATCGGCAACGACGATATCGGCATTGTGAACAACCTGACGAGTATCATCTCGAAGGATGAGAAACTCGTGTTGCGTTCCATCAATATCGACTCTCACGATGGCCTGTTCAGTGGCAATCTCGAGGTGATGCTCGACGATACCTCGCGACTGGAGACACTCATCAAGAAACTGCGCACAGTGAAAGGTGTGATACAAGTTGACAGAATATAAAAACCGACAATATGAAGAAAAACTATTATCTGGCCATGGCCATGCTGTTGCTGACGGCGATTGGCTGCGATTTTAACAGGGGCCCCGTCTATCGGCCTGTGGAATTTGTGGCTGACTCACTCGTGCATGATGACACGCCCAAGGCCATGGATGAAACACGTGAGATGCTCGAAGATCTGGAAGACGAGCCTGTCATTACCGTTCCTGACATTCCGAAGGAGTCCGACCTTTTGAACGACAAGAGTAGAATGGATGTTGATAAAGTAATGCGAGAGGGATTTTGATGAAAATAGGAGATCAAGTAAGGTTCCTGAGTGAAGTCGGAGGCGGACGTGTGTCCGGCTTTCAGGGAAAGGATATCGTACTCGTCGAGGACGAGGACGGCTTCGATGTGCCCATGCGCATCACCGAGGTGGTGGTCATTGGCGAAGAGGATTACGACACCCGCCATGTGGTGGAGGTAAAACAGCGTCAGCAGGCCCAGGCAGCAGCCCCCAAGGCTGAAGAAGAGGAGGAACTGGAGCCCGCCGACAGGCCCATTACCTTCCGCGCGAAGCCTGAGGAGCGCAAGGGCGGTGACAAGCTCAGCGCCTATCTGGCCTTTGTACCGATGAATGTGAAGGAATTGATGCAGACGCGCTTCGAGTCGTATCTGGTGAATGATTCCAACTATTATCTGCGCTATACCTTGCTCTCTGCTGAGGGTACGGCCTATACTGTGCGTGCCACGGGTGAGGTGGAACCCAATACCAAGGCTTTCATCGAGGAGTTCGGACGCGAGGACCTGCAGGGCCTCGAACATCTCTGTATCCAGATGCTGGCCTATAAGCGCGACAAGCATTTCCTGCTGAAGTCGCCCGTGAATGTGCTGTTGCGCATCGACGGGGTGAAATTCTACAAGCTCCACACCTTCGATGAGAATGATTTCTTCGAGGAACCGGCACTGATCTATACCATCATCGAAAACGACGTTCAAAAAGTAAAGATATGAAATACGGATTTATCAAAGTGGCTGCCGCTGTGCCAGCCGTCAAGGTGGCTGATGTGGAATACAATGTCCAGCAGATCGAGAGTCTCATCGCCCAGGCCGAGGGCAAGGGGGTAGAGATCATCGTGTTTCCGGAGCTGTGCATCACAGGCTATTCCTGTCAGGATCTGTTCCGTGAGCAGTTGTTGCTCGACAAGGCCGAGGAGGGTCTGATGCTCCTGCTCGATTTCACCCGTAAGTTGGATATCATCTCTATCGTAGGACTGCCAGTGGTGGTGAAAGGCCTGCTCTACAATTGTGCGGTTGCCATCCAGCGGGGCGCAATTCTCGGCATTGTGTCGAAGACCTATCTGCCCAACTATGGCGAGTTCTACGAGAAGCGCTGGTTTGCTTCGGCGCAGGATCTGTCACCTGCCGATTTCTATCTCGCAGGCAGTCCTGTGAGCATCAGTCCTGAGCCCATGGTCTTTGTGACAGGCGATGGTGTGAGGTTCGGAATCGAGATCTGCGAGGATGTCTGGGCGCCCATTCCGCCCAGCAATAATCTGGCCCTTGCCGGTGCCGATCTCATCTTCAACCTCTCTGCCAGCGACGATCTGCTGGGCAAGCACCAGTATCTGCGCTCGTTGATAGCCCAGCAGAGTGCCCGCACCATCAGCGGCTATGTCTATGCGAGCTGTGGCTTCGGAGAGTCGACACAGGATGTGGTGTATGGCGGTGCTGCGATGGTTTTCGAAAACGGACACCAGCTGGTCGAGGGCGACCGTTTCTCCCTTCAGCCTCAGATCAAGATAGCCCAGGTGGATGTGGAGCGTCTGCGCTCGGAGCGTAGGCATAACACCACGTATATCAATGCGCAGCGTGAGGCGTCTGCCCGTCTGGTTATCGCCAAGTCGGTGTCGCCACGCGATTTCGAACTCATCCGCGATATCAATCCCCATCCTTTCATTCCGAAGGAGGCCGATATGCAGACCACGTGTGAGGAAATCCTGAATATCCAGGTGGCAGGCTTGGCCAAGCGCCTCTATCATATCAATGCCCAGAAGGCGGTGATAGGCATCAGTGGTGGTCTCGACTCCACGCTGGCCTTGCTCGTCACGGTGAAGGCCTTCGATAAGTTAGGCCTCGACCGCAAGGGCATCATCGGCATCACCATGCCCGGCTTCGGCACCACCGATCGCACCTATAACAATGCGATGACGCTGATGAAGACGTTGGGTGTCACCATCCGCGAGATCAGCATCGCCAAGGCCGTCACCCAGCATTTCGAGGATATCGGCCACGATGCCAGTGTGCACGACATCACCTATGAGAACAGTCAGGCCCGCGAACGTACGCAGATTCTGATGGATGTGGCTAATCAGGTGAATGGTCTGGTGGTGGGTACGGGCGATCTGTCTGAGCTGGCCTTAGGCTGGGCCACGTATAATGGCGACCACATGTCGATGTATGGGGTGAATGCGGGTGTTCCCAAGACGCTCATCCGCTATCTGGTGACCTATGTGGCTGGCGAGATGGCTACCGATACGTTGCTGGATATCGTCGACACCCCGATATCGCCTGAGCTCATTCCTGCCGACAAGAACGGTAAGATCAAGCAGAAGACGGAAGACCTCGTGGGTCCCTACGAACTCCACGACTTCTTTATCTATTACTTCCTGCGCTTCGGATTCAGTCCGCAGAAGATCTTCGTGCTAGCACAGAAGGCCTTCGACAAGACCTACGATGATGCCACCATCAAGAAGTGGCTCACCACGTTCTGCCGTCGGTTCTTCACCCAGCAGTTCAAGCGTTCGTGCCTGCCTGATGGTCCGAAGGTGGGAACCGTAAGCCTCTCACCCCGTGGCGACTGGCGCATGCCCAGCGATGCCTCGTATACCCTCTGGCTGAAAGAGTGCGAGAACCTATAAAACAAATGAGTTAGCTGAACGCTAACTCATTTTTATTCTCATGGAGTGTAATGTGAATCGTACTTCCTAAGGGCAAGTTGCCATTGACGATCAGGTCGCTGACACCATCCTCGATATAATTCTGGATGGCGCGCTTCAGCGGACGGGCGCCAAACTGCACATCATAGCCCTTCGACGCCACAAATTCCTTGGCATCCTCGGCGAGGTCGATCTTATAGCCGATCTGCTCAATGCGCTTGTAAAGGCCCTTCAGCTCGATATCGATAATCTGCTTGATGGCCTCCAGGTCGAGCTGGTCGAAGGTGATGATCTCATCCAGGCGGTTCAGGAACTCTGGCGAGAACTGCTTCGAGAGCGCCTTCTGCACGATATTGCGGGCATGCTCCTTGTCCTCCTCATTGAGCATCAGTCCGTTGCTGCCAGCGGCACTGAAGCCAACACCGCGTCCGAAGTCCTTCAGCTGTCGGGTACCGGCGTTCGAGGTCATGATGATCACCGTATTGCGGAAGTCCACCAATCGGCCGTTACCATCCGTGAGGCGTCCCTCGTCGAGCACCTGTAGCAACAGGTTGTAGACATTGGCATGCGCCTTCTCGATCTCGTCGAGCAGCACGATGGAGTAGGGGTGACGACGCACACGCTCGGTGAGCTGTCCGCCCTCCTCATAGCCCACGTAGCCCGGAGGGGCACCGATGAGTCGTGAGGTATTGAAGCTTTCTGTATATTCGCTCATGTCGATGCGGATGAGGGCATCGCTGCTACCGAACATGAATTCCGCCAGTTTCTTGGCCAGATATGTCTTACCCACACCCGTGGGGCCGAGGAACATAAACACACCGATGGGGTGGTTGGGATCCTTCAGTCCCACACGGTTGCGCTGGATGGCGCGTACCATCTTGTCGATGGCCTTATCCTGTCCGATCACAGCCGCTTTCAGTTCCTGCGACATGCCTTTCAGACGGATACCCTCCTGTTCGGCCATGCGCTGCACGGGCACACCCGTCATGATCGAGACCACATCGGCCACCTGCTCGGCATCCACCACCTGCCGTTCCTCTCCTTCGCCCTTGCTCCAGCGCTCGTTCATCTCCTTCAACTCTGTTTCCAGCACTGTCTGACGATCGCGGTAGCCGGCAGCCAGTTCGAAGTTCTGATTCTTCACCGCCTGATTCTTGCGCTCCTTCGTACGGGCAATCTCCTGCTCCTTCTCCAGGATCTCAGGTGGAATCTGCGCATTAGAAAGATGTACGCGCGAGCCTGTTTCGTCCAATGCGTCGATGGCCTTATCGGGCATGAAGCGGTCGGTCACGTAGCGGTCTGTCAATTTGACACACGCCACCAGGGCCTCGTCGGTATAGCTCACGTGGTGGTGATGCTCGTAGCGGTCCTTGATATTGCGGAGAATCTGTAGGGTTTCTTCCTGCGTGGTGGGCTCCACGATCACCTTCTGGAATCGGCGCTCCAGGGCACCGTCCTTCTCAATCGAATTGCGGTATTCGTCGAGCGTGGTGGCACCGATACACTGGATGGTGCCTCTGGCCAGTGCTGGCTTCAGGATATTCGCGGCATCCATCGAGCCTGGTGTCGAACCGGCTCCGATCAGCGTGTGTATCTCGTCGATAAACACAATCACCTCCGGGTTGGCCTCAATCTCCTTCATCAGGGCCTTCAGGCGCTCCTCAAACTGTCCGCGATACTTCGTGCCTGCCACCACACCCGTCATGTCGAGGGTGTAGATGCGCTTGCCGAAGAGCATCGGACTGGTATGGTGGGCGGCAATCTGCTGGGCGAGGCCCTCCACGATGGCACTCTTTCCCACACCGGGCTCACCGATCAGGATGGGGTTGTTTTTCTTGCGGCGACCGAGGATCTCGATCACGCGCTGTATCTCTTTCTCACGACCTACACAGGGGTCGAGTTTCCCCTCTGAGGCCGCCCGTGTCAGGTCGGTACCGAAGGTGTCGAGCACAGGTGTCTTCGACTCGGGCTTCTTCTGCGTGGTGGCGGTAGTGCCGCTTTTCCCGGCATTCGCCGACTTCCCTGCAGCGCCCGTTTCCTCGTATTCCTCCTCGTCTTCGTCGGGGAGGCCGATACCGTTTCTGATTTCTGTATTTTGCGGGGCGAAGAGCATCGCCATCGCATCTTCATAATTCATATTGTTCAATTCTAAAATCTGTTTGGCACTGTTGTTGGCGGCATCATGCAGGATGGCCAGCAGCAGGTGTTGTTCGTCAACTTTTGTTGTCCGCTGGATACGGGCTTCGAGCACGGCCAGCTTCAGGATATTGCTGGCCTTCTCGTTGAGCACCAGCTCATTGGTGTAGATAGGCTGTTGTATCTCGTCTTCCCTGACGCGGTTCTCCAGTTCGGTCTTGATCGATGGCAGGTTCAGGTTCAGACGGTTGAACACGTCGATCACTGGGCCGTCCTTCATTCTGAGCATGCCTAACAACAGGTGCTCCGGACCTACCGACCGACTGGCCAATCTGGCTGCCTCCTCACGCGAATAGGCGAGGATCTCTGACACTTTGGGTGAAAACTGACTGGTCACTAATTATACCTTTTTATTATATACTATTTACTATTTTGTGCAAAGTTACAAATAAATCTGCAAACATCATGCCAAAATCTTAAAAAACTTTCCGCTAAATAAGTTTAAAAGGTTTGGTGGGATGCAAAAAAATCACTACCTTTGCACAGTTAAAAACGCGTCAGCGGGCTTAAAAATGCCCTTAAACGCAAAAATGCGGAAAAATTGAAGAATTGAAGGATTGAAAAATTGAAGAATTGAAGAATTGAAAAATTGAAGTAATAAAAAGATGGATCAGACATTCGACAACGACAGAATTATCAAAATCAACATCGAGGAAGAA
>CAMJBL010000018.1 GCA_946403845.1 uncultured Prevotella sp. | reverse complement strand
CAATGTTTTTGATTTCGTTTGTCTGATAAATCTTCATTATCGTTCGGTTTTAAGTTAAATATCAAATTCGGTCGGCTAAATTAGCCATTTTTTCAGAAATCACCAAAGATTTCTTTTAAATATTAAACTAAATTAGTATTTTTGCAGAGAAAATGGCAGGAATCTACATACATATTCCGTTTTGTGCGAGCCGATGCATCTATTGTGCGTTCTATTCCACCACCTCGTTGGACCTTCGCCAACGGTATGTTGAGGCGGTATGTCGGGAGCTAGCGCTCAGAGGTGAGTGGAGAGAGGTAAGAGGTGAGAGATATGATTTAGAGGCGGAGAATATTGATACAATATATCTCGGAGGTGGCACGCCCTCACAACTTACCATCGATCAACTCCACCAATTATTTGATGCCATCAACTACTATATATTTAATAATGTGTATTCTCTTACCTCTAAAGAGATCACCATCGAGGTGAATCCCGATGACGTGACAGCGGAGTTTGCCGAGGGGCTGCGGACACTGCCCGTGAACCGTGTATCGATGGGGGCCCAGACCTTCGACGACCAGCGACTGCAGTTTCTCCATCGTCGGCACACGTCGGCACAGGTGGCAGAGGCTGTGCAGCGGCTACGGGCTGCGGGCATCCGGAATATCAGCATCGACCTGATGTACGGTTTCCCTGGCGAGACGCTCGCCGATTGGGAACGTGACATCGACGCCGCATTAGCCCTCAACGTGGAGCATCTCTCTGCCTACTGTCTCTCCATCGAAGAAGGCACCCCACTCCATCGGATGATGAAAGGACATGATGGGGACTGTCCCCAGTGTGTCGACGAGGAACTGGAGCGCCAGATGTACTATACGCTCATCGACCGTCTGGAGGCCGCCGGCTTCGAACACTATGAGATCTCGAACTTCGCACGCCCCAATTTCCGCTCCCGCCACAACAGCAGCTACTGGACAGGCATTCCCTATCTGGGTCTCGGTGCCGCCGCCCACTCCTACGACGGCCATTCGCGCTCGTGGAACGTTGCCGACATCCGGCAGTATATCGAGGGGATGGAGCGTGGGGAGCGACTCTTCGACTCCGAGGCGATCGAGGGTGACACCCGCTACAACGACATGGTGACCGTTGCCATGCGCACCCGTGAGGGACTCGACCTCTCGCAATTATCGGAAGAGCACAGGGAGTATTGCCAGAAAAATGCCCGTCGCTTTGTGGACGACGGGCTGGTAAGATTTAATGGTTCTTATTTAGTTTTTACCCGTAAGGGATTATTTGTCAGCGATATGATATTAGCCGAATTGGTTAAAATCTGATCTTTGTATCCAAATCAACAGACACCCCGACACTGAAGGATATGCCCGTGGTGAGCGGAGAAGAATAATAGTAAGACTTCGGCTTGTAGTTGAAGAGGTTATCGACAGCGGTGTTGAGATGGACACCATGCCAGAGATGATGCTGAAGCATCAGGCGACAGATGGTGTAACCCTGATCGACATCCGTGCGACCCGACTGGGGCTTGCCCTGACTGCGCGCAGAAAGGGCTGCATTGAGCGCATAGTGGCGTGAGAAGCGATGGTCGTAGCCTATCCGCCAGGTCATGGAGTGCGAACGGGGCTGATAGAAGTCGGAGTAATAGACATGGCCTGTTTCGTGCATCCAGGCATAGTTTACTTTGAGCGAAAACCCACAATCCCAGATGTGGGCGAGGCTGACATCCACGCCCCAGACGGTGATGCCGTCCTCATTGGCGTAAAGGGCGCTTTCCATGCCATTGTAAACAGGACCTCCGATGGTGGTGATACGCTTGTCGAAGATATTGCAGTAACCCATCAGGGTAAAGTTGTAGCGTCCGTCGAGGAATCCACTGTTACGGATGCGATTCGTGCGCTCGACGGCAAGGTTGAAATTATGGCTCTTCTCGGGCTCCAAATCAGGATTTCCGATGATCATATAGCCCATATTACCCATGTCGAAGTGCATATACATCTCCTTGAGCGTGGGTGCCCGGAAGCCACTGGCATAATTGGCGCGGAAGGTCATCCACGGATATTTATACACAACGGCAAGGCGCTCTGTAAGGGCCTTCTGCGCAGAGGCTGAGAAATAATCATAGCGGACACTACCCACGATGTTGAGTCGGTCGGTAATGTTCCAGTCGAACTGGGCATAGCCGTCGATATTGTCCTGGGCGTGGCTGGTGTTGTCGATAAACTGATAGGTGGACAAATAGTCGTGCATATAATCGGCACCAAGGATCAGACTGTTCTTACCAAACGGATGATGGTAGAGCGCATGGATCACATGCTGCCGGTTGCTGTAGTCGTGGTCGTGGGTCCGTGTGCCGTCGGGTTGGAAGTTGGCCTTGTCGTACTGGTCATAGGCGTATGACAGTTCGAGATGACGGGCATAATCCCAGGCGTAACGCCCTTTCAGTCCTGCACTATATCCATTGAAATGATAGTCGTAAGTGTCGCGTTCGCTAGTGCGGAAGAAATAACCACCCCTGCCTACAAGTGTCAGCTGGTCCGTAGCACGCCAGGTGAGTCGTTCCTTGACGTTGTAGGTCTTCTGTCCATAGAGACGGCTCAGGTTGGAATCGTCATTCAGCACGGACGCATCGTAGGGTAAGCCTTGTGCCTTCTTCATCAGTTCGATGGCAATCTCCTCGGAAGAGTAAGGCTTAGGCAGATCGACAGGATCGATCTTGGTATGCTGGAAACTGGTTTGGGAGTTCCACTTCTCCGTATTAAAAGAAAAACCGGCACCATTGCGCCATTCATGTCCGAAGGAATGATAGCGCGAATTGACATTGGCGGTCCAGGGCTCCAGATTCTCGCGGCTGATGATGTTGATTACGCCTCCTACGGCATTGGAGCCATAGAGCGCCGACGAAGCACCTTTCACAATCTCGATACGACCTACATTATCGAGGTTCATGCGGTTGTAATCGACATTGTCCATCGTCTCGCCTGCCATCCGCTCGCCATCGACGAGGAAGAGCACGGCATTGCCACCAAAACCGCTCATGTTGAGCGATGTCTCCTGACTCATGGCCATGCCGAACTCCAAGCCCGGGATCTCCTGCGTCAGCATGTCCTGAATATTTGTGGCATCGGTAATCTTAATGTCGTAAAGCGTGATGAGACGGGTGACAACGGGGGCTTCCTTCAGCGCCTTAGGCGTATGGGAGGCCGTAATCACGATCGGCTCGAGCTCTACGGAATCGCGGAAAGCCTGTGCAGAGAGATTAATAGCAGGCATGGCCAACACCACGCCTGCTAAAAGGGATTGTGAGATTCTGTTTGCCAAATACGCGGTCACCACTTATTTCCTCGTACCTGTAAACTGACCTTCAAAAGCAAAGGGCATATTGCCGTACTTCTGCGTAAACGTCACGACAACCGTCTTGTCGCTGAAGATAACGGTGATATCACTCACGGTATAGGCCTTATCCGCCCCATCGGCAGTTTTCACTGTACCCTCATACTTGGCGAGTTTGCCAGTAATGGTATTGCCACTTTGGGTCAGCATGATGCCCTTCACAGGAAGTGCAGGGACCGTCATCATGCCCTCACCGTATTTGGGAAGCGTCACGTCAACAGACACGTCTGAAGCTTTGGTAAACTCGAATGTCTCTGTACTCTCATCAGCTTCGCCCATCACTGTGAGGACCTCAGTACCTGTATAGGAACCTACTACCTGATCAGCGACAGCCACTTCTGGCTCATCATCATTACTACTACATGAACTCATACTCAACACGAAGGCTACTGCAGCCAACGTCATTGTCATTAAACTCCTGATTTTCATCTTTTTTACCTTTTTAATGTTTTATCTTTTTAATTGTTGTGTGGTATAATCATATTCTGACCCGTAGGTGCTGTGGGGAATACTGAAGACGACTATCATCACCAATACCGCCAGAGCAACCACCCACTTGTTGTACTTCCACTTCAAAGTTGCAAGCGCAACGATAAAGAACAGGAAGGAGATGAGTGTCTTATTGTCGGTAAGATCTGTGCCGTAAGGGAATCCAGTCCACCAAGGGCCGAAAGCCGCATGCTGCACGAGTGGTCCCAGGATGAAGCCACCCACAAACATGGTGGCCACCGTGATCCACAGCCACTTTCTGTAGGGTTTTCGCGTCACCACTAACAGAAGTGTATAAACCGCGAAAAGCATAGCTGCGAACATCAGCAGGATGTGTGGCACCAGGATACCGGCAGGCACATCGTTGCGGAATCGTATCACAACAGGTTCATCTGCAGCGTAATCCTTTCCTCCAACGGTGATATAATACTGAAGTTTTCCTGCAACGGGCTGTACAGGCAAGGCTGCCTGCCACACGCTGTCTTTCCAAACGAAATCTGCGGTGGTGTAGTCGTTGGTTGGGGGATAACGACGGTAATGAATTTGTGAGTTGACATCAGAGGGGAGACCTTTCAGGGTGATGATCTCATCGTGTTGCACACCACTGCGGGGCAGTTTTATCTTATAATGCTCACCATTCAGCTCCACCGTCAACCGCTTGGGATAAGTAGGCCCCGTCATGCGCTGGTAGATACTCAATACCAACGTGATGACAATCGCCAACAACCAATAGACGGATTTCTTCATTTCTTTGCGGGTTTAAGGTGAACCTGGAACGTGATCAACGCTTCGCCCCGAAGCACCTTCACGGGAATCGTGGTATCAGGCTCAAGTTCCGACAAGCGTTCCATGTATTCATTTATATCCTTAACGGGCTTACCATCGATTTCCTGAATGATGTCACCACTACGGATACCTGCTTCATGGGCAGGTTTTCCTGCCACCACGATATCAGCACGAAGACCTGGGATACGACTGGCTCCCATGACATCAGGCATGAGACCTAAGGTGACCTTGAAATTGGCATGCTTCATGGTATTGCTGCTGGGCACGCTGATATAATCAGGTGTATCGGGCATGTTTGCCAGCTGGGTAATCAGTTCCTGCGAGAACGCTAAGGTCTGCTGCATACCATCGTAATTCAAGGTGGAAGGCACATCGTCAGGGGTATGATACTCCATGTGACCACCTGTCGTTAGGAAGAGCACAGGGATATCGGCAGCGACGAACGAAGCATGGTCGCTGGGACCATAGCCGTCGGGCGTACAACTGATGTTCAGGTGCGTCTGTTCGGCCACCTGCTCAGCCATCGCCTTGAAGGTGCTGCTTGTGCCTGTACCTGAAACACTCATGGCCTGGTCGCGCATACGTCCCACCATATCGAGATTGACCATCGCCACAATACCATTTTTATCCTTCGGGAGATTGATGCGCTTGTTATCATCCTGCTTCATCCACTCCAGAAAAGCCTTCGAACCAATAAGTCCCTGCTCCTCTGCGCCAAAGAAGGCGAAGATGATACTTCGTTTCGCGCGTACCTTTTTAAAATACTTAGCCAGTTCGAGTACCACGGCATCACCGCTGGCATTATCATCGGCACCAGGGTGCACACCCAAGGTGTCTGGACGGCGTGAACCGGAATTCTGACCTCCCATGCCCAGATGGTCATAGTGTGAACCAACAACAATGTATTCGTTCTTCAGACGCTTGTCTTTTCCTGGAAGAACAGCCATGATGTTATGAGTGGTACGCTCCACTTCCTTGCCGTATGTGAAGTCGTGATAGAAACCTTTTTCCTTCTTCGCTTTGACCACTGGCTTGAACTTCAGACTGCGCAGTTTGCCTACGATGAATTCCGAGGCGAGGGTGTCACCAATAGTGGCAGGGTATCTGCCTCCAAGTTCCTGAGAAGCCAGATATTCCACCGCCTGGCGCATGTCGTCCTGCCTTTGGGCACTTATAGGTAGAAAAATAAAAAGGTAAAAGGGTAAAACAATTACCCATTTAGCCTTTACCTCTACCTTAGATATTATTCCCATCTTTTTCTCTTTTTACCTTTTTCCGGCTGCAAAGGTACTACTTTTCTTTGAAACATGCAATACTTAATTATAGGTATTTTTGTAAAGAAAGACGTTTCAAAGCGAAAACAATGTAGGCAATCAGCAACGGGTAGCCTATATAATATAAGGTGGTGATGCTGAAAACGACATAGTCGACGGCACAGACAGCTGCCAGACCGCCCAGATAGAGAATCGTCTCGCCCAAGGGCAGATGATGGCGGATGTCATCGACGGTGGCAATGGCCACAATGAGCAGCGACCAGACGAAAATGACAAACAGGCCGAGATGCCAAGGCAATGTAAAGGGATTGAGGGAGGGATGATAATAAAAATGCCGCCACATCTCTGGCGCAAAGAGCTGAATGCTACTGTAAATCACAGCCGAGGCGGCTACGAGCAGACAAAGCAAGGTGGGATAGAACGAGGGGATATCGTTGAAATGCACAATCTTTGCACCCTTACGAAGCAGATGACGCAGCCCATAGGCCCCACCTACGAGGACACAGAAGGCCAGGAAGATGAGCAAGTGGGAATCGGAGAAGAAATCGATGAACTGGCTGATAGGATCGTCAGGGGATACGGCTGAGAGCAGTTCCGATTCACGCAGCCAGCCAAAGGTGAGCTGATCGCGCGCCACCTTCACCCATACGCTGTCGATGGAATCCGTGGGTACGGTACGGATATCGGCCACCACCAGGTGATCGTGTTTGCGGAGCGTGAGTGAGTCGACTAAGGAGAGCATCGGTATGGTCTCGTCGCCTGCCGTGATTTCAGAGGTGAGGATATCGGGTACGGGCATCATCTCGTTCTGCTGTTCGAGGATGGTCAACGAGTCGCGACTGACCACAAAATTATAGCCCTGGGAATAGTGATGGGTGGTATAGAACGAGATGGAGTCGAGCTGCTGCTCGGTGAGATTCCAGGCATCAGGCGTAATCGGGCCTTGGTTATAGCACCCAACCAGAATCAGCGAGAAGAGGCAAGAGACAAGAGGTATAAGAATACTACGGCGCATAGACGTTCATTTGGCAGTTTTTACAATCGAATTCGAGAGGAAAACGGCGACCATCACCTAAAACAAGAGAGAGAGGTTCCTGCCAAGATGGATGCTGACCTCCATGTTTGACACAAGCCCCTAAGGCATAACGAATGCAATGACGACACTGCATGATGGGACCATCACCGCCTTTCAGTTCGTAGGCAGACTGTTCTGATGCCCCGTAGAACGCCTGGGAGAGATGATTGGAAATATTATACTGGTAACGATAGGGATATGAAGGAGGGGAAGACGGAATGGATTTGTGGACGATAGGAGAAACGGCATTATCTGCAGTTGAAGTCAATAGCATTTCGACCAACTGGCGGCGCATGTCGGAAAGAAGGCTATTGGGAATGAAGTAATTAAAATCATCAGGGACCTCCACTTCTTCGCAAGAGTAGATGGTATCGCCAAGCTTCGTCAACTGACGAATGATATTGTCGCGGGGAGGTTTCTGAGCGGGCAGATGCTCAGCAGAGATGTGAACCACAGAAGAACACGGCATTCCGGATAGGCTGGCAGACAGTTCAAAGCCGTCAGCTACAGCACGAAGAGCAAGACGGATGGGAATACGGCGCGTGGCACTTGGTTTCGACATCAGACGATCAAAGTCCTGATCGTTGTTGCGGTAGAGTCGTACACCGGCCTTGAGACCCTGAGGCATGCGATATGGGAAGATGCGATTACCAACAACCTTGTTGGCCCGGAAGCCCACCAATTGTCGCTCTTCATTCAGGAAACAGAGTCCGTCGCCATTTGCAAAACACGCTACGCCTGCCACATTAAAACTGTCGTGACGCATTTCTTTCACAGTGCCGACAAAGGCGCCCATAGCCTTGGGGGTATCCATAGAGGCGATGTCGGGCTGTCGACCCTGTAGGAAATAGGATGTATAGCCGCGATTGAAAGTACGGTTAAGATCGGGCGTAAAGGCATAGCTGCAGACACCCAAGGAACTGCGACAATAACGGTCGGGATGGCGGCGAATCAATGCATTAAGTCGCTGACTATATGCCGCGGTGACATTCTTCACATAAGAGAGATCCTTCAATCGGCCCTCGATCTTAAACGACGTTGCACCCGCCTCTATCAGTTCCTCCAGATGGTCGATGCGGTTCATGTCTTTCAGCGAAAGCAGATAGCGATCGTGCACCACTTCCCTACCCTTTGCATCCTGCAGCGAGAACTTCATGCGACAGAACTGCGCACACTCACCACGATTGGCACTACGGCCGAAACAATGCTGTGAGGCATAACAAAGGCCGGAATAACTCACACAGAGCGCACCATGCACAAACACCTCGAGCTCGACATCAGGCACCTCGCGATGGATCTCACGGATTTCGTCCAAGGAGAGTTCTCGGGCCAGCACCACACGCGAGAAGCCCATATCACACAACCAACGCACTTTCTCGGGGGTACGGTTGTCGGTTTGGGTGGAGGCGTGGAGAGATATAGAGGTGAGAGGTGAGTGGTGAGAGGTGAGAGATATGTCTTGTAGCAGTTTTAAGATAGACATGTCCTGAACGAGGATGGCATCGACATTGGCCTCCTGCAGATCCTTTAAGAGAAGACGCACATCATCAAGTTCCTCATCATAGACAATGGTGTTGACTGTGACATAGACCTTTACCCCAAAGGGATGGGCATAGTCACAGAGTCTGCGGATATCTTCGACACTATTGCCCACAGCAGCACGAGCGCCAAAACGAGGGGCGCCAATATACACGGCATCAGCACCATGGTCTATAGCAGCAATGCCATATTCAAGATTCTTAGCTGGGGCAAGTAGTTCTAATGCTCTCAATTACTTAATATCATCAATGTTATATGGTGTCTCCTGATAGACGTAATAGTTGACCCAGTTGGTATAGAAGAGATTGGCATGAGAACGCCAAGTGACCAACGGCGGATTTTCCGGATTATTGTTACGATAGTAATTCCGGGGAGGCGCCACATCCTTCCGGATGTCTTTGTCGCGACGATACTCATTATCGAGTGTGTTGGGCGCATACTCTAGATGGCCAGTGATGAAGAATTCGCGTCCCTCACGAGCCATGACAACACTCACGCCACAGTCGTCGGACTCAGCAATCAACTTCAGGTCGGGATTGGCAAGGATATCCTCACGACGGATCTCCGTATGACGGCTGTGAGGCATCATAAACTCATCGTCGAAACCACGGAAGATGGGGAGTTTCGGATCAAGAGGCTTCTGCGAGAAGATACCAAACATCTTCATCGGCAGCGGATATTTGGGAATGCCATAATGATAATAGAGTCCTGCCTGGGCTGCCCAACATATATATAAGGTACTCGTGACGTGCGTACGCGCCCACGCGAAGATCTCCGTGATCTCACTCCAATAACTGACATCCTCGAATTCAAGTTGTTCCACAGGGGCACCGGTGATAATCATACCATCGTATTTCTCATTCCGCATCTCGGCAAAGTCGCGGTAGAACATCATCATGTGCTCGATGGGCGTGTTCTTCGGGGTATGACTTTTCAACTTCATAAAACTGATTTCCAACTGCAAGGGCGTGTTGGAAAGCAGACGAATCAGATCCGTTTCTGTGGTAATCTTCAACGGCATCAGATTCAGAATCACAATTCTCAAAGGACGGATATCCTGCGAATGCGCACGTGTATCGTCCATCACAAATATGTTTTCCTGCTTTAACAAGTCAATGGCAGGCAATCTATCGGGTAATCTTAACGGCATGATCGCTGTTTACAATTAATCATTTAACTTCAATCACACAGGCCGAGACATTATCGAAACCACCGGCTTCAATAGCGGCCTGACAGAGGGCCTCAGCATTGCCCCCAGACTTCAACATGACCTCTATCTGCTGGTCGTTGAGCATGTCGCTCAAGCCATCACTACATAGCAGAAAGATGTCGGATAGCTGGACGTCGTCAGTCATCCTGACGATGTCGATATACGATTGTGTGCAGCCTCCTCCAATGCAATTCGTAATCACACTCGAATGCTCTGACGATCCTAACATATTATTCAGAGAGTGGTCTGTGGTGAGCTGTTCCAAAGACCCATTACGCAAACGGTAAAGACGGCTGTCGCCACAATTAAAGGAGAAGAAATCGCCACCGTAACAGGCCATTCCCACTAAAGTGGTACCCATGCCCTTGTACTGGTCATCAACACGACCCTTGGAATCGATAATCTTATTGATAGAGTCCAGCCACACCACCATCATCTCGTTAAACTCTCCTGCCGTCAGACCAGCAGGAAGATCGTTGAAGAAGAAATGGAGATTGTGTAAGGCATCGCTACTGGCCACTTCCCCACTCTTATGACCTCCCATTCCGTCGGCCACGGCAAACAAGGTCCGTTTCTGCGGATCAAGCTCAATTTTCGTGGAATAAGTATCATTACGAATAAATGAACTGCTCACCAGTATCATGTCTTCGTTATTACTCCTGACACAGCCGACTCTGCTTGCAGCTGTCACATACAAGTTCATCATTGGAGGCTTATCTTACAATCACTTGCAAATTAATGTTGGCTATTGTCAGCACATCACCATTATTGAGCGACATGTCGACATCCGGCTGAAGATTGCGCTGATTCAACTTCGTTCCATTGGAGGAATGCTTATCGACGATACACCAACCTGTATTAACTGCATATTTCAACTGTGCATGGGTTCCTGACACATATGGATATTTTTCAAAGAAATGGGAATAGGGCCCTGTACGACGACCGATGATTGCACCATTGATACCCACAATACGGATATTGAGACTATCGTTAGCCAGCGTCAAGACAGGAATGCCATTTCCATTCTGCTGTTGATTTCCGCGCAGACTTCCAGTAACAGCCATCTCCATTTTCAGGCTTTCCGACATACCGGGAACGCCTTCAGCAGGACCATTGCTGCGAGCAACCATCATGCCGCCACATTTTGTACAACGACGTCCTACACCAACATTTCCACAACGATCACAAAACAGCAAAGCCTGTCCACATTGATCACAGAAATGGGAATCATTATCTATCTCTTCCTTGCAAGTCGGGCAAATAATCATAATTGTCTAATTATAAATCTTCTGGTGTAATTAACTGATAGGTTTCTTTAGTCACCTCCTCTGGCGGCATCTGTGAAACACGGAGCGAGAGCTTCTGAATGGTCGCATCGAGCAGGTTACGCATTTCACGGGCATTACCCCACGATTCGTCCTTATTAAGCACCATCTTATAGATCGTATCCAAGGCCTTGAACTCTGCCGTCGGCGACAGGGTATACGAATCCTTCTGAGCCATATGCTTGAAGATGGCCAAGAGCTCGTCTTCGTTGTAATCGTCGATATGGAGCTTGTGAGTAAAGCGGCTGGCCAATCCGGGATTCATCATCAGGAACTCCTCCATCTTATCCTTATAGCCTGCAGCAATGACGACAAACTTGCCACGATCGTCCTCCATACGCTTCATCAGCGTATCGATGGCTTCCTTGCCATACTGGTCGCCACCATCACTGAGGGTATAGGCCTCATCGATGAAGAGAATACCGCCCATCGCCTTGTCACACATATTGTTAACAATCTTCGGGGTCTCGCCCATATATTTTCCTACCAGAGTGGCTCGGCTGGCTTCAATGACACGGGCCGTAGGAAGGATCTCCATAGCCTGAAGCACCTCGCCCATCTTACGGGCAATAGAAGTCTTACCCGTTCCTGGATTACCTGTCAGGATAAAGTTCATAGCCATCTGCTGTACCTTACCGGCACCCATCGCTGCACGCTGTTTCATAAACATGCTCTGAACAGCCAGACGACGGATGGAATTCTTGACAGAACGCATGCCGATGAACTCGTCGAGTTCATTAAGAACCTCTTCAAGCGGACGGGCAGAATCACTTTGAGCCATGGGCAGATCTTCCTTCGTCAGCTTATACATATCGCCCTCCTGGAAACCAGGATCGCTCATCAGTTTAACCAGTCGCTGACTCTGTCGTTCTACTGCGCCATCGAAAATGCGACGGGCCTCACGGGCGTTGCCGAAATTCTTATCACGACGCAGATAGAGCTGTTCAAACTCGCGATGGATAGCAGCCTCTGTTTCATCGTCGATCGTGAAGTTCTTACCCTTAGCCAGATTGATGAAAATCTGCGTCAACTCATCAGGTGTGTAATCGTCGAAATGAATGGTCTGCGTGAATCGGCTCTTCAATCCGGGGTTGGTATCAATGAAGTCATGCATCTGGTCAGTATAGCCTGCCACGATACAAATGAACTTACCACGATCATCTTCCAATCGCTTCAACAGCGTATCGATGGCTTCTGCGCCAAACGAATCGCTGTCATTCGACTTCAACGTGTAAGCCTCATCGATAAACAACACGCCACCCATGGCCTGATCAACCAACTGATTGGTCTTGATAGCTGTCTGTCCGGAGTAGCCTGCGACTAATTTCGCACGATCGGCTTCTACCAACTGACCTCGTGACACGATGCCCAATGTCTTAAACACATCGGCCATGATACGTGCCACCGTTGTCTTACCTGTTCCGGGATTACCCGTAAAGACATAATGTTTGCCTTGGAAGGTATTGGTTTCGCCACGCTTGATCTGCAAATTGAGGTAAGCGGCAAGATTGGAGATTTCCTTCTTCACGCCACCCAATCCCACAAGGCCATCGAGTTTCTTCAGACACTCTGTATAGTCTACGGTTTGCGGAGCCTCGTATGGGACATCCTGATCCTCAATGGTCATCAGCTGCTCATTGCTCATTGTAGAGATGCTCTCACCTTGCAGACGCTGGGCCTGTTTCTTACAGATCTGATCGAATAGCGAGCGCATCGTACGGCCATTGGCAAAGTCTTTGTCACGAGAGTTGTACAACTCCGTAATCATCTTCTTCGTCAAGGCCTCTGCCTGTTCAGAGAACAAATACTTCTTCTCCTTGGCAAAGACGAGCATGATTTCATAAAGCTGTTCAGGCGTGTAGTCTTCGATATTCAGGAAGTAATTGAAACGACTGCGGAAGCCCGGGTTGATACGGAAGAGATTATCCATCTCAGTACGATAACCGGCAGCGATGACAACAAACTTACCACGATCGTCCTCCATACGTTTCATAAGCTTCTCCAATGCCTGTGCGCCCTGATTATCACGGTCACCTGCCTGGCTGACAGGCGCCAAGGTATAAGCCTCATCAACAAAGAGAATACCACCCATCGCCTTGTCGCACAAACGGTCTACCACCTTCGGTGTCTCGCCTTGATAAGGACTGACCATCTTGGCACGGTCTACTTCTACCACATGTCCGCTATCGAGATAGCCAATCGCTGCTAAGATCTCACCCAGTTTACGGGCTATAGTGGTCTTACCTGTTCCGGGATTACCTGTCAGGATGATATGCATCGACATCTTCTCCTGCTCACCCAAGCCGCGTTCAGCACGCTCCACACTATTCTTCACAGCATAGGCAATCTCACGAACGGCAGCCTTCACCTCGTCCATACCGATGTACTTGTCGAGGTCTTTCAGAATATCCTCAACCGAACGCTCCTCAGGTACATAGCCCTTGATATCGCTCTTTTCAACGATAGTGGCCTGTGCGCCACGACTGATGAATTGAGTGAAGATATCCTCAGCCGTCTTCATGGCCAAGTGGGCATTACCAAAGGTCTCGTCCTTGATCTTAATCTGATACTTGAAATAACGTTTCAACTGATCGTCAGCCTCTGGCGAGAAATCTGAAATACCATAACGCGTTTTCAAACTCAGTTTACAGATATCCGTCAACTCGTTATAGTTTGGCGTAGGTAAACGGAACGTATACTTGAAACGGTTGGCAACAGCCGGATTACTCTCCAGGAAGTCATCAAGACCCTTGGGAAGTCCTGAGATGATGACCACCGGGTTATCCTCCCATTTGTCCATCTCGACAAACAGCTTATCCAGAGGATTCACCTGGTTGGAATACTTATCCGGCAGCAGTTTCTGGACATTGTCAAAGAACAGGATACCATTCTTTGCCTTCTTGATATTTTCTTCCCACTTATCGACAAAGCGCTGATAGTCAACGGCATCCACCATCGTCAGTTTCGGCTTTTCGATAATCTTGTTTTGATAGAAATAGTCGCGGAGGATCTCTGCCAGAGCCGTCTTACCCGTTCCTGTCTCACCGATGACAATGGCATTAACGGAAATACGTACCTGGGCGATATCCTTACGCGAACGCAGGAAAGCATAGGTATCGACGATTGTCTTCAGTTGCTGCTTGATGGTATCAAGACCAACCAACTTGTCGAGCAAGTTCTGGCTGATCATGGGTTGTCCACACCATTTACAGAACCTGGCTACGCTCCTGTTTTCCTTATGGCAATGTTCACATATCATTATTCTACGTCTTTTTCTATTTTCTGCATCATTTCCGAAGGTCTGAAGCTGAAGTTATCAACATCAGGATTGCTGACATTCATCAAACTAGGACTGTATATGATAAAGTCAAGTACAAAGATAAGTGCCAGAATACTCCACAGTACATAGTGTAGCACACTTTCACCACTGATGGAACGTACCTGATCAGTCACATCATCAAGTAACCCGAACTTCGACCCTTTGAACTTGTAGGACTTTGTCTTGAAAGTATAGAAAAGCGGTTCCAGTAAGGATGACTTGATATCGTTGTCAAGTACCTCTGAAATCAGTTTGTTATCAGCTTTCTGGTCACCACGGAAGTCCGTCAGATGACAAATGAGCATATAAACCAGCGTGATCGCGATAACCGTCAGATTAAACAGGCTGGGATGCGACTGGTCCATATATTTTAAAATAATAATAGGTATAAAGGACGAGAATGCGCCAGCCAGACCCCACAGGAAGGAGAAGAACAAGTCATATCCTCTGAAATAGGCTCTGGTGGCCACAATGATACCAGTCATTCCACCCAAAGGCAAACCAATGGAGATAAAGGAATGACCCAGTAAGAAGGTACGATCCTTAACACCGATGAACAACATCATTAGGATCCATAAAGCTGACAAGCCATAAAAGGCCATGCGCCAGATTTTCTCCTTACCCTTTGCACGTTCCCAACCACTTCTGACATTATAAATCCTGTTGGCAGTCTCCTCACGGGCATCGACAAAACGTTTGTAATAGGTCTGATGACTGTCTATCTTTCCGATAGCATTCAACCACTCCTCCAGGGTGTGCTCGTAGGCATATTCTTCCGTGAGATCAGCAAACGGGTCTTCATGATAGAAGACTGAAAGCCACTGCGTGAAGGAACCATTACGCATTTCATTCCTGATCTGGGCATAGTCATGTGAATGAATGTTACGACCATCTGACAGCTCCGTACCATCAGAAAGGACATATACCGGCGTCACGCCTAATATCTTACAGAATCTATATGTAGCCGTTTTCGCATCATATGCACCCAACCGCTCCCTATTCTCTTCGCTGTTAAAATCAAAACAACGATTGGCTTCATTCAAGACTTCCGACCATCCATGCAACTGAGCGAAATATGAGAAGCGACCGTTCAAATCAATGATGTCGGACATTTGTTTCTCAAACTCCTTCTCATCCGTATGTTCAAGATTCTTCAACCTCTCATTCAGCATCTCACCCACTTTCTGGGGAGTATCGGCTTGACGAAGGTCGTAGGCGGCATTGCGGTCCAGATTGTAGAGAACCTTATAGGCTAAAGCTTCCGAATATGGCTGGTTCCTGGTCAGGATACGCAGACTCTCGCAAGCCATTTTGTCCTCATGGCTATACATCCATGACAACAATCTTCCGTCTGTCAGGCTATGCCACTCGTCCTGGTTCAGTTGCTCCTTACCGAATGTTCTGACGATTTCTTTCAAAGACGAAGAAGGGAATCGGCTGAGCAGTGGTATTTCCGGATCAATCTCAAATACCAGGCGCATCACAGCCACCTTTGCATCGAACTTCTCCGACTGATTGAAATACGAACGCAAACGATCAATATTACATTTTGTATGCGACTCCAGATACTGATACAGTGTGTCGTTGGGATTAACCAACAACATGCCGTATTCTTTGATATAGCTCAGCAAGGATATTGCCACGCTATGGACATCGTCACACAAATTACCTTTAATGTCTTTATATGGATAGGTGGGCTCCATCATATAGACGGCAGCCATCAGTCCGGCATGCTGATCCACAGGGTACTTATTAACTACGATATCCTTGACAATCGTACTCAACTTGTCATTGCCACACTGTTCCAACCAAGAACTGATACGGCCATTGTATAGATAACCGATAGCCAGTTTCTCATTATCCAACAGCATCGGTACCAATTCATGGATATTATCAGCCACTAAGTTCCTGTCAGGATCAACGATAAAGCTCTTATATTTCAGGAAGGGTGAACTCAAATCCACTTTCGGGCTTTCTCCCTCAAACCATTTCTCCACCTCATCATATCCCCAGCGGTTCAACGGATTAACGACCGTCATACCCTGAACAATCATTCTAACTCGCTCAGGCAATTCATTCATACGAGGCAGACGCCCTTCACTTTTCTGGCGCATCATCACACGCTCATTACTGCTCATCGGATTCTCGCCAAGCCAGATATACATCAGCGTGATACCCAGAGAGTAGAAATCAGCCGCAGGTGTTACTTCTACCACACCATCTATCACATCCGAATACATCTCAGGAGCAGCATAGATAGGTGTTCTTGCCTGAGTCGTCTGATGTAGCTTTCCGTCATTCTCCAACATACTGGAGATTCCGAAGTCGCCAAGAACAACCTCTGTATGCTCTTTATCACGGAAGAAGAGGTTGCTCGGCTTCACATCCTTATGTAGGATATTGTTGCCATGACAATAGGCCAAGGCTGCCGCTGCCTGCAACGCGATACGACGAAACTTATCGAGATCGCCCTTCAAGTGATAATCAACCATGGAACCTCCCCGGAGATATTCCATCAGCTCATAATTGCGGCTCTTACCATCTACATACATCTTTCCGTAGTCGATAAGCGATACGACCATCTCAAACTTGAAATTGTAAATGGTTTGCAACATTTTCTTGTTAACATTGAACGTCGGATAATAGATCTTCAGAACATATTCCTCGCCGTCACGTTCCACAAGAAAAACCTGAGCCTCACCTGAATTTTCACTGAGACATTGCTTGTTCTTGTACTTGACACCTTTCAGGACAAAAAACTCTCCGGCTACATCCTGCGCCTCAGAATCATCTTGACCTGGATTAGTTGTTGTACGCATCGTCATATCCAAAGAGCCAGAAGGATCCGTCTGGCCCATTGATGCCGGGCGCATCGTCATGTCGCCTCCTGCGGGCTCAACATGAACAGTATTCTCAACATCTGGATTTTCCATTATTTATCGTCTTTAATTTCTTTTCGTGAATTCTTTCCCAAAATAATCCATTTCCCGCCTAATTGAGGCTTGGCACATCCACAAGGGCTGGAATGCAGGGCATGTTTGAAATTACACTCCCACGCAAGGCGCACACCCTGTGGCTTACAAGCCATCGCGTAATTGCGGACTTTGGCAGGTTGAGGTTCTGGCTTCTGCGCCATCTGCTCCAATATTTCATTCAGGCGCTTCAGACGCGCTTCCTTCTGAGCCTCCAAATCCTTTTTTTCAACAGAAGGTTCCTTCTCTTCAATCACCGGCTGGGCAATTCCACGGTCATGGGCCAATAGCGTCAGAACACGCTCACGCAATTTCCTGCTTAATTGGTCACGTACCTTATCACGCTCTGTCGAAAGGGGGATGACCATTTCCATCTGCTGAATTTCCTTTGTCAGAGCCTCCATCTCCTTATATTCCGGTGTCATCTGCAGTTCAGCCAGCAACTGACGAGCCTCTTCTGTTAAAGGCGTACCACATTGTTTGCAGAAAGAGAAGTCGTTAAGCGTATGACAAGTCGGGCATACGATACCACCCCGCGGATTACCACACTCCGGACAAAAAGCTTCCTTACCCGTCAGATGGGCACCGCAGAAGGAACAAATATCTTTGCGGATATAGTGGTGACAAACTTCGCAGAAATCGGCGTCAGGATCAAGCTCCGCACCACAATTCGGACAGCTGGTCACACCAATGGGCTTTCCACACGAAGCGCAGAACATGGCTTCTGGCTCATTTACAGTACCACAATAAGGACATTGTACACCTTGTGCTGCTTGGGTTCGCATTTGCTGTTGGAAGTTATCCGACGAGGTTTTTTCCCTTGTCAGTTCTTCATGTTGCATCTCTTGCATACCACTGGCACCGTTGGTTGGGTTTAGGGTAATATCTTCGTTCATCATAACATGTTATTTACTTAAGTTAGGCGCAAAGTTAATAAATTTTTTTAAATAAACAAAAAAATCCGCCGTAAATTTACATTTACGACGGTAATTTTATACAATAACAGCCTCTAAAGCGCCATTACTCAGCCAATTCCTCGTTTAATTTCTCCCAACGCTCCATTTCCTCATCAAGGCATTTCTTCGTTGATGTATACTCCATCACGAGTGTCATGTCTGAAGCATTCTCTGGCAACATCAGCAAATCGTCAAGTTCTTTCAAACGAGTCTCCATCTTCTCAATTTTCAATTCAGATTCCTTTACAGCCTTTTCAATACGTTTGATACGTTTCTGCTGTTCCTTACGTTCTGCATAATCAAGGGCTTTTGACACGCCTTCTGAAACTACAACAGATTTACTATCAGATATTTTATTCTTCAAACTGGGTGATTCCACACTCGAAGAAACGCCATTGACCTGGAGGGTATTCTTCTCTATTTTACCCAATTCGTTTAATTCCGATATTTTCTTACTTTTCAAGAAGTCGTAAATACCACCGAGGTGTTCCCTCACCCTACCGCCTCCAAACTCATAGACCTTCGTCACCAGTCCATCCAAGAATTCTCTGTCATGGGACACGATGATTGCTGTACCATCAAAAGCCTTAATAGCTTCTTTCAGCACATCCTTCGATGGCATATCAAGATGGTTTGTGGGCTCATCAAGAATTAACAGGTTTACGGGTTCCAATAACAGTCGAATCATTGCCAAACGGCTCCGCTCGCCACCGCTGAGCACCTTCACCTTCTTATCGCTTTCCTCACCCCCAAACATAAAGGCACCGAGGATATCGTTAATACGCAAACGGACGTCGCCCTTGGCCACATTGTCTATCGTTTGGAAGACTGTCAGGCTCTCATCGAGCAACTGTGCCTGATTCTGAGCGAAATAGCCTATTTGTATATTATGTCCGATCTTCAACTCTCCCGTATAGGGGATCTCATTCATAATACATTTTACAAGTGTTGACTTTCCCTCACCGTTTTTACCCACGAAAGCCACTTTCTCGCCCCGCTTTATAGTCAGCGTTACATGCTCGAATACAGTATGGGAACCATAGTCCTTACGCACCTCATCGCAAATAACAGGATAATCACCGCTACGCAAACAGGGCGGGAATTTCAGATGCATGGCCGAGTTGTCTACTTCATCAATCTCAATGGGTACGATTTTCTCCAATTGCTTTATCTTCTGTTGCACCTGAACAGCCTTCGTAGCCTTATAACGGAACCGTTCTATAAAGTCCTTCATATCAGCCACTTCCTTCTGCTGGTTCTCGTAAGCCCTTAACTGTTGCTCACGACGTTCTTTTCGCAGAACTACGTACTCATTATACTTTACTTTATAGTCGACAACACGTCCACAGGAAATCTCCAATGTACGGTTTGAAACATTGTTGATAAAAGCCCGGTCGTGACTCACTAAAACGACGGCACTCGACGACTGCGCCAAGAATTGCTCCAACCATTGGATACTTTCGATGTCCAGATGGTTTGTCGGCTCGTCAAGCAACAACACATCAGGCTTCTGGAGCAGGATCTTCGCCAATTCAATACGCATTCGCCACCCACCGGAGAACTCAGAGGTAGGACGTTCAAAGTCTGTGCGCAGGAATCCGAGTCCCATCAACGTCCGTTCAATCTCCGCTTCATAGTTCTCAGCCCCTAACATCATATAATGTTCGTGTTCAGAGGTGTATTTCTCAATCAATGCCAGGTAACTCTCGCTTTCATAATCGGTACGCTCCGAAAGTTCCAAGTTCATCTGATCAAGGCGCGCTTTCAGTTGAGTGATGTCAGAAAAAGCCTTTTGGGCCTCCTCGCGAACCGTCGTATCGTCTTGTAAGATCATCACTTGGGGCAGATAGCCGATCCGGCAATCAGCAGGCACACTGACATTACCAGCCGTAGGTCTTTGTTGTCCACATAATATTTTCAGCATCGTAGATTTACCAGCACCGTTCTTACCAACTAAGGCAATACGGTCTCGATCGTTGATGACGAAACTGGCATCCGCGAACAGGGGCTTCACCCCAAACTCCACTTTCAGTCCTTCTACAGAGATCATCGTTTGTCAATAAACTTATAATCCTTATATTTCTCAGCTGGAAATCGCAGCATTTCATCAGTAATACCACCAGACTTAAAATTAGAAATGGTAATGGTAGTCCAGATAAAAGCGATTTTGATTCGGACACTAATTGGTTCGTAGCTCTGACGTTTTACCAACGCATGCACCTCCTTGATGCCCTTCGTTCCCTTTTTGGCTTTCAGGGTAATCATAAGCCCCTGATCATGATTGGCAATGCTATAATCAAAATTCTCAGGTTCGAACTTGAACTTACTCGAATACTTATCCGATTTGTTGTTCTTCGCGCTGTGAATCTCCACCTCTTTGTTTTTTTTCTTCTTAATAGTATATACAGTCACACCATCGTTCCAAGAATTCATCTTAGCATCTACAAATTTGCTCTTCTTACCTTTATACCAAATAGTACCGTATGTCTTATAGATGCCGGTAATGTTCACGTCGTAGCGTAGCGTTGCCCCTTGTTCGCCAAAGACCTGCTGATAAGCCTGATTGAAAATCCGCCTCGCCTGTCGCGCATTGGGATTATCTTCAGCCTGAACAGAAGTCAACGCCGACAATAGTAACATCACGGCTAATAACACTTTATTTCTCATTATTTTTCAATTTCAGGATGCAAAAGTACACAATTCTCACGGATTATTTGTATTTTTGCAGCATAAATTAACGAATTGTATGGAAAAGAACATCTTCACACGACTGATTGCCCAACAACTCAACCTTCAAGAGCGGGCTGTCGACAATACTTTGGCTCTGCTCGACGAGGGATGTACCATTCCGTTTATCTCCCGCTATCGTAAAGAACGGACAGGCGGACTCGATGAGGTACAGATAGCAGCCATCAGTACCCAATACGAAAGGTTCAAGGAAATCCAGAAACGTAAGGAGACTGTCGTTAAGACGATTACGGAGTTAGGCAAACTAACACCAGAACTTGAGAAGCGAATCGTTGAATGTTGGGATATCACTGAACTCGAAGATATCTATCTGCCATACAAGCCCAAGCGACGTACAAGGGCCCAGGTTGCTCGCGAACAAGGTCTGGAGCCTCTTGCAAAAATACTCCTGCTTCAGCGGGAACGCGATCCAGAGCGTGCTGCAGAGAAATTCATAAAGGGCGATGTGAAAGATGCAGAGACTGCTATTAAGGGCGCTCAGGACATCATCGCCGAGATGGTCAGCGAGGATGAACGTAGCCGTCAGCAGCTACGAGGCGCCTTCCGTCGACAAGCCACAATAACCTCTAGAGTTGTCAAAGCTAAGGCAGAGAGTGACGAAGCCGCTAAATACAGCGATTATTTCAATTGGGAAGAACCCCTCAAACGCTGTTCCTCCCACCGATTACTGGCCATGCGCCGAGGTGAAGGCGAAGGCATCCTCCGCATCAGCATATCACCCGATGATAATGAATGCATCGACCGTCTCCAGCGTCATTATGTCTATGGTCCGACACCCTGTGGCAGATTAGTCGCCGAAGCTATTGAGGATGGCTACAAGCGTCTGCTCAAACCCTCCATCGAGACAGAGTTTGCGGCCCTCAGTAAAGAGAAGGCCGACGAAGAGGCTATCCATGTCTTTGCAGAGAACCTCCGTCAACTATTGCTTGGCGCCCCCTTAGGCCAGAAACGGGTGATGGGGATTGATCCTGGCTTCCGTACAGGCTGTAAAGTCGTATGTCTTGATGCCCAAGGAAATCTACTTCATCACGAGGCCATCTTCCCCCACCCCCCGATTAACAAACGAATGGAATCAGCAACGGCCATCCAGAAGATGCTCCGAAAATACCAGATTGAGGCCATTTCCATCGGCAACGGCACTGCCAGCCGCGAAACCTGTGATTTTATCCGCGATGTCCTCGCTGGCCGATATGACATCACCCCCTCGAAGCAAGATCATACAAAGCCTCAGGTCTTCACCGTCAGTGAAGATGGTGCTTCCGTCTATTCTGCCTCGAAAATCGCACGTGACGAATTCCCTGATGAAGATGTTACTGTTCGAGGAGCCGTTTCCATAGGCCGTCGCCTCATGGATCCCCTCGCAGAACTTGTCAAGATTGACCCCAAAAGCATTGGTGTGGGACAATATCAGCACGACGTCGACCAGACTAAGCTCAAAAAATCCCTCGATCAGATCGTTGAGAGCTGTGTCAACAACGTTGGCGTCGACCTCAACACTGCTTCACAGCATCTGCTTATGTACGTCAGCGGTCTCGGTCCCACCCTCGCTAAAAACATTGTCGACTATCGCAAAGAAAACGGAGCCTTCACCTCCCGTGACCAACTCAAAAAGGTGCCTCGTCTCGGACCTGCCGCCTATCAACAATGTGCGGGTTTCCTCCGTATCTCTGGTGCCAAGAATCCGCTCGACAACTCCGCCGTCCATCCTGAGCGTTACGACATTGTAGAACAGATGGCCAAGGATCAGGGCTGTGCTGTCATCGACCTTATCAATAATAAGGAGAAACGCGAGGGCATTGATATCAAACGCTATGTAACCGACGAGGTGGGCATCCCTACTCTCACCGACATCCTCAAGGAACTGGAGAAACCTGGCCGTGACCCTCGCCAGCAGATTGAGGAGTTTGAATTTGACTCACGCGTCAATACTATCGACGACCTTGTCGAAGGTATGGAACTGCCAGGTATCGTTACCAACATCACTAACTTCGGCGCTTTCGTCGATATCGGCGTCCATCAGGATGGTCTGGTACATATCTCACAGATGGCCAATCGTCGCATCGCCCACCCCACCGATGTGGTCAAACTCCATCAGCACATCCGTGTCCGTGTCATCGAAGTCGACCATCGTCGTAATCGTATCTCCCTGAGTATGAAGGGACTTAACTGTCACGATGGACGATAAGCGATATCTTCTCAGCCTCATTCGCGAGGGCGAACATCAGCAACAGGACTTCAAGTACCGCGTGACTGATGCCTGCAAACTGGCCAAGTCGGTGTCAGCCTTTGCGAATACCAATGGAGGACGGTTACTGATAGGTGTCCGTGATGACGGTCATCTCTCTGGTGTCCGTTCCGAGGAGGAAATCTATATGATGCACCAAGCCGCTTACAAATACTGCAAACCAGAACCCGCCATCAAGTTTGAAACCTATCATACCGACGGACGAAATATTGTCATTGCCACCATCCCACCATCCGACAAACGGCCAATCTGCGCACAAGATGAAGAAGGTAAATTGAAAGCCTATATCCGCATAGCCGATGAGAACATCGTGGCATCACCCGTTCATATGGCCCTTTGGCGGGAAGCTCAAAAGCCCAAAGGCACCATCATGACCTACAACGACGCGGTTCGCCAACTCCTCGACGTGATGCAAGGGCGCCAGACGCTGAATCAGATCATTCGCCGCACCAAGCTCCCGCGTCCTAAGGTCATTACCCTTCTCGCCCGTCTCATTCGTTTCGGAACGGTCCAGTGGGAATATAATGACCAACAATTTCTCTTCAGCCTGACTTAATCAGCCTACTGTCGCTTGTTAATGTAAATCACAACACCGATAACAATCAGTGCCATGACAGCGATAATATGTAACCAATCCATATTATATCCGTTTGATATTAAGAACTATCAGCCCAGCGGCTCGTAGGGCAGACCGAACACATCGGCGACAGCCTTGAAGACCACTTTACCTTCGACAATATTCAGACCCTTGGCCAGGGCTGAATCATCCTTACAGGCCTGCTGCCAGCCCTTATCGGCAAGTGCGATGGCATAGTGCAGGGTGGCATTGGTCAGCGCCAGTGTCGAGGTGTTAGGCACGGCACCCGGGATATTGGCCACGCAATAATGTACGATGCCCTCCTCAGTATAGACTGGTTCACTGTGAGTGGTCGGACGGGATGTCTCGAAGCAGCCACCCTGGTCGATGGCCACGTCAACGAGTACCGTTCCAGGCTCCATCAGTTTCAGCATGTCGCGGGTAATCAGATGAGGCGTTTTGTCGCCTGGCACGAGCACCGAGCCTACCACGATATCCACCGTCGGCAGTTGCTGACGGATATTGTGCTCCGACGAGTAGAGCGTATGCACGTTGGCAGGTGTCTCAAGGTCGAGCTGGCGCAAACGTGGCAGCGACACATCGGTGATTGTCACCTCGGCGCCCATACCGGCAGCCATTCGTGCGGCAGCCTCTCCGACGACACCGCCTCCCAATACCAGCACGCGTGTCGGCGATACGCCAGGCACACCGCTGATGAGCTTGCCCTTGCCGCCCTTGGTTTTCTGCAGATAATACGCACCGTTGAGCGTGGCCATACGGCCTGCCACCTCACTCATCGGCTGCAACAGGGGCAGCGAACCGTTGGGCAACTGTACCGTCTCGTAAGCCAGACAGACGGCTCCGCTCTTAAGCATGGCATCCGTCAGTTCCTTCTCGCAGGCGAAGTGGAAATAGGTAAACAGCAGTTGTCCCTTGCGTACCAGCTTATATTCGGGTTCGATAGGCTCCTTCACCTTGACGATCATCTCCGCCTCGCGGTACACATCTTCGATGGCGGGCAATATCTTGGCACCTGCCTTCACGTAGTCGTCGTCGCTAAACCCGCTACCTTCGCCAGCCGTGTGCTGCACGTAGACCTCGTGTCCGCGCCGTGTCAGTTCTGCAACTCCCGCCGGGGTCATGCCCACGCGGTTCTCATTGTTCTTAATTTCTTTGGGAATACCTACCTTGCACATATTTTTTTGTTTTAAGTTTGTTATGATGTTGCAAAGATACGAATTATTTCCGAATAAACAAGTAGAATACCAAGAAATATTTTCTACCTCACCCGCCTATTGATGCGCACACACGACTCCAGTGGTCTGATCAGCATTCAGATGGACCCCTACCCGGCAGCCGTGCCTCTGCTCGTCGGCGCACCCTCATCTGTGTCAAAGTAAGGCCATTCGCATGCAAAATGAATCAAAAACAAGGACCTGAATGCAGATTTTTCTTAAAAAGTTTGTTATATTAAACATTTTTGCGTATTTTTGCACCCAATAAATTACAATTATGGGTAAGAATACATTTGGCAAGACGATGCCAAGGGCCTTGAGCCAGAACCTGAAAATCATGGGTGAACAGATTATGTTGGCACGCAAGCGCAGGCATCTGTCGATGCAGGACATAGCAGACAGGGCTACGGTGACACGACTGACCGTATCTAAAGTAGAACATGGCGACCCGACGGTGTCCATGGGCATTTACGCACGCGTACTCTTTGCGCTGAATCTGGAAAACGATATCACCCTACTTGCCGCCGACGACGCTCTCGGCCGACAACTTCAGGATGCAGAATTACTGAGGAAATGAAAAAAATAACAGTTTACGCAGATTTTGATTTCCTCTCTGCTCCTCAGGAGATAGGAACATTAGGCAACGAACACGTTCGTGGCAAAGATCATTTTGTCTTTGAGTATTCGCGCCAGTGGCTGAAGCAGTATGGTGGCATTCTGCTGAGCGGTGATCTGATGAATGTTCCTTCATTGCAGCATCCTCGTGGTAATGATAATGTGTTCGGCTTCGTCAAGGATTCCTTCCCCGATCGTTGGGGACGTTTGTTACTTGACCGCAGAGAGCGACTGACGGCCCAGTCAGAAGGCAGACCGACACGCATGCTTACCAATTACGACTACCTCATCGGTATTGAGGACTTAACTCGTATGGGTGGCATACGTTACAAAGAGGAAGACAGCGATGGCTATATAAATGCCAGTACCAAATATCTTGTCCCTCCCATTGAAAGTCTTCGCGCCCTATGCGATGCATGCCATGAGATTGAGCTGGCGGAAGAACGCAATGAATTGCCGGAACGACGTTGGCTCGACCAGTTGATAGATCCAGGAACCTCGCTCGGTGGTGCTCGTCCCAAGGCTAATGTAGTTGATGCCGATGGCACACTGTATGTGGCCAAGTTCCCTTCAAAAAAGGACTTTGAGAATACGGAACTCATTGAGCACTTCTCTCATCAGCTTGCGGCCAAAGCTGGCATCCATGTGGCAAAGACACGAACCATCAGGATTTCAAAAGACCGCGATCTGCTGCTCTCCGAACGTTTCGACAGGACAAAGGATGGCCGTCGCATCCATTTCGCCTCTGCCATGTCATTGTTGGGTCTTGATGATGGAGCAGGCAGCAGTACAGGCAATGGTTATTTGGATATAGTGGATTTCATTCTTCACGGCTGCACCGATGTGCGGCAGAATCTCAGAGAACTCTACCGCAGAGTGGCCTTCAATGTCATGTTCGGCAACACCGACGATCATTTCCGCAACCATGGTTTCCTGTTGACCCCGAAAGGCTGGACACTCTCTCCTGCATACGACATCAACCCTGGAGCAAAGTCACATCAATGCCTGCTCATCGACTCATATACTGAACAGTCGGACATCAATGCCCTATTCTCCGCAAGCGAGAGCTATCTGCTTGAAAGACAAGAGGCAACAGAGATTATCGAGGAGGTTCGTGCCGTTATCAAAGACTGGCGTAAGACAGCCACAGATCAGCAGATACCCCTCAAACTGCTTGGAGCATATTCCATGCGATGGGATGAACTATGACATAAGAGGAGGCACCTCTGAGCGCACACGACTCCAGATATAGTGTGATATATTATATGTATATCAGTTTTTACTTTGCCTCTCCGTCGCCATAGATAAAAGCGATGGAACCGCTGACGTATTCGAAGATCTCCTCGTCGCGGAAGAATCGTTTCAACTCGATTTCAGCATTCGACGTCGAATCGCTGGCATGAACGATGTTCTGTTGATTACTCATCGAGTAATCGCCACGAATAGTTCCAGGCGCAGCCTCACGTCCGTTTGTTGATCCGGTCATTGTGCGAACAACCTGCACGGCGTCTACTCCCTCAAGTGCGAGGGCCACAACTGGGGATGTTTGCATAGATGCGGCCAATGCGGGGAAAAAGGGACGATCAACGAGGTGTGCATAATGCTCACGTAAGATTTCGTCGGAGAGCTGCATCATTTTCATACCTGCCACGCGAAGTCCGCGGCGCTCAAAACGGGTCACAATCTCGCCAATCAACTGTCTCTGAACGCAGCTGGGCTTCAGTAATACAAGAGTCTTTTCCATTATTGTAGTAATATAAAAATGAGTTATTAGTATATTTGCGTACAAAGGTAATACAATTTTTCCAAATATCAAATAAAAATCGTTCATTGCATGTAATAATGTTGCAATGAACGATTTTTGTTAGCAATTGAAACATAATTTATTGTATGTATCGGGTTTTTGCTGTACTTTTGCAGCAGAAAATTCAAAACAATAAATGAATAACAGAATGAAAAAAGTAATGACAACGATCGTGGCTGCAGTGCTGATGACGATATCGGCTCAGGCTCAGGTGCAGCCGAAGGTGCTTGGTGAAAACCATGCGATGGTACGAGTAGAGCAAGGTCAAAAATACCTGCTTCTACCCGTGCAGGAGAAAGAAGAGAACGCGCATATAGCTGTGCTCGACGGAAGAAATGAAATGGTAAAGCGGTTGAATGTAAGACTGGCTGTGGATAAAGTAGATTATTATGTGCCGCTGGAATTGAAGAACTGTAAGCTGCTCGACATCACTTTCCAGGGTGATCGTCGCACGACAGGTGCTGTGAAGGACTTTGCCTGTTGGAAGGAGTTGAAATACAGCGAGACATTCGACACGGCAAATCGAGAGAAGTTCCGCCCTGCCTATCACCATACACCTTTATTTGGATGGATGAACGATCCTAATGGCTTGTTCTATAAGGATGGCGTGTGGCACCTTTATTATCAGTATAACCCTTATGGCTCTCAGTGGGAGAACATGACATGGGGACACTCTACATCGCATGATCTCATTCACTGGGAGGCTCAGCCCTTGGCAATCGAGTCCGACTGGTTGGGCACGATTTTCTCAGGGTCATGTGTGACTAACGGTAATGAGGTCGTGGCTTTTTATACTTCAGCCGGACAGCATCAGGTACAGTCGATGGCTGTGTCGAAGGATGGCGGACAGACTTTCGAGAAATATAGCGGCAACCCCGTGTTGACAAGCGACGTACCCGACTTCCGTGATCCGAAAGCATTCTGGAATGAGGATGCTAAGGTGTGGAACCTGATTTTGGCCGCAGGTCAGGAGATGCGCATTTACTCATCGAAAGACCTGAAAGACTGGAAATACGAATCATCATTTGGAAAGGATTATGGCAATCATGGCGGAGTTTGGGAATGTCCTGATCTGTTCAAGATTGACGGAAAGTGGGTGCTGTTATGTAACATCAACCCCGGTGGACCATTTGGAGGTTCAGCTACACAGTATTTCATAGGCGACTTCGACGGCAAGAAGTTCACTTGTGAGTCAATGCCGAAAGTAACAAAGTGGTTGGACTATGGCAAGGATCACTATGCGACGGTGTCGTTCTATAATGCTCCGGAGAACCGCCGCGTGGTATTGGCATGGATGTCGAACTGGCAATATGCCAACCAAGTTCCCACCAAGCAGTTCCGTAGTGCCAACTCTATACCTCGCGATCTCGGAATCTTTAAATACGGCGAAGAGACCTATGTGAGTGTGGTTCCCTCTAAGGAGATGCTGGCTGTACGTGGACAGAAAATGAAGATGCCTACAGAAACCTGCGAAATAGTAGTTGATGTGAAGGGCCCAGCTACGATTTTGCTTTCGAACGCAAAGGGTGAGCAGGTCGTCATGAACTATGATGCTCAGAAACAAACCTTCTCAATGGACCGTACGAAGAGCGGGGATGTAAGTTTCAGCGAGGCATTCCCATGCGAGACCACAGCCCCCACATATGGTATTATCCGCCAGCTGCGCATCTTTATCGACCGCTGTAGCATAGAGGCTTTTGACAGCGACGGTAAGGTGGCAATGACCAACCTTGTGTTCCCTTCAGTGCCTTATAATAATATTAAGGTAAAGGGCTGCAAAGCAACCATCTACGAAATCAATAAATAAAAATATCATCATGAGTAAAGTCAACAAACTCGCCCTCATCCCTGTGATGCTCTGCTTCTTCTGCATGGGCTTCGTGGATCTCGTGGGCATCGCCTCCAACTATGTGAAAGAAGACCTGGCACTGAATGATTCTACAGCCAACATCTTCCCCTCACTCGTGTTTTTCTGGTTCCTGATTTTCAGTGTGCCTACTGGCATGCTGATGAACAAGATCGGTCGTAAGAACACTGTGCTGCTCTCCCTAGGTGTGACGGTATTGTCACTACTGATACCTCTCTTTGGCAACAACTTCGCCATCATGCTGATTTCGTTCTCCCTACTTGGTATCGGCAATGCCCTGATGCAGACTTCGCTGAACCCGTTGGTGTCGACTGTGATGGGTGGCGGAAATCTGGCTTCTACGCTGACCTTCGGACAGTTTATCAAGGCCATCGCTTCGTTCCTGGCACCATATCTGGCCATGTGGGGAGCTACACAGGCAATACCATCCTTTGGCTATGATTGGCGCATCCTCTTTGGTATCTATTTTGTGGTAGGCATCCTAGCTACGGCACTCTTAGGCGTAACACCCATCGATGAGCCTAAAATCGAGGGTAAGCCATCGACCTTTGCAGAGTGTTTCAAGTTGTTGGGCACGCCTATCGTATTGTTGTCATTCTTCGGTATTATGTGCCATGTAGGTATCGACGTAGGTACCAATACCACAGCTCCGAAAATTCTGATGGAGCGTCTCGGCATGACCTTGAATGATGCCGCCTTTGCTACGAGCCTTTACTTCATCTTCCGTACTATCGGCTGTCTAACGGGTTCGTTCTTTCTTCGCGTGTTGCCCACACGCACCTTCTTCATCATCAGTGTTATCATGATGGCACTTTCAATGTGTGGACTTTTCTTTGGAACAGAGAAATGGGTGCTCTATACGGCTATTGCATTGGTTGGCTATGGCAACTCTAACATTTTCTCTATATGCTTTGCACAAGCACTTACTTCAATGCCCGAGAAACAGAACGAGGTCAGTGGCCTGATGATTATGGGACTATTCGGCGGAACGGTATTCCCATTGTTAATGGGTTTTGCCAGTGATGCCATCGGACAGGCTGGTGCCGTATTGATCATGGCCCTTGGCGTTATTTACTTATTCTCTTATATCAAACAACTTAAAACCGTAAAAGCATGAAACGTTATATTATTGGCCTCGGAGAGGCATTATGGGATGTACTTCCCGAAGGTAAGAAACTGGGTGGCGCACCTGCCAACTTCGCTTATCACGCCGGACAATTCGGCCTCGATACTTTTGCTATCAGCGCACTAGGTGAGGATGCTCTTGCTGAAGAAACCATTGAGGCTCTGAAAGAGCACGGTCTGAACTACCTGATGCCTCGTGTTCCTTATCCCACAGGCACCGTACAGGTGACATTGGCCGAAGGAGGAATCCCAACGTATGAGATCAAGGAAGGTGTGGCCTGGGATAACATTCCCTATACCGATGAAATGGCAGAGATTGCTAAGAATGCTCGTGCTGTCTGCTTTGGTTCCTTGGCTCAGCGTAATAAAGTATCGCGTGAAAATATCCGCAAGTTCTTGGCCGACACCCCTGCCGACTGTCTGAAGATCTGTGACATCAACCTGCGCCAGCAATTCTATTCAAAAGAGATTCTTGAAGACTCCTTCCGTCTTTGCAACATCCTGAAGATCAACGACGAGGAACTGGTGGTTGTCAACCGCATGTTCGGATACGATGGTTTAGATATGCGCCAGACCTGTGAGAAGATGGTACAGGACTACGGACTGAAGATGCTTGTACTAACCTGCGGTACCAATGGCTCCTATGTCTTTACCGATGATGGCCTGACCTCATTTCAGGATACGCCTAAGGTTGAGGTCGCTGATACAGTCGGTGCAGGCGACTCATTCACGGGTTCCTTCTGTGCCTGTATCCTCAACGGGAAACCTGTACAGGAGGCCCACAAAACTGCCGTTCAGGTGAGCGCCTTCGTCTGCACTCAGAACGGTGCCATGCCTGTTATACCAGACAAGCTTAAAACTGTATAATCCCCGCCATGAGGTTCAGTTTCGTACTGAACCTCTTTTTTATCCGTTGTTACATTTTTCGGAAAAAGTTTGGCAGTCTCGCAGAATTTCTTTATCTTTGCCATGTTTATTACTAGTAACATCATTAAGCCAATGCGTAAGACCATACTATACCTGATCGCCCTGATGGCAGTCTTCGTTTCTTGCTCAAAGAGTGAGAAGACTTACAGAATTGCAGTTTCGCAATGCTCTGAAGACATCTGGCGTGACAAATTGAATAATGAGTTGAAGATTGGAACATACTTCCACGACGGTATAGAATTGCGCTTCGCCTCAGCCGATGATAGCGATGAGAAGCAGATTGAGCAGATCCATCAGTTTGTCAATGACGGCATTGACCTGCTGATTGTCGCTCCGAATCAGGTGGCAACAGTCTCTCCCGCTATTGATGAGGTCTTTGACAAGGGCATTCCCGTTATTGTGTTTGATCGCAAAACCAATTCCCAGAAATATACGGCCTATATCGGAGCTGATAACTTCGAAATGGGTCGCCTTATGGGCGAGTATATCGCCACACGACTCAATGGCAAAGGGCGAGTATTAGAGATCATGGGATTGAAAGGCTCGTCGCCGGCCATCGAGCGTCATAATGGTTTCGAGAGTGCACTGAAAGCCTATCCTAATATCACGCTTGTAGCCTCCCTGCAAGGAGACTGGACGGAAGAGAGTGCCGTCAATGCCATCAAGTCATATACAGGGGACCTAAGTAATCTGGACTTCGTCTTTGGCCAGAATGACCGCATGGCCATTGGAGCATCAAAGGCTTTATCTTCTGATGGCACCAAATACTGTGGCATCGACGGACTGCCAGGCGAGGGAAATGGTATTGCCTGTGTGCGTGACTCTCTTCTTGAAGCATCCTACATCTATCCGACTCACGGCGATGAAGTGTTGCAATTGGCCATGAATATCCTTGAAGGCAAACCCTATCAGAAGGACAATCCTCTGATGGCAGCGCTCGTAACAAAAGACAATGCCAACGTACTGCTATTGCAAAACGAAGAAATGGTGCGTCAGGGAAACAATCTCGACCAGCTGCATCAACGCTCCGATGCCTATCTGCAACAACTCGGCAATCAGCGTATCGTGTTGATATTGGCTACTGCCTTCATTTTCCTTTTACTGGTTTTGATTGTTTTCATCTATCGCTATCACTTGCAGAAAGCACGTATCCAAGAGGAACGTACACAGATGGAACGCGAACAACTCGACTTCTACACACAGGTGAGCCACGAACTCCGTACCCCGCTGACGCTGATTGAAGGACCATTGGCACAATTATCTGAGACGAAGGATATGCAGAAAGCCAGTGCTGAAGCATCAGGACTCTTTGCCATTATCCAGCGCAATACCCACCAACTGACTCAACTCATCAATAAGATGTTGAATGTTCAGGCTACAGGCAGTATCGACGACCTCAATGCAAGCCAGCAAGAGGCTGCCCCGATTGAATCATTGGAAAAGACTGCTGAGACAGAACATTCTCTTGCCGATGATATGTCAACGGTGCTGATTGTCGATGATAATGCCGACATCCGTGCATATCTCCGCACCATCCTGCAAGATAAATACCAAGTCAATGAGGCTGCTGACGGTCAACAGGGTCTTGCCATTGCCAATGAGATTGTGCCCGATCTGATTGTCTCCGATGTGATGATGCCCGTCATGAATGGTTTGGAATTCTGCCAACGCGTCAAAAGTGGTACAGCAACCTCTCATATCCCAGTGATTCTTCTTACGGCCCGTGCTTTAAGTCAGCACCAGATAGAAGGCTATGAGAGCGGTGCCGATGCTTATATCACCAAGCCCTTCTCTGCCGACCTCCTTCTGGCTCGTATCAGCAATCTTCTGAAAAGCCGTCTCCAGTTGAAAAACCTCTTTGCCATTACTCCGATAGAGCCTAGGGATTCTGGTGACGTAGTTTCCCCTCCTGAGTTAGGAGGGGCCGGGGGTGGTCTGAACGAATCTGTGGATCCTTTCCTTATCAAGTTCCGTGACTTTATTGAGCAGAATCTATCCGATAGTGACCTCAGTGTCGAAACCGTTGGTGCCGAACTGGGCCTCTCCCGCGTGCAATTATATAGAAAGGTGAAAGCACTCACAGGACAGTCGCCTGTAGAGCTGCTTCGTACTGCTCGCCTCCAAAAAGGCCGTGAACTGCTCCAGACTACTGACAAGAACGTTTCAGAGGTAGCCTACGAAGTCGGCTTTACCGCTCCCTCTTATTTCACCAAATGCTTCAAAGACGAGTTCGGTATTAGCCCCTCAGATCTTTGATTAACAAAAATCGTTCATTTCATCGCAAATATGTTACATTGAAACAAATTTGGGGTGCGATGAACGATATTTTAAACACCAACACATCTTTAGTTTGTACTTTTGCAACAGAAATTTTAAGTACAAACCCCAAAAGTAACAAACAATGAAAGAAATGAAAAGACTGCTACTGAGCCTGACGCTCGCTCTTGTGAGTACAATAATGTACGCGCAAGCTGAGATTAGTGGTACCGTGGTTGATGCTACAGGCGAAACCATTATCGGTGCCACAGTAATGGAAAAAGGAACGTCGAACGGTACGATTACTGATTTCGACGGTAACTTCAAGATTAAAGTCGCAGCAGGAAAGACACTCGTCTTCTCCTATATCGGCTTTGAGACACAAGAACAGCCCGCCCAAAATGGCATGCAGGTGACACTGAAGGACAATGCCAAGGAATTGACAGAAATTGTGGTAACGGGTTACCAAACCCAGCGTAAGGCAGACCTGACAGGTTCTGTGTCAGTTGTAGAAACAAAAGACCTGAAGACATCATCAGACACCGACCCAATGCGAGCCCTGCAGGGTAAAGTGCCAGGTATGACCATTACCAGCAACGGCTCGCCTGTAGGTGCAGGTACCGTTCGTATCCGTGGTATCGGTTCGTTCAATTCGTCGCAAGATCCCCTGTTCGTTATCGACGGTGTGCCAACAACGACGAACTTGAACACCTTGAACATGAACGATATCGAATCAATGCAGGTGTTGAAGGATGCCGCCTCTGCTTCTATTTACGGAAGCCGTGCTGCTAACGGTGTCATCATCATCACCACCCGCAGTGGTAAGAAGGGCGACAAAGTTAAAGTTGACTTCTCTGCCAACCTGACTGCTCAGTTCTACAACTCTCAGACCATGATGAAACTGGCCAACACCGCAGAGTATGCCACTTCAATGGCTCAGGCAGCCATGAATGATGGCCTTGATCCTGAACAATATGCAAACAACTACGGTCTAACTCTTAATGCCGCTGCAGGTACGCCTATTAGTGCCTATGACCCTGCCACAGGTCAGATGCGTAACTTCACAGTCAATGGTCTGTATGACGGTTACATTAACTCTAAGCGCACCATGCGTTTCAGTGACACCGACTGGCTCGATGCGATTTCTCGCACTGGTTTCTCACAGAACTACGACCTGTCGCTATCTAATGCTACTGAAAAATCTTCGGCTCTTGTCTCTTTCGGCTACAAGAAAAACGCAGGTATTCTGAAATATACCGACTTTGAGAGTTTCTCAGGTCGTATCAACACCAGTTTCAAGGTCAACAAGCTGATCACAGTGGGTGAGAACGCTACTATCACCTATTCTAACCAGGTTGACTGTCAGCCTTTGGAGAATGCTCTGAAAATGGCTCCTACAGTACCCCTTTACGAAGAGGATGGTGTTACCTTCTCTGGTCCTGTTGGTGGCATGAGTGACCGCCAGAATCCTCTGCGTGAACTTTATCACAACCGCGACAACCGTTTGAAGATGTGGCGTATATTCGGTAACGCATTCGTTAACGTCGAACCCATCAAGGGATTGTTGCTTCGCTCTAACTTCGGTCTCGACTTGTGGTCAGAGAATATTCATAGCGTGACCTATACATGGCATTCAGATGTAGTTAACAACTCAACACCTTCGGCCAGCATGGGTGCCAAGACCTCTACCAAGTGGACATGGTCAAACACAGCCAACTATAACTTCAACATCGGTGTTGATCACTCGTTCATCCTCCTTGGTGGTATTGAGCTCCACAGAGACGTGACAGATAGTTCAAATGCTTATGCACAGATGTTCGCACTTGAGAACTACGACTATATGTATCCCGATGCCGCTACAGGCACTCAGCGTGCAAATGGTATCCAGGAAGGCTACAACCTTGTATCATTCTTCGGTAAGGTTGACTATAATTACAGAGATTTGGTACTTGCTTCATTTACTATCCGTCATGACGGATCAAGCCGCTTCGGTGAGAACAACCGCTATGGTACCTTCCCTGCTGCTACGCTCGGTTATCGTATCTCACAGCATCTGGGTCAGGATTGGATCGATGACCTGAAGATCCGTGCTTCTTGGGGACAGACTGGTAACCAGGCAATCTCTAACTATGCCCGCTACGGCCTCTATGCTGCTACCTATGGCGGTGGTCGCAACGAGTCAACCGCTTACGACCTCGCACTTCAGGGCAGCGGTATCTTCCCCTCTGGATTCCGTGCTACACAGGCTCAGAACAACGACCTGAAGTGGGAAACCACAGAGCAGTGGAATGCCGGTCTCGACTTCCGTTTCCTGGGCAGTTCAATCTATGGTACATTTGATACCTATATTAAAAAGGTAAAGGATATGCTGATTAATCCGGCTTATCTTGGTTCGATGGGTGAGGGTGGCGCCAGCTGGCTTAACGGTCCCAGCCTGCAGAACTGGGGTATGGAGTTGTCTCTCGGCTATCGTCACACTACCGAATATGGTCTGCAGTATAACATCAATGGAAACGTGGACTTCTATCGTTCTAAGGTAACCTATTTGCCTGAGACCACGACTGGTTCGTATGTTCACACCGCCAAGGAAAATCTCGTCGAGTCAGGCCGTCCTTACGGATCAATCGTAGGTTATGTGGTTGATGGTCTCTTCCAGAATCGTGAAGAGGTGCTGGCCAGCGGCCAAGAGAACGCCCGCGTAGGTGGTCTGAAGTATGCCGACCTCGACGGTAATGGTATCATCAACGAGCAAGACCAGACCTGGATCTTCAGTCCGGTACCCAACTTCTCTTGGGGTCTGAATGTTGATCTCAGCTATAAGGACTTCGACTTCAATATGTTCTGGCAGGGTGTAGCTGGTCAGGATGTTTACAACGACCAGAAGTTCCAGACAGACTTCTACAGCATCACCGATGCAGGTTCTAACAAGGGTAATCGTATGCTCGACGCTTGGACCACAGCTAATACAGGCAGCAGCATTCCCGCTCTGACAACCAACAACGTCGGTAACGAGAATCGTACTTCTACCTACTTTGTTGAGAACGGCTCATACGCTAAGCTCCGTCAGGTACAGATCGGTTACAACTTGCCAAAGAGTCTTATAGGCAAGCTGAACATGACAAGTGCACGTGTATATATCGCTGGTCATAATCTGCTCACTGTAAAGAGTAGTTCGCTGACCTGCTCTGACCCTGAGAATCCACGTTGGATGTATCCGAACAGCACAAGCCTGTCATTTGGAATACAAACTTCGTTCTAGGAAAATTGAAAAATTGAAGAATTGAAGAATTGAAAATAATAAAACAAGAAAAGATTATGAAGACAATATATAAAGCTATATGCGCAGGTCTGATCGTTTGCGGTACGCTGACTTCATGCAACGATTTCATAGATGTAGATCCTAAGGGCGTCATCAGCGAGGATCTGGCCATGAGTCAGCCCGATGAGATGGTGACTGCTGCTTATGCCAAGCTTGGCGACGACTGGTACACTTATCCGTTTAACCTCTGGCCCTACGGCGATGTTTCTTCCGACGATGCCATGAAGGGCGGTTCAGGAACCACTGATACAAACTACCACCCTGTAGAGGTCTGGTCTACCCTGACTGCTTCTACACCCGACCACATGGACGAGTTGTGGTATCACTTCTATTGCTCTATCAGCCGTTGTAACCGTGCATTGGTATCGCTCGATAACTATGGTGATGATAAGTTAGGTGCAGCTACCAAGGCCATCCGCGAGGGTGAGGTCCGTTTCCTCCGTGCCCACTTCTATTTCAAACTCGTTCAGATGTGGAACCAGGTACCCTGGGTCGATGAGGAAGTGTATAAGAATCACTCTGAGGAGCAGACTCGTAATGACGAGTTTACGCATCAGGAGCTGATGGAGAAGATCATTGCCGATTTCAAGGCCGCTTACGATGTTCTGCCCGTTTCACAGGCTGATGGCGGACGAGCCAATAAGATTGCTGCTGCTGCCTATCTGGCAAAGTGTTATCTCACCCTCGCCTGGGGTGACGGCTATGAGGCTAATACGGGCGTTAGCCATATCAATGCCCAGTATATGCAGGAAGTGCTGAAATATACGAAGGAGGTCGAGAACTCAAGCTATGGCTATCTGGAGGACTTTGGTGACATCTTCCTGCCTGAGTACAAGAACTCGAAGGAGAGCATTTTTGCAGTCCAGCACTCTGACTATCAGGATGACAATACACTCTACGGACGTGGCAACTGGAGTAATATGCTGAATGGTTGCTGGGGCATCTGGTCGTGCGGATGGGATTTCCACAAGCCCACACAGAATCTGGTGAACGCCTTCAAGACCAAGGATGGTCTGCCCATGTTTGACGACTATAACAAGGAAACGGCCTATCCTACCAATGGTGTGCCCAATGCACAGAAGTGGGATCCACGTCTTTTCCATACAGTTGGCATGCCAACCTTCCCATACAAGTATGAAACGGAATTCACGATGACTAAGGACAACTCACGTACTCCCAATACCTATGGTTACTATGCCTCTTTGAAGGAAGTGCCGCAGCGTAGCAAGGGCGAGACTTATGATATGCCTTGGCAGGCTTTCGTCATGAACGACTACGTATTCCGCTATACTGATGTGATGCTGATGCGTGCTGAGGCTCTTGTCGAGACCAACCAGCTGGAAGAGGCCCGTACGATTATCAACGATATTCGTCAGCGTGCCAAGAACTCTGTTGCCAAGCACATCTCTTATGCTGCCAACCAGTGCGAGATCGCACTCTATCCCTCCAGCTATTTCAGCACGAAGGAGAAGGCTCGTCAGTGCCTACAGTGGGAGCGCCGTCTGGAACTGGCTATGGAGAACGGCCGTTACTTCGACCTCCGTCGTTGGGGTATTGCCTCTCAGACGCTGAACAATTTCTTCGAAACTGAAAAGGACGTGGTGTACGAGAAGCAGACTTACGCACAGTACTACAAGGATGCCCACTTCACAGCCGGCAAGAACGAGTACTTCCCTCTGCCTTATATCCAGCTCTACTATGTGCCTGGTCTCTATACCCAGAACAAGGGATATAATTAAATTGATAATTGAAAATTGATAATTGATAATTATTGCGTTATGAAAAAGATATCATTCATTATAATGGCGATGTTCGCACTTATCCTGACCGCTTGTCAGGATAAGGACATCGACCGCGAGGCCATGAAGCTCTCAGCTCCCGATGCCGCACAGATTACAGGTCAGCTTACCGGCGACGATTATGTTTGGACATGGCCGTCACAAGGCAGTCAGATGCGAGTGACGATTTATCGCAACGGAACCGTTTCGAGCAGTGAAACGGTTAGCGGAAACAGCTTTACTCATAAGAATGTGCCTACAAACGTTCCGTTTGAGTATGTGTTCAAGTATACTGATGGAACCAACATCTCTACTGGTGTGATCAAGAGCTATACCCGCGAAGGTGCTACCAGCATCAGTGGTGTACAGATGCGTCAGGTAGATAAGGCAGGTGGCTACGATGCGCTGGTAGAGTGGAATAAGACAGCTGATGCTTCGAGCATTCTCTTTACCGCCACCAATGGTAAGAAGACGATTAATGAAACACTGAGTGGATCAGCTACCAGCTATGTTATCAGCGATGTACAGACTGGCGACACTTGGGAAGTAACCCTCGTAGCAAAGAATGAGAAAGGTACCTCACTATCCACAAAGTCTTCACTCCGAATAGGTAAAACCGCTATTGGTTTCCTGAGCATCTATGCAACACCTGAGGAACTGATTGAGAAGGGTGATGATGATGAGGCTTCAGCATGGCTGTGGCTGCACGAGACCTATCCGACTGCCAAGTATGTATACTTCGGCGATATCAAGAGTATCGACGATGTTGATCCATACCGTGTGCTCTTCTGGATGCGCGACCTTGAGGGAGTAGGCGAGGGCGAAGTATTTGCTATGCCTGAAGTAGTAGAGGCTGCTACACCTATTATCAAGGATTGGTACAAAGAGGGTGGAAGCATGCTGTTGTGGAGTCATGCCACCGTTTATGCAGGACATCTGGGCCGTATCAGTCTCGACGAGATGAAGGGCAACGACCGTGCTATCGGTACAGGCTTTGGAGGTATCAACAACGACGTTTGGCGTATGGCCGTAGAACTCAATCCTGACCATAAGTTCAAGAAGGACCACTCAACGCATCCTATCTACAAGGGATTGGAAGTGGAGACGACTCCTGACACCAAGCTCATTGCCTTTAAGGGCCCGGGTTGGACTGAAGATCACAACTGTCTGTTCTTCAATCTGCCATCACTCTGGACCGGTATTGGCAACACTGAAGAGGCCTGCTACACACAGTGCACCCAAACCTACGGTGTTTATCCGCTTGGCACATGGGACAGCCAGATATGGTGGGTTAGCCAGATGAATGTCTGGGAGGCTCAGCAGGGCAATACCGAATTCAAGGGCACACTGCTCTGCATCGGTAACGGTGGCTGCGAGTTCTCTATGAAGAACGCCGATGGCACACCCGACAAGAGCGCTCATCCGAAGAATAATATCTATCAGGACAATGTGCTGACTCTGGCTAAGAACTCTCTTGAATATCTAAAGACACGTTAGTAGTAATGAATAATTGATAACAATGCGTATGTTTAAGCATTCATTATCATCCGTAATGGTGGCCGTCATAATAACGGCTGCCATTACCGGTTGTAGCAAAGACGAACCAAAACAGGACTACAACCCACTTATCGACGATCCGAAACCTGAACAGCCTACGACTCCGTCAGAACCAACCACTAAAAACAGCTACAATGAGCTCTATCGTCCTCAGATACACTTTACGCCTGCCAAGAACTGGATGAACGATCCCAACGGAATGGTTTATGTAGATGGTACCTATCATCTCTTCTACCAGTTTAATCCCCAAGGCAACGACTGGGGAAACATGTCGTGGGGGCATGCTACCTCTTCCGACCTTATTCACTGGACAGAGCAGACTGTTGCTCTTACACGCGACGAACTTGGTGATATTTTCTCTGGCTCGGCCGTTATCGATAAGGATAATACGGCTGGTTTCGGAGCTAATACGATGGTGGCTCTTTACACTTCGGCTGGTAGCGACGGCAAGCAGCAGGAGAGCCTGGCCTATAGTAACGACGGTGGCAAGAACTTTACCCGTTTCACAGGCAATCCTGTTATCAAGAATAACGATGACAATCTGCGCGATCCTAAAGTATTCTGGCATGAAGGTACCAAGCAGTGGATTATGGCTTTGGCTAAAGGCTGGAAGATGGGCGTGGAATTCTATAGTTCGCCCGACTTGAAGAACTGGACTCACCAAAGCACCTTCTTCATGGAATTGGCTGGAAGGCCCAGCATTCAGTGGGAGTGCCCGGATTTGATTCAGCTTGGCAACAAATGGGTATTGTTGGTTAGTGTGAATCCTGGTGGTCCTATCCTCGGTTCTGGTACGATGTATTTCGTGGGTAATTTCGACGGCAAAACCTTCACTGCAGATGCCCTCAATTATCCATTGTGGCTCGACTATGGTATGGACAACTATGCAGGCGTTACCTGGAGTAACACCGGTGACCGCAAGATTATGATCGGCTGGATGAACAACTGGCAATATGCAGGTGCAGTACCCTGCTCTCCCTGGCGTTCGGCAATGACCTTGCCTCGTGAACTGAAACTCATCGAATATGATGGGAAGCCGTTATTGGCCAATACTGTTGTAAAAGAGATTGACAAGATAGCTGGGAATTGGCAGTCTGCAGGCACATCGCTCGATGTGAAGGATGCCTATCAACTGCGCATAACCCTCAATCTCGACCAAAGTTCGACCATCACACTCAGTAATGCTTCTGACGAGAAGTATGTGATTGATATCAATGCTTCTGCACGTACGTTGACCACTCATCGCACCTCTGCTACAGGTCAGAGCAGTTTCAACGGTACATTCTCTGTGCCATCAATACAGGCACCACTCAATGTGTCAGGCACTTCGGTAACACTCGACTTATTTGTCGATCAATCGTCGATAGAAATATTTACGCAGAACGGCTCCATGTCGATGACTAACCTCGTATTCCCCAAGTCCATCTATAACAACTTGACCATCTCTGGAGCATCTTATGAAGCTCAGGTGCGTCAATTGAATACCATTTGGAAGTAACAGAACTTAAGTACGAGTATAATTCTACTAAAAATCGTTCATTGCTAACAAATTTGTTGCAGTGAACGATTTTTGATAATCATTGAAACAAATCTTATCATGGTCAAGGGTAATTCATTGTACCTTTGCACCAGAGTTTTTCAAACATACTTTGATTAGTTGTTAGTAGTAATAATAGTTGGTTAATTAGTTAGTAATAGGTTCTGAAAAAGCGCGGCTCGTGATGAGTCGCGCTTTCATTTCATTCAATCGAAGCTATGGCTTTTTCTAAAATCTCACCGATGAACTCATCTTGATCTAATCCCCATTTCTGGCAGAAATCTTGATATTCTTTGCCAGACTTCAGGTTCGTGGTATAGTCGGTCATGGCCTTGATAACCTCTTTCTTGTAAGCCTCTTCACCCTGTTGGGACTTCAGAGGCTGGAGTGTTGTGGCGGCCTGAATCAGGTCGTTATAAATGCCGTCACGTTGTTTCTTTATCACATTCATACTCATACTACTATGGACAGTTCCTGATAAACACGAAGAAGGGTATGTTCCCCTTACTAATCGGAATCAGGCTTACGACGGCCCCCAAGCAGATAGTAGAAGTCCACACCCTAAGGGTGTTGCGCTTCCTCTACTTGGGATTTGGGATAGCCGTGGGGGCACCTGGGGTATAGCAGCCGTCATACCCCTGTCCCTTCTATGTTGCAAACCAAATAATTGGTTCATATTTTAGCATTGTTTAATCGT
>CAMJBL010000017.1 GCA_946403845.1 uncultured Prevotella sp. | reverse complement strand
GCAGGCTGCGTCCGAGGGGACCCTTTGGCAGCATACCCTTCACAGCGTGACGGAGGAACTTCTCCACACCACCATTGCGCTTGCGAAGCTCAGCAGGGGTCTGGAAGCGCTGTCCACCAGGATAACCTGTGTAGCGGGTGTAGACCTTGTCGGTCTCTTTCTTACCAGTGAATACCACCTTATCGGCATTGATAAGGATGACGTTGTCACCGCAATCAACATGCGGGGTGAAAGTTGGCTTGTACTTTCCGCGAATGAGCTTTGCTACCTTAGAAGCGAGACGACCAACAACCTGGTCTGTGGCATCGATTACCACCCACTCCTTCTTCGCTGTTTCCTTGTTCACGGAAATAGTCTTGTAACTTAAAGTGTTCATTTTTAATTTTACTACTAAAAAACAGTTTAACTTATTAATTAATGTACGCACATAAACCCACATCCGAGGTCTAACTCCCGGCTGCAAGTCTAACGAACGTAAGAAACGCTGATTCACGAACCGCTTCGTCCGGCCAAAGACGCCGCTATTCACACAACATTTCACGGGGATTCTAAGTCTCTCCCCTAAATCGGACTGCAAAGGTACTAATAATTCGAGGAAAGCAGAAAGCAGAAAGCAGAAAGATGTGCGAATTTAAGCATATTTAACCAAATTAAGAATCTTTAAGTGCTATTTCTCGGGGAAAAGGTTCAGACGTAAACCTACCTGCAGATGGAAGTCGAAGGATTGGTCCTTGAAATAATTGTCGATCCAGCTGCCGTTGTCGAAGTAATATTTCACCCCGGGTTCGGCATAGAAGCCCAGCTGTGGCAACACGTCATATTGCAGGCCGACACCACCCTGTAGGGAGAACTGCCAGCGGTCGCGATTCATGTGCTGCTCTACGCTGTTGGAGACCATCTTCGCCTTGATATTATAATCTGCCTCGCCTCCGGCTGAGAGGTAGACATTCAGATGGCCGCTCTGCCAGACATGGAATTGGGCATTGAGCGGGATGCCGAGATAATGGAGTGTCTGCTGGCGCGAGATAGACATATCGTTCATGATAATGGTGAAGTCAGACCGCAGACGCGTATAGACCATACCTGTGGAGAGTGACAGCCGTGCTGACAACGGATAGCCGAAAGTCAGTCCGAACGCGATAGGCTGATAGTGCTTCTGTCGCTCTTCATAGCCTGTCAGATAGATGATTTCACTGGCGGCACGGGCGCGGGCGGCGCTGGCGGGCAGATAGGGACTCATGTCGTAGCGGGCAGCCAGCTCGTCGCTCATCCTTACACCGTTGGCACTTTGCAGTTCAGTCAGACCGTTGGAGGCATAGAGGCTCACGGTAGCCATTCTTTGCTGCTTGGGTGTTAGCATGGCAATCTGGGTGTCTAACTTTCGGATGGTCTCATCGAGCGACTGCTCTTCGCGGGTTTCTTCTTGGGATGGCGTCGCTTCCACTGCAGGCTGCGATGCCTGCTCGGGCTGAGGCAGAGGCTGCTCTGAATAATCAGACGGCTCAGAATTTTCGGATTTTTCAGATAATTCGGATTTCTCTGAATACTCGGACTTCTCAGAGAACTCAGATTTCTCGGATTTCTCAGAATATTCAGATAATTCCGAATACTCAGAGCTCCCTGCGCCCTCGGTATTCTCGGTATTTTCCGGAGTCTTTGGTTCCTCTGAAATCTTGGGAATGTCCGGATTCTGAGAAAGCAGCGGTTCTTCTGGGTTTCCTTGCCACCAGAGGTATCCGCCCCCAGCGACCAAGGCTGCCAGCGAAGCCGCGATCGCCCAGCGCCGCAAGGGAATGAGCAAGGACCGTCGTTCCTTTTTTACGGGAGCCTTAGGCAAGGCCGCCTCGATGTCTGCCCACAAGTCCTCCGGAGCCGATACCTCGCGGTCGGCCAGCTTGTCATGCAGTTGTTGCGTCCATTTGTCCTTGTTCATATGCTTTGTTGTTGAATATATTCTCTGATCATTTTCTGAAGCATCCTCTTAGCCCGGAAGAATTGGGATGTCGATGCGCTTTCTGTGATGCCGAGCCGTTGGGCGATGTCCCTGTGCGACAGTTGCTCGAAGACGAAGAGGTTGAGTACCACCCTGTAGCCCGTTGGCAGTTGCCCGATCATGCTGTCGAGTATGTCGGGCGGAATGCCGCCCACATCAGGCTCTTCCTCGTTGATGTCCTCTGGCATCTCGTCGGTGAACCGTAGGCGCTGATGCTGATTGATATAGTCAATGGCCCGATTGGCGACAATTCTCGACACCCACGACTTCAGCGACCCCTCGCCCCGATAGTTGAAACGGTCGATGCCTGTGATGATTCTTATGAAGCTGTCTTGCAGTACATCGCGTACTTCGTCGCAATCAGGGATATACCTCAGGCCGATGGCCATAGCATATCCCGAATAACGGTCGTAAAGCCGGCGCAGTGCCGCCCGTTCCCCACGCTGTATCGCGTCCAACAGCTGCCGTTCTGTCTCCACAGGTCTTTCTCTCAGATTTTCTTCTTGGTGACGTAGACTAATTCTGTGGGTTCAAATTCCATTACCAACTTATCATCTGACCCCTCAACATAATTTATGATAGTGATTTTATACTCTATTTTTAGCATCCACAAACCAGAGTTTAAATCATAAATGGCAACACCAGGCTGATTTCTTGAGTACCAAACTTCATAATTAAGTTCTTTTCCATATTTTTTATATTTCATGGAAACATTACCAAGGAGAAAATTTACAATATTATCATCCGAAAAATTAGATTGAGAAAAGTAACAATATTTTGATGCAGTTGAGTAACCTTGATTTATATAATTCAAAATTACACGACGGGGTTCATATTTATATTCAATATCGATGGAATTGTCTGTATTAGGGTTATTAGATGGGTTGATAGGGTCTCCATCTATATTGTGACTTGCAATTACCATTTGATATTTTTTCAAAAGATCTTCTACAGGCAACCTGACTTCGAAAGACAGATTGGTTACCGTTAATTTGGCAGTATCCAATACCTCCTCATCAAATAACCATTCTCCCTCAAACTCGCCACTACTCACCGCGGCAAGATAGGCTTCACCTCCAGAGCTTGTTTGATAATCGTCTTCAACATCCCCCATTTTACAGGCGACAAATCCTATCGCCAGCAACATGATCATTATTTTTTTTAGCCTCATCATATCGTCATTTTTCTGGTTTTCTCATCATTTTGACATCTTGCACCATCTGATAATAATGCACATCCAAAGAATTTTTCACTCCCTTTTTTAATTCGGCCTTATCAAAATCGACGTCGAGGGTATCGCTGAGGAATTCGCCACCATGGGCCTCACCATCGATATCCTCAACGATTAACTTGACATCTCTTAAGATCGACCACGGGGTACACTGAAACTCGTAAAGGCCCATTTCATTGGTCTGCATAGAATCTAAATTTGAGACATGTGTGAAATCATCCGACTTGGTTACTTGTTTCAACGATGTCTTAATGCCCTCAATGGGGGTGCCTGTCTGATCTGTAACGGTACCATTGATGTAAAAATGAGGAGTGAGGGCGCCATACATAACTGGTTCTTCACTATCTAATCCGTCACAACTAAACCCCAGCATTGCCAGCAGGGTTGTCAAAACGGCATGATACCAACGGTTGAATCTAACTTTCATGAGATAATCCTTTTAAACTGCAAAATTAAATCTTTTCTGCTTATTAAACTGAGAAAAGGCAGAAATACTGCATGCAAGGTTGTTAAAAGATGTTATTCTTTCCATCAGCCAGTTTCAGAAACGCTGACTGATGGAAAAAGAGGCACCAATAAGGATTGTATTAAAATTGCTAGCTTTTTTGTTTTGAAGGGGGCGGCATTCCAATATCAAGAAAACCGCCCCCGCTATGTAACATTACGAACAAATTAGTATCAGATCAGTTCTTTCTACACACCGTTCTGCCCCCTCAATGTTAATAATATAGCTTATCGCCATGATATTGTAAATGATATAATAAACGGCCTGTTTTGGCGTCAACATAAACATAGTTATGTTCTCCCCAAAGATCATGTTTATAGACATACACTAATCGTGGCAATAAGGTCGTTACTGCAGGAAAAGACATGATAGCCAAATAGAAGCACTTGTCTTTTCCCTCAACTGATTCCTTGATATAATTCTCTACGATCTTCTTGGCATTTTCTTCGCTAATAGCAGGGATAACATCGAGGTGGTTTGTTGGGTAAAAAAAACCAACGACTCGATATATCCTATTGTCATTATAATAGAAGCCCCAATTACTTTTTTCTACGTGGAGACCTTTATAAAAATGCCTATATGAGATTACGGGAGGGTTATTCCACTCAGTATCCCTTACCATCTCGTCGTCATTTGTCAACGGCAAATACTCGTCAAAGAAAGCCTCTGGACTCTGGTGGGCTGCTGGTGATGGCTGTTGGCCGTAATCAATACTGGTTATCATTCCATTTACTTTTTTAATGGTCCACGTACCGTTCACGCTCGTTGTCACTTCATATTGGTTTTCTATGACATCGAAGTCGCTGTAAGTAAATTCTGGCGTTGTCTGCTCCAGCAATGCGGGATCTATTGTGTCCTGAGATGGAACGATTGTTTTTGAAAGATCTGATGTGTAGACAATCTCAAAGATCACCTCCTCGTTTGCGGGTATCATATCCGGATCTTGTGGGGCAGATCCTGTGACAACCTTTATAGTATAGGTTTTGCCGTCATCCAATGGACCAATCTCATACCCCAAATCAAAGGCGCACATACAAGCCATTGCATATTCAGGGTTAAGCTTATCATATTCGGTTATGATAATGGAATTGCCATCAGCATCCACGTTTACCTCGAACTTGTCTGATGCACAGTTAAACATTGCATTGACATGTTTCACATACAGCATATTATCCCCGATGGCCGTTAGTTCAAAATACGATCCATCCGTATCATTTGTACTTCCCGCTCGGGTATATGATTTACATCCTGTATTTGAGAAGTTTTTCAGTTCAATCTTCCTTGCAGGGTTATCTGTATTATCCGTACAGCCCGCCAACACCAGCAGACCACAGACAATCCATAATAATCGATACTTCTTCATACTCACATAATTATTAACAATAATACAACTTAACAAAGTTTCACTTTACGAAAACCTTTTGTCCGTTGACGATGTTCAATCCCTTCTGCAACGAATGGAGTCGCTGGCCTTGGAGGTTGTAGATAATACTTCTTCCATCTTCCTTCTTACATCTAACATCTCTAATTCCCGTTGTTTGTGCATCGAATTCGCCAGTGAAGATCTCATCGCTATTCTCCATAGTGACGGTATATCGACCTTTCGCATATGCAGAGATGTCGATGTTAAGGCCAACGATATTGCCAGCGTTGACGGATTTCTCGTAGACCACTTTGCCTGTATCGTCGGTAATGCTTACCAGATAGGCATCGTCAAGCGGGTCGAGATTGATTCCTAACTGCTGGTCGTCGTATTCGCCGTAAAGCGACTGATTTTCTCCACTTCTATTCCGTGCCTTAGGCTTTGTCTTGATCGTATGGGAGAAGTCGAAGCGTTTGCGGGCACCTGCAGGAATTTCTCCATCCACATATCCGTCGTTAAGATAGATTACCTCATCACCAACGCTACATGACATCAGGAACCACATAGGATCTGCCAATTCTACATTAAGAACATTTAATGTCGGGGGACCGTAAACAATTCCGACACCTTCCAACCAAGGGGCACATTGGTAAGTGATTCCTTCTTCTCCACACTCCCGAACTTCCCTAAATACGCCCTTAAAACCTCTTATTCCTCCTGTCTGCCTCGGCCCTACCACGTATAAGTAGTATGGGTGGTTATCTATCTGCAGGGTATCATAGGCATTCATGGAGAAGTCGTACATCAACTTAAACTGTTCGTCTGTTGTATTGCAGAAATACACTTTTTTGTCCTCCTCGTACCATGCTCCCACATAGCACGAAGGGGGATCTTGTGATATATAATTAGATTCTGCAAAATCCGGGGTGACATATCTTTGGCACATCATCTGCTTACAGGTCTTTCCGTTGATAATGGTGTCGCCATCGAAATAGTAGTAGTCAACCAGCTGCACAGGATTACCCGAACCAACAGCTCCTACCTTCCAAACCTTACCCTCTTCGACGAATGGGCGATAGGCTGGCTGGGTGTTATTTTTAATAGCATCCAAGAAATCCTTCTGTTTGTAAGTCACATCCCCTATCTGACATTCATAAAAAGAGTAATAATTGCCAGGATAGGAAATTGGCGAATCAAGATAAGTAAAGCTTCCTATACCCTCTACCCAGAAGCCACTCTCATATCCATAATTTCCCGCAAAATACGTCTCTTCTGACATACCTTCTGGAATACCATATTCATGGACGGTCACGCAGCGGAATGAATTGTCTTTAACCATTATAGTATCAACAGCTACTACTTTCTGAATCCAAGTGTCTCCGTTTCTTGTCTCTCTGCTGATAATCTCTCCGGCATTCTTGCCAAAATCATAGAGGAGGATTTCCGTTTCACGATTAGGATAACAGCAATACACCTTCTTCCCTTCCTCACGAAGGAACATCTCAATTCCCTGAGAAGCAACATCAATAATCTTCTTGTAGGTCTGATTTCCGATAATCGTATCGCCATCTATTGTCAACGACTTCATATATTGCCTTACGCCGTTATTATAGCTGTATTGCCAGACTTTTCCTTCCTCAAGCAGGGAGTGATACTCTTCCAAATCTGTCAATGCAGCGATTTGCTTAAAGTTTTTCCAAGGCTCGACGGTTTGATATGCGCTGACGGATGCAGCAGGCACATGAAGCGTAACTTCCTCAATATTAGTATTTCTGAAAGTGCTTTTCTGCGTTTTTGGAACATTCTCTGCATAGCAATAGATATCCAATAACTTCTGGCATCCGCCAAGCGCATTAATGCCGAGAGATTCTACCTTGCTACCGATAATGACGGATGTAACACCATAACAGTTATAGAAAGCCTGATTTCCTATGTTCGTCACGTTGTTGGGGATGGTGATGGAGGTCAAGCCGCTGCAATACGCGAAAGCGTTCTCTCCAATGCTCGTCACACCATCCGGAATCGTAACCGAGGTCAGGTTGCTACATCTATAGAAAGAATTAGCTAGTATGCTTGTAACGCTGTTGGGAATAACCAAATCCTTTATTTCCACTCCATTGAGAATCAAATGATGGGCATAATAAAGTGGATTTGAGGCAGAATCAATAAAATGTATCTTACACCATGACTCTAAATCCGATATATGAACAGAGGTTATATTATCGCAATAATGAAAAGCATGGCTTCCCATGATGTTCACACCAGTGCCAATGGTAACTGAGGTCAGGGCGTTGCATACACCAAAAGCTTCAATTTCAATATTCTTTACGCTGTTAGGTATGGTGATGGAGGTCAGACCAGTACAATCAAGAAATGCACGCTCACAGATATCAGTCACGCTGTTGGGTATGGTGATGGAAGCTATTTTGGAACAACCATGGAACGCAAAGCCACCAATCTTTGTCACGCTATTGGGAATCGTGACCGAAGCCAAACTATAACAATATTCAAATGTATTCTCTCCAATGCTTGTCACGCTATTAGGAATTATGATGGAAGGCAGGCTGGTGCATCTCCAGAAAGCATAGCTACCTATACTCGTCACACTGTTAGGAATGGTGATGGAGGTCAGGTTGGAGCAGTCTTGGAAAACTCGGCTTCCTATTTTTGTTACGCTACTAGGAATATCGACGGAAGTCAGACCGCTGCAGCCGGAGAAAGCCCAGGCATCTATGTTCGTCACACTGTTCGGAATCGTGATAGAGGTTAGGCCAGAGCAGCCATCGAAGGCCAACTGTCCGATGTTCGTCACACTATTCGGGATTTCGATGGAGGTCAGACTGGCGCAACTTGCGAAAGCACTGTATCCTATCTTCGTCACACTATACGTCACGCCTTCATATTCGACAGATTTCGGGATTATGATTGATCCGCTATATTTGTTGGGGTTTGAGGCCACTTCGGCCTCTTTGGTCTCTTTTGCCAAGTTGTAACAGATGCCACCAATCTCTATGGCATCGGCACTCGCCAGCATTGGCAAGATAATCAGGAAAAGTAATACGATTCGTTTCATATCTGTCTTTTTTATTTCATTCGTGATAAATTTATTTGCTGTTGAGTATCTGCTCCAGCGTGATGTCTGGATTGGTTTCTCCGAACACGTCCTTCTTCAGCTTGAGCTTGCGATGCTGGACGGCGGAGACGGTGATGCAGTAGATGTTGCCGATAGCGCGATTGCTGATGCCAAGACGGGTGAGGATACATAGGCGGATGTCGTCTTCCTGCATATCGGGATACTGCTCACGGATATTGGCGAAGCGGTTGTTGTCGATGGCGTTGAGCGTTCGTTCTATCTCGCCCCATTCGTGCGGTTTGAGGGTGACGAGTGCATCGCCGCTCTGATTGAGTTTCTTCATCACCTCCGTTCGTTCGAGGATAAAGTCCTGCAGGAATGCCACCACTTCGTTTGCCTGATGCAGTTGGGCCTTCTGACGTTCTGCTTCATGACGCTGCGCCTGCATCCTGTAGCGAACCACCCAAACCATCGCCAAAATGACAATAAGCGATGCAATGATGATCATCAGGATTGTACGTGCGTACATCTGCGAGCGGTATTCGAGCCGCTGGTTCTCCATTTCCTGATGCAGCGTCGCCTGATAGTACTGATCCTTCTGGTCAAGCGCCTTATAATAGAAGTCCTCTATTTGCTCGAAGGCATCATCGATATCATCCTCCACCTTTGAGGCTCCCATCCGTCGGAGTGCAATCCTGGCGAGATTACTCTGCACGATATAGGCCAGATGGACATCATCACCTGGCTCAATCTGATGATAGACGGTTTCTGCCGAATCGAGCATATTGAGGTCGAGGTAGCTGCGGGCGAGCACCTGTAATACGCCAAGACGCAGATCGGTTGTCGCCACAGATTCCGCCTGATGGGCATAGTCAATTGCCTGACGATAATCCTCCTTCGCCCAGGCGATGTTTGCAAGACTGGTCAATGTCTGACACATCAGATCATTCATCTGGTTTTTCCTGGCGATGTCATAGGCCTTGTTCACTAAACCGAGTGCTTCGTCGTATGGCCCATCAGTGGTGTAAGCCACTTGTGAGGCGTAAGTGCCAGCATAGTCGAGCAGGTTGACATAATTTTGCTCATTGTCGGGGTGCTGCTCATAGATGGCGAGGGCCTTCTTCATCAGTTGCAAGGCCTCTTCGGGGTTGCCCTGCGACAAGCTTGAAGCCAATCGCTGGTATGCGATATAAAGGGTGTGCCAATCCTCAGACGCTTCCGACATACGGATGGCTTTTCGCAGTAAGGTCTCACCCAGACGGATGCTGTCATTGTCTAAGGCTGCCTCTGCTTCCTTCAGACAGCGTGCTGCTGCCTGCGTATCTGACTCCTGCTGACGCTGACTGCAAGCCATCAGCAAAACGCCCATAATAAATATGTATAATGTACGCATATACATAGTTGATGCTCATTTCATCTTTTCTTGTTTTACTCGTCGCTGCCGGGGTATTGCTGGAGATTACTGCTTCCTTGAGACTTGTCCCAAACCTTCCAGCCCTTGGCCTGAAGGGCAGAAACCTGCGACTTCGTGATGACATTCCCCTCATCGGGGTCACCTGTATTGATTCCGTAGAATGATTGTGGCGATCTTTCTGACGATAACGATGCGATGAGTGCATCCATAGCCTCACCCTTAATCTGATTATTGAAACAGCTAATGTATGCCAACCTATTGAGTCCTGTCAGGTCAAGCGAGGTGAGCAGGTTCCTTTCAAGATAGAATTCTCCAAGCTCTGTATTTCTCGACAAGTCGATGGATTTGAGCCGGTTGCGCTTGAGAGATAACATAGTCAACTTCGTATTGTTTGTGAGGTCGATGGACGACAGATTGCAGTTGTCGATCATCAGAATCAAAAGTTCTGTATTTTTCGAAACATCCACGTCTTCAATATTCTTACCTGAGAGCCTCAGATCAATTAAGTTGGGGAAATATTCAATGCCTTTCAGCGTTTTGATGCCTCTATCCGAGATATCAATTGTTCTCACCCATCTTCTCTCCGCCTCCGTCAGCAGTCCGTCTGCAGCCCAGTCGTATGTTTCAATCAACTTTTTGCGGAAGGCAGCATCAGGGAAATGTGCCTCGTCGATAGGCACTTCTTCCCCTTGCGGGCCAAGTTCAATGGCGTCGATGTCTACATAATAGAAATCAGACCCTCCCAGAACGATTTGAGGTGGTCTCCATGTGGAATAGAGTTCACCAGCGAATACAACAGATAAACCTTCTTTCTGGTATGTCTCATTCAACACCCTCATTGGGTAAAAGTAGCTGGCTCCAGATTGTGCACCTCTGTCTTCATCGACGATAATCCACCCCATACGATTATCGTAATGCATCATACCCGCTTGGCTTGTCACATGCTTAGAGCCCTTGCAGGACTCCACCTTCAGCTGAAATTCCCACTTCCCTTCCATTCGCTTGTATTGTACAATCCGGAAAGCAATCTTGTCGCCTACATCAAACGAAAGGGACGGGAGGTCAGATGCATCAAAATGACATACACCTTCAGGGTGACGATTTCTGGAGAAGAAAACGGTATAACTCGGTGTCTGGAGCAAATTCACGTCGACGATTCCGTCACTGATAGCTGTCACTTCTGCGACATAGGGGTCTGGCACACCGTTTTTCCAGGCATAGGGCTGAATCTGGCTGTCGTCAAAATCCTTAGTAAATACGAAATAGTCGTCGTCAGTATAATACAATTTCAATTGTTTTCCTTCCAACTGATAGAAGTTGATGTCGCAGATATGATCCTCAAAGAAAAGATTCTCCTTGAGATCGCCTAACACCTTCGTAGAGCCCCTCCTCATATCACCTCCGAAAATCATTTCATTTCCGTTGAGAGTTAACAGGCCGACGAAAATCTCGTTCACCATAGAATAGGCCATCGTATAGCCTTCTTCCTTATCCTTGATTTCGATACTCATATGCTGATGGCTGACGTAGTTCGTGTCAATCTCAAGCCACGTTCCGCCTTCCGTCCATCCTACCAGCCGCCATTCGCCATACAGTGATTCATCTGTTGTGTCCTGTGATGGAACGATTGTTTTTGAAAGCCCTGACGTATAGACAATCTCAAAGACCACCTCCGTGTTTGCGGGCATCATGTCTGGATCTTGTGGGGCTAATCCTGTGATAATTTTGATGGTATAGGTTTTGCCTTCATCCAAAGGGCCAATCTCATACCCCAAGTCAAAGGCGCACATACAAGCCATTGCATATTCAGGATTAAGCTTGTCATATTCGGTTATGGTAATGGAATTGCCATCAGCCTCAACATTTACATCGAACTTGTCTGATGCACAGTTAAACATTGCATTGACATGTTTCACATACAGCATATTATCCCCGATGGCCGTTAGTTCAAAATACGATCCATCCGTATTATTTGTACTTCCTGCTCGGGTATATGATTTACAACCTGTATTTGAGAAGTTTTTCAATTCCATCTTCCTTGCAGGGTTGTCAGCATTATCCGTACAGCCTGCCAACACCAGCAGACCACAGACAATCCATAATAATCGATACTTCTTCATATGAACAAATTCTATTTGATTTCCAATTAATTGTAATGCTTCATTAATGTACGCATATACATAGTTGATGCTTATTTCATCTTTTCCCGCTGCAAAGTTACGACATTTTTTCGAATGTTGTATAGCTAACCTATGGAAAATATAAAAACAGGAAATATTTAGAAAGTGTTGAAAATCAACAGATTATGTAAAACCACGCTTAACGCCCTATGGAAAATTATCGGAAGGGGTATGGAAAGATTACAAAATGCCAAGTATTTATACTCTCTTGCGAAGGTTGTCTTGGTGCATCCGCATATCCCAGAAAGCAGCTACACGAAGGGTACGGCTATGGCTGGCGATCAGCTACGGGTAAGCGGGGCGTTTACTACGGGTAAGCGGGGAAGAGAAGTATTCAATCTGCCAGCGAGAATACTGCTCGAAGGCAACGAGAATACTGCTCGAAGGCAACGAGAATACTGCTCGAAGGCAACGAGAATACTGCTCGAAGGCAACGAGAATACTTTTCGAGCCTTCCCTTTATGCAGAAGAGGCTCTTGCTGAGAGAAAAGAGCCAGGTATTGAAAGCAAACAGGCTGATTGGATAGTTTTCGCTAAAAATCCCTCATCCCTCACATTTTCTTCGGGAAGGCCTTTGTAGAAAGGGGTTTCGGGATGTGAGGGATGTTTGAAATCCCTCACATAACCCTCACATAACCCTCACATGATCTCTTATGTTGATATTTTTGTGCTTTTTGAAAAAAATGTACAATATGAAGGGTTCCTAAAACAGGCCGAATTTGCTGCTATACTATGAAAAATTTGCGGGATAACTATGCAACAAGTTTTTTATAGTATAGTAGCAAAAACTGCGTAGTTACCCCAATTCAGAAAAAAGATAACATGATTGATGCGGAAAAGTGTTAATTTTACGCATTGTTGTGCAAATAATGGGATAAAATTTGCAAATCACTAAAAAATGTTGTATCTTTGTGCTCGAAAAGCACGCTGTGGAAAGCGCGCAATATTGCTACAAGGAAGAGACCTGAAGGAATAGGTTAGACTTTTGATATTAGTATAATTATGGAGAAGAGTTATCTTTTGCCTGTAGAGACTCAAGGAGCCTCTCAGGAAGGAACGCTTGTGATTGAGCAGTTCCTCATGGCGAACTACCGCTTCCGTAGGAATATCCTGAATGGAAAAGTGGAGTTTGCGGTTCTGCCAAAGGTGGCTGATGCTGCTAATGGCAACACTGTCGAAACACTCGACAGTCTCTCAAGCGCCTCGATTAATGAGGCAGATTTGGAATTCCGTCCTCTGACGCAGGCGGCCCTCAACAGTATCGTGATTCGTGCCAAGCGCGAGGAAGTGCTGGAGAAGGGAAGTCCTAAGGCGGAGATCACGGAGTATGTGCAGTCGGAAGAGGTGCCTGAGTACAATCCTGTACAGGCGACCTTCGAGACCCTTCCACCTTGGGATGGTCAGAACCACATCGCCAAGGTGTTCAGCCGCATTCCAGGCCTCACTTCCGAGCAGTTGAACTACCTGACCATCTGGTTCCGTTCGTCTGTGGCTCACTGGCTTCAGATGGATATGCTGCATGGCAACGAGTGTGTGCCTACGCTTATCGGCCCGCAGGGTTGTGGCAAGACCACCTTCGTACGTCGACTGCTGCCCTTGCATCTGCGTGAGTACTATCTCGACCACTTGAACCTGGCCAACAAGTTCGACAAGGAGATGGCGCTGACAAACAATCTCTTCGTTAACCTCGACGAGTTGGAGGCCATCCGCCCCAGCCAACAGTCGTCGCTGAAGCAGACGCTGTCTGTGAGTAAGGTGAACAGCCGTCCTATCTTCGGACGAACTCAGGAGGACCGTCCTCGATTTGCGTCGTTCGTAGCAACCACCAACAACCGCCATCCGCTGAAAGATGCGACTGGCTCGCGTCGATACATCTGCATCCTGATTCCTGACGGACAGTTGATCGACAATACGGGCGAGATTGACTACGGTCAGTTGTATGCGCAGGTTTTGTATGAACTGCTGGAGCAAAAGGCGCCTTACTGGTTCAACAACGATGAGGTGGCCCGTATTCAGCAGCTTAATCAGGACTTTATGGAGAAGAAGGACATCGGGGAGATGTTTACCGCCTGTTTCCGTAAGCCGAATGAGGGTGAGGTGCCCAAGGCGATGAACTGCGACCAAATGATCGGCATCATGCAGAGGGACTATCCTACGCTGCAGAACACAATGGGCAACAAGGTCAGGTTAGGCAAAATCGTATCGGCCCTCGGGTTTGAACACAAGGATCATTCGCATGTGCTTTACTATGAGGTCATTCCGCTAAGGGCTGCCTGATTCGGATGTGAGGGATGATGTGAGGGATATGTGAGGGATTTTAAGCATCCCTCACATCCCGAAACCCCTTTCTACAAAGGCCTTCCCAAAGAAAATGTGAGGGATGAGGGATTTTTAGCGAAAAGTATTCTCGTTGCCTTCGATCAGTATTATAAAAGCCGTTTTATTGCCAGGCAGTTCAGTGTTGGTTATTATTTCTGATCTTTTTCTTGTTTGTTTCAAAAATAATCCCTATCTTTGCAGCCAGAAAATAAAAAAAGAAGCATATGAATGCCGTGTCTTTAAACCATCTTTGGAGCTATCTACAGAGCCTCTCACTGACGGCCAGTAATCGTAAATGGTTGGCAGAAAAGTTGGTAGCGCCCATTGAAGAGCAAACTGTTACTCCTCCTGTTTTACAAACATGGGAGGAAGCATTATCCGATCTGGATGAATCGGAGCGTGAGTTTGAACGTGGTGATGTGCTTTCTGGCGAAGAATTTGAAGTTCAATGCCAAGCACTTATCGACAGTTTTGCTAAGAAGTAATGCAAATAGAGGTTTCGAAACGAGCTCAGCGCCAATGGCTACAAATCCTTGTCTATTATAATGAGATGGGGGGAGATAAAGCTGCAGTAAAACTTCATCAGAAGTATCTGCAAAAACAGAAACGTCTGTTGAAGTTTCCGGAGAGTGGCACTCCAGAGTTTTTGTTGCGTGATAAGAAAATTCATTATCGTTCCGTTATCATTAACGACTATTACAAAATGGTCTATTACATAAAGGGTGATGTGCTCCGTGTAGCAGCTTTCTGGGATATGCGGATGCACCCAGACAACCTTCTCAAGAGAATATAAATACCTAGCATTCTGTAATCTTTCCATACCCCTTCCGATAATTTTCCATAGGGCGTTAAGTGTGGTTTTGTATAATCAGTTGATTTCCAATACTTTCTGAATATTTCTTGTTTTCATATTTTCCATAGGTTTGCGATACAACATTCGAAAAAATGTCGTAACTTTGCACCGAAATATCACGCTCAGAACAGATTCTGACAAAATGAAGATACAAAGAGATATGAAACGAACATTATTTACGACGCGCATGTTGGCATCAATAGTGATGTCATTTGTAGCACTCATGGCCTCTGCCGATGAGTATATAGACCCACAGACCAACGTTGTCTACACCTATCATCCGGGTCAGACCAATGCCTCGGTCAAGGCTGGTTATTATGAAGTAATAGACAGGGGTGAAGGCTATGAACTGGAAGTTGAATACTACCCAGGCTGCCCTGATGCTGCGGGCGATGTGGTGATCCTCGACAGATTTACCGTAGGAACAGTAGAGTATGTGGTGACGAGCATCGGCGAGGCTGCCTTCAGGGCGAACAGGCATATCAAGTCTGTCAGCATTCCTGAGACAGTAACCGATATCGCGGCATCGGCCTTCTCTCTTTGCGACAGTCTGAGGACAGTGCAGCTTCCCGAAGGCCTGACTCGAGTAGCCCCTAGACTGTTTGCTGGTTGCAGTCAGCTCGTTTCAGTTGATATTCCATCCTCTGTCAGTATTATCGACAGCTATGCTTTCAATTCTTGCGTCAGCTTGGCCAGCCTCACCCTCCCTGCCGGTCTCACCAGAGTTGGTAGAGGGGCGTTTGAAGGTACACCATGGTACGCTTCTCTATATGACGAGGCACCTGAAGGTCCTTTCTACATCGGCTCATTGCTCCTCAGTTATAAAGGCAATATGCCAACAGGTGAACTTGTAATCAAAGAAGGAACCACTTATATCGGCTATGGAGCCTTTATAAACTGCGGAGATCTGACAAGCGTTTCCATCCCAGAAAGCGTTACCTACGTGGATCAGTTAGCTTTCGAAAACTGCAGTGGTCTGACAGCCGTGCACATCAAGGATCTGGCAGCCTGGTGTGGCATAGAGTTCCAGTGGGGATACACTCAAAAAAGTTCTAATCCCCTTTGTTACGCCCACCACCTCTACCTCAATGGTGAGGTGGTAACCGACCTTGTCATCCCAAAGGGCGTCACCAGCATTGGAAGCTATGCCTTCGACAGCTGCACTGACCTGACCAGCGTCACCATTCCAAATGGCGTCACCAATATTGGCACCTATGCTTTCCGTGAATGCAGTAGCCTGACCAGTGTCACTATCCCGCCGAGCATGGCCACAATAGGGGAGATGGCTTTTATCTGGTGCTATAATCTGAATGCCGTGCATATCTCAGACCTTGCAGCTTGGTGCAGCATTTCATTCGTTGGCTCTGCGAATACACTTTTTTCTTATGGCGCTAACCTCTATCTCGATGATAAGGAGGTGAAGGACCTCATTATACCAGAAAGAGTTACCACCATTGGCAACGGTGTTTTTAGGAGTTATAGCCGCCTGACCACTGTCGTTATCCCTAACAGTATAACTGAAATCGGTGAGTATGCTTTCGCAAATTGCAGTGATATTACATCTGTTACCATTGGTAATAATGTGAATTCTATCGGCCAGTGGGCGTTTAGCGGATGCCAGAAGTTAATGGATGTATTCTGTTATGCTAAAAATGCACCTTATACAGAAAGCGATGCTTTCTATAACACCAAAATTGAAGACGTAACACTTCATGTGCCTGCTGCATCCGTCAGCGCATATCAAACCGTCGAGCCTTGGAAGAACTTTAAGCAAATCGTAGCCTTGTCGACCCAGGAAGGTGACACTGACGATTCCGACTACCTTCCTTTTGTAGATATGGACAAGCAGTGGAATGTGGTCAGCACTGTCGCTAACCCGAGCTCCTCCTGTCATTTTGAGAAATACGGAATATCCGAGGAAGTAGAGCGTGATGGTAAGACTTACTTCCGAGTTTTGCAAAGCGAAGACAATCCTACTGTGGTTTATGATGCAGGATTATATCGTGAGGAAAACCGTCGCGTGTATAAGTACGACGAGACGGCGGGCAGGGACATCATGCTATATGACTTCTCGCTCAAAGAGGGTGACACCTTCACATACGAGATGGAAATCGATAATCCCGTGAACTGCAAAGTGCTAAAACAGGGATGGTTGGACGACGGTCCCTTTGTCGATACACCTTATAATTCTACCGACTCATTGTATCGTCATCGTCATCTGCGCACATGGACTATCGGCCGTGAAAACGGGTCGGGCGAATATAATGAGATTGCTACTTGGGTGGAATGTGTCGGAGCCCTTGAAAATATGTTCTATCCATTTACTACCGGGAAAAGGTCTCGTCTGGCTTACATAGATTATAGTTCAGACAAAGGGGGAAAAAACGCATATCTGCCATTCTCGTTTTGTGACATTTATGACGTGCATGGCCAAGTTCATGGCAGCAATATCCCTACGGGTGCGGCAGACAATGTGGAGATTGAAGACTGGCACCACCGTCTTACCTACGAATTGGAAGGCGACCGTCTGCATGTCTATGGAAAAGTATTTTGCAGTTGCGGAGTCGATCACTATGCCTATTTCTCTGAGGAGCCAACCGATGATCCAATGGTACGCAAACTTCATTTCGAAATACAAAATGCAAATACGATAAATGCATTAGCCTGTCAGGCCTTCCATTCCACCGACTTCTATGTACCCGGCTTCGATCCGAACTTCAACTACATCGTCGTGGATAATCAAAGAGAGGAGCATCCCGTCATCAACAAGACGCCACAGAATGATTATCGCCCGTTTGTCGAAGAGGGTAAGGTATGGAAAGTAGGAGGCGATAGTCAGCATAATCTTGTACAGTTGTTTGTTGAGTACTACTATTTCGATGGTGACACCATCATTGGTGGAAAAACCTGCAAACAGATGATGCGCCAGCGATACGTCAACCCAGACTATCCTGATTATGCTGTTATTTCACAATATCCTATGCTTAGCTATGTGGGAGCATGGTACGAAGAGGACAAGAAGGTGTATCTCTGCAACACAACAGACCAACAGTTTAAGTTGATGTACGACTTTTCCGTGAATGCCGATGACACCTTGCTGATTCATAATCAGTCTTATGTAATAGGACCGAAACAGACAGGAGGATTAAATGGTTTTAAGGGCGTTTATAGGGATGTCAGGCTGTGGGCAGCAGGAAATAGCATGTACAACACCACATGGTTGGAAGGCGTCGGAAATATAGATGGTCCGATATATAGTGTCTATTTGGGGAAAGAAGGACATGCGCTGTTTCTGATGTCATGTACCGTTGGTGATGAAGTCATCTACCTCAACGACGAATATGAAGATGGAGCTACGCCTGCAGGAGCCCGGAAACGCTTCGACTTCACCCATACTATCAAGACAAAGCCCAAGGCACGGAATAGGAGTGGGGAAAATCAGTCGCTTTATGGCGAATACAACGACCTGCAGTTGGGCATCAATCTCGACCCGCTCGACGACACCTATCAGGTACGTATTACTAACGATGCAGGTAAGGTCGTTTACGAGAAATCCATCAACGCAAGCAACATCGTAGGCCTTAACATCGACATCTCAGCCTACGCGAAAGGTCATTACACCATCACTGTGGAGAATAGCGATGAGGCCTATACTGGTGAATTCAATGCACAAACCACAGGAATTAGAGATGTAAGATGGAAGAAGGAAGATGGAAGAAGTATTATCTACAACCTCCAAGGCCAGCGACTCCATTCGTTGCAGAAGGGATTGAATATCGTCAACGGACAAAAGGTTTTCGTAAAGTGAAACATTGTTAAATAATTGTCTCTCCAGGCAGTATTTTGGCTAGTTCTGCATTATATAGAAGAGAAAAGTGTATTTTTGCAATTGATAAATAATCTCAGTCGTATGAAGAAGTATTTATTTGTTCTGATGAGCGCCATGCTGTTGGCAATGGTAGGTATGACTTCGTGTAACAGTAAAGACATCCCCGCCTATGACGATAGCGAACCAGCGGAATCGCTGTATGGCGAATGGTGGCTGGTGGGATGGAACGACGGAGGAACTTGGTTTGAGGTAGACACTAACTACGTCAGCCATCACCATCTTAGTATCGAATTCAGGGAAGATGGCTTTGTCATGGCTTGGTCGATGGTTAATGAAATATGCGTTGGGCAGTTGACACTAAATGGAAACGAAATGATCTGGGATACAACGTGGCGGGGATCCGAAATGGTGCTGGGATCTCTTATGGAGAATCTCTTCTTTGAGGATCATATCTACGACATCAAGTCTTATCAGATTAAGGGAAAGCAGATGAAGCTTTACTATACTGACGAAGACTACTTCATGTTTACCAAAGATTACGACGATAGTGAGGAATATGCCTATGCATGGAAGAACGGACCGACAGGCCCCTATATCGGAGAGGTGACGTCTATAAACGACGGGGAGGTTATTGTGAAAATCGTCAATTCCCCTGAACACGTCATTGAATATACACGTAGTAGGCCGCCCTCGGACAGTTATCACAACTGCCATTTCGCAGCATCTGATCTCCCCGGGCTTTCGTTCGAGGTTGGTGATATGATCCCCTTCAGAATCGCCATGTTCAAGCGACAGAAGGAAAACAGCAGGGAGTATTTGTGCGTTGTCGAGCCTTGCAAGGACGTCCAGCATGTCACTGACAGAACGGGCACGATGTTTAAGGACAGACGGATGGGATGGATGATTATCGATGACGAAAAGAATGAAAAACAGTGCAGCATCAATTATTATCCATTGAAAGCCCTGTCCGAGGAGTTTCTGGCGGATGGGCAGTCTGTGATCTTCTCCGGTGATCTTTATCCCACATGGAAACTCCCATCGGAAGGCGGGAACTATTATAACAATAACTATTATCTGGATATCGAGGCTATTAAATTAGTTTCCCCTCCGGGGCCCATCGTCGCTATCGACGAAACGACTTTCCCCGATGCAGTCTTCCGCGATCAGTTGGCGAGAAACTACAAGTGGGCCAATGACGGTTTGTTGACGCAGAAGGAGGTCGAAGGGGTGACAAGCATAGATGTCTCTTGGTCAAGGGTAACAAGTCTGAAAGGCATCGAGTTCTTCCCCTACTTGGCAAGTCTGAAAGCTCCAAGTTGTGAATTAAAAGAGGTGGATGTGTCTAAGAATACAGAACTTGTCTATCTGGATTTAGGCCGAAACCAATTAAAATCCATTGACTTGTCGAATAATACGAAACTCGAAGAAGTCCATCTTGAAAGAAACTCGCTGACCTCGCTTAATCTTACGGGACTCAAGATACTGAAAAACGTGTATTGTTATCAGAATAGGATCAATGGCGAGGCTATGGATGAGCTCATCGCGTCGCTGTCGTCAGAATGTCCGGATTCATTCTGCGTCATCAATGCCCGTTACGCTTCAGAGAGGAATGTCATCACGAAGTCGCAGGTAGCAGCCGCTACGGCTAAAGGCTGGAAAGTCCTAGACTGGCATTCCGGAAATCCTCAGGAATATATCGGCAGCGACGAGTAACGTTGTAGAGAAATGAAAAAATGATTAAAGAATATAAGAATGATGAAAAGATTTTTTAGTCACAGGACCCCAGGAACCGTGTGGGTATTTCTTTTTAAACTTTGTTAAATAATTGGCTCTCCGTGCAGTATTTGGGTTAGTTCTGCATTATATATAAAAGAAAGGTGTAATTTTGCAAATGGAATCTATAAAATCTTGTGGCGTATGAAGAAGATCGCATTTATGGTATTATCCATTCTGATGGCTGTAACGGCTTGGGCACAGGATGGTGAGACGAAGACGATAAAATTGTCGGAGGCAGAGCGTAAGCTGGTGGAGCAGAACAGTGACTTCGCCTTTAACCTGTTCCGCAAGACACGCAGCACCGAGAGCCAGGTGATCTCGCCACTGAGCATCACCTACGCCCTGGGCATGCTCAACAACGGTGCCGAGGGCATCACCCGCGAGGAGATCTGTCAGGTACTCTCTGGCGGACAGCAGACCGACTATGCCGACGTGGCAACGATGAACGCCTTCTGCAGGAAGTTGCTTACGGAGACTGCCCTGCTCGACGAGAATACACGCATGGCGATTGCCAACAGCATCTTCTTCAACGGCGACCGGAAAGACATTTCGCTGAAATCGGCCTTTAAGGAAGCTGCAGCGACCTACTACGATGCGAAGCCCTCTGTGCTTAGCTTCAGCGACGAGGCCTCGCTGGGCATCATCAACCAGTGGGCTACCGACCAGACTGACGGTATGATCCGCGACCTGCTGAAGGCTGAGGATATGGAAGACCCCAATCTGGTGAGCTTCCTGCTGAATGCCATCTGTTTCAAAGGTGCATGGACTAGTCCGTTTGATAAAAAAACTGAGAAAGACTATTTCGACGAAAGGCGATGCACGGCTACGTACATGTTTCTATACAGCGGTGTCCAATACGCAGAGACCAATCTTTATAAGTCTATCATCCTGCCATACGGCAACGGCTCTTACCAGATGTCAGTCTTTTTCCCACATTATGGCAAAACGATCGACGATTTGTTGGCTGTCATGAATGGCAAGAACTGGAATACCGCCGATTACAAAGAATATAAGGTGGCTGTCAGTTTGCCCATGATAGAGACCGACACCAATTTGGATCTGGAAGACATCATGACATCGCTCGGTATGAAGAATGCCTTTCTGAAAAACGATGGACACGGCTTTATGGATTTCTGCTATTTTGGCGACAATGAGGCAAATTCCGACCCGTGCTGGATCAGTCTGATGCGCCAGATGACCCACCTGAAACTCGACCAGAAGGGTACGGAGGCCGCTGCTGCGACTGTCATAGGGATGGCTGACAAAAGCGAGTCGTCAGAAATAAAATTCTTCATTGCCGACCGTCCTTTCCTCTACATCATCAGCGACCGCTTCACAGGCAGCATCTACTTCATGGGCCAGTATCTGGGTGAACCTATCGAGAATGCCCGCCACGACATCAGCCTTACCGACGAGGAAGAGCAGCTTGTAGAGAGTAACAATGACTTTGCCTTCCGCCTCTTCAGCCAGGCGCGTGGCGAGGGAAGCAGTATCATGTCGCCCTTGAGCATCACCTACGCTTTGGGCATGATGAACAACGGTGCTGCTGGTCAGACCCAGCAGGAGATCAACGAGGTGCTGGGCTTTGGCGAGACGGGTGCTGACGGTATCAACGACTTCTGCCGTAAGATGCTGACCGAGGCCTCGACGCTCGACAGTGAGACCACTGCCGAAATCGCCAATACCATCTACGTGAACAGCGGTATAGGCTATGAGCTACAGCCAGGCTTCGTGGAGAAGGCCAATACTTACTACGATGCGACGCCTACTGCCCTCGACTTCAACGACGATGCCACGATAGGCATCATCAACCAATGGGGCAATGAGCATACACACGGCATGATCCCGACGATTGTGAATCAGAACACCTTCAATCGCCAAGCTACCAGCTATCTGCTCAATGCACTCTACTTCAAGGGTGCGTGGGTCAATAAGTTCGACAAGGCCAACACCAACGAGGAACCGTTTAATGGCGGTGCCAACGTGCCGATGATGCACCAGAAAGAGGAGTTTGATTACACCGAGAATGACCTCTACCAAGCTGTGCGTCTGTACTACGGCAACAGGGCTTACCTGATGACCATCTTCCTGCCACGTGAGGGGAAGACCATCGCTGACGTACTGGCCGCCATCAACGGCAAGAACTGGCGGTTCAGGAGTAACGATGAGTACATCGTTGACCTGAAGATGCCACGCATTAAATCAGAAACCGACCTCAACTTAGTGCCTATTATGACAGCGTTGGGTATGCCGACAGCCTTTACGGAAGCAGCAGAGTTCCCCTATTTCGGCAACCTGGCATTTTCCATCGACGATATGTTCCAGAAGGCCGTTATCGACCTCGATGAAGAAGGCACAAAGGCTGCTGCGATTACGTACGTAAGCGCTGCAACGAGTGTTCCGCGTGAGGTCAGCTTCCATGCCAACCGCCCGTTCTTCTATATCATCAGCGAGCAGAGCACAGGCTCAATCTTCTTTATCGGCCAGTACACGGGCCAAGGCATCACGGCGGGTCTGTCGCAAATGATAAAGGAGATAGCGCCTTCAAACCAGCCTGCTATCTACGACCTGCAGGGCCGTCGCATCCAGGGTGAGCCGCAAAAGGGCCTCTATATCCAAAATGGCAAGAAGATCCTGAAATAAGTGGGCTAAAAACGGCCGTTCGTTACAGATTTATGCTGTTTATCCCAGAAATTTGCTGGGCTTTGCAACTATTCTTACCTTTGCTACGTCAAACAGACGAAGACTAAGTTAAAGGTATTATAGTTTTAAGATGAAAAGATTGTTTTTAGGAGCAGCGATGACCATGATGCTGCTTTCATCCTCAGTGATGAGGGCTCAGGAAGAGACCGTAAACCAGATGGACCAGACCACTCAGACCGTTCGCGGACAGGTCTGCGACGTGGCTTCGGGTGAGCCGATGATTGGTGTGACGATTACCGTTGAAAACGGCACTACTCTGGCTACCGTATCGGATATCGATGGTAACTTTGTGATTTATCATGTACCCGTAGGACGACATTCGGTCCGTGCGAGCTATATTGGCTACGAACCTGTACTGCTGAAAGAGCAGTTGGTGTCGTCGGGTAAGGAATTGGTATTGAACCTGCGCATGCGAGAAAGTATCTCGGAATTGGGCGAGGTGGTGATCAAGCCCCGCGTGAACAAGCAGCAGCCCCTGAATGAGATGGCGCAAGTGGGTGCCCGTATGTTCAGTGTAGAGGAGGCCACCCGCTATGCTGGCGGTATGGCCGATCCTGCCCGTACGGCCTCGATGTTTGCTGGTGTAGCGACGGGCGGTGCTACCAACGGCATCTCGATTCACGGTAACTCGCCACAGATGTTGCAATGGCGTGTGGAGGGAGTCGAGGTGAACAATCCCAACCACTTTGCAGAGATCACAGAAGCTGGCGGTGGTGTGTTTACCTCGCTCAACGGAACGGTTCTGGCCAATAGCGATTTCCTCACGGGAGCCATGCCGGCAGAGTTTGGCAATGCCCTCTCTGGTGCCTTCGACATGAAGATGCGTGTGGGTAACAACACCAAATACGAGCATGCCGTGCAAGTGGGAACCTTGGGTGTCGATTTCGCCTCCGAGGGTCCTTTGGGTAAGGGGTCGAAGGCCTCGTATCTCGTGAACTACCGTTACAGTTTCCTTGAAATCGCCAAGAAGTTGCACGCCATCAATATGGAAAAAGAAACACTCGACTATCAGGATCTGAGTTTCAAACTGAATATGCCCACCACGAAAGCAGGAACTTTCGCCTTGTGGTTTACAGGCTTGGTTGACAACTATGAGAACGAGGTGCCTGACGTGTCGGAATGGGAAACGTTATGGGACTCGAATGACTCCTGGTCACGTCAGCGTAACTGTGCCTTGGGACTTACCCACACGATTCGCTTCAAGTCGGGTGGCACACTTCACTCCAGCGTGGCCTTTACGGGCGCCTACCGGAAACTGGGCGTCAATAATTACGACGAGCAGATGACGCAGACGCCAGGCATGGATGGGCGCAATGCGCAGTGGAATGTAATCATCAGCACGCAGCACCAGCATAAGTTCTCGTCGCGCTATACGATGCAGAACGGCTTCGAGCATCAGCACCTCGACTTCAACACATGGCTCGACTGGATTCACGAGACAGGCGGTCCGTTGTATCGTGTCTATGAGTCAGAAGGAAATACGGGTCTGACGCGTTTGTATACCAATCACAAGGTGGCACTTAGCAAGCGGCTCTCGACAGTGGCAGGTGTGAATGTGATGTGGTTCAACCTGAACAACCAGTGGCTTGTGGAACCGCGTGTCAGCATGCAGTATAAGACCTCGCCATCGAGCACGCTCTCGCTGGCCTATGCCCTGAACAGTCGTAAGGAGTCTACTGACACGTATTTTGTCACGATGGCGGATGGCAATCCTAATGAGGATCTCGGCCTGACCCGTTCGCACCATATCTCTGCCTCGTTTGCCCAACGTTTGGGCGAGAATGCCATGCTGAAGATCGAGCCCTACTGGCAGTGGCTCTTCGACGTGCCCGTGGAGCAGGGTAGCACCTATTCGATTCTCAATCATCGCAGTTTCCTCCAGGATCGTGCATTGGTAAACGAGGGGGCTGGTCGTAACTATGGTATCGACCTCACGCTGGAGCGCTATCTGAAGGATGGCTTCTACGGTATGCTGACAGCGACCTTATTCAAGTCAGAATATCGTGATGCCCAAGGCGAGTGGCACCACTCACGCCACGATCGCGGCTATATCACGAATATCCTGGGTGGTAAAGAGTGGATGGTAGGCAAGGCCCGCAAAAATGTGTTTGGCGTCAATGGCCGACTCACGCTGATGGGTGGCGACCGCTATACCCCGATTCCTGAAGGTACCACCTTCGAGGATATCATGAAGCGTCCCGACAAGTCGATTCCTGAGGTTGACGGCGCTGACCCCTACTCCGAGCAGAAGGGAATGAATGTGGGCTATGCCTTCTCCGTGAAATATACCATCAACAAGAAGCATACCTCGCATCACTTCATTCTCGAATATCTTCAGATGAAGACGTTCCAAGGGCAGACCTTCGATCTGAAGACACACGAGATCGTCGATAAGTTCACCTCGCTGACATTCCCCAATATCGCTTATAGAGTGGAATTCTAAGATAAGTGGTGGTATCGGCTGCAAAGTTGGGCATTTTTTTGGCGCGTGCCAAAAAATTGTTTAACTTTGCAGTCTGTTATGACGATACTCCTGATAGTCCTGGCATATTTCGTCGTGCTTTTCGGCATCAGTCACCTGACGAGCCGCAAGGCCAATAACGATATGTTCTATCGTGCCAACCGCAAGGCGCCTTGGTATATGGTGGCCTTCGGTATGATAGGTGCCTCGATATCCGGTGTTACTTTCGTCAGCGTGCCAGGTATGGTGCTGACGTCGCAGATGACCTATCTGCAGATGTGCCTTGGTTTTATCGTGGGCTACTTCATCATCGCTTTTGTGCTGTTGCCGCTCTATTACCGCCTCCAGCTGACGAGCATCTATACCTATTTAGGTCAGCGGCTTGGAAACCGTTCTTATCAGACGGGCGCTTGGTTCTTCCTGTTGTCGAAGATGGTGGGTGCTTCAGTGCGGTTTTACGTGGTCTGCATCATCCTCCAGCAGTTCGTTTTCGAACCGGCGGGAATTCCCTTTGTCGTGAATGTGGTGGGGATGGTGCTGCTCATCTGGCTCTATACACGTCGGGGCGGCATCGGGACGCTGGTGTTTACGGATACCTTCCAGACCTTATGCCTCTTTACGGCCTTAATGCTGATCATCTTGGAGGCTATCGGACAGTTGCACTTTTCTGTGGGTGAGGCTGTCAGTGCCATTGCTGATAGTGAGATGAGCCGCATCTTCGTGTTCGACGACTGGGTGTCGCCACATAACTTCTGGAAACAGTTTCTGAGCGGTGCCTTCATCGCCATCGTGATGACGGGACTCGATCAGGACATGATGCAGAAGAACCTGACCTGCAAGACCCTGCGCGATGCACAGAAAGATATGTGTACCTATGGTGTCGCCTTCGTACCCGCCAACCTGCTCTTCCTCTCATTGGGTGTGCTGCTGTCGATGGTGTTGGGTTCAGAACTCAAAGGCGATGAACTGCTCCCCACCTTCGTTCAAGGCACCAGCATTCTTCACTCTTCATTCTTCACTCTTCACTTATTTGTCTTGGGTATTGTGGCCGCTTCGTTCTCGAGTGCCGATTCCGCCTTGACATCGCTCACCACCTGCTATTGCGTGGATATCCGTCGCCAACCCGACAACGAACTGTTGCGAAAGCGCATGCATATAGCCATGTGTTTCATCTTTGTCTTGTTTATCCTGTTGTTCAAGGCTGTCAACTCCACATCGCTCATCGATGCCGTCTATATTCTCGCCTCTTATACCTATGGTCCGCTGCTCGGACTATTTGTCTTCGGACTCTTCACCAAGCAGCAGCCAAATGACCGTCTGGTGCCTTATATCTGCATCGCATCCCCTGTGATTTGCTATGCGCTCGACATGATGACGCAACACCTGTGGAACTATCGTTTCGGCTACGAACTGCTGATGCTCAACGGCCTGCTGACCTTTATTGGGCTATGGCTGACACATTTCCTAACTTTTTTGAAACATAGTACAAAAAGTAAATAGTAATAAATAGCTACCTTTGCAGCGAAAATCAAAACAATAATAAACTACAATGAAGAAATCACTGAAAAAAACAATTTTCGTATGTGCTGCCGGTCTCTTGACGACCGCTGCGCATGCACAGTTATCAAGCAATCCGGACAAGTTCCTGGGTAACATTACCACACGAGGCCAAGTTGAGGCTGGAGGCGGTGTAGCATCGTACTATAAACTCTGGAACCAGATTACTTGTGAAAACGAGTCTAAGTGGCAATCTGTTGAAGGAACAAGAGGCAGCTTTAACTGGGGTTGTGACAGGGCTTTCAACTATGCCAATCAACATAACTTCACCTATAAGTTCCATGCCTTCGTTTGGGGTGCACAATATCCAAACTGGTTCAGTACCAGTCTGTCAATCAAAGAGCGCTATGCTGCCATTCTGAACTGGTTTGACCATATCAGAGACAAATATGCCACCTTGCCAATGATCGACGTGGTTAACGAGGCTGTGGGTATGCACCAGCAAGGTAACCCGATGATGAAGGAGTCGTTGGGCGGTGAAGGTAAGACCGGTTACGACTGGCTCATCAAAGCCTTCGAGCTGGCTCATGAGCGCTTCCCCAATTCCATCCTGATTTACAATGACTATAATTCTTTCCAGCATGATGTGGACGCCTACATCACCTTAGTGCAGACGCTGCGTGATGCCGGCGCCCCTATCGATGCCTATGGCAACCAGTCGCACGATGTGAATAACATCAGTGCAACCAATCTGAAGAACGTGATGAAAAAGCAGCAGGACGCTCTGAAGATGCCTATGTACATCACAGAATTGGATATCGATATCGCAGATGATAACAAGCAGAAACAGCAATATGAAAGTATTCTCCCATTGATGTGGGAAGCTGACTACTGCGCAGGTGTCACCATCTGGGGCTTTATCCATGGAGCGACTTGGGTTGATAACTCTGGTATCATCAAGAACGGCAAGGATCGTCCTGCCATGACCTGGTTGCGTGAGTATATGCAGAGCGATGCTGCCAAGAATGCCAAGAGTCCCTATCCAGGCATGAAGAAGCGTATGGGCGTGTTTGTGAAGCCTCTGGAGACAAAGGTTGCCGCTGGCGATGTTCTGCCCGTCAAGGTACGTACTGTCATCACGGATGATTACAAGGCAGAAAAGGCTGACATTGCCATTGACAAGGTGGAACTGTATGCCGAGAATGAATTGTTAGCCACGATGACAGAGGAACCCTACGTGACAGAATATACCCCTGCCACTTCTGGAAAAAAGACGCTGAAGGCCATCGTTTATACCAACGACGGCAAGACATATGAGCGTTACTCAGTCATTACAGCGTTAAGCACAACAGCAAAGCGTGAGCCATACAATGAGACCGCATTCACCTTGCCAGGTACCATTGTCGTGGGAGAATATGACAAGGGTGCTTCTGGCGTCGTCTATAACAAAGCTTCACGTACAGGATCCGCCACCCAGACTGGTGGATGGATGGAGTATACGGTGGATGTGAAGGAAGACGGACTCTATACTTTCGATGCTGAAGTGGCCTCAACGGTTAATGGTGGTACTTTCCACCTGTCAGAGTATTCTCTCGACGGTCTGACATTCTTCGCAGACATGATAGAGGTTCCAAAGACTGGCAGCAACACCAATTTCCAGACAATGCATTTAGACCTCAAGAAGCCGCTGACAGCCGGTCGTCACAGACTCTGTCTGAATATCGACAAGGGCGGTTTCTATATCAAGAACCTTACCTTCCAGAAAGACAGTCAGGATGAAAATATTGAGGTTGGTTTCTCTGAAGACACGTCTGTTGCCATTCTTGGCGGCGATAAAGCTACTATCACGGTGAATGCTTCGTCGAAGACGAGTACCATTGCCAATGTGAAGGTGTATGTGAACAACCTGCTGATCGCTACGTTGACGGAGGCACCTTATACCATTGAATATGAGCCTACAGAGCAAGGCCGTTATACTGTTACAGCTATCGCAACAGATGTCGATGGCAAGTCGAAGACGGCCACTTATACCCTGAACGTCAATCCTAAGCGTGAACCATTTGCTGCCGGCAAGCCCTTTAATATTCCAGGAACCTTACAGGCCGAGTATTTCGATAAGGGTGGTGAAGGTGCCGCTTACCATGATAACGATCCGGATAATCAGGGTGATGCTAATTACCGTTCTGCAGATGGCGTGGATATCGTCAACGGCAATAATGGCAAAGCCATCGGTTACACAAATACAGGCGAGTGGGTAGAATATACGATCAATGTGAAGGAAGCCGGTACTTACAGCTATGAAGCGACGGTCTCTTCAGGTACCACAAACTCCGGATTCTCAATCAACATAAGGAAAGATAAGACTATCACGAAACTGGCAGATGTCAAAGTACCGCAGACTGGTAACAATAGCTGGGATACTTATAAGGTTGTAGAGGGAACCGTAGAACTGGAGGCTGGCGAGCAGATTCTCCGCCTCATCATTACCGGTTCAAACTGCAACATTGATAAGATTAAATTCAGTTTGGTAACAGGCATCAATGGGGTGGTGATGGATGAGCCGTCATCGGATGATGCGCTTTACAACCTCTCTGGCCAGAAGGTGAATGCCAACTATAAGGGCATTGTCATCCAGCGTGGCAAGAAGCAGTTGAGCAAATAAGTTGCTTGAAGATACTCACGTGGCGGAAAAACTCAAAATAATTTGGTTTTTCCGCCACTTATTTGTACCTTTGCAGGCGAAAAAATAAATACGTATTTAAGACATGGAGAACAAGACTTATAAGCGTACGACGGTGACGTCGGCGCTGCCTTATGCGAATGGCGGTGTGCATATCGGCCATCTGGCTGGTGTGTATGTGCCAGCTGATATCTATGTGCGCTATCTGAGACTGAAGAAGCGCGAGGTGATGTTTATCGGAGGTTCTGACGAACATGGTGTGCCCATTACGGTACGTGCCCGCAAGGAGGGCATCACCCCACAGGATGTGGTAGACCGCTATCATAAGATGATCAAGGACTCGTTTGAGGAGTTTGGCATTTCATTTGATATCTATAGCCGCACCACTTCAGAGACGCATCACAAGTTCGCCGCTGAGTGGTTTAAGAAACTCTACGACGAGGGCAAACTGACTGAGGAAACCACCGAGCAATTGTATGACGAGGAGGCCAAGCAGTTCCTGGCTGACCGTTATGTAACAGGCGAATGCCCCCATTGTCACAATGAGGGTGCCTATGGCGACCAGTGTGAGAAGTGCGGACGCGACCTGTCACCCACAGAACTGATAAATCCGAAGTCAACCATCTCGGGTTCTACGCCAGTGCTGAAGAAGACCAAGAACTGGTATCTGCCCCTGAACGAATACCAGGAGTGGTTGAAGCAGTGGATTCTCGAGAGTCATAAAGAGTGGCGTCCTAATGTATACGGTCAGTGTAAGAGCTGGCTCGATATGGATCTTCAGCCACGTGCGATGACGCGCGACTTGGACTGGGGTATCCCTGTGCCTGTAAAGGATGCTGAGGGTAAGGTGCTCTATGTCTGGTTTGATGCGCCTATCGGCTATGTATCGAATACGGTCGAACTCTGTGCCAAGGAGCCTGAGAAGTGGGGCAACTGGGAGAAATGGTGGCAGGATGAGGATACGCGTCTGGTACATTTCATCGGTAAGGACAATATCGTGTTCCACTGCATCATCTTCCCTGTGATGATGAAGGCTCACGGTAAGTATATCATGCCTGATAACGTGCCTGCTAACGAGTTCCTGAATCTTGAAAACGATAAGATTTCGACCTCTCGCAACTGGGCTGTTTGGTTGCATGAGTATCTGGTAGATATGCCTGGCAAGCAGGATGTATTGCGCTATGTGCTGACAGCCAATGCACCTGAGACGAAGGACAATAACTTTACTTGGAAGGATTTCCAGGATCGCAATAACAACGAACTGGTTGCCGTTTATGGTAACTTTGTGAATCGTGCCCTCCAGTTGACGAAGAAGTACTGGAATGGTGTGGTGCCTGCTTGTGGCGAACTGCAGGATGTAGATAAGGCTGCCCTTGAGGAGTTCAAGGACGTGAAGGAGAAGGTTGAGGCTCTGTTGGAGCAGTTCAAGTTCCGCGATGCTCAGTTCGAGGCTATGAACCTGGCTCGTATTGGTAACCGTTACATCACAGAGTGTGAGCCTTGGAAGGTTTGGAAGACTGATCCAAAGCGTTGTGAGACAATCCTGAACATCTGCTTGCAGCTCACAGCTAATCTTGCGATTGCCTTTGAGCCATTCCTGCCGTTCAGCAGTAAGAAACTTCGCGAGATGCTCAATATCGATAGCTTCGAGTGGGAGCAGTTGGGCAGCACAGATCTGCTGAAGGCCGGTCATCAGTTGGGCGAGCCTGCTCTGCTCTTCGAGAAGATTGAAGATGATGTGATTCAGAAGCAGCTCGACAAACTCGAGGCCACCAAGAAGGCAAACGAGGCAGCCAACTACAAGGCCGCTCCTATTAAGGATACCGTCAGTTTCGAGGAATTCGAGAAACTCGATATCCGCGTTGGTCTGGTGAAGGATTGCCAGAAGGTGAAGAAGTCGAAGAAACTCCTGCAGTTTACGATTGATGATGGTTCAGGTACGGATCGTACTATCTGCTCGGGTATTGCCGCTTTCTATGAGAATCCCGAGGAACTCATTGGCAAGCGCATCCTCTTCGTGGCCAATTTCGCCCCTCGACAGATGATGGGTATTGAGAGTCAGGGCATGATCCTCTCTGCCGTAGATGCTGACGAGAGTCTCAGTGTGGTTACCACCACCAAGGATGTCAAGCCTGGCAGTCAGGTAGGATAAAAAACAAATAAAAAGATGAGGCCTGGGTCGTTAGTCTGTCAATAACTGATGACCCAGGTCTTTCTGATGACAAACAGCGATGATCTGTTCGATGACCTCGTCCATTTTTGGTACGTTGACAACCATATACGAGGGATAGTCGGCACACAACACCACCAGATTCATGGCCTTGACCTTCAGCCCATAGTGTGCCTCGAGCATATAACGGTAGAGGTTCTGCTGGATGCAATAGTGATAGAAGGGCGTATCGGGTAGCGAGATGCCGTTGAACCCCCGTTTGCCGCCAAAGGCCTCCACCACGGGTTGACCTAAGACATTCACCACCTTGCTGCTGCGTTTCCAGTCGTAGATGGTAAACTCGCCGTCAGTTTCCTTACACACCATATCGATGGTGCCGGCGATGTTCAGGTCTGTATCGTAGACGGGCCACTCCTGTCGATAGGGCTGGATACTATAGTCGCTGACGAAGTGGAGGAAATGCTGGCGCTCCTTCTCCACACTGATTATCTCTGTGGTATCTTCGAATGAAAAGGGACAGGCGCTCGCAAAAGTCCCGTCACGGAAATAGTTCTCCGTCTGCTCATGTACGAAGGTGCCTACCTCACGGGCCATCTTGCCAATCCGTTCCCATTTCTTCAGCGTTTCTTCAATGGGGGTGCCATAGCGCTCAAACTGCCGTTGGGCCGCTGACTGTGCATCGAATTTCTCAAAGAAATAGGCTATCAGCGCACTTACGGGCAAGAGTCGTATCTGGCCGTTATAGGTATAGATATGCCGCTCGGGCTCAAAGTCGATAAACTGATCCTGTTCGTATTTTCCTGCATCGGTAAACCGTTGCATCTTCTCCTCCATCTCTTTCGATCGGGTCAGCTTTTGTGGGGTTTCATTGGGGTGGTTAGTCATGCTTCTTTGATTTTTGCGTGCAAATATACAAAAAAGAAGTGAAAAGTGAAGAGTGAAAAGTGAAAAATTTGCTACCGCTTGTGTATTTTTCAATAAAAATGATTACCTTTGCAGAAAATCAACCAATATGAAGGAACTCTATTACGCTAACAAGGACCGTTACTCCAACGGAATGGAATATGAACGCTGTGGACGTTCGGGTGTCTTATTACCAAAGGTGAGCCTCGGTTTCTGGCATAACTTCGGCAGTGTCGACCCCTATGAGCGCAGTCGTGAGATTACCCATTATGCCTTTGATCACGGCATTACCCACTTCGATTTGGCCAACAATTACGGACCTGTGTATGGTTCGGCAGAGGAGACGATGGGGCGACTGATGGATGAGGATTTCCGTCCGTATCGCGATGAACTCTTCATCTCGTCGAAGGCTGGCTACGACATGTGGCCCGGACCTTATGGCGACTGGGGGTCCAGGAAATATCTGATGGCCTCGCTTGACCAGAGTCTGAAGCGGATGAAGATCGACTATGTAGATTTGTTTTACAGCCATCGTTACGATCCCAATACGCCGTTGGAGGAAACCCTTCAGGCGTTGGTTGATATGGTGCGTCAAGGTAAGGTGCTCTACGTTGGCATTTCCCGTTGGCCACTCGATGCCACCCGTTTCGCTGCCAAATATCTGAAGGAGCGCGATGTGCCCCTGCTGATCTATCAGGGTAAGCTGAATATGCTCGATCGTGAGCCGCAGGAAGAGGGCATCCTCGATTTCTGCGCAGAGGAGGGTATCGGCTTTATCTCGTTCTCACCATTGGCACAGGGTCTGCTCACAGACCGTTACCTAAACGGTATCCCCCAGGACTCGCGCATGTCGAAGGGTAAGTTCTTGAAAGAAGAGATGCTCACCCCGGAATTGCTCGCCAAACTGCGCCGTTACAACGAAGCTGCCCAGAATCGTGGAGAAACCTTGGCGGAAATGGCCTTGGCGTGGATTCTCCACCAGAAAGGTGTTACATCTGTTCTGGTAGGCGCCAGCAGCACGGCCCAGTTGGAGAAGAACCTGCGCTGTGTAAATGCAACCCCGTTTGATGAAATTTTATAGGATTCAGATTACTCAGAATACTCAGTTTACTCAAGCATATGACAACAATCATTAAAGAAGGCGGAAAAACCATTGTAAAAACCGGCGAACGGATTGACACCCTGAATGCCACACAGTTCGAAAGGGAGGTAGAGGCTGTGTTGGAAAAGGGGATTGACCTGGAGTTTGACTGTACGGAGCTGCAGTATATTTCCAGTTCCGGTTTGCGTGTCATTCAGGAGATGATGCGTATCGTGACGCGCAAGCTCAACGGACAGATCAAAGTGACACATGTGAGTACTTCTATTTTCAAGATTTTCCAAATGACCGGTTTCACCCGGATTATTACCATTGAAAAATAGACGAAGGTATGGCTGACATATTCAATAAAGAAGCCTTGGAAGCCCTCAACGACCATAGTGAGGCCGAAGAGATGGCACGTGTGGCCTCGCCAAAGCTGAGGCTGGTTTTGGGTGTCATGTTGGCCATGGTGGCGGTAGGTGTCTATTGGTGTGCTTTTGGCACGATCAACGATAAGGTGACCGCTCAGGGGATAGTATTCCCCTTTGGCGAAGTGACGGCCCTGAATGACTCTGCCATTGGGACGAATGACAATGTGTTGGTGAGTCACGGACAAGCTTGGCTGATGCCGGAAACAGAAGGACGGGAGCTGCTCTGCTATGTGTCTTTCAACGACTTGAGGAAGCTGAAACCGGGACAACAGGTACAGGCAACCCCCGCTGACCTGCAGCGGGAGAACTGGGGTTATGCCTATGGCAGTGTCGAAGGCATCGAACAATTTCCCACTACCAAAGACGATGTGATACGACGGTTGAAGTTGGATCCCTTGGCTGCGTTTCTCAAAGATGGTGAGGCCATCTACGAGGTTCGTGTCAGGTTGGAAGAGAAAGATGGTCAACTGGTGTGGAGTCGTGCCAAAAGTCAGGGTCTGAAGGTGAATACGGGTTCGCTCTGTAATATTCAGATTATTACCCAGCAGAAACCCGTGTGGCAGGTGCTCATCGGAGCTGTCGACAATGCAGTAGAATCGGCTACAGGCAATTGATATGAGCAAGGTCGTGAAAATGCCAATGGTCATGCAGATGGAATCTGTGGAGTGTGGCGCTGCCTCACTGACCATGATTCTGGCGCATTACGGCAAGTGGCTGCCCTTGGAAGAGGTGCGTGCTGCCTGTGGCGTTTCACGCGATGGCAGTTCTGCAAAGGATATTGTATTGGCTGCCCGGAACTATGGTCTGGAGGCTGAAGGCTATCAGGTGATGCCTGAGGCGCTCGAGGGTATGCAACCTGCCATTATCCATTGGAACTTCAACCATTTCGTGGTCTTCAGGGGCTTCAAAAAAGGAGTTGCTTGTCTGAACGATCCTAATGCCGGTCCTGTGGAAGTGCCTATCGATGATTTCAGGAAGTCCTTCACGGGTGTAGCATTGACGTTTGCCCCAACGGAAGCCTTTGAAAAAGGCGGGCATCGCACCCGTATCCTGTCGTATGTCAGAAAATACCTGCAAGGTGCCGGTGAGGCTTTCTGGCTTACTTCTGTCTTCGCTCTCTTAGCCGCATTCGTCGCACTCGTTATCCCACTCTTTACCCGTATCTTTTTGGATGAGATCCTTTCTGGCAAGAACCGTGACTGGAGTTCTACCTTCTTCCTGATCATGGGAACGGTGGCTCTGTTCCAGTTCGTATTGGTATTGTTGCAGGCCCGCTATGCGAAACGGGTAGCCGGATCATTGGCAATGAAAGGGAATGTGAAGTATCTGAACCATGTGCTGCGACTGCCAATATCCTTCTTTTCCATGCGAAGTGTGGGTGAGCTGCAGCAGCGTCAACACCTGAATGAGACCATCACCCACTCACTCGTAGAGGTATTGGCGCCGCAGATTATCAATATTGCCCTGCTCGGACTCTATCTTGCCCTGATGCTTAGCTATTCGGTTTTGCTTACCATGGTGGGTATCATTGCCGCTGCTGTCAACCTGGTCATCATGCAATACCATTCCAATCAACGTATCAATCTCATCCATTCGATGGAACAGAGTACGGGCAAGTATTTCTCAGCGACCGTTTCCTGCATCGACAACATGGAGAGCATCAAGGCTGCCGGTGCTGAGGCGGGCTTCTTTGAATACTGGAGCGGTCTTTGGGCCAAGAAATTCAATATGGAAGGCAATGCCACAGAACAGCAGCTGAAGATGAACCTGATGCCGATTCTTATGAACGGACTGGTCAATACTGCGATCTTGATCCTTGGTGCTTTGCTGATTCTGAAAGGCGAACTGTCGGTTGGTATGCTCCTGGCCTTCCAAGGGTTCATGTCGTCGTTCCTCTCGCCTGTCAACGATATCGTCAACGCCTCGAAGACCATCGTGGTGATGCGCAGTCAGATGGAACGTATCGAGGATGTGATGAAATTCCCGGAGGACCATCGTGAGAACGAGGGTGAGATGTATGAGGGCAAATTGGGTGGACTGGTGGAACTGAAAAACGTCACCTTTGGCTATTCCACGCTTCAGCCCCCACTTATCGAGAACTTCAGTCTGCGCATCGAACCGGGCCATAGTGTGGCCTTCGTGGGTAGTAGCGGATGCGGCAAATCAACCCTCGCCAAACTCATCTCAGGCCTTTATAAGCCCTGGTCGGGAGAGATCCTGTTCGATGGAAGACCCATAGAAAGCATCTCTTCAGAGGAACTGACGAACTCGGTAGCCGTCATCGATCAGAATGTCGTGCTCTTCGATGATACTGTCGCACAGAATATCCGTATGTGGGACGAGAGTATCGAGGACTTCACGCTGATGATGGCCTGCAACGATGCCCAGATACGTAACGATATCGTCAGTCGTCCTGATGGCTTCGGAACAAAGCTTATCAGAGGTGGTCAGAACTTCTCGGGCGGACAGCGGCAGAGGATGGAGATAGCCACTGCCCTGGCCAAGGAGCCTGCCGTGCTCATTATGGATGAGGCGACCTCGGCGCTGGATCCGAAGACAGAGGATGAAGTGATGGCATCGATCCGGATGATGGGTCCCACGCAGATTATTATTGCCCATCGTCTCTCTACCATCCGTGATTGTGATGAGATCCTCGTCATGGATCAGGGAAAGATCCTCCAGCGCGGCACGCATGAGGAGTTGATCGTAAAGGAAGGACTATATAGGGATTTAATGAAGAGTGAATAGTCATGGCCATCTATATTAAACAGATCAACAAACGCAGGCAGTTGGAGAAGTCCCTCCTGGCAGCAGCTTTGGACCGTGGTGCCCAGAGGCTGGGATTCTTGCGCAAGAAAAGCGTCATTCCCCAGACGAGCCAGTCGGCACTCAGACAACTGCTCGATGCGTTGGGCGTCAAGGATTACGACTTGGAGGAGAACGACATCGTTTCTCCTGAGGAGAAGCTGACGGAAATTCTGCGACCCCGTGGCATCCTCATGCGTCGTATCCGGCTGACGGGCGACTGGTGGCGTGCGTGTGTCGGACCACTGCTCGGTTATGCCAAGGACGGTCAACTCCTGGCCCTGACGCCAACCGGCAACGGACTGGGCTATCATTATCTAGACCGCAATGGTATGGTCAGAACCATCGGTAAGAAGGAGATGGAGCATGAGCTCAAACCAACGGCCCTGACCTTTACCAAACCCTTACCTTTGCGTGCCTTGGACACCAAAGACCTCATCAGTTTCGCTTGGGGCGTGGTTTCCGGACCCAATGCCGTGATGCTTTGTATAGCGGCCCTCGTGGTTGTGTTGTTGGGTATGTTTACCCCTATGGCCAACAAACTCATTTTCGACACCGTCATTCCTACCGGCGATGCCTCTGATCTATGGCCCATCATGGGTCTGCTGTTGGGTGCCACCATCGGTACTGTGTTGTTGACATTCACCCGTGACCTTTACATTACCCGCGTGCAACATATTGTGGACCTTCATACCCAGAATTCCATGATGGCGCGTACCTTCCTGCTCTCGCCCACCTTCTTTTCAAAGAATGCGAGCGGTGAACTGAGTGCCAAACTCAACAATGTGTCCATTCTTTCCGGCATGATTAATGAGACGATCATCGGTGCAGGCCTTTCTGTCGTGCTCTCGGTGATCTATCTGATGCAGCTATGGATTTACGGAAAATCCCTGCTTTTCCCCGCCCTTGGTATCCTGGTCCTGCAAGCCCTTGTCCTCCTGTTGGTTTACAGACGGACCGTCAGAATCCAGAGCCAGTATACAGAGAAGTCCACGAAACTCAGCGGATTGGAGTATAATATGTTTGCAGGTATCCAGAAGATCAAGCTGACGGGTTCTGAGAACCGTGCCTTTACCCGATGGCTTGACCAATATACAGATCAGGCCCGTCTGCTCTATAATCCGGCCTTTATCTCCCGTCTGTATACAGCCCTGACAGCGTTCCTCGCCATCGGAGGCACGATGCTCATCTTCTGGTCTACCCTTTCCAATCATGTGGCTCCCTCCGACTATATTGCTTTCAGTTCTGCCTTCGGCATGATGACGGCAGCAATGGCACAGATGAATACCGTAGTACCGTCGCTGGCCAGAATCAAGCCGCTTCTGAAATCCGTCAAACCCATCCTCGAAGCCGTTCCTGAGATGGAGGCCAAAGCCCTGCAGGTGGACGATCTGTTTGGCGGTATAGAGGTCAGTGGCCTGAGTTTCCGCTATGAAGAAGAGGGTCCTCTGGTGCTCGACGATCTTTCCTTGCGCATAGAGCCGGGCGAGTATGTCGGACTTGTTGGCAGGTCGGGCAGCGGAAAGTCTACGCTGATGCGCCTGCTTCTGGGCTTCGAACAACCGCTCTCTGGCGGTATCTATTACGATAACTATGACTTGGCAAAGGTCGACAAGACGAGTCTGCGCCGTAAGATAGGCTGTTGTCTGCAAAGTGGTAACCTCTTCACGGGCAATCTCTTCCAGAATATCACCATTACCGCACCCTGGGCCACGCATGAAGACGCTTGGGAGGCCCTGCGGATGGCCAGTCTTGAGGAGGATGTTCGTAGGATGCCGATGGGCCTGAACACCTTGATCAATGAAAGCGGTAGCGGTTTCAGCGGTGGACAGAAGCAGCGAATCCTCATCGCCAGAGCCCTGATATCCAAGCCGGATATCATCTTCTTCGACGAAGCCACGTCGGCCCTCGACAACATCTCGCAGAAGCAGGTCAGCGAGAATCTCGACCAGCTTCATTGCACCCGTGTCGTCATCGCCCAGCGTCTGTCAACGATCCGTCATTGCGACCGTATCATCGTACTCGACAAGGGAAAGATCGCCGAAGAGGGCACCTACGAGGAACTCATGGAAAAGAAAGGACTCTTCTACGAAATGTCATTACGCCAATTATAAACCACAGACATGATGAATAAAAACCAAAAGCGCAAAAACAAAGATGAGCTGGCATCAGAACGACGCCTGCTCACCTTGAATGAATTGTCACGGGTAACGGGAGGTGTTACTGCACTTTCGACGACATCGGACCACGAACCCCCTTATAACTCTTGAGGAAGGCTTTGGCAGAACCGAAGCTAAGGAACATGTCAAGACGCACGGGGATATGGTTCTGATCGTCCGTCACGTAGAAACGGATGAGTTCATGACTCTTGCCATTCTCATTCTCCCAGAATGAGAAGACCAGACAGCGGAATTTCTCCTTGGTGCTGTCCATCTTGTAATTGGTCTTACCACGATAGCTCAGCCACGAGTTTGACAAGTTACGGGCATCGCTGATAGGCATGGGAATCACCTCGCCCTTCTTTAGCTTCGACGCATCGAAATTACGGGCACGGAGGAAGATCGACATCATGTCGTAGATACAGTTCTTATAGGTACTGGTCTTCCAGTGCACCTCACCATCGGCATCGATACGATGCTTCTTTAACTGGCAGTTGCCATTAGGATAGGAGTACCATACCTCATCCACATAGTAACGGCTTCCCTCACGGGCTCCCTTGCGGAAGTAGAGTGGAGAGAGATCGGGATTACAGTAGCTGAGCAGGGTGTCGCGCATCATGAAATACTTGTCGAGGGTATTGTTACCCCTCGTGATCAGATACGACCGCCAGGCATCCTTACCTTCAAACTTTGTCATCTTGGTATCCATCGTGGCGGTACCTACCGTAAACCAGATGAGTTTCCAGTTGAACTTCAAGTCATATTCCAGCACCTCTCCTGACTTAAAGGCTGTATTCTCAATGCCACACTGCGCCTGCGACATCATCGGCAGAAAGGCAAAGAGGAAAATCATGATTCTTTTCATTGTCATATTCATTGTTAATCTTATTCTCGTTTTTATGTTATAGTCTTACTCCCTTGGTCTTGAGATACTCTATTCCCAACTGCTTGGCCCGCTCAACATTGCGGTTCTTCAGTTTCTTTTCCTGATCAGGCTTCTGCTTGGTGATGGCACCGGGCTTCTGGAGGAAACGTGGTTTTTCTTTCACGTTCCACGACTTGGTCACATCCCATTTCGCCTTACATTCTATCTCCTGAGGATAGTAATATACTTCTTCAGCCTGACGATCTTCCTTATAGTCGCCCGTATCCCAGATGCCATTGCCGTTGGCATCCACAAAGGCACGCATATAGTACTTGCCTGGCGAGAGGTATTCAAACCGGGCCGCACCTTTCTTCACACGCACTTCCCGTTCCGGACTGTCTGAGCTGCTGAGCAACTGGACGATAATCGAGGTGTCGGCAACTTCCAGACCACTGACATTCACCACCAGCAGACTGAAGTCGTCCGGGCCCTTTACCTTGATACCCTGCTTATTGGCTTTCGACGCCACGCCATAGATATCGACAAAGGCAGCGGAGTCGACCTCGAAGCTGTATTCCGTTTCTAATCGCCAGTCGACCAATAGTTCATATTGTCGTAAGGTGTTCGGCACCTGCCGGAATTCGCAGGGCGTCTGATACCACACGGAGTCGATCATCGAATAAAGGTGCACCTTCGAGGTGTCACAGACCTCCAATGGCGTTGGCATCTCCACGGTAATACGTGACTCCGGAGTGGCGGAGGAAGGTATGTTGTATTTCACCTCCAGGGGTTTCACGGGATAGATGGAATCGTAGGGCTGTCCGTTTTTCTTCCGCTTCTCCTGTTGCTTCTGCCATTTCTCTATCTCCTTGTTCAGCTCCTTCACACGTTTCTCATACGGCACCTTGGGCAGTATCTCCAAGGCTGAGTCGGTGTACAATACAAGATTGCCTAACGTATCGGTCATGTGATAGGTGATATCCATCCGGAGGGTGTCTTGGTTGATGAGTGTGGTGTCGCGCAACCAGAAGTGAACCGTGTCGCGCTTCTCGTTGGTCTCAATGACAAAAGCACTGTCAGCCTCGAAGTTCAGACCTTTGATCTCGGGCAGCAGAGAGTCGCCATAGGTGAAATAGATCGAGAACTTATTGGCCTCTGCACGCTCCGTCTTCAACAGATAGCGGTTGGTCTGGGGATGCAGGAACGCCAGAAGGGTGACGTCATCGGGCAGGAAATGGGTATAGGGCACCTGTCGCAGGGCATCGATATGCAGCGAATCACGCCAGATGGTGTCTGTGCGGGTATCGGGCTTCGACGAAGGACTGAATGTCTCGTGACTGAAAGCAATCATCTCACCCATCTGCTTGAAGCAGAAGTCACCGTCCATATCCTGAAGGGCATAGGCACGATAGGTACCCGGGGCCACACCCTTCACCACAAAACGGCCTCGGCCGTCTGTGCGTGAGATACGCATCAGAGGCTTCGTGGTAAAGGCGGTATCCGACAAGTCGTCATAGAGTCCCACGGCAATACCCTTGATTGGCTCCAGATTGCTGGCATCCAGCACATAGCCGGCAATCTCGAAGGTGTCGATCTGTTCGCCGGTAGAGAACGTGAAGGTGTAGTTGCCCATGGGATTTCCCTCATTATTGTCGCTGATGGCATCGCTGAAGTCGATGGAATAGGTGGTGTTCTCTTTCAACGTGTCCTTCAGCTCAACCACAATCTTCTTGCCGGAAGCCTTGATTTCAGGTGTTTCCAACTGTGGCGGAGAGACAATCACCTTTTCAGTCGGATTATCAATTTTGATAAACTCATCGAAGAAAATGGTAATCTTGTTGGTCTTGATGTTGGTAGCCCTGTCATCAGGCGTACTGCCCACCACCTTCGGCGGGTCGTCGTCATACCAGCCACCATCGGGCTGTCCCATGCGGGCGCAGGAAGTAAAGAGGTAAGAGGTGAGAGGTAAGAGGTAAGAGAATACTCCCACCACTACCAATATCTGCATGCGTATTTTATATAATTTCTCTTTCAGCATCCTTACTCTTATCATTTCTCTCACTTCTCACCTCTTGCCTCTCACCTCTTATTTATTCAACGCCATCAGCTGCTCGATGGTCTCACGGCTGTTGCTCAGTCGGGGCACCTTATGCTGTCCACCCAGTTTTCCACGAAGCTTCAGCCAGTCGTTGAAGAGATTCTCTCGCGCCTCGATGATCTCCAGGTGCTGCAGAGTGATATCCTTATAACGCTTGGCCTCGTAGTCGGAATTGATTTCCTGGAGGCGCTTGTCGAGCAGGTCTGAGAACAACTGCAGGTTCTCGGGTCGCTTGGCGAACTCGATAAGCCACTGGTGACGGCATTTTGCATTGGCATCCATAAACACTGGCGCTGCGGTATATTCAGACACCTCCGCTCCCGTCTGTTCACAGGCGTAGGCGAGTCCTTTCTCAGCATTGTCAACGATCAGTTCCTCACCAAAGGCATTGATGAAATGCTTGGTGCGCCCGGTGATGACAAACTTATAAGGATTGGTCGACGTAAACTGGATGGTGTCGCCTATCTCGTAACGCCACAAGCCACAGCAGGTGGAGATCACCATCGCATAGTTCTTACCCGTCTCCACACCCCAGAGCGGTACGGTGTCGCCGCCGTTCATGGGGATAAACTCATAGAAGACATCATAGTCGAGCATCAGCAGCATCGACTTGTCGTCCGGGTCATCCTGCAGGCCGAAGAATCCCTCGCTGGCGTTATACGTCTCCATATAGTGCATCCTCGGCGAGGTGATTAACTGCTCATATTGCTTACGGTAGGGCGTAAAGGCCACACCCCCGTGGAAGAACATCTCAATATTGGGCCATACATCTTCCAGATGTGTCTTGCCCGATAGCTCCATCATCCTTGTGAGCACGGAGAGCATCCATGAGGGAACGCCCGAGATGTTCGTCACATTCCTGTTCATTGCCTCACGGGCTATCTTGTCGCGCTTGATCTCGAAATCCGAAATCAGCGCCGTCTTCTTCTTGGGCACCCGCACCAGATTGGCCAGCGGGTTGATATTCTCTATCAGGATGGCACTGAGGTCGCCCACCAACGAGCCTTTCAGGTTATAGTTCGGCGCATGACTGCCACCCAGGATCAGGGCCTTTCCGTCGAAGAGGCGCGATTTGGGGTTGTTTCTCAGATACATCGCCACAGCGTCGAAACCACCCCTGTAATGCATCCGCTTCAAACCCTCGTGGCTGACGGGGATGAATTTCGATTTGTCGTTCGTGGTACCCGACGACTTGGCATACCACTTCACACGGCCGGGCCAGAGAACATCTGTCTCACCATGCCGCATGCGGTCGATGCTGTCTTTCAGCTCTTCGTAGGTATTGACGGGAATATGCCTTGCAAAATCCTCATAGCCCTTCATCGTGGCGAAGGCATGGTTACGGCCGTATTCCGTGTCCTTGGCCTCAGCAATCAGGCGACCCAGCACTGCTTCCTGCAACGCCTTTCCCTCGTTCTGATGCTTTTCCAACTCCAGTTGGCGAGACTCAAACACCTTTCTTACTATACCAGTAATACTCATTTATAATTGCGCAATTTGGGTGCAAATTTACGCAATTCCATTGTAACGGGGGAAAAAATTACGTTTTTTTTATATAATATCGACTAACAATTTGAGCTTTCGACTAACGAAACGCGTTTTGTTAGTCATTTTCTCGTTTCTATTTAGACGTTAATTGTTCTTTTTGGGAAATGAATGTACTTTTTGGCATTGTAACCCGACGATTGTGTGAAAGAAATACAAAAAACAGACACATATCATGTGATTCCCCCAAAATCTTATTATATTTGCATGAGAAATATAAACATAGATTATGAAAGATAAACGAACATCATTGGTTGGAAGATTTACTGGTAGGTTCCTGCTCCTGATGATAATCATCGTCCTTGGAATATCCTACGGCGTGTTCTATTTGGAGGAACAAGCAACACGCCAGTTCTATTCCGAGATTTATCACAATAAGATGCGTATTACCAACGAGTATACAAGGCGTGTGATATCTGACGTTTACGTGGCCGTGACGAATAACCTCTATTATCTCGAACATTCGCTGGACAATCCCGACGGACATAAGGTGACGATGGAGCGAATAGTTAAGAGTGGTACGCGCGTAAGAAGCTGCGGTCTCAGTTTTATCGAAAACTACTACCCCCAGAAAGGACGTCTGTTCTGTCCCTATGCCTGGCGCGATATTGACAAACCGGACACCATCTATACTCAAGACATGTATTATGAAGAACCCGACTATCTCAATGCCGGCTGGTTCCTCGATGTCGTCAACAGCGATACAGCCCAATGGTCTGCACCGTTCTATGACCACTTTAATCAAAAGACGACGCTATCGGCCTATATGGTGCCTATTCACGATCAGACAGGACGCGTGGTAGCCGTGCTTGGAGCCGACATCTCGCTGGATTGGTTCACAAACAAGCTGAGCGAGGCAGACACTATCATCAATAGGATTAAGTTGTTCCCTGCAAACACTTTTGAGGTGAAGTCGAACAGTTTTATCATCAATCGCGACGGCAGATATGTCACCAATTATGACAAAAGGCGCATCATGAGGGACAACTTCTTCCTTCAGGTAAAGGCTTGCGATGGTAGTAATGTAGAAGGCGTGATTACCAGGATCCTCAACGGCAAAACGGATAATAAAACGCCAGACAGGTTTATCGTCGACGGCAAGGAATGTTACTTGTACTATATGCCTGTGAAATACACCCAATGGATATTGGTGACCGCTGTACCGTGTAAGACGATTGATACACTCTGTTATCTCAATGGCGCTACCGTGCTCATGATCATCCTAATCCCCCTACTGCTTCTGGTCATCGCGGGCTATTGGTACATGAGGAAAGCCCTTCAGCCAGTGAAACAACTGGTCAAAGTGGCTGATGACATCGTTGACGGTAAGTTGGACACGCCTCTGCCGGCAATGAAACATAACGATGAGATTTCCCAACTGCGCCACGCCTTGGAGGAGATTCAGGGCATCTTATCTTACTATTCAAACGGTACGCCCTATAAACCAGACAAAGGGTGAAAGGGTTAGAAATAAAAAGCTGGCATCCATTCGGGTGCCAGCTTTTTGGATAATATTTCTGTTACGGGATTACTCCTCTACAACTTCGATCTCGCAGTTATTCTCAACCGAACCGAACCAACCGATTTGATTTACGTTGACACGCTCCTTGCTCCATGCCTTGCCAATATTTGTGGCAACCATGAAGGGAATCTCGCCGTTCTTCGGGAAGGGGAGTACAAACACACCATCCTTGCCCTTAACAGTCACAGTGACGTCGTTTGCCTCAGGAACCCAGCCAGCAACATCGAATCTGGCTAATTCCTTAGTAAGGTCGTAGTCACCCTCCATGGTGTTATACATGGTGTTCGTGTCATACTTAGCACCTTCCTTCGACCATGTGGTGTTGCCCACCTTGATAGATATCTCGTATGTGCCACCCATAGCGCGGACAATACACTCATAGCCGCCTGAAGCCTTCTTAACAACGTCGAACACGATATCGTTGAAGTCGAAGTCACCCTTTGCACCGAGGTCCTCAACCATATAACGTTTAGCAGGCGACAGATCCTCTACCCAGCAAATCAGATCGTAGTATTTACCATCACCATTGCAGTCAAGAGCCACATAAGTGTGGTTGTTCACATAGAACACTTTGCACTTCTCAAGAGGTGTGGCGTTGTTAATGGAACTGAAATGTTTGGTATTTCTGCTTGCAACAAACCACTGAAAACCATCTACACCCTCCATATTAGTGGTGTTGACGATAGCGTATGAATTCATGTTCATTTCAGTAGACAGCTTGCAACCATTAATAATCGATGACCAATTATTGCCCGAAGAGAGGAAGCAGAAACCATTGAAATGGGGTTTAACTGATAACAAGGTCTTTTGATTATACTGCACACCAAGGAAATAGTAATTAACCACAGTTTCTCCGTGTGAATAGAAAGGGTGCAGATTTACCTGAGCATATTTATAAGGCCAATCCACTACAGGCTGGCTTTCAACCAATTCCTTTACCTGCTCAAAGTCTGTGGCAGCATGTCCATAATGGGTTTCATTGAAGATGGCGTCAAGAAATGATCCCAAAAGAGTTGGCTCGTTCCAAGTAGGTGCAGGTAATTGGTTAAAAAGACCACGTGTCCGGGCGCTCTGCTCTTCCGTCAGGTAGTTCACCTGAGAGAAGTCCCAGTTCTGATCGGGAGCCACCTCGCCGAAGTGCTTTACGAAATCCTCTTTGTACTGTTTTTCCGTCTCAAGGACCTTAGCCTTCTCAACTGCGCCCTGATCGAAAACCTCTTTGTCTGCGCAACTTACAAAAGCTGCGGCAATTGACAGCATAGCTGTCATAGCAAGAAATACTTTTTTCATTCTTAATGGTTATGTTTAATTAAAATTATTTCATCTGATGGGTAAAACCAGTTTGCTTTTCGCGAAAAGCCACGCAAAGGTACAAAATAATATGCTAACGCACGAAGCGCCATCATAAAATTAATATATTTTAACTTTTAATGTCCGTTTATTTCTTCCAAAAGCGCGAAGTGATGTCTTCGAATTCGCCTTCATCGGTGCGTCGGTAGAGGCGCTGGTTGGTGGTGTTTTTCTTTAAGGGTCCCAGGTGCTTGATATAAGGGCCGATCTTGATATAGTCGAAGTTATCCTTGTTGATAAGGGCGGAGATCACCGTGCGCCCGCTGTACCAGGCGACGCGCAGCTCGGGATATTCCTCGTTGATGTATTCCGCCAGGTGGTCGACACCTCTGGGGTCGTTGTCGCCACCCATGAAGGCAAGGCAGGTAAGGTTGGAGCCGTATTGGGCCACAAAGTCGTCGATGGCCTCGGTGGTCAGCGGCAGCCCCACATCCTCCCAGAGGTAGTGGCTATGACACCCCGGACAGTGACACGGGCAATTCGAGATATTGATTGCCAGTGTCACTTCGTCGGGTATCTCCTGAAATACTATTCCGGTATTGACGTACTTCAGCATAGCGGTTAGTCTGCCATAGCGTAGTAGCGGCGGGCGGCCTCCTCCTGACGGGCCTGCGAGAAGTTCGACACGCGCTTCAGGTAGCCGATGATACGCGTCATGTAATCGACATTCTTCGAATGGCAGTGCGGACACTCCTTCAGGTAGCGCTTGTCGATATGGCCGCAGTCGTTGCAGACGGTGTTGGGGATGTTGAAGGTGAAGTAGTTGCAGC
>CAMJBL010000016.1 GCA_946403845.1 uncultured Prevotella sp. | reverse complement strand
AAGTATATCTACTCGAAGTTCATGGCAGAGCGGCTGATTCTCGATGCCGTCGCCCTTCATGGCTTGCGGGCTAAGATCATGCGTGTGGGTAATCTCGCTGCCCGTAGTACGGATGGTGAGTTCCAGGCTAATTTCTCCACCAACTCCTTCATGGGCCGCATCAAGGTCTATAACATGCTGGGCTGCTGTCCTTACGCCATGCGTAACAAGCAGGTGGAGTTCTCGCCCATCAACGAGGTGTCGAAAGCCATTGTGCTGCTGGCTACCACGCCAACCGACAATACGGTGTTCCATCCCTATAACATCCACGGACAGTTCCTGGGCGATGTGCTCTTGGGCTTGAAGAGTGTAGGCGCAGGTATCCGCTTTGTCGAGCAGGACGAGTTTGCCGAGGCGATGGAACAGGCGAAGAGCGATCCGCAGAAAGCCCGTCAGTTGTCATCGCTGCTCGCCTATCAGGATATGGCTCACGGACAGAAGACGGCTGATGTGAAGCGCGACAACGACTATACCACGCAAGTGCTCTATCGTCTGGGCTTTGCCTTCTCACCCACGTCGTGGGACTATGTCGAGCGGATGCTCACTGCCATCGGTGGATTTGGATTCTTTGAGAAGTGAAAAGTGAGAAGTGAAAAGTGAACAATGAATAGTGAAGAGCGTTCTGCATTGACCACCCAGTTCTGGCGTTTCCTCTGGTCTGCCATCCTGATAGCCCTGTCAGGGTGTCTGGGAAATGTGGTCGACAGTATCATCGTGGGTAATCTGATTGGCGGCGATGGCGTGAGTGCCATCAACCTGTCGAAGCCTGTCGTACAGTTCATGTTCACCATCAGCATGCTCATCTCGGCAGGTGCCGGTATGCTGGTGGGTATGGCCCTCGGCAAGCAGGATCATCAGCGGGCGGCGTATATCTATACCCACTCGTTCTTTGGGAGTCTGGTCTTCGGACTCTTGCTCACCGTCTGTGGCTTTCTTTTCCCCGACCTCATCACCGGCTGGCTGTGTCAGAACGAACACCTGTTCCAACCCACACGCGACTATCTGGTAGTCATGCTTTGGGGTGCGCCGGCCTATATGGTGATGTGGGCCTTGTCGACGATGGTGGGTGTCGATGGCAGTCCCCGTTTGGTGTCCATCGCCATTCTGATCGACAATGCCGTCAATCTGGGCCTCGACATCGTGTTCATCCAGTATTTAGGGTGGGGCATCGAAGGTTCCTCGGCAGCAACAGTTGTCGGTCATCTGGTGGGTATCGTCATCATGCTGCGTCATTGGCTTTATGCCGATAATCATCTCCATTTCACGCATGTGCATGAGCAGCCGGCCTGGGGCAGCATCATCTCACAAGGCGCCCCATTAGCTGTCGCCTCCATCTGTCTGACGCTGCTCCTGCTCAGTGCCAACAGCATCGTGCTGTCATCCTTAGGACGAACGGGTATCTTCGCCTTTGCCGTCTGCATGAACCTCTTGCAGATCTATAACCTCTTCCTTTCCGGAACGTGTCGTACCCTCCAGTCGCTGGGTGCCATTCAGGTGGGAAAAGGCGACCAGGAGGCCTTCCGGCTCATTCTGCGTAAGGCTTTCAGCTTCATCACCATTGCCATGATCCTCACTTGTGTGTTTGTCTGGATCGACCCGCAGGCCATTGCCCATCTCTTCGGCGCCAATGAGCCGGCGCAGATTGCCGAGACTGACCATGCCTTGCGTGTCTTCTCGCTCAGCTTCATTCCTTTCTGCTATATCTATGTGGTGATGATTGTCTATAAGCTCTACAACTGTCACAAGATGGCGCTCTTCATCTCGTTTGCCCTCTCGCTGACCGTCATTCCGGTGATGTGGCTGATGGCTCGTCTGATGCCCGATTATCTCTGGTATAGCTATCTCATTGCCTATGTGATTGAGGTGTTGGCCATTGTGGCGCTCCATAAGATGGGGCATATGCGGTTTGAATTGCCGAAAAAAGCGAAATAGTTTTGGTGTTTTGTTTACTTATTAGTAACTTTGCAGCCAAAATCTTTAGAATATGGAATCAAAGCTTGTTATTTATAATACGCTGACGCGGCAGAAGGAGCGCTTCGAGCCGCTGCACGCGCCTAATGTGGGCATGTATGTGTGTGGTCCTACGGTGTATGGTGATCCCCATCTGGGACATGCCCGTCCGGCCATTACCTTCGACCTGGTGTTCCGCTATTTGAAACATCTTGGATATAAGGTGCGCTATGTGCGTAACATCACTGATGTGGGCCATCTGGAGCATGATGCCGATGAGGGCGAGGACAAGATTGCCAAGAAAGCCCGTCTGGAGCAGTTGGAGCCGATGGAGATTGCCCAGTACTATACCAACCGCTACCATCAGGCGATGGATGCGCTGAATGTGCTGCGCCCCTCGATCGAGCCGCATGCCACCGGTCATATCATCGAGCAGCAGCAGCTGGTGCAGCAGATTCTCGACAACGGGTTTGCTTACGAGAGTAATGGAAGTATCTATTTCGACATAGAGGCTTACAACAAGAAGTTTAAGTATGGTATTCTGAGTGGTCGTTCACTGGAGAATATCAAGGATGCCAGTCGTGAACTCGACGGCGTAGGCGAGAAGCGTAATCAGGCCGACTTCGCTCTGTGGAAGAAGGCCCAGCCCGAGCATATTATGCGCTGGCCCTCACCTTGGAGTGACGGTTTCCCTGGCTGGCACTGTGAGTGTACGGCGATGGGCCGGAAGTATCTGGGTGAGGCGTTCGATATTCATGGCGGCGGCATGGACCTCGTGTTCCCGCATCATGAGTGTGAGATTGCCCAGGCGCAGGCTTCGTTGGGTCACCCTGCCGTGAAATACTGGATGCATAACAATATGCTGACCATCAACGGTCAGAAGATGGGTAAGTCGTATAACAACTTCATCACGCTGGAGCAGTTCTTTACCGGTAACCATCCGCTGCTGAAGAAGGCCTATTCGCCGATGACCATCCGCTTCTTCGTGCTCTCAGCCCACTATCGCGGCACCGTCGACTTCTCGAACGAGGCGCTCGAGGCCGCCGAGAAGGGACTGGAGAAACTGATGAATGCTATCAGCGACTTAGCCCGTGTTCAGGTCAGCCACAAGTGTGATGCGGAGACCGAAAAGGTGGTGAAGAGCCTGCGTCAGAAGTGCTACGACGCCATGAACGATGACTTCGCCACACCGCAAGTGATCAGCTATCTCTTCGAGGCTTGCACCACGGTTAACAAGCTTGTTGACCATAAGGCGACGATCTGTGCCGACTGTCTGAAGGAACTATCAGAGACGATGCAGCTCTTTGCGTTTGACATTCTGGGTCTGAAAGCCGAGAAGAGCGGTTCGAACGATGCCCGTGAGGAGGCTTTTGGTAAGGTGATGGATATGGTGCTCGAACTGCGTGCCAAGGCCAAGGCTGACAAGGACTGGGCTACCAGCGACAAGATCCGCGACGAACTCGCCGCTGCCGGCTTCGAAGTCAAGGACACCAAGGATGGTGTTACTTGGAAGCTGAATAAATAAATTGTTTACAGTTGACAGTTTACAGTTTACAGAAGATTACTTCTATAGTCAGAATGGCTTGCAAGGTAATCAACTGTAAACTGTAAACTTTAAACCGTAAACTAATACCCATATGCTTCTTTTGTCATTTCTACCGCTACGGTATATTTGCGGAAGTAGTTGAAGGGGATGTATTCAAGTCCGCCGTAGGGGCCTTCAGCCCCCCAGGAATTCTTCATGACGAAATATTTCTTACCCCCTTCATCGTGGGCGATGCCGACGATGGCCATCGCGTGATCCTCGTCCTCCCAACAGACACCATGATGCTGGCGTACGGCGCGTTCCGTCTTCTTGAGGAGCGTATCGGCGGGAATGTTATAGAAGCGGTCGTTGAGCCAGTTGTCGGGTAGTACAATGTCCACATATTGGTAATAGGGCTCTTCGTCGTTGGCGGTGAGGGCGATGTATTCGTCGGGCTTGCAGACGCTGCGGGCGAACTCCTGCGCCGTGTATTCTGCGCCAGCCATGAAGACATATTTTGGCGCTGGCGTGTCGACGGTCCGCATGGCATCGTAACTCACGATACCGTATTTCTGAATCAGATTGAGGAGTGTCTTTCCCATGCCCCGTTTGTCTTCAAGCAGCTTGGGCTCCTGTTCCATCATCTTCTCGATATAATACGGTGAGAGGTTCACGGAGTCGCCCCAGGCGAGATGCTCGGTTTCGATGGCGGCCAGCATGGCGTAAATCCAGCAGGTGGGACTATTGCCCTGATCCTTGATGGGCGTCATACGGTTGAGTACCTCATGGGTGAAGACCTTGGGCTCCCGGCGGCCGCAGGAAGTGAGAAATGAAAAGTGAAAAGTGAAGAGTGTCACTCCCACGAAAAGACACCATTTGGGATTGATCTTCTTCATGGACTAATAACCGGGATTCTGTTTGATGTTTGGATTGAGCTCGATGGCCTTTGCGGGGATGGGGTAGACGATGGTATGGCCGTCGGTCTCGTCGACCTTATCATCGAAGATATCTCCCTCGAAGAGACTCTCATACCGGCCGAAGCGGATGAGGTCCTGTCGGCGCCAGCCCTCCCAACAGAGTTCGAGCAGGCGTTCGTCGAGGAGCACATCCAGACTGATGATGCGCAATGGCATCCGTACGCGGTAGCGAACGGCATCGAGATCATCCTGTCCGCCACCATCGTTGCGGAACTTGGCTTCTGCCCGCATCAGCAGGACGTCGGCAAAGCGGAAGAGCACAATGTCGTTGTCCATCAGTTTGCCGTCTTTCTTGGCGTTCTTGTCGACGGGGTATTTCTTCATGCGGGCACCCGCTGTTTCAAGGTAGGGCGAGTAGCTGAGGTCGAGCTGGACTTCCCAAGGCATATATTCGAGCGGTTTGCCGGAACGGTCGGTGACGGGGTTGTCGTTACGGTCGAAGACCTGTCCGGCCCAGTAGTTCAGATCGAAACGGATATCCTGGTCGCGGGTGCCGTAGCCGAAGACCTCCAATGTTCGGGTGGTGGCACAGGAGCCGTTCTCACCCGTAAAGCCGTAGGCGGCTGCATGGCGGTAATGCCAGGAACGGTAGAGATTTTGCTGCTCGTTGGTGTAGAGGTCCTTGTCGAGGACGATGGTCCAGATGTTCTCGTTGGAAACGTCGTTGTGATCGTTGAAATTAGCCGTATAGCTGGTTTCGAGGTAGTAGTTCAGTTTTTCGATATTGTCGCAATAGTAGATGGCGGCTTGCCAGGCATTCATCGGCTTGCCGTTGATGGTGAACCGCATCTGGCTGCCATCGGGCCACTGATGGTCGGTCCAGTTGTCGTCGGTATAGACCTCGGCATTGAGCATCAGTTTGGCCAGGACGAAATAATTCACCGGTAGGGTGACGCGTCCGTAATAGTCGCCCTGGTGGGCACTCCGTTCTTCGGACAGATAGGGGCAGGCCTCCTGCAACTCCTTGACCACAAAGGCGAAGACCTCGCTCCGCTCCGACTGTCGCACCTGGTTCATGGCGACATCCGTCGTGGTGATGATGGGCACCCGTCCGAAGAGGTCAAGCAGATACCAGTAATAGATGGCACGCAGGCTGCGCACCTCTGCCTGGTAGGCTTTCAGATCGCTGTCGCTGAGCAGATGGCTGTGGGCATCGAGCATCTCCAGCGAGCGGTTGCAAAGGGTGATGACCTTGTAGAGATAGACCCAGGCATTTCCGGGTAGCTGATGACCCGCCGACCACGAGTGACGGTACATGTCCTGCCAGATCTCGCCGTCGTACCAGTCGCCGCCTCGTGTGGGCAGCATGGCCTCATCGCTGCCAAAGGTCTGCAGGTCGTAGACACCACGGATGGTGCCTTGCAGTCCCTGGCCTTCTTCATGTCCCCCTATATAATTATATAAGGTGGCCACCGTATTCAGGTAGAGGGATGAGGCGGTCTTGTAAGCCTCTTCCTCGGGAATCTGATCGCGCGGATTCTCTTCGAGTGAGCAAGCGACGAGAAGAAGCGAAAAGAGAGAAGTGAAAAGTGAGAAGTGAAAAGTGAATAGTGAATAGTGAATTGTGAATTGTGTTGCACCATTCAGCCAGCGTCTTATATTGTTTATCCAGGTTTTCATCTCTAAACTATAAACTCTAAACTATAAACTAAAACTGTATACTGAGTCCGACGGTATAACTGCGGTAGACGGGTGCAACGTTCTTGTCGTCGATGCCCAAGGTGCCGTCGACGACACTGGAGTTGATCATCGGAGTCAGACCGCTATATCCCGTGATGGTAGCGAGGTTGTTGACGGATGCCGAGACCCGGAGGTTCTGTATGTACTTGGAACGTATGGGCATCGTCCATCCGATGGTTAGGTAGTCGATATTGACGTAATCGCCATCCTCCAGCCAATAGTCGCTGATGGTCTGGTCGAAGATATGCTTCTCGGGTGCCCCTTCCATCACATTGTAGTTGGGCAGCGAAAGCAGGTTGTTGTAGGTAAGGGCTGTGCCGTTGTAGATCTTATGCCCGAAGGCGCCGTTTATCTGCGTGGTGACATCCCACTGCTTGTAACGGAAGGCGATGTTGGAGCCCATCATGGCCTTCGGTGTGGCTTGTCCGCAGACATACGACTCGTCGGTGATGTCATAATAGTATCCGCCGTCGGCATCCTCGACCAAGCCATTGCAATGGGGCAGCTTGAACACGCCGATGGGTTCTCCCACAATCTGCATCACCACATCACTGGCACCATGGAAGCCGGCACCCCAAAGGGCGGAAATCGTCTTTGCCGCCGGGGCAGTCAGATGCTGTCCGTTATAATCGCCGTCGAGTGAGAGGAGCTTATTGCGCTCAAAGCTCCAGTTCATGCTGATGCTCAGGTCCATGTCCTTGGTATGCAGCGGGGTAATGCCGAAGCCGATTTCCAAACCAGAGTTCTTCATCGAGCCCAGGTTGGCCAGCAGACTCTCGTAGGGGAAGGGCGGTACGGGCACGTCGTAGAGGTAGAGCATATCGCTGGTTTTCGAGTTGTAATAGTCGATGGTCAGGGCGATGCGCTTTTCCCAGAAGGAGAGGTCGAGACCGATGTTGAACGACCGCTTGATCTCCCATTTCAGGTCGGGGTTGGCATTGCGGATGATACCCAGCGTGGTGACATTCGTGCCCCAGACGGGTACGACGCCGTTGGGCTGAATCAGCTGCATGGAGTTATAGGAGTCGATACCGCCGAGATTTCCGGAATGGCCATAGCCGATACGCAGCTTGGCATTCGATACGAAGTCGGGCAGGTGCATCCATTTCTCCTTGCTGATAATCCAGGAACCGCTGATGGAGGGGAAGAAACCCCAACGGTTGTTGGCTCCCACTTTCGATGAACCGTCGGCACGGGCATTGAGGGTGAGGGTATACTTGTCGGCCAGGGTGTATTGTGCGCGCAGGAGGAACGACCGCATGTGGGCATCGGTATAGTGGGAGTCGGTGCCACCCCAGGGATGGGCAGAACCGGCCGACAGCTTGTCATAGCCGAAAGCATCGGAATAGAAATTGGAGACGGTGGCGTAGAAGCCGTTGGTCTTCTCTTCCTGACCCTCTGCGAGGGCCATGATATTAAGGGTGGACTGTTTCAACTCGAGGGTGTAGTCAAGGGAGATGTGATTGAGTAATTCCTCGTTTTTCACATTCCCTCTGTAAGCTTCGCCGTAACTCCACACGTAGGTGGGATAGTAGTGGGCATTGTTGGCCGTACTATAGGAATACGAGCCGAAGAACTTGAGCACCAGTCCCTTGGTGAGTTGAAAGGCAGCGTTGAGATGGGCATTCAGATGTGCGTTGTCCTCATCCTGCTGCATCTTCATCAGGGCATTGGGGTTGCCGATCCAAAGTGCTTCTGTCACCTGATTGAACGAGCCGTCGGCATTGGCACCGTCTGGGAACGTGGGATTGAAGGTGGCTGCCGAGTAAAGCAGTTTCTGCTTGAAAGGCAGGTAGCTGTTTTTCTGTATTGAACCGAAGACGCCTAGGTCGACGGTGAGACGATTGTCGAACGCTTTCTGGTGCAGGTCGAGTTTAGCCGTGTAGTTGGTGTAGTTATTGTTGCGTATCACGGTTCTGTGGTCTGTCAGACCTACGGAGGCACGATAGTTGGCTGTCTCTGAACCGCCGCCAAAAGCAATGTGATGGTTCTGTACAAACCCCGTGCGTTCGATGCTCTTGCTGAAATTGGTGTTATCGCCCATGTCGATAATGCTCAGACCCAGATTGGATGCCGCCTGACGGAACTGTGCCGCATTCAGCATATTGATCCGTTTGTGGACGCCCTCGAAACCCATGGTGCCGTTATAGGAGATATGAAACTGCTGGCTGTGACCTTTCTTGGTGGCAACCTCGATGACACCCGCTGCGCCTCGTGAACCGTATTGTGCTGTTTCAGAGGCATCTTTCAGAATCGTGAAGCTCTCGATGTCGGAAGGGTAGATGGTAGAGAGGGTTGCCAGGTTGGCTGTTACACCGTCGATGATGACCAAAGGGTCGTTGCCACCCGTCAGCGAGGTGGTTCCTCTGACGCGTACAGCCGATACCATGGTCTCCTGATTGGTGCCTGATGCGACCTGCACACCCGCTGCCTGTCCGCTCAGGGCATCGAGTGATGAAATGACCAGACCCTTGTTCATCCGCTCTTCCGTCACTTTGTCGATGGCACCTGCCAGCGTCGACAGGCTACCACTGGAGTAGCCGATAGAGATGGCTTGTCTGGTCGTATCTTTCTTTTCCGTCTGTGCCTCGGCAATCAGCGTGACAGCCAAAGCCAGTATGATGGTCCATTTCCTCATATCCACTTTTCACTTTTCACTTCTCACTTCTCATTATATCTGTCCTGCTTCCACCATCAGTACCACGCGTTCCGTCAGGCGGTCGGTGCCTTCGGCGTCGTAACCTTTCTTCAAGCTGGCACCAAAGGCCCAGGCGAAGGTCTGCCAGAAGCCGGCACGGAAGGGTCCCATAAAGGCCTGGATCATCTCATAGCTCGACGAGTGGCATTCGCGGTCGATAAGTTTGATGAGCAGTTTGCCTTGTGAGTAAGTGAGCTTTTTCATCCTGGGCTTGTAGGTACGGAAGATTTCGCTCTCTACTTTCTTCATGTGGGCCTCTTTTGCCTCTTGCGTGGGTAGCATCTCTAAAGCCTCGGTGGTCTCATAAAGCATCTGCTTGGCTTCCTTGGCGATGGGGAGCACCTTCTTCACGTTGGTCACCAGTCGCATATAGGCCTGTGCCTGCTTCTTGTTCTTAAAGGTCAGTTCCGGATAGACGTAGACATTGTTCATCTCCATATATTGGATGCTGTCGCCGTCGACGAGTACCTTGCCCACTTTTACGGTGGGGACAAACGTCGGGGAGTCCATCTCCGCCAATGCCTGCTCAGCCGTTATCCGCTCATCCTGGGCGGAAGCAATGAGAAGTGAGAAGTGAAAAGTGAAAAGTATCACAATCACTCTGATATATGGGCTTGTCTTTATCATTTCGACTGCAAAGATACAAAAAAATACGATGCGGTAGCAAATTTTTCACTTTTCACTTTTCACTTTTACCTTTTTTTATTATCTTTGCACCGTAATCTTAAAACAAATGACGTATGAAGGCACAAATCGTATGTGTATTGCTGATGTTGTCGCTCGTTGCAAAAGCGCAGTCAGAGCGTGAGTGGGAAACCTATTTCCGCGAGGTGGTTACCGTTGAAGATGTCGGTTCTGCTGCGTGGGAGGAGATGTATGAACAGTTGTGTGAGTTGGATCAGCATCCGATCGATCTGAACCATGCCTCGCGAGAGCAGTTGGAGCAGTTACCGTTCCTCTCCGCCCAACAGGTGGAGGAGATCATGGCCTATCTCTATCAGTATGGGCCGATGAAATCTTTGGCGGAGTTGCAGATGATCCGTTCGTTGGACTATCAGCGACGACGGTTGCTGGGATTCTTTGTCTTTTTGGGGAGTCAGGAGTCAGGTGTCAGGCGTAAAGTAGGAGATGCCTTGAGGTCTGGGCGGCACGAACTGATGGCGACGGCTAAGGTACCGTTGTATGAACGAAAGGGGGACCGCGAGGCCTATAAGGGTTGGCCTTATCGCCATTGGCTGAAGTATCAGTTCTCGTATGGCGATTTTGTGAAGGCCGGACTCGTTGGGGCGCAGGATGCGGGAGAACCGTTTTTTGCGAACAAGAACCGCATGGGATATGACTATTATTCCTATTATCTGCAACTGAAGAACTGGGGGTGGTTGGCGTCGCTGGTCTTGGGGAAATACCGTGTGTCGATGGGTATGGGACTGATCGCTAACAATGGCTTCGCGATGGGTAAGCTGTCATCCTTACAGAATTTAGGTCGCACTACCAGCACCCTGCGGGCGCATTCCTCACGTAGTGCTGCCGACTATCTGCAAGGGGTTGGCGCTACTGTAATGCTGGCAAGAGGGCTTTCCATAACGGGCTTTCTGTCGTATCGGGCGCAGGATGCTACGCTGAATAAGGATGGTACCGCAGCTACCATCGTCACCTCAGGCTATCACCGTACGGAGACGGAACTTGAAAAGAAAGATAACCTTAAGAATACATCCTATGGCGGCACACTCCGCTATCTGGGTGGTGGCTTCCATGCGGGTCTGAATATCGTGGGTACTCATCTCGATCGCGAGCTGAAACCCAATACCGCTGTGCTTTACCGTCAGCATGCAGCTCAAGGGACGGATTTCCTGAACTTTAGTACCGATTATGGTTATGTCAATCCCCGTTTTGCCATCCATGGGGAGACGGCGATGAATCGCGACGGGGCGCTGGCGACGATCAATAGTCTGAGTCTGCAATGTGGTGGTCAGGTGTCGCTGATGGCGCTCTATCGTTTCTATTCCTTCCGCTATACCTCGCTTTATGGCAATAGTTTCAGCGATGGCGGTTCCGTGCAGAACGAGAGCGGCGTCTATCTGGGTGTCAATTGGCAGCCCTCACCTCGTTGGAAGGTGATGGCTTATAGCGATTACGCCTATTTCCCTTGGGCCAAGTATCAGGTGTCGCTGTCGTCACATGCCTTCGACAATCTGTTACAGGTGTCATACCTTCGTAACAACTGGACGTTGGAGGCCCGCTATCGGTTGAAACTGCGACAGAAGGATAATGTGGACAAGACGGCCCTGCAGACCATCACGACCCATCGGGGTCGTCTGAGTCTGAGTTATGAGGGCAATTGGAGCAGTCGGACGCAGTTGGATTATACGCAGATTGCTTCCAGTCAACAGGATCGGGGCTGGATGGCGAGTCAGTCGTTGGGCTATCGCTATCGTTGGTTGCGGCTCAGCGGTGGGTTGGGCTATTATCATACCGACAGCTACGACAGTCGTGTCTATCTCTATGAGTCAGGACCGCTCTATAACTACGGTTTCAGCCAGTATAGTGGCGAGGGCATCCGCTATTGGCTGATGGCGCGTGGGGAAATCGGAAAACGTCTGATAGTTACGGCAAAATTCGGCACTACCGACTATTTCGACCGTTCGGTGATAGGCAGCAGTTACCAGCAGATCGACGGCTCTTCACAATCGGATGTCGATTTGCAGGTGAGATGGAAGTTCTAAAGCAGTTGGTGGTAGAGGTCGATCACCTGTTGGGCGACATTCTGTCCCTCGAACCTGCGGATATAGGCTTGACTGCGCAGGATGCGCTCTTCGCGCCCCTCAGCCCCCCGTAGAGTCTGACGGATGGCAGCTGCCATACCCTCAGCATCGTCGGGTGCTACATAGAGACTATCGGGGCCTCCGGCTTCCTCGAGGCAGGATCCTGTGCAGGCTACGACGGGCAGACCCGTACTGATGGCTTCGATAATCGGAATACCAAAACCTTCATAGAGTGACGGGTAGACGAATGCCTCAGCCCCTGCATAGAGGTCGGGCAGTTCCTCGTCTTTCACACCATGAAGGATCTTCACCCTTGGTTCCAGTCCGTGCTTTTGAACATAGTCAGTAACAACATCCGTGTATTTGGTATGGCGGCCTACGATAATCAGTTGCAGGTCTTCCGGTAAATACGGCAGGGCTTTTACAGCCAACAGGATATTCTTGCGGGCCTCGATGGAGCCCACACTTAGGATATACCTATTCTCTTCCTTCTTCCCTCTTACCTCTTCCTTCTTGAATCTGGGGGCGCAACTCTGATAGATGACGGAGATCTGACTTTCGTCGACATCGCCGAATTCCATAATGTCGCGCTTGGTGCATTCGCTGATGGCGATGATATGGTCGGCCTCCTTGATGGTCTGCAGGAATTTCCAGGTGTAGATTTTGGTGTCTATCCAATGGTAGAATTCCGGATGGCGCAGGAATATCAGGTCGTGGATGGTCACTACGCTGCGGACGCCACTCTTGCTGATGCTAAAGGGCAGTTCGCCACTCAGACCGTGATAGATCTGTATCTGGTCTCTCTGTAGATCCTTCACCATGCCTTTGGTTCGCCACCAGGCTTTCGAGAAGGGTAGAGAAGCGTCGTGAGGATAGCAAAAGGACACGTTGTCCTGGGCGACAATCTGTCCGCGCAACTCATCGCGCCCCTTGTCTGGGGCATAGAGCCGCAAGTCCAACTGACGGTCCTGCTGGGCGATGTCATTCACCAGCGTCCGTCCGTAGTTGCCTAATCCTGTGCCGTTGCGCACAATGCGCTTCGCGTCGTATCCTATCTTCATCATACTTATTTCGGTGCAAAATTACATAAAAGAAGTGAAAAGTGAATAGTGAAAAGTGAAAAATATGCTACCGCTCGGTATTTTTTTGTAACTTTGTAGCCGTAATAAAATTGGTTTTTGAATGAAGATACCCTTTTCACCACCGTATATTGATGACCAGGTTGTGGCTGAGGTGACAGACTCGCTGCGCTCAGGATGGATTACCACAGGTCCGAAGGTAAAGGCCCTGGAGGAAGAGATTGTCAAACTGACGGGCACCTCTCATGTGTTATGTGTCAACTCGTGGACGACGGGCGCAATTATGATGCTCCGTTGGCTGGGCGTGAAGCCAGGCGATGAGGTCATCATTCCAGCCTATACCTATTGTGCAACGGCTTTTGCCGTGCTGTGGGCAGGTGCGAAGCCTGTGATGGTGGACTCTGGCGATGATCTGAACATCTCCGTAGAGGCCATCCGTAAGGCCATCACCCCAAGAACGAAAGCCATCATACCTGTCGATATCGCTGGTTTCCCCTGCGACTACAATCGTATTATGGCCTTGGTGAAGGAACCGGAGATCAAGGCGATGTTCCAGGCTACCTCGCCTGTGATGGAACAGTTGGGACGTATCATCGTGATTAACGACTCTGCCCATTCCATCGGCTCCCACTATCAGGGTAAGTTCTCTGGCACAGAAACGGATATCGCCATCTTCTCTCTGCATGCCGTGAAGAATATCACGACGGCTGAGGGAGGTGCCATCTGTCTGAACCTGCCTGCGCCCTTCGACAATGCCCAACTCTATCAGCAACTGCGTATGATGGCGCTGAACTGTCAGACGAAGGATGCCTTCACCAAGAGTAAGGCTGGCGGTTGGCGTTATGACATCGTGGGCATGGGTATGAAGGCCAATATGGCGGATGTGAATGCGGCTATCGGACTGGCTGAGATACGACAGTATGACAAACTGTTGGCAGAGCGCAAACGGATCTTTACGACCTACAGCGAGGCCTTTAGTCAGCAGCCTTGGGCTATCACTCCACCTATTGTAAAGGATGGTCGCGAGACGTCGTATCATTTATTTGCCCTGCGCATCAAGGATATTACTGAGGAACAGCGTGATGAGATCATCGCAGAGGTCTCGAAGCATGAGGTGGCGGTGAATGTACATTTCATTCCATTGCCCATGCTGACCCTTTTCCGTGATTTGGGCTATGATATCAAGGATTATCCGCAGGCATACCAGAACTATGCCCACGAGATATCGCTGCCCTGCTACCCGCAGTTGAATGAGGAGATGACTAATTTCGTCATCCAGACAGTGATTGACGCTTATAACACTGTTATCAACAAGGCATGAGTGAAGCCAGGATATCCGTCGTCATCAATACCTATAATGCCCGACAGCATTTGGCTAAGGTGTTGGAGTCAGTGAAGGACTTCGACGAGGTGGTGGTGTGCGATATGGAGAGTACCGACGATACGGTGGCGATTGCTGAACAGTATGGCTGCAAAGTGGTGACCTTCCCCAAGGGCAATCATACTTGTTGTGAACCGGCCCGAACGTTTGCCATTCAGTCAGCCTCCTGTCCCTGGGTGTTTGTTGTCGATGCTGATGAGATTGTCACACCTGAATTGCGTGAGGCACTCTATCAGGAAATCAAGCGTCCGGATGTACCTGCAGGCTTGTATATCCCCCGCCAGAATATGTTTATGAGCATGTTCGTGCGCGATTTCCACTATGACTATCAGTTGCGTTTCTTGGTGCGTGAGGGTACGGAATGGCCGCCTTATATCCATTCCTTGCCTAAGGTGCCCGGACGAGTGGAGAAACTAAAGGCAAGTAAGGAGGCCCGCTTGCTGCACCTCATGGATGAGACCATGCATGAGTATATTGCCAAGATGAATGTCTATACAGACAACGAAACCAATAAGAAACAGTATGGCGTCGCCGCTCTGTTCTGGCGTCCGCTGTGGCGGTTCTTTAAGAGTTATGTCATGGATGGCAGCTTCCGCATGGGTACCCGTGGACTGATACGCTCCATGATGCATGGCGTATATCAGTTTATCCTGATTGCCAAAATCATTGAGAAGCGTTATCGCGATTAACAAAAGCACGCTGGTCCTTATACTCCTTATAAGGCAGATTATAGTCTAAGTAGAAGAAATTATGCTGGCGCTGGTTGTCGTGTGGCGGAATAACCATATAATCGCCATACTTGTTCTTTAGGTACGTGTCAGCATGTTCTACGCCCATGACAGTATGTCCTTCAAACTCAACTGGCTGTGGCGTGCCTAACATCGTCTTAGGAATCACACCCTGCACGCCATCGTCGTAATCCAACACATACTCTGACTTATCGTAGTCGTAAGCCAGATAAGCGGCCCGCAACTGGCGACGTGCCCATTCGTGGGTGAAGCAGCGCTGAATCAGCAGGATGGGCCATGAACTGGGTCCGTGACCATGCTTATAGGGGTCACGATGCAGGAAATAGAGCAGTTTGTCGCAGGCTTTATAGCGCGCTACAGCCAGTCGCTTCATCAGGGGATTAGTCGTCATGCCATCGATGGGGAACACGTCGATATAGATGCCGGCGAGATAATCGCTGTGCGCACGCTCTATCAGGGTGGTGCTGCTGTCGACAATCTTGCCGAAGCCACCAGGATAGGTGGGCGATGTCTCGATGCAAAGGGCTTCAAGCGGCTCGGGCAGCCATTCGTGGGCGTGCATCATGAATCGGTCGTAGTCGGGACGGGGCATGCAGATGTCCATATCGTCGTCCCAGGGGATGAAGCCCTTGTGACGGATGGCACCCAGCATTGTGCCCGCCCAACAGTAGTATCTGATGTTGTGCGTCTGACAAACACGGTCTACAGACAGGAGTATCTGCAGAATATGCTGGTGGAGTGTCTCTATATCGTATGATGCCATAATTCTGCTGCAAAGATAACAATTTTCGGAAAGAAATGTGAATAATATGAATATTTTTGTCCAAAAATGAATTAAAAATAGTATCTTTGCGGCATGAAAGTATTCCATATTGTATCGAATAAGGAGTGGGGTGGAGGCGAGCAATACGTCTTTGACCTGAGTCAGCGCCAGCAGGCAGACGGCATTGAGATTACCATCTTCTGCAAACCTGTTGAGGCAATCACACACAAGTATGCTGAGGCAGGATTGAAGGTGTTGCCATTGGCTTTGGGAGGTGCCCTCGATGTGAAGAGCGCCTGGCAGATGGCAAAGGTTATCAGTAAGGCAGGGCCTTGCACCATCCATGCCCATAACTTCAAGGATGCCTTTACCGCCTGTTATGCCCGATGTCTTTCGAGTAATAAGCAGGTGCGGGTGGTGATGTGTCGTCATCTCACCCGTAAAGGTAAGAATACGTTGCTTTACCGTTGGCTCTATCGTCATTTGGATCGTCTGATCTTTGATTCCGAATTGTCAAAGTCGGCGTTTCTCAGTACCAATCCCACCATCGATGCTGACAAATTGGGAATTGTGCATACGAGTATCGTGGTACCAGAGAATGTGACCACAGCCGATATCCGAAGCAAGTATCAGATTCCTGATGATTGTGTCATTGGCATGTTTCATGGACGTCTGGATCCGGAAAAGGGCCTCGATACCCTTTTGGAAGCCCTTGCCCTTCTCGAGGGTGGTCATGGAGATATCTCTCACCTCTCACCTCTCGCCTCTTACCTCTTAATATTAGTAGGTAGAGGGAGCGAGGAATATACGGCCCATCTGAAGCAGGTCGTTGCGGAGAAGGGCCTCTCTGAAAAGGTGATCTTTGCAGGTTTCGTTCATCCTGTCCTGCCATACGTCGCAGCTGCCGACTTCGGCATCCTGGCCTCTACTGTGCAGGAGGGTTGTCCGCTCTCGCCACAGGAGTATATGTCGCAGGGACATCCTGTGATTGTCACCGATAATGGCGGACAGCGTGAGTATGTGGTGCAGGAGCAGAATGGTCTGTTGGTGCCTCCTGGTGATGCCAAGGCACTTGCTGAGGCTATCGCCCGTATGGTTGATGATGCGGCCTTGCGTCAGCGCTTGGGTCAGCAGGCGAAGGCAGACTTCGACGACCATCTGAACTACGCGCATTATTACGCCAAGATTAGGGAGGTTTATAGTTTATAGTTTAAAGTTTATAGTTGAGAGTTGATGAAGAAGGTGGTCTATTATATCGTCTATGCCCTCTGGTATCTGCTTTCGCTGTTGCCATTCTGCATTCATTATCTCTTCAGCGATTTCGTCTACCTGATTCTTTATCGTCTGATAGGCTATCGGGTGAAGGTGGTGCGTCAGAATCTCACCAGTTCGTTTCCCGAGAAGTCTGAGACAGAAATTCGCGAGATAGAGCGGAGGTTCTATCACCGACTCTGCGATTACTTTGTGGAAACGGTGAAGATGACGACGATGAGTCGCAGTCAGATGCGTCGCCACATGGTTTTTAAAGGTACTGATACAGTTAATGCCTGTGTGACTGAGGGGCAGTCGTGTGCTGTCTATCTGGGGCATACCATCAATTGGGAGTGGATTACCTCGCTGCCTTTGTGGGTGTCGGAAAAAGCCCAATGCGGACAGCTCTATCATGCTTTGGAGAATGAAGCCTTCGACAAATTGTTCCTGCGTCTGCGCGAACGTTGGGGAGCGGAGTGCATCCCTTTGGTGGACATCCTGCGCAAGACGATCGAATACAAGCGTAAGCAACAGCCTACGGTGTTCGGCTATCTGGGTGATCAGGTGCCCCATTGGAACAACATCCATCATTGGTGTTGGTTTTTGAATCACGATACGCCCGTGATGACAGGCACGGAACGTATCGCTATCAAGAATCGTCAGGCCATCTTCTTCCTTGAGGTGACACAGAAGAAACGGGGCTATTATGAGGCAGAGTTCAAGTTGATTACCCGTACGCCAGAACAACTCAAAGAATACGAGGCGACAGACATCTATCATCAGATGTTGGAGGCCAGTATCCGTCGTCAGCCAGAACTCTGGCTTTGGAGCCACAACCGCTGGAAGCGCACGCGCGAAGAGTTCGATCGCCGCTTCCAGGTTGTTGATGGAAAGGTTGTTCCCAGAGAAGGCGTAGAGGAGGAGTAGTTTATCACACTTTCTTCGGCCTCCTGCGATAGAGGAAGCTGCCGATGGCGAGCAGGATGACGAGGAATGTGACGATGAAAGCCCAGACATTGGTAACCCGCGAGGTGACGGAGATGATATAGGGATGGGGGATCAGTCGTTCGCCAGAGAACTTGTAGCGGATGAGGTTGCCTTCTATCATGCCATCGCCACCATCAACAATCTTACCGGGCAACACGTAATCCAGTTGCGGCGCCATCGCTACAAGATACGCATAGCTTTTCTGTTTCTCATCAAGACGCATTTTCCATATGTCGCTATCTTTGAATAATGGCGTGTAGGCATCGGAATGATAGAAATTCTCGAGAATCTTGATAACCTGGTCGAGATTGCCTCCAAAGTCTATTTTATCCACATCAGGCGTCATGACGATGGAATCCGTTAAGGCCACGAACTGTTCTTTGGTTACAGGCGGATTCTTAACCTTATCGTAATGTTCGTTGGCGATGACTTCACAAATATGGGCCATTGAGCAGGCATTGAACCATTGGAGGATACGGGGCTCTATATCGTCGAGCAGTTCTTTCTGTTCAGCTCCTGTGAGTCCTTCGGCGAGGTTGGGCTGGCCCGTAAACCAATAGGATGCGGTATCTGCACTTACATAGCGATCCAGGGGAATGGGGAATAGTTTATCGATAACGGCGAAGGAAAGCGTTTCCTGATAGACGTAGTCGGTATAGAACCACTTAAAGTGCTTTTCGAGTGATGCCGTATCCTTAATCAGATCCTGCGCTGCCCGAATGAGTGAGTCGCCCATCTCGTTGACTGACGGGTAGTTCTGCCTGGTATGCATCAGGATTTTGGAACTGATATCCTGATTGGGTAATGCGCGCTGCAGACTATCCCATTGCTGCTGAGTCATAGGGCAAGGATGTTGGACGGAGTCGCCCTTTACAGACCATGTTCGCAGCCAACCGGCGCGGTAGATCATGCCATTGTTGTTGATGGGTTCGCTGAGGGGGAGCATCACGCTTTGAGAATCGGAAGAAAACGTCATCTCGCGGCTACAGGTGCCATCTTGGTTGATGATGGTCAGCATACGTGCGTCTTTGTCAAGACACGATGTCATCAGTAGCATTACAGCTGCTGCGATAAAAAGGAATCTATTGGTTTTCATAATTCATCTGTTTTAATTGTTTGTAAGTATTGGGCCGCGCCTGCTTGTGTTCCAGATAGCACATCAGGATTTCCCGGGGTGTTCCTTCTGTGCAGTAGGCTGGTTGTGGGGCCGGCTGCTCTTTTTCTACTTTTTGATAATTGGTGGCCATAGGCTTCGTTGGCGTCTCCGTCTGCAGATAGAAGAAGAGGCCCACTAAGTAGATGGCGGCAATGGACGAGATGACGCGCAGGGCAATCAGCAGGGCAGAGGGCTTGCTGTCACGCTGCGACACGATGGCGTCGTATTCTGCTTCGCCCAACGTGAGTTCGCCAAGCATCAGTCTGACGGCTTGCCAGTCGTCGGACATCTCCTCGCGCTGCTGGAGGGCAAGCGCTAGCTGACGTTCCTCGGCTGGTGAGGTCTCACCTTCGAGATATCTGTCAATCAGTTGTTGAATATCCTTGTTTGTCATTGTTTCATCCTCCTTTTTAATTCTGTGAATACTTTCTTTCTGGCTGTCGAGACCATGACGGCGACTGAGGTTTTCGGAATGCCTGTCTGTTCTGCGATTTCCTCTGTTGACAGACCTTCTGATTGTCGCATCTCGAAGAGTTGTCGTTCTCGTGGCTTCAACTGAGCTACCACTTCAGTTAACATCCGCTGCAGATCCTCGGCTTCTAACTGCTGTTGTGGGGAGTCCTCGCCTTTTATCTGGCGCATGGGATGCGTGTCGATGTTAACGCCATTCGTCATCCGCTGATGCTTCCGATACATGCTGACACAGCAGTTTTTCGCTACCCTGACGGCCAGAGCCTCCACATTCCTTTTCGTATCGATATGCTCACAATAGTGCCATAGCTGCAGCATCGCCTCCTGCGCTGCATCCTCGGCATCATCCTGTGATCCGAAAAAATCGAGCGCTACTTTCAGCATCTGCGACCTTAACTGCTGGGCAATATGTTCGAATTCTGAGCGTGTCATACATATATAATACGCAAAAGCAGGCCAAATATTAAGTTATAATGGAAATTAATTTGGAATTTCACTCACTTATTCGTACCTCTGAGCTACGCTCGAAGATACTCACGTTCGAAAAAACTCAAATTAAATTTGGTTTTTTGCTCACTTAATCGTATCTTTGCAGCATGATATTCGTACACGATAGGGGTCGGATGGCTAATAATATCCTTCAATACGGGCATGTGTATGCCTGGGGAAGGGCGCATGGACGCAAGACCATGTCGATGCGCTTTGCGTATAAGTATCCCTATTTCCATATCTGCGATACGCCCCATCATAACTTTGCCACATACGTCTTTGCAAAGTATGCAGCCAAATGGGGACTCATACCCACCATCCACTTTGATGAGAAAGATAAGGATTATCAGGAGGAAGAGGCGCAGATGATGCGTTGTCGTCAGGTGGTGGTCACAGGATGGGAGGCGCATTGGTATGATCTCTTTCTGAAATATAAGTCGGAGATTCTTGAGTTGTTTGCCTTTCATGAGGATATCGAGCAGAAGGTGGCAGAGATAGTTCGAGGAGTGAGGAGTGAGGAGTGTGGAGTGAGAAAACTATGCTTGGGCGTGCACATCCGGCGAGGCGATTATGCAACCTTCTATGACGGACGCTTCTTCTTCTCCGATGAACAATATGTCGACATCATCCGTCGTTTCCTCTCCCTGCATCCTGACCAACAGGTGAATGTCTTTATCTGCGGTAATGATCCTAAACTGAAGCGTGACTACTTCTGCGAGCAGTTGGCGGGATGCAAAGTGGTCTTCCCTGATGGCAATCCTGGTGAAGACCTCTGCCTGTTGTCCCATTGCGATTACCTCATCGGTGCCCCCAGCACGTTCTCATTGGTGGCAGCGATGTATCACAATCGACCGCTCTATTGGATTATGGATGCCGATGCCCCTCTTAGCGAAAGTTCGTTCGGCTATTTCGACGATCTTTTCCAACACATCCTTTAGGGAACCAGACGGTTGTCGATCATCCGCGACATATATTGTTGGATGATGGCCTTGACCTCGCGCTCCATTTTTTGACTTTGAACTTTGAGCTTTGAGTTTTGAACTTTATGATTACCTATAAGGTTATGGTTCATACGATAGTCGGTGAGGGCATAGAGGCCAATGGCTTGCTGACCATCGAACTGTAACACGTAATCACCCTTGCAATACTGATAAATGCCATCCAGATAGTTGATGGCCCAGGTGTCCTCGGCAGGCGTGTTTAACAGGTCACAGCCAAAGGCCATATAAGGCTTGTCGTAACCCACGAGATTGAGGATGGTTGGTAGGATATCCGTCTGTTGGGCGATGCCGTCGCGAATGCCTGGTGTGAGGTCGCCACTCGCGTCATAGATGATGATCGACGTGCTGAACTGATTGATACTGCTCTTGTATTCCGGATGGTTGCTCATATTGGTGTGGTCACCTGTCATCACAAAGACGGTATTCTTGAACCAAGGCTCCTTGCTGGCTTCCTCGAAGAAGCGCTGTAGGGCATGGTCGGTATAGCGGATGCACTTATGGATGGGCATCTCTTCTTCTTTGAATACCTCTTTATATTGGGCCGGCACGTGGAAGGGGTGGTGACTCGATAGCGTGAAGAGGGCTGTCATGAAGGGCTGCTTCATATCGCTCATCTTCGTGCGGAAATACTGTAGGAAAGGCTCGTCCCAGATGCCCCACCAGTTGTCGGAGTCGGCAGGACCGTTGGTACGTGGGTCGGCCTCGAAATTCTCCTGGCTGTAACATTGCTGGAAACCTGTGGCTTTCGTGAAGCCTTGGAATCCTAAGCTCGATGCAGGGGCCCCATGGAAGAAAGCCGTTTCGTAGCCTAAACTGTCGAGACAGGCGGCCATGCCTCCTAAATGATTCGTGGCATGGGAAGCTGCTACAAATGATTCTACGAACATCGGCAGACCTGAAAGTGCTGAAGGCATGGCATCGACGCTGGCACGACCATTGGCATAGGTATAGCGGAAACTGATGGCTTGTTGCATCAGCGAATCGAGGAAGGGGGTGTAGCCTTTATAGCCTGGTAGTATCTCTTGGTTCAGAGAGCCGACATACTCGCGCCCGAAGCTCTCGAGGAAAATAACGACGACATTTTTCCTAGTTAGACTAGAATCTCTAGCCTGACTAGAAAGGCTAGGATGGATAGGGCTAAAGATAGCCTCCAGCTCCTGCGGATCTTGGTAGTAGCCTGGATTGTGATAATTTTGCTTACCGATAGTGCGTAGCAACGAGAAAGGGGTGTTCAGTATCAGCGACGCATCATTAGGACGGTCGATAAACTGATTGGCCGTACTGATTTTGATAGGACGGTTATCCCAGAAGCCACCTCGCATGCCTGCCCAGCAGAGAAAAGCGGCTACCAATAGCGACAACGTATGGATGATGTAATAGTGCTTACGGGGCTCGGTACGGGGTGTTGGTAAGACGTAACAACGCCAAAGTAGTAGCATCAGCGCCACAAACAACAACACCAGATACCAGTGGCGTAGAAACTCCAAGCCAACGATGCTGCCTAACTTGTCGTCGGCTCCAAACTCGCTGAAAAAGGCGATGGTAGTGCGACGGGCGGTGTATTGGAAATAGACGGCATCGCCCAGATTGGTAGCAAGTCCCAGACCATTGACGATGAGATAGAGCCATTTGCAGAAATGTTGCCACGTGGCATTTTCCTTCAAGTGACAAGGCAACAGTACTAATAGGATATAGAGAGCGTTGGTGTAGGCAATGGCTGAGGTGTCGAAATAGACGCTACCCCAGAAGATGTCCCATATCTTCGGTGAACTGAGCACATGCTCGTAAGTGCTGTAGTTCTCGAACAAGAACGCCAGTCGGGTAATGCTGTAGGCGATGTAGAGCAACAACAGGTTGAGCACCACGGCCCAAGGTGCTGCGAGGGTCAGTTTATTCTTCACTTTTCACTATTTACTGTCAGTCTGTCTTGCGTCATGCGAGACATATATTGTTGGATGATGGCTTTCAGCTCCTTCTCCATTTCTTGACTTTGAACTTTGAGCTTTGAGTTTTGAACTTTATGATTACTGATGAGATTGTGCTTCATCAGTGAATCATTTAACGAATAGAGTGCCTTGCTTTGCTGCCCATCGAACTGAAGCACATAGCCTTGTTTCACATATTGGTAGGTGCCGTTCAGATAGTTCACAGCCCATGTATCTTCGGCTGGGGTGTTCAGTACGTCGATGCCAAAGCCGAAATAGGGCTTCTGGTAGTGCAGCATTCCCATCACCGTGGGTAGGATGTCAATCTGCTGGGCAATCTTGTCTTGTATCTCTGGCTGACGGTCTGCATTGCCAGGCTCATAGATGATGATGGGTGAGCAGAAACCGCCAAGATCCGTCTGGTAGAAAGCATGGTCGGAGAGGTTTGTGTGATCGCTGGTGAGCACGAAGATGGTGTTGTTGAACCAAGGCTCACGACTGGCTTTCTCGAAGAACTTGCCGATGGCCATGTCCGTATAGCGGATGCACTTATGGATGATGATGCCCTCCTCGGGATAAACGTCTTTGTATTTTTCAGGGATGGCGTAGGGATGATGGCTGCTGGCGGTGAAGACGGCTGTCATGAAAGGTTCCCTCATTTCCGACATCTTGGTGGCATAGTATTGCAGGAAAGGCTCGTCCCAGATGGCCCACATACCATCGAAGTCCTGGTCACCGCCAAAGCGTGTATCCGCATCATAATCCTCGCGCCCATAGTATTCCTGAAAACCTGTAGCGCGAGAAAAGGCCTGGAATCCCATCGATCCACGCTGGGCGCCATGGAAGAAGGCCGTCTGATAACCCTCTGCTGCGAGGATAGAGGCGATGCCGCTCACATGGTTCATCGAGGCAGGTGTCAGGAAGAAAGGCTCTACAAACATCGGGATGCTCGACAGGATACTCGGCATGCCGTCGATGCTCTTTCGGCCATTGCAGTAAGAGTGGCTGAAGGTGACGCTCTTCGCGATGAGAGAGTCGACGTAAGGGGTATAGCCTTTGTAGTGGCCGTTCTCAAGGGTTTTGTTGAGGGCGCCGATGTATTCTCGGCCGAAACTTTCGACAATAAGAATAACGATATTCTTTTTGGAAAAGCTAGAATCTCTAGCCTCGCTAGCCTGACTAGCCGGGCTAGTTTGACTAGAGTCACTAGGCAGTATCGTCTGGCTTGGGTCATGCACAGGGCTATAGATGGCCTCCATCTTCTTCGCATCGGCATAATAATCTGGCACTACGAATACCGCCTTGCCAATGGTGCGATAAAGCGAGAAGGGGGTGTTAAGTACCATAGCTGCCTCAATGGGGCGATTCACGTATTGGTTGGCATTGGAGATGGTAATGGGTCGGACGGCTGTGGTGAAGCCCCCTCGGATGCCTGCCACCACGAACGGGGCAAAGGCGACCAAAGAGAGCAGGACGGTGAAGGCGTATGGCCAGGGACGCAGACGTTTCCACTCCAATCCGGTCTTGATATATAACTTCCATGCACCCCAGATCAGGATTGCAAAGATGATGACGAGATAAAAATGATGAAGGGTTTCCGTCAGGAAGATGGAACCCAGATTCCCCTCGTTCGAGAACTCGCTGAACACGGTGGTTGTCGTCCGTCGCATGGTATAGCGGAAATAGACGGCATCGCAGAGGTTGATGGCAAGGGCGAGACCATTGATGACGATGAATACCCATTTGCAAATTTGCTGGTAGGTATGATTCTCTTTCCTATGCCAAGGCAGGAGCATCAATACGATATAGGGGATGTTAGTCACAAGAATGGCTGAGGTGTCGAACACGAGTCCACCGCCCAACATCTCCATCAGGTGAGAGAAGGTCAGTCCCTGTTCGAAATAACTATAGTTTACCAGAAGGAAGATAATCCTTGCCAGGAAGTACAGCACGTAGGCAATGGCCAGGTTTCCCAACATAGCCCCCAATGGTGCCAGCAATCCAAATCGTTTCGTATTCATTGGTAATGTCCCTTTTATATCACTTTAACTCCCTTAATTCCTTCGCAGCTGTCTGCAAAATAGCCTTTCCCTTTTTTAATAGCACCTCACTGTCGCTACTCTTATCCACAATGATGCGGTTGGCGTTCAGGTCGAATACCGCAAATCCCGTACTGTCCCTCATCGTAATGCCGTTATTATAAGTGTGAACGGCGAAAGGATATTGATAACTCTTGCTCATCACGTCGCGACTGAAACGGTAATCATTGTGGACAAAGCCTAATTGTCCCAACAACGTGGCGGGCAGGTCAGTCTGGTTGCACAGCTGTTCGATGCGTCGTGGCGTTTTGATGGCACCGCCTAACCAGAGCATGGGCACATGGTCGTGCATTTCGTGCTCCTCGCCCACACCGAGGTAAGAGAAGCCGTGATCGGGCAGCATGATGACCAACAGGTTGTCCCACTGTGGCGTCTTCTTCATTTCGCTGATGAAGTTGCCGATGCACTCGTCCAGATAGTTGAAAGCGTTGAGTATCTCATCGTCTAGACGATGGGTGGGCACATCCCATGGCTCATGGCTGCTCAGTGTCGAATAGCCGATGAGGAAGGGTGGTTGCTGTTGTCTGACCATATCACCCAGCGTGGCAAAGGTAATATCATCGCGCACACCCCATTCTGAAGTGCTTTGTTCCTCACTGGTGTAGTCTTTTTTCCAGTGCAGCTGCTCGAAGCCAGTCGTCACCAGATAGCTGCGCATGTTGGTGAAGTTGATGTCACCGCCATAGAGGTAGGCGGTATAGTAGCCCTCATGTCTGAGCGACTGGGCGATGCCTGGCAACAGACGGGTCTTGGCTGGCATCTTCATTACCGAGGAACGCGGAAATGAGGGGAAACCGCTCCAGGTACAGAGCGTACCACGATCCGTACGATAGGAGTTGGCATAGAAATTGGCGAAGTAGACACCCTCTTTTGTCAGTTGGTTCAGGTGGGGCATGATGTCGCTGCGCTTGCCGATATCCTCTGTGAATATGCCCCCGCAACTCTCCAAGAGTATCACGATAATGTTGGGCCGTTGTGTCTTCAATAGTGTGTCAGACTCCGTGCTGTCGGTGAAGTAAAGCCCCTCCATGAGTCGGGCGCGCTCTGATTCCTCCATGAAGTTGTAGTCAGGTACGTAGTTGGCGGTTTTTTCCAACGAGGCAAGAAAACTGAATACGGGGTTCACGGCTGAATGGTTCAGGAACTGGTTTTGAGAGTAATAAACCTGTCCTACATTCGTTGTCGATTCTCCCAATCCTCCTCTGATGCCAATTACAACCAAAGGAGTGAATAGTAAAAAGAGGATAGTGAATAATATACGCTGGCCTTTCAGGATGGGTTTGAGGCTCAGCTTGGGATAGCCTTGCCAGACTAGCCAGACTAGTATGACTAGGATTACTAGCCTGACTAAAAGATAGCCCGTCGATACGCTGGCTGTTGCCTCAGAAGGCGTTTCGAGGTATTGCAGGCATGAGGCATCGAGCTTGTAGTTCCAAAAAGGATAGAGACTTGTGTCGGCCACAAATGCCAGGGCGAAGGCGATGGCAATGATGATGAAATAAATCATGCTAATCCGGCTCAGCACCCGATGCGTCCACCACAGACTGATGATAACAAGCACGAAAGGCAGTATCAGGAAATAGAGCGCTGTCGACAGGTCAAGCGTCAGTCCGTGCCAAATGACATCCCACACGTTACCAAAGCCGAATGCATGTCCTTTATGGCAGCAGACCATAAAGACCATTTTCGCGACGACAAACACAACGATCGTCCACAAATAGGTTTTGATGAGATAATTGACTCGCGCCGTCATTCCTTAGACTTGCTGCATTTCATGCAATTTCTTATAGTATCCGTCAATATTCAGCAGTTCGTCGTGCGTACCACGCTCCACGATGCGGCCTTCATGCAGCACACAGATCTCGTCGGCATTCTTAATCGTTGATAGACGGTGGGCGATGGCTACCGTTGTACGTGTCTTCATCAACCGCTCCAAAGCGTCCTGTACTAATCGCTCACTCTCTGTGTCAAGGGCCGAAGTGGCCTCGTCGAGAATAAGGATAGGCGGGTTCTTCAAAATGGCTCGTGCGATGCTTACGCGCTGACGTTGTCCGCCGCTCAACCTCCCACCACGATCACCGATATTCGTGTCAAACTCCGCCTCCGAGGCCATGATAAAGTCGTAGGCATTGGCAATACGGGCGGCTTCCTCGATCTGATCCTGTGTGGCATTGTCGACACCAAAGGAAATATTATTCCTGAACGAGTCGTTAAAGAGAATCGCCTCTTGGTTAACATTGCCGATGAGTTGTCTGAGGTCGTTGATACCCAGATCCTTCACATTTATGCCGTCGATGAGCACCTCACCTTCCTGAACATCGTAGTAACGGGGAATGAGGTCGACGAGTGTCGACTTACCACTGCCGCTCTGTCCTACAATGGCGATGGTCTTACCCTTGGGAATCGTCAGATTAATATCCTTGAGAATCCACTGCTCCCCATATCTAAACGATACATTTTTAAACTCAATCTGGTTCTCAAAACTGGGTAGGCGCTTTGGTCTTGTCACTTCCTTGATTGTGTTCTCTGCCATCAGAATCTTATCGACACGCTCCATAGAAGCCAAACCCTTAGGGATGTTATAACCGGCTTTCGAGAAGTCTTTCAACGGATTGATGATAGAGTAGAGCATCACCATGTAGTAGATGAAAATCGGACCAGAAAGAGTGTGGGTGTTAAGTACAAGCACACCACCGAACCAGAGTACAATTACAATCATGATGGTTCCCAGGAACTCACTCATGGGGTGTGCCGACGACTGTCGGATGTTCACTCTCATGATATCATTACGGTAGGCTGTATTGATCTGGTCAAATCGACGGTTCATCTTTCCTTCGGCACAAAAAGCCTTGATAATACGCAGACCACCGAGTGTTTCCTCTACCTGACTCATGGTGTCGCTCCAGAGGGCCTGAGCCTTAATGGAGTCCTGTTTCAACTTACGGCCAACCCAACCCATGAACCAGCCCATGATGGGTACGATGGCCAGCGTGAAGAGTGTCAATTGCCAAGAGATAAACAATAATGCTGCGAAGTAGCTGATGATGAGAATCGGGTTCTTAAAGAGCATTTCCAAACTCGACATGATGGAGTTCTCTATCTCCTGTACATCGCCACTCATACGGGCGATAATGTCGCCTTTGCGCTCTTCTGAGAAGAAACCGAGGGGCAATGAAGTAATCTTCTGGTACACCTGATTGCGGATGTCGCGCACCACACCTGTTCGGATGGGGATGATAGTAGCGGCAGAGAGGAAATAAGCACCCGTTTTCAGGAACGTGGTCACAGCCAGGAACAGACCGATGAAAAGCAGCGTAGTGGTCTGTCCCCACTCGGCAATCAGACCATTCACATAGTAGTTCATGTTGTTCATCAGCACAGTCTGTATGTTGGTCCAATCCCATGCCATCAGACTGGTAGCAGTTTCTGCGTCGCTCGTTTGGAAGAGGATCTGCAAGATGGGGATCAGGGCCGCAAACGAGAATATGTTGAGGATGGCTGAGAGGATGTTAAACACCACCGACAGCACCAGGTATTTCTTGTATGGCGGCACAAACCGCCTGAGTACGTTTAAGAATTCTTTCATACTTCTTCTCCAAATAATGTTGCACTGGTTGAACCAGAAATCTTAACCTTAACGGTTTCTCCGATATGATGGCTACCCTTATTGAATACCACCATTTTATTCTGCTCCGTACGGCCACAGAGTTGTTCTCTGGAACGTTTTGAGAAACCTTCTACAAGCACATCGAAGGTCTTGCCTTCGTCTTTTTTGTTTTGTTGGGCAGAAATTTCCGTCTGTAAGGCAATGAGCTCGTTTAGTCGACGGATCTTCTCCTCCTCAGGCACATCGTCGGGCAGATGTTTTGAAGCGTATGTGCCTGGCCGTTCTGAGTATTTAAACATAAAGGCGGAGTCATAGCCCACCTCGCGCATCAGGTCTAATGAGAGTTGGTGGTCTTCCTCTGTTTCTGAGTGATAGCCTACGAAAATGTCCGTCGACAAGCCACAGCCGGGGATAATCTCGCCGATAGCCCTCACGCGGTCCAGATACCACTCGCGGGTATATTTGCGGTTCATCAGTTTCAGGATTCGGTCAGAACCACTCTGAACAGGCAGATGGATATGCTTGCATACGTTTGGCATTTCGGCGATAACTCGCAATGTGTCGTCACTCATGTCCTTAGGGTGCGAGGTGGTAAAGCGCACTCTCATTTCAGGTGCTTCCTCTGCCACGCGACGCAGAAGTGCCGGGAAATCCGTCTCCTGACTCCTATTTCCTGTCTCCTGACTCCTATACGAATTCACATTCTGTCCCAATAGCGTCACCTCCTTAAACCCGCGGTCTCTCAGATCTCTCACCTCCTTGAGGATACTCTCTACATCGCGGCTCCGTTCACGCCCTCTGGTATATGGCACAATGCAGTAGTGGCAGAAATTGTTGCAACCACGCATGATGCTCACAAAGCCACCAATCTTATGACCCAGTCCGATGCGCTGGGGCACAATGTCCTTATAGGTCTCTGTCGTCGATAATTCAATATTTATTGCCTTGTGGCCTGTCTCGGCCTGAGCAATCAGGTCTGGCAGACTCAGGTAGGCGTCTGGGCCTGCTACGAGGTCACAATGATGGTTTTCCAACAGATCCTTCTGTGCCCTTTCTGCCATACATCCCAAAACACCAATAATCAAAGGACGCTTGCGACGGAGGGCCGCGAGCGCTTCTAATCGATGATAAATCTTCTGCTCGGCATTATCCCTCACCGAACAGGTGTTCAGAAACACTGCGTCAGCATCATCGAGGCTTTCGGTGGTCTCGTAGCCAGCCATTTGCATCACCGAAGCCACTACCTCCGAGTCCGCCACATTCATCTGACAGCCATAGGTTTCGATATATAATTTCTTCATGTCTTGCTAATTTTGGGTGCAAAGGTACGAATAACTAAGGGAAATACCAAATAAAACACAAAAAATCCCTCCGCTATGCGGGGGGATTAGTCAGTCATCAGGCCTTTTCTATTCGCTCCAATGCTTCGAGTAGGCGGGAACGTGGGCAGGCGATGTTTAGGCGGATATACCCCTCTCCGGAACAAGGACCGTACATTGTGCCAGGATTCACCCAGACTTTGGCCTTGGTATAGAGAAGGTCGCAGTAAGCCTGTGATGTCATACCTGTTGCCGTGATGTCGATCCAAGGGAGATAAGTGCCCTCCAACTTGCTGATTTTCCATTGGGGAAGATGGGCGGCTGCAAAGTCACAGAGCGCTTGGTAGTTGCCCCAGAGGTATTCGTTGAGGGCATCGAGCCAGTCTTCGCTCTCATTATAGGCTGCGATGAGGCCCACAGGACCAAAGGGATTCAGGTCGCATACTTCGTTGATGTTGATGGCGCGATCCAGTCGGCGACGCCAATCAGGTCGGGCACAGATGATATTGGCAGCCTGCAAACCGGCAATATTAAACGACTTGGAGGGCGAATTGAGAATGACGCAATTCTGGCGGCATGCTTCGCTGACTGCAGCGAAAGGCTGGTACTGATAGCCGGGCATGACGAGTTCGCAGTGGATTTCATCGCTCACCACCTTTACGCCATGTTTCATGCAGAGATCGTTCATCTGCATCAATTCCGCCTTTGTCCACACACGACCGCAAGGGTTATGGGGGTTGCAAAGCAGGAAAACGGTCGTCTTTTCGTCAGCGCATTTCGTCTCGAAATCGTCCCAATCAATTTCGAAAGTGTCGCCAATACGATGCAAGATCGTTTCGAGCACCTCGCAGCCGTTGTTGCGGACGGACGAGAAGAAACAATTGTAGTCGGGTGAGAGGATAAGTACTTTCTCGCCTGGCATGGTAAGGGCCTTGATGGCGACGCTCATCGCGGGCACAACTCCTGTGGTATAGAGAATCTCCTCGCGATGGATAGTCCAATCATGTCGTCGTTGGAACCACGAGATAACAGCCTCGTAATACTCGTCACCCACGAAGGTATAACCGAAGATACCATGTTCTGCACGTTGACAGATGGCTTGTTGGATGGCGGGTGCAGCCTTGAAGTCCATATCTGCCACCCAGAGGGGAATGATATCGGCATCTGCCATCTCATCCCATTTTACACACCCTGTGCCCCTCCTCTCTACCAATTCATCAAAATCAAATTTACTCATCTCCTTATTTCCTAACTTCAATTACACAATCATTCGGATCCTGCACATTCTCATCTATGGTGATACTGCCAATGCTATCGGCGATAATATGACCGGATGTCGGATTTTTGATATTTTCAATATGCCCACGGATATCAGCCTCAACGGTGGAATACTCAAACATACGGTCGCACATAGGATCGATGGTACAATTCTCGAGCACCAGATTGTCCGTATAGCAGAGTAGCTGCTCACCGGCGAGGTGGCAATTTACCAATCGTACGTTTCTCGAGTGCCAGGCCAGATATTCTCCATCAAGTGTGGAATCAAAGATAACAACGTTCTCGCACTCCCAAAAAGAGTCTTTTGTTAAGATGTTTGCATGGTGAATCTCCACGTTCTTGCAGTATTGGAACACGTATTTCGAGTCGCTCTCCAACCCCTCGACAAAGATGTTCTGAGAAAACATGAAAGGGTAGGTGCCCCCATGCAGTTTTACGTTCTTGATGCGGATTCCGTCTACTTTCCAAAATGTCTCGTCAGCATCGGTAATCTCTACATTCTCGAGTGTCAGGTTTTTCATCTCACGGAAAAACTTAGGTCCGTCAATGCGCGAGTTGGTCATCACCAGGTCGTTGGTATACCAGATGGCTGAGCGGGAGCCTTCGGCGAAGTAACAGTTGTCGATCTTTGCGCCGTCGACATGCCACCAGGGATATTTGCCATAGAATTTGCAGTCGTAGGCTTCGATGTTCTGACATTGCTTGATGCCTGATTCACCGTCTGTAATGGTAACATTCTCCAATCTTAGATCATGGGTGGCAAACAGAGGTCGTTCGCCACCAAACTTCTCGTTGCGAATGATTTTTGTGTTGGATTTTTGTTCGTTCGACATAATCTTGTCTATCATTGGTTTGGGTTGCGAATTTACGAAAAAAAAGGCAGATTGCCAAAAAACCGTCATAAATTTACACTTTTTCTTGGTTTTTTCAGATATTTTCTCTACCTTTGCCCCGATAAGTCCGATATATTGGTATGGAAGAATTTCTTGCGCCATGAAGAGTTTGAAAGACTATCGCAGATCCTTGTCAGCCCGTCTAAGTGTATGGACGGTGCTTGTGGTTACTGCTGTCTTCCTGGCGGCACTTACCATTATGTTCACTGAGTCGCGCGACCATGTGCGTAAGGATACTTTAGGCGTTGCCCGTCAGACACTCGACGGCACCGTGTTGCATATCGACAATACCCTTCGCATTGTAGAGGTAGCCGCCAACAATATGTTAAGGGTTATCGAAAACAATCTCGACCATCCTGATAAGATGCTCGATTATAGTCGTCTGATACTGGAGAATAATCGCGATATCGACGGCTGCAGCATTTCGTTCGAGCCTTTCTATTACAAGGAGAAAGGCCAATATTTCTCTGCCTATTCCTATAATAACGGTGACAGCATCCAGACTGAGAACGAAGGGGCTGACTCTTACCGTTATCACACGAAGGACTGGTATCAGAAACCCAAGAAACTGAACCGTCCCTACTGGACAGAACCCTATCAGGAAAACACCACTGAGGGCATCGTCGTTCACGATATCTTCTCGTCGTACAGTCAGCCTATTCATGACAAAGCAGGAAAGTTGGTGGGTGTCTTTTCCGTCGACATCAGCCTCAACTGGTTTTCTGATACCGTTTCTGCCACCAAACCCTTCCCCAACTCCTACACCATCCTGTTGGGCAAGGGTGGAACCTTCCTCGTTCCTACCGACAGCACCCGACAGTCATATGAAAATGTCTTTGCCAGTTCTCTTAACAATGCAGAACCAGCCATCGAGGGCCTGCGTGAAGCGATGATAGCCGGCGAGAGCGGCTATCGCATGATGACTATCAATGGCGAGCTGTCGCATGTGTTCTATAAGCCATTCAAGAACACGGGATGGAGCGTGGCAATGGTTTGTCCTGAGAGCGATATCTATGCCTCTTTCCACCAGCTGAAACGCACTGTACAATTAGTGACGGCCATCGGCCTGCTTTTGCTGCTGCTGAGCACCTGGTATATAGTTTCACGTAGTGTCCGTCCGTTACAAAAGTTAGTCGATTCTACCCACCAGATGATGCAACATGAGTTTTCAGGCGAGATTCCTGATAGTAAACGGGAGGATGAGATTGGACAACTGCGCCGACGCTTCAAGGCCATGCAGCAGTCCTTGGGTAGTTACATCGGTAAGGTGCGTCAACAGTCGTCGGTGTTAGAAGATCGTCATGCGGAGTTGCAACAGGCCTATGAGCAGGTGAAGGAGGAGGAGCGTGTGAGGAATGCGGTACTCCATAAGATGACGAAGCGTATGTCAGGTCCTGTGGCTGATATCATTGCCGTTTCCCGCACCATTTGTGAGGAATATCAGTCGATGACCGACGATTATTTATGTGCCATGGTCGATAAGATCAACAACGACACCAACCAGGTTGGCGAACTGCTGAACGAGCTTCTGCGCGCTGCCCAGGACGAACCCCATCAAACTAACGAAGCCTCATGAACATCATTGCCAAACAGATACGTCGTTCATTTGCGCTTCGTCTCAGCCTGAGTATCGTAGCGATAGCCGCCATTGTGTTTTTGGTGGCTATCGGTGAACTGTTCTATCGTTCTCGCTCCGCCACCAAACAAGCCGCTATCTCACAGGCCACACAGGTGCTCAACAATGTTACACAGCGTATATCGGTGCTGCTTGGCGAGGTAGAGGTGGCATCACAGAATACCGAGTGGCAGGTGCTCGAAAACCTCCAGCCCGATGCCCTGCTGCAGATTTCGCACAATATAGTGGAGCTGAATCCCATACTCGACGGCTGTAGCATCGCCCTCGAACCTTATTTCTTCAAGAGTCAGGGCAGGTTTTTCTCCGCCTATTCATCGCGTGGCGATGAGGGCCAGATCGAGACGGAGCAGGAGGGCAACGATAGCTATTTCTATTTCGGCATGGACTGGTATAGCCTCCCCATGCTGCGTGGTAAGGCCCTCTGGATCGATCCCTTCTCCGACAGCAACGACATCACAGGCAACAACCGAGGACAAATCATCTCTTATTGCAAACCCCTTGTGACGGCCGATGGGCGCACCATTGGTGTCATCTCGTCTGATATCCCGTTGCGCAAGCTTACACAGGAACTCTCCGAGGAGCGGCCCTATCCTGAAAGCTATTTCATTCTCTCAGATAGTCGCGGTCATGAGATCGCATCGAGCAAGGTAGATGCCAAGAAAGACGTGGAAATCGATTACAATCGCAACATGGTGTTTGATAACCAAGTGCCCCATACTGATTGGAAACTTACCATCGTCTGTCCCAAGAGCGATATCTTCAAGGGCTATTACCAACTCATCTACATCGTCGTTTCCATCGTTATCTTCGGACTACTATTGCTGTGGACCTTCTGCTATTTTGTGGTGAGGCGCAATGTTACACGTCTGCAGATGCTTGCCACAACGACGCAGGATATGGCTAAGGGCATCTTTGACACCCCCATACCCGAAACCCATCGCAAGGATGATATCGGACAATTGCAGAACAGTTTCTCTGCGATGCAGGCCTCGTTGGCTAAGTATGTGGCTAACCTGGAGCGGATGAAAGCTGAATTGAAGCAGCGCAACCAAGAACTGATGGAGGCCAAGGGTATGGCGGAGGCTTCAGACAAACGCAAGTCGGCCTTTATCCAGGATATGTCACACCAGATCCGCACCCCGCTGAACATCGTCAATGGCTTTGCACAGATCCTTCGTGAGAATCACCGCATGATGAGCGAGGTGGAGCGGCTCGAGCTATCGAGGGATATGGAGCATAACAGCTATATCATTTCCACCATCATCGACAACTGGTCGATGACCTCTGCCCTCGAAAAGGTGACGGAGATTCCTCGCGAGGATATGGTCACTGCCAACATGCTTTGTCACGAGGCAGTAGGTAATGTGCTGTTCAAATACCGTGAAGTCGTGATGGTGAACATTGAGACGGCCGATCGCGACATCCGTCTGACAACCGACAAGAAGAGTGTGTTAAAAATTCTTGGCGAACTGCTCCACAATGCCGATAAGTTTACCCAGCAGGGTACCATCACCATTGGCTGCCAACAGTTGAACAGCCGTTTTATGGAATTCTATGTGACAGATACGGGTTGTGGCATCTCGCCCGACAATCGGGAGCGCATCTTTGAGCCGTTCATGAAAGTTGACGAGTTCAGCGAGGGACTTGGTCTTGGCTTGCCACTCTGCCGTCGTCTGGCAACTCTCCTGAATGGAGAAATCGTGCTCGACACGCAATATAGCGGTGGAGCACGATTCCTTCTGAAATTACCGATTTAATCTGATTACTCTGATTACTCCGAGTATTCTGAGTTTTTACTTCTCAGGCATCATCACAATCGAGGCATGGTTGCCGGCATTGATCATGTCTGCGATGAACTTCTGTACCTTCTGTGCGGTGACGGCCTTCACGGTCTCTGCATAGTTTGTCTGCAGGTCAACACCCTCAGCAGTCCACTCCGTAAGCACATTCATCCAGTGGCCGTTCTCGCGGTTGTTGTCCTCAGCCTGCTTTAGCATGATCTCCTTTACCGTGTTAAGGTCGGTATCCGTGATTTTCTGTGCAGCCTCCGTTATATACTTCAGCATCAGGTCGCGGGCAATCTTCTGCTTGTCAGGATTAGTGGGGGCAACGGCAGTGAGCATGTAGACGGGCTTGTCGCCGTTTACGCTGATGGTGCCTCTTGCACCAACGTTGTAGGCTGCACTCTCCTCCTCACGGATGGTGCGGTCGTAGATACGCGTCAGTATCTGCTTGGCAATATTCAGCAGAATCACATTCTCTTGAGTGTAAGGCAGCTTGTCGTTGAGCCAAATTTCGGTGGTCTGGGCCTGAGGCGTCTCCATCTTACGGGTGAAGTTGCATACGGGATTGCCCTTGAAGAAGGTACGTATCTCCTTGGCTTTCACAGGTGTGCCCTGAGGCAGCGGGGCGATATACTGCTCCAATAGCGCACGCACCTGCTGTTCGTCGAAGTTGCCGATGATGGTATAGATAAACTGTCCACCGTTGCCATACAACTGCTTGATCATCTGCAGTGCGCGGTCGTAGTCGAAACGCTGGATATCGTCCACGCTGGGGGTGAGATAGAGCAAGTTGCCACAGTTCTGTACGCTGGCTACTGAGTCGCGATAAACCATATCGTGGTTCAGGTCCTTGTTCTTCAAGGCCGTCTGCATCAGGTTGACAAACGAGGCCATCGACTTCTCATCTTTCTTTACGTCGGTCATCATCAGGTGGAACAGCTGGAAAAGTGTCTCCAGATCCTTGGGTGTCGACTGTCCGGCGATATACTGACGGTCTTCGGCCACATTGATGCTTACCGAAGCCACCTTGCCGGCGAGAGCCTTATCAAGTTCCGACTTCAGGAAGTTGCCAAGTCCGCTGTACGAAGGTACGATTGAGAGCAGTTGCACGTTCATGTCATCAGCCTTGCCGAAGAGCGACATACCACCTTTGGCCTCTGCCTGCATCATTACCTGGTCGTCCTTGAAGTCGGTCTTCTTGAGAATCACACGGGCCCCGTTCGAGAGTGTCAGTTCCTTGTAGCCGAGCGTCTTGTTCTCGGTTTCCTTTACAATCTTTCCCTTTTCGGGCATCTGAGCAATCAGAGGCTCCTCCTTCACGTTGTCCACCCAAGCCTCAAGCGTCTCAGTGTACACGGCTTCAGTTCCCTTCTTCATGGCATCAGCAGTGACATAGGTCTTGCCGTCCTTCTCCTGTTCCATAAAGAAAGCGACGAGGTTCTTGCCATCGATGGTGATGACCTGCTGGGTATATTGGTTCACCAGTTCCACTGGCAACTGTCCGGCCAGAGCCGTCATCGTCTGATAGAGGGTCTCCACCGAAGGAATGGGGTCGCTCTCAAGAAAGTTCTCTACATACTCGCTGCAGTAGACATCGTTCTTACGCTTGTCGCGGTTGGTATAGATTTTCTCCAGTCCGCTCAGATAGTCGGCCTTCGCACGGGCATATTCCGTAGCTGTGAAGCCGAAGTCGTGGGCACGCTTGGTTTCGCGCACTACGGCCTGCATCATCTCAATGTCCTTGCCTTCCTTGGCTACGCCGATAATTCTTAGCGCATCCTTGGTACGCGACATATCCAAATAGTTGCCATCCTGCACCTGTGCCTGGATAAACGGACAGTCGGGTTGCTCGGAGATCTCTGAGAAGCGGCTGTTCAGCATCGAGCAGACCATCGCGTTCAGGTAGTCCTGCACCAGATAGGCAGCAGTTTTCTTCAGTTCGGCGGGCACGGGGTCGCGCTTGATTGAGAGCATCAGTATGGGATACTGCTGTTCCTTGTCCTTCTCGGCCACGTAGATGGCCTGCTCATTGTCGGGCACGGGCTCGTCGATCACCTTCGGGGCATTGGCAGCCACTTTGATGTCGCTAAACATTTTCTTGATCAGCGCCTCGGTATAATCCACATTGATGTCACCCACGATGATGATGGCCTGGTTGTCCGGACGGTACCATTTCTTATAATAGGCTACGAGTTCCTCGGGCTTGAAGTTGTCCACGATCTCCATCTTACCGATTGGCATGCGGAAACCGTACTTCGACCCCTGGAACAGGGTAGGCAGGGCGCGCTCAATCATACGCTGGGCGGGTGCCGTACGCATACGATACTCATTATGGATCACGTCGCGCTCCTTCTCAATCTCCTCGGGGGTGACGGTGATGCCGCTTGACCAGTCGCGCAGCACCAGCACACACGAATCGAGGGCACTCTGGCGCTCCGTACTCACGTCAGCGATGTAGTACACCGTGCGGTCGGTACTCGTATAGGCATTCAGGCTACGACCATATTGCACACCTATCGACTGCAGGTATTCGGTCATTGTTCCCGTAGGGAAGTGCTCGGAGCCGTTGAAGGCCATGTGTTCGAGGAAGTGGGCCAGACCCTGCTGCGAGTCGTCCTCCTGAATGGAACCCACGCGTTGGGCGATGTAGAAATTGGCTTTCTTCTCAGGGGTGTTGTTGTGACGCAGGTAATAGGTCAGTCCGTTGTCGAGTTTACCGATACGAACGCTGTCGTCAGTGGGAATTTCGGGCATCTCCTGGGCCGATGCCAGCCCTGTGCTAATCAGGACTACTGCCACAAAAAATCTTCTAAGTTTCATTTTACAATTAATTAGTTGATTAAACTTCTCGTTTGCAAAGGTACGGAGTTTTTTCGTAACACGATGCAAAAAGAATGTTATCTTTAGGTTAAAAACTAAAAAAGCCGCCCTGCACATGAGGCAAGACGGCGTAGGAAAATATGAGAGAGAGTATTAAGGAATCATTATTTCTGGGCGAGCAGACGACTATCTAGGGGCTCCATCACTATCATGCTGCTGGTCAGATACATGTCGTCCTGAGTCTCGTTCATGCGGTAGGTCTTCACCGTGGTCAGGTTGGGAGCCTGAGAGCGATAGAGTGTGACCTCTGTGGGCAGGTCGTACTGTTGCTTCTCAGCGTTCCAGTAGCTCATCTCCACATTGTAACCGTTCTTATAATATTTGTAGGTCAGGCGGCTGCTTTTAGTCCATTGTTGCTTGGCCTCGTCCCAGCTAAGTGTTTCCTTGTCCTGCAGACGGCCCTGCTCGTCGTAGGCGTAGCAGTACTCCATCTTCTGTTCCATCTGCTGACGGTCGTTTCTTTCGTAAACTTCAATTTTGTTGACCACTCCGTCTTCCATGTCACCATTATACATATAGTTGGCCTCATTGCTGTTGACGGCGTTGAAGTACATTGTCAGTACGGTTGCTGCTGTGATAATTGATTCCATAACTCTTATTTTTTAAATTGTTAAACTTCTTTTTTATTTGTCTTTTTATCTCTTAGACGTTGCAAAGGTATGGAAAACTACAAAAACTTTAAGTTATTTGAATGTTATCTTTAGGTTAAATGTTTTGTGGTATCAAAAAAATGCAGTATCTTTGCCGTCGCTTATGCATAAGAATAAATATAAATATGTGTCGATAGTGAGTGCGGCAGCAGTGTTGTTGCTGTTGGGAGTCTATATGTGGATGACCTACCGTTCGGTGACCAACGACATCCGCGAGAAGGCGGGCAACCAGTTGACATGGGCGATGTTTTACGAGAGTTATACCCGTGCCGACCTCGTGACAGAAGAGGATACCCTGAGTCTGCCTCAGTCGCGTGGCAACCTGTCACTGGCCTCGTCGGTGGAGGGCATGAACGATGCATTGAGTCGGAAATACCATTCTGAACTGTCGCTGGATGCGGTGGCGATGTATGTGGATTCGCTGCTGAGTGTGGCGCAATTGAATAGAAATGTTACGATTCAGGAAATAGTGATGGAAGGCCCTCCGACAGGGAATAGGAGAGTGAAGGTTGTGAGGCAGAATAATGACAGATGCTCGAGTTGGTCGCTGTTGACGAAGCCTGTGAGCATTCGGCGCGATCAGTCACGGGCTATTCGCCTGGCGTTGAACAACCCCTATCCTGAATTGGCGCGACGGCTCAGCCCATTGTTTCTGCTCAGTGCTTTTATTCTTGGATTCTTTGCTGTAATTATTGTCCAACTGCTGCGTTTCATTACTGAGCAGGAGCAGATGGCGGCCCTGCGAAACGACTTCTCGTATGCGATGGTACACGACATGAAGTCGCCTTTGTCGAGCATCATCATGGGTGCGCACTTCCTGCATAGCGGTAAGGTGGACGACAAGCCACAGATCAAGGAGAAATACTTTACAATCATTGAGGACGAGGCAGAACATCTGCTGGCCCTCATCAATAAGCTGCTTACCATTTCGAAGTTGGAGAACAAAAAGTTGATTCTGAATAAACAGGAGATGGATTTGGCACCGATTATCGACGACTTGGTGGAAAAGGCCAAGGCTAAGGCCACGAAACCCATCAAGGTGACGACGAGTCTCGAGGTAACGCAGGTGATGGCCGATGAGCAGTATCTGGCGGAGGCCATTTCCAACTTGATCGATAATGCGGTAAAATACTCGAAGGATGAAATAGAACTACAGATTAAGACCTTTGATACAGACAAGAACGTGCTGCTGAAGGTACGCGATAATGGTATCGGCATCTCAAAAGAGGAACAGCAGGTGATTTTCGACAAGTTTGGACGGGCTGCCATTCACGAGAAAAACCGCAAGGGTGGCGTTTCTGGCTTCGGTCTCGGACTGAACTATGTGGATCAGGTCATGCAGGCCCATGGGGGCAAGGTTACCGTTAGTAGTGAGAAAGACAAGTTTTCAGAATTTACATTGTATATACCCAAAATATGATCAAACTATTGTTAGTGGAAGACGATGTCTCGCTGGCCTATATTGAAAAGACGGGCCTCGAGGATATTATTGGCGGATATGAGGTGACGACTGCTGCCAATGGTAAGGAAGGTGTGAAGATGTGGGAGGAGACACATCCAGACGTGATCATCTCCGATATCGACATGCCCGTGATGAACGGCTTCGAGATGGTGGAGCGCATCCGTGAGACTGACGGTGACGTGATTATCATCTTCACTTCGGCGCTGACCTCGCCCAACGATGTGAAGGCGGGCTATCGCCTTGGTATCAATAACTATGTGAAGAAACCTTTTGTGCCTGAGGAGCTCGATGCTCATATCCAGGCGCTGATGAAGATGCGTGGCGGAGCGAAGACGCAGAAGGAGACGAGTCACTATAAACTGGGTAAATACACCCTCGATGCGGATCACGCCACGTTGCGCAATGACGAGACGAATGCTTCGCAGACCATCACCCAGCGCGAAGCGCAGATCTTGGCTATTCTGGCCGATAATAAGAATAATGTGGTGCGCCGTGAGGCTATTCTCAGCCGATTCTGGAATACGGAGGATGACTATTTCGCCTCGCGTTCGCTGGATGTCTTTGTGAATAAGCTCCGCAAACTACTTGCCGACGAGCCTTCCATTACGCTCAAAACCGTCAGGGGGATAGGCTTGCAACTCATTGTAGAGTAGTTTTTTAGTATTAATCAATTGGCTTGTAGGGATCCATGGCCTTGTGTAGGGAGAAGAGCCAGGGGAGAATGAGGACCAAGGCAACGAGCAGGTACCAAGAGGTAGGCGTATAGCTGGACGTGAGGAAGTTGATGCTCTCGAAGCATAAGCTGCCACACACCGATGGGACGATGCTGCGGGTACACTCGTAAACCCAGGCATCGATGATATATATGACTACCGTCAGGCCTACTACCCACGGATTGTCTTCAGCCAGCCAGAAAATCACACCAGATAGCAAGGCGAGGCTACCGATGACCAATACGGGACGGTGCTTCCATTCTAACAGTTCTCGTAGGATACCGCCGAAAAACACCAGATAACCCGTAGCTTCCATCAGAAAAGTTAGGGGGACGGAAAACCAAGGATGCTTATGGAGCCAGAGGAACATCTCTTTATCCTCGTTATCAGGCTGCAGGTTACCGACGTATTGATAGACAAAGGCCATGCCACACATGACAATGATCATCGGGATGATGACTTTCTGTCGCTCACCCTCTGGAATGCGCCCCCAGGAGTAGGAGGAGAAACCACGACGGATGAACACCAGATGGAGCAGCCCGCAGATTAGCAGAAAACAGATACCTATCATGATATACATCACGACTTCGGAATCCGTAGTGCCAGTGGGATTTTCGTTATACCCGTCGATAAAGCCAGTGATGAAGCCTACAAAGGCTCCACCTACCAGTAGCACTGCAATTGAGATTCCCAGTGCCAGCAACAGGTATAATAGTGCTTTCTTCATTCTCTTTCTGGGTGCAAAGGTACGCATATTTTGCCAAATGTGTGGCAAAATGAATGTTATCTTTAGGTTAAATCTTGGGAGACAAGGAGACAAAAAAACAGGGAGTTCAGGACAAAACTCTAATCAGTTGTCTTGAACTCCCTGAATTCCTTAAACTCCCTGAACTACCTAAATTGTTAATTAATCAGGAAGATCTTCGTTTGTCCTTTGTAGGTGGCCTTGATGGTGGCGCGGCCCTCGACAATCGGACTGATGTCGAACTTCACGCCAGGCACGTCAGATGTAGCCTTCAGCTTCACACCCGCCTCGACAGGACCATAGAGCTGATAGCGGATCTGGTCGGGATAACCGTTCTGGTTGGTGAAGCGGACGGGCGTATTGGGGATGTTCAGCTTCTTGCCATTGGCGGTGATGGTGACCTGAGGCACCACCGGAGCCGTATGGTCTGCACCCTTCGAGAAACTGATGCCGTGGAGGTCGAACAGACCCTGCGGACGCTGAGGCTGCTGGGGACCACGACGGCCACCAAACTGTCCGAAGCCCTGCTGCTGGGGCTGCTGCACTTCAGGACCTTCGGTCACGAGATAGATGGCGTGCTTGCCCGTGAGACTCTCTACAGCAGGAACGGCTGCATAATACATCGTTGTCGTACGCTCAGCATTTGCAGCTACATCTATCACACCGATCTCCTGACCCTTCCAAGGATCATCGAGCTTGACGTGAATCTTAAAGGCACCCTTGCCACCAGGTGTCAGATTGAGGCCGATGGTAGTCTTATCGCCTGCCTTCGTGCCCTCGAAAGCCTTACAGCCCTTGGTGTCCTTGCTAAGACCGCCGAAGCCGAAGTACTTGAAGCCTACGATACCGCCATTCTGGATACCAGCGAGGTCCATCGAGTTATTCCATACGTCGTGGTTGTCCTGCATCCAGTCGTTGGAACCAGGACCATAAACGAAGCAGGCATAACCTGCAGAGTAGTAGGCGTAGGGAGGTAGACCGAAGATCTGGAAGCCTTCGCTGGTTACCTCGGCACCTGTATATTCGTTGCCGTCGCTGGCCTTAGCCGTCCAGACATTATCCTTGGCATATGGGTCATAACCTGTAATCTTCACGACACCGCCCTTAGCCACGGGCTTCTTGTCCCATGTGATCTTCACAGGAGCCACCATCGCCTGACGGGCATTGCCGAAGCCACGGGGTGGACGGTGATAGAACACGTACCACTGACCGTTGATCTCCTGAATGGAACCGTGGGTGTTGTGACCGAAGTTGGTAGTGATGAGTTTCGAACCATCCTCACCCGTCACGACACCACGTGAGTCGACTAGCACGCCACCCGAGCGCCAAGGACCCAGAGGCGAGTCGCCAAAGGCATAGCGCAGTGCGGAGTTGGTATTGCCCAGACCATACTCCTTGCCAGAGTAGCCCGAGAACACCATCACGTATTTATTACCCACCTGACGGATACTCGAGGCTTCGAAGAAATTGAAGTCGAGCGGGTTCTGTCCCTCATAGAGAGCCTTATATTCGCTGCCTGCTTTATCCAACAGACGACCGTCGGCACTGCTGGCAGGAATGAAGGGATCGATGGGCTCCGTGCCTTCGCGCTTCGAGTACATGGTCTTCTGGTCAAGCTCAACTGCTGTAGAATGCTGGAAACCGTAGAATACATAGGCGCGATAGCCGATATCGTAGTCTTTATCCTTCTTGTCGGTGATGGTCTCGATGAAAACCGAGGGGTCGAAGTCGATCAGCGAGCCTGGGAGACACTGACGACCATCCTCCGTGAGGTTGACGGGGGTGAAAGGACCATTGGGACGGTCGCCCTTACACACCATGGGTGTACGACGCCAGCCACGGGAATGGGGATAGAGCCAGTAGGTCTTCTTGCCTGTGGCGCGATCGGTGGTGCAGACGAGGTCGGGGGCATACATTGTGTCCCACTGTCCGTCGACATACCAGGTGAAGATGGGGCCTTCGTCACGCCATTGGCTCAGGTCTTCGACAGGTGCCGACCACATGCGGATATCGGGGCCGCAGTAGGCAGAATAGTTCACGTCGTGCGAGCCGATGATATAGGCGCGGAGCTTACCGGGGTTGTCGGGATCCTCAAACACACGGGGTTCGCCATCGGGCACATGCTCCCACAAAGGGAGATAGGGGTTCTGGGCGTTGACAGCAAAAGCCGTGCACGCCAGAAAACAGAATGACAGAAGTCTTTTCATACTTGGTAGTTTTTAAGTTGATAACTGAAATGTTTGGCAAAGATATAAAAAAAAGTGAATAGTGGATAGTGAAAAGTGAAAAGTTTTGTATCTTTGCAACATAAACGAAATAAAGTGATACAAATATGAAGTTTTTGCGCCTCTCATTCCTATTGACAATAGTCACTATCACCGCCTCAGCAGCCGATTACGACATCGTGAGTTATGGTGCCAAGTCGGATACTACCGTGCTGAGTACGTCGGCTATCCAACGGGCCATCGACGACTGCTCGAAGGCGTGTGGCGGTAGGGTGGTGGTGCCTGTTGGCAACTATAAGACGGGCACCATCGTGCTGAAGTCGGATGTGCATCTGTATCTGGAGAAAGGGGCCACGCTCTATGGTAGCACTGACCTGAAAGACTACCAGCCTATGAAGACCGACTATGTGTCGCTGCGCACGCAGACACCCACCATTCAGCTCATTTATGCTGACAAAGTGAAGAATGTGATAATCGATGGTGAAGGAACCATCGACGGACAGGGTAAGGCCTTTAAGAAACTCACGTGGAACGATGAGGGCATCACCCGTCCGCACCTCATCCGCTTCATTCAAGGCGAGGAGATTACCGTGAAGGATATCACGCTTAGGAACTCGGGCTGTTGGATGCAGCATTATCTGGCTTGCACCCATTTGAGTATTGAGAACCTCAAGATATATAATCGCAATAACTACAACAACGACGGCCTCGATATTGACGGCTGTAGCAGGGTTATAGTCAAGGGGCTGATGGTAGACTCCGATGATGATGGTATCACGCTGAAAAGTACCTCGCCCAGGTTCTGCGAGAACGTCCTTATTTCCGATTGCGTGGTATCGAGCCATTGCAATGCCGTGAAGCTGGGTACAGAAACGAATGGCGGCTTCTTGAATATTCATATCAAAGGCATCGTGGTCAGACCCAGCAGCGACCAGTCGAGTCAGTTCTTCGGGGCACCATCGAAGATAGGCACGTCGGCCCTCTCGCTGGAGATTGTCGATGGCGGGCAGATGCTGAATGTACATGTCTCCGACTTTACCGTCGAGGGCACCGAGTCGCCCATCTTCATTCGCTTGGGCAATCGTGGGCGTGGCTATAAGCTACGGGACGCGGTAAAAGGCTTGAGCGGTATGGGCAATGACGATACGATTGCTGAACTGATTCCTATCCGCCATGTGGGCCGCATCGACGGTGTGCATGTGTCGCATTTCCGGGTCCGTAACGCTGGCTCTGTGGGGTGCTCAATCACGGGATTGCCCAGCTACCCTGTCGAGAATGTGTGGCTATCGGATGTCTCCATCCATCACAAGGGTGGGGTGAAGGCTGCTGACCTTGCCGCTATCAACGACACCATCAGGGATGAGAAGGAGAAGGCCTATCCTGAGGCGACAATGTGGGGCAACCTGCCTGCCAAGGGCTTTTTCGTCCGCCATGCCCGTAACGTGGTGTTCAACGACGTTCAGATACAGACGGAGCAGCCCGACGTGCGGCCTGACTTCGTTCGGGACGACTACGACCCTGAGCCTTCTTCTCTATCCTTTTCCTGGGGCGACCTGGGCAATGGCTTCTACAAGAATCCTGTGCTGAATGCCGATTTCTCCGACCCTGACGTCATACGCGTGGGCACGAAATATTATATGGTGGCGTCCGATTTCCACTTCTTAGGCATGCAGGTGTTGGAGTCGGAGGATATGGTCAATTGGCGCTATATCAGTCAGATCTACCGTCGCTTCGATGAGCCGGGCTGGGATAGCAACCAGCATTATTCGGGTGGATCGTGGGCGCCTGCTATCCGTTATCACGACGGCCTTTACTATGTGTATTTCTGCACACCAGACGAGGGACTCTATATGACGACGGCGAAGGATCCGCATGGCCCTTGGGCACCCCTGCATCTGGTGAAGCGCGTGCCGAAATGGGAAGACCCGTGTCCGTTCTGGGACGAAGACGGCCAGGCTTATCTGGGGCGTAGCAAGCATGGCGCAGGACCGATTATCGTACATAAGATGTCGCCCGATGGCAAAACCTTGCTCGATGAGGGCGTGACGGTGTATGAGGGTCCTGTGGCTGAGGGTACGAAATTCCTGAAGCGCAACGGTTGGTATTATCTGATTATTCCGGAAGGCGGCGTCGGAACTGGCTGGCAGACGGTGCTGCGTTCGAAAAACATCTATGGCCCCTATGAACGCAAGATTGTGCTCGAACAGGGCTCGACCTCTGTGAACGGTCCTCATCAGGGGGCACTGGTTGATACGCCTGATGGCCAGTGGTGGTTCTATCATTTCCAGGAGACGCCCGTCCTGGGGCGCGTGGTGCATCTGCAGCCAGCCCGTTGGCAGGACGACTGGCCATTAATGGGTGTCGACTACGATGGCAACGGTGTGGGTGAGCCCGTGGATGTCTGGCAAGCTCCTAAGATAGAGGTGAGAGGTGAGAAGCAAGAGGTGAGAGATTACCAATACGTCTCGAATGATTTCCGTGATGATTTCAATGTTATATACATATCTCACTCCTCACTCCCCACTCCTCACTCCTCGATCTCTCCCGTCTGGCAATGGAATCACAATCCTGTGGATACCCACTGGAACCTCACCGATCGCAAAGGTTGGCTCACATTGAAAGCCCTGCCATCCGACAGTCTGAAGTTAGCAAGAAACATGCTGACGCAGAAGGTCATCGGCTATCAGAGTGAGAGTACGACGCTGGTGACGGCCTCAGGTGACTGCTATGGAGGCCTGTTCTGTTCTGGCAAACTGTTTCGAGGCATTGGTCTCTGCAAGGAGGGTGTCTTTGTCGAGGCACATGGCAAGCGGGAGATTGTAAGTCGTGGGAAGTTCTCGAAAGTGTGGCTGCGCATCGAAAATGATTGCAGAGAAAATCACCATCAGTTCTATTACAGTACTGATGGCGAGCATTATGAGCCTGCAGGCGAGGAGTTCCCCATGCGGGCAGGCTATTGGAAGGGCATCCGCGTGGGCTTATTCTGCTACGGTCTCAGTGGCGAGGCGGCTTTCGATTTCTTCGAGCAGCGCGTCGCCCCTTAAGTCTCTGGCCACAATCTTACCATGCTCATCGATGAGCACATTGGCGGGGATCGACTGGATACCGTAGAACTGCGCACCCAGGCAGTCCCAGCCTTTCAGGTCGCTCATCTGTGGCCATTTCTGACCAGTCTGCTCGATGGCAGCTAACCAGCTGGCTTTGTCCTTGTCGAGCGAGACACCGACAATCTCCAAACCCTTGGCGTGAAAGCGTTCGTAGGCTTTCACCACCGTCGGCATCTCTCTCATGCAGGGTCCGCACCATGAGGCCCAGAAGTCGATGAGCACCAGTTTGTTCTGGCCTACATAGTCTCCCACCCACACCGTCTGTCCCTGGGGACCAGGCAGGGCGATGTCGACAAACGTGTTGCCTGGCTCCGTCGCAGACGCCACATCTACTGGCGCTCCCGTCTCTGAATCCACCACTTGTATCTTCTCAGCCACTTGTACTTTCTGTTTGCAACTCGTCGCTAATAGTAGACAGGCTGCGAGCATCAAAAATCCTTTTCTCATTATATTTTCCATTATTTTTTGTTATTTATTTGGTTTTTTACTCTCTTCTTCGTACCTTTGCACCGCATTAAGACTGGCCCTGATAGTTAAATGGATATAACAAGGCTCTCCTAAAGCTTAGTTCCGAGTT
>CAMJBL010000015.1 GCA_946403845.1 uncultured Prevotella sp. | reverse complement strand
ATATGTTCTATTTTTCTTCTCTTTTATTTGGAGATTAAGACAGAATCTGTCCCCAGGACTTTTCCCCTGCTATCCTTCATACTCCCCCCTCCGAAGTTTCGTACGAAAAACGGTTACGGTTACAGGTGTAACCATGTAACCGCTGAGGTGAACAAAATTGCCACATTTGTTCATAAAGCATTGATTACTATGTATTTACGAATTATATTCATTCTGTTTTCAGAGAAAAGGTTACATGGTTACAGCTGTAACCGTAACCATTTTCAGTAAAAGGCTGGTATCCACACGGATGCCAGTCTTTTTTCTTTTCTTCCTAAGTGCTGTTGTTATTTTGGCATTTCTATCACGATTCTGCAGCCATCGTGATAATCGGGATCGATGGTCAGCTTGCCGCCCAGGTGTTTGGCATGTCGTCGCGCCAATGGCAATCCCAGGCCTACGCCCTTCGGCATGTCGTTGGGCAGTGTGTAGGGCTCATAAATCAGTTCTGGCAGGTCAGCGGGCAGTCCGGGTCCTGTATCCTGAATCGTGAAGACGACGGTGGTATCCGTCTGGCTGACACGCAGGGAGACGTGCTCCCCGTCGGAGTAATTGACGGCATTATACAGCGGCTCGATCAGGACGCACAGAAGGAACAGCCTGTTGGTCAGGATATGGAAGGTGTCCTGAAGTTCGGTTTCAAACTGTACGTTTGCGTGGGGGTAGTGTCGCTGCACATGATCGATCACCTCTCTTGCAATCTTGTTGCATGACACCTCATGGAACCTGGTGTACAACAGCAGGCCAGAGACGTCTGTTTCCGAAGCATCGAGCATCATCAGTTCCATACGGCTAATACTGATCACATTGTTTTTCATCATCTTGGCAATGTTGCTCAGTTCCTCCTGCTGGCTGATGCTCTCATCGACACCTTTCTCAGACAGGACGTCGGCAAATCCCGAAACCACGTTCAGGGGCATTCGCATCTGCTGTGTCATGTGTTCGATAAAACTGTTTTTCCTATGGATGGTCTCCTCAGCCTCCTGCCTGGCGCGACCGACCTCTTCGTTGTTCCGTCTCAGTTCGTCGGCTTCCTGCTGCAGGTGGCTCATGCGCTCGTTCAGCGCCTGCTGCATCTTTGCGAAGCTGTTCTGTAACTGTGCAACGACACCTTTGCCGGATGTGACAGGAATCGGGTCGTCATACTGTCCGTCGACAATCTTCTGGGTGGTATCGATGAGTTGATTGATAGGACGGACGATCTGCTTCATCATGTGATTGGAGAGTATGAGGATGACCAGTAGGCCGATGATGAACAGTGCGATGACGATGGAGGTGAGTTGATAGAAGCTTTTCATCGCATCCCTGACAGGACAGATGAGTGCCAGGCTCCAGTCGGTGCCTTTTACGGGGCAGTAGGACACATGGTATTCCTCTTTGTTGTATGTGACGTGTATGCTGCCTTGCTTGCCTGTGATCATCTCGTGGCCCAGCATGATGATGTCTTTATTGTCATCTTGATTGGCATCCATGAAGATGGTCCTTGCAAACAGTCGGGTGCTGTCGTTATGTATCAGGTATCGTCCGTCGCCGTCAAGCATCATGAAGTATGTGTTTGCATAAGGTTGCTCCACCTCGGTCAACATCTTGGCCATCTGTCTGAATGAGGGGGCGGCCAGCGAGTCGGGTGAGGTCTCAATGGTGTTGATATAGCTGTAGACACGTTGCAGCGAGGCGTTCAGTATGCTTCGGGTGCTTTTCCCCACCTCTTCGTGTATCAGGTGTTGCGACTGCATATACAGTATGCCCAGCGAGAGCATGAACAGGAGGACGGCCATCACCATGATGACCCAACTGAGTTGTCTCGACAATTTAATCATTTGGGGCCTCCTTTCCTGTTTCGGTCTCAGCGAAATGAGCCACATGATTCAGCAATTCCACCATCTTCTGGGTGTAATGCTGTATGTTGTCGACCAAGCGGTCCTTCTCCTCTTTGCTGAGGTCCTGATAGTTGTTGCAGAGGGCGGTCACGGCCTTGTCGATGCCCTCGACGGGTCCAGACACCTGGTTCGTCGTGTAATTCAGGATCGATGTCTTCATCTTGTCAACCTCTATTGCCTTGTCGTAGGCAGCGAGCAGCATATCGCCATGCTGATACAACACAGCCGTCTCTTCTTTCAGTTCCTCGAGCTGATCCTGTAGCGAGTGCTGCATTTGCTTGAACCGGTTCTGCAGCAGTCCTATCTCATCGTGACGGTCTATAAAGGGTAATGTCTCGTTGTAATTGCCATCGGCAATATGATTGGCCGAAACAGCGAGCTTTCTCAGGGGCTTCAGCTGTCTGCGGACCATCCAGCCGCCAAGCACGAAGAAGAGCAATAAGCCTGCAATGGTGATGCCCAATACGAGCCAGATCAGGACGTTGTGCTTGCCGAAGATGTCTTCCTTTGGATAGACCACGCCTGCACTCCAGTTGATTTCCCCACGGGGTTTCCCCTCCCACTCAACACTCTCGAAAGGCTTGTAGAATACCCACCAGTCGCGATGGTTCCTACGGAATTCCATCCTGCCGCTTTCGCCGTTTATCATGGCCTTCACCGCATTAAGTTCGCTGGCGTCGACATCTCGTTCTTTCTGGCTGAAGATATCCGGGTTGACCAGTTTCTCCTGGTCGGGATGCACGATATACGAACCGTTGTGTGCCAGCAGGACACTATAGCCGTTCTCCGAGGGCTTGGCAGCCAGGACGATTTTCGACAACTGATGGAGTGAGATGTCTACTCCGATCACGCCTACGCGCTCGTTGTGTTTGTCTGTAATCGGCAGGCAGAAAGTGACCAACGGCTCGCGTTCGGTGTCAGGGCCTTTCAGCGGAATCGTCCATCCCGTCCATCCGGTCTTCATGGGTTCGGTATACCATATCTGCTCCGTGTAGGGGCGGTTGGCGAATGTCTCCGACGTCACCAAAGCCGAATTGGTACCATCGGCAGATGCCCCACGGTGTACATAGGCCATAAACATGTCTTTGCCGGGATAGTATCCGGGCTTGAAGCAAATGGCACAACCATTGATGTTGGGGCTGCTCTCTACCAGGTCGCGGCTATAGGAGTACATACGGTCGGGTTGGTCGAGATGCTCAAGCAGGTCATCGTACACACGGCCTGTCGCCTTCTCAACACCCAGCAGGATATTGTCAATACTCTGAACGGTGCCCTCCAAGGTCTGTTCGGCTTGACGCATGGCCTCCTCTCGCAACGCCTTGTGCGAGAAATAGGCCAGAATACCCAACGTGACAGCCAGCAACAAGAGGGTTTCACCTATAATCAGTATATTAAGCCAAATTGATTTCTGCATATTTTACGCAAATATACAAAATAATTCCGAGAGTTGTTTTTTTGCTGCTGATTAATTAACGGAAATTAACTAAGCGAACTTGTCACCTATGCCATGATTTCTTGTGTTTTTCGCCGCTTTGTTTGCGTATCTGCAGGAAATTGTGTACCTTTGCACGCAAAATCTTTTCTATTAATGAATTATAAGCGAATTTTATGGCTTCCTGTCTTTGTTCTGGCAGGAATGACGATACAAGCTCAGGACGTCATCAAGGAGTTGAAAGCCGACGTGAACCGTTCGGCGGGAACGAACTATCCGCTGCCTGCCGTGAAGGTGGAAAACGACACCCCGGCTCCTGGCGGCAAAATACCTTTCTACATCAACCACTATGCTTGTGCATCGCCTTATTACCTCCCCAACGAGCACTCGTATGACGATCCGCTTGCCGTGTTTGTGAAGGCCGACAGTCTGGGCAAGCTCACCAAATTGGGTCAGGACGTGATGCGACGTCTGGACATCATCCACAACGATGCCCACAACCGCACGGGCGAGGTGACCAGGAAGGGCGTGGCGCAGATTCAGGGAATGACGAAGCTGCTGGTGGAGCGATTCCCAGAAGCCTTTACCGACAAGGGTTACTACAGTTTGAGAAGCGTCATGGTGAATCACGCCATCCACACGATGCTCGAGGCGACGGCCCAAGTTTCACGTATGAAGCAGCCGTTGACGCTCAGGACAAGGGTGTCGAATGAGGAGCTGTCATTTATGGACCCGAAGGACAAGAATCTGACCAACGATCGCGTCGACTCGCTCACCTTGGCTCGCTACAACCGCTTCTCGGCACTGAACACCAGTGAGAAACGACTGATGGAGTCGCTTTTCAACGATCCGAACTATGTGGTGACGAACATTGACCCCCATGAACTCAGCCAGCAACTGTTCAGACTCGCCGGCAGCATCCAGAACACCGACCTGTCGGGTAAGGTGACACTCTATGACATCTTCACCCCCGAGGAGATCTACCAGCAGTGGCGCAAGAACAATGCGTGGAACTACATCAGCTACGGAGCCTGCAAGCTCAACGGTGCCCGTCAGCCCTACATGCAGCGGTCGGTGCTGAGAAACATGATGCATATGGGCGACAGTGCCATGAAACGTCCTACGCCGATGGCACATATGCGTTATACCAACGAGCGGGTAATGATGTCGCTCGCCTGTCTGATGGAGCTCAACGACTGCGGCATCGAAACCGACGACCTCGACTCGCTGGAGGCCTACGGATGGGCCGACTATAAGATTGCCCCGCTCGGCGGCAGTATCGCGATGATCCATTACCGCAAGGACAACGCCGACCAGGACGTGCTCGTGAAGGTGCTGCTAAACAATCGGGAGGCGCGGCTGCCGATAGAGACCGACTGCGCACCCTATTACCACTGGAACGACGTGAAACGCTACTATCTGAGAAAGCTGTATCGCTACGAGAACGAGAGATTCAACGGAAGTAAAAATACGAAGAAATAATGAAAAGGAATAAGCATATATGGCTGGTGAAGGCATGGGCGGCGGTCGTCGTCTGCCAATTGTTGCCGGCTGCCTCGCAGGCTCAGAGGGTGATGGACCTCATCAAGCAGAAACCACAGTATGCCTCGTGCAACTATAACACCTATCCCGACTCCATCACAGCGAAACTCACACCAGCACCGGCAGGGAAGAAAGCCTTCTATCTGTCGCATTACGGCCGTCACGGCTCGAGATACATCAGCAGCCGTACCGGCTATGACACCCCTTATGACATGATGAACCATGCCGACAGTGTGGATGAGCTGACACCTACGGGCCGCCGTGTGCTCGAGGAGATGCGCGTGGTGATGAACGACACAGAGAAACGCTGGGGTGAGCTGACCAGCTACGGCAAAAGCCAGCAACGAGCGATTTCAAGAAGGATGGTGGAGCGGTTCCCGGAGATTTTCTGTAAGGGGGCCCGCGTGAATGCCATCAGCACCACCGTGCCGAGATGTATCGAGTCGATGGGAACAGCCTTGGCTGAGATGCTGCAGGCGAATCCCAGTCTGAACATCACCATGGAAGCCTCGAAGCGTACGATGTGGTATATGAACCATCAGGACCCGAAGCTGCGCAAATACATGACCCCCGAGGCCCGCAAGGCCTATGACCAATATACGACGGGTCTTTTGGGAAACAGTCGACTGATGGAGCTGATCTTCAAGAATCCGGATATTGTGCAGGAGATCGTCGACGAGGGTATGTTCAACTATTACCTGATGAAGATGGGCCTGTTCCAGTTGAATACCCACCTCTACCAGAACACCTATTTGCGTGACCTTTTCCAGACGGATGAGTTGTATCGTATGTGGCAGATTGACAACGCCCTGTGGTATATCCAGAGCGGTCCCTATAAGGTGAACGGTGGTAAACAGCCGTACTCCCAGCGCTTCCTGCTGCGACAGATCATTGCCGATGCCGACAGTTGCTTTAACTTCGATAAGCCCGGTGCCCAGTTGCGCTACGGCCACGAGACCTGTCTGCTGCCGCTGGCCTGTCTGATGGGTATCAACGGCCTCGACTATGAGACCGACAATTTCGACGAACTCGAGGAGAAGGGGTGGCTGTGTTCGAGCGTGTTCCCCATGGGTTCGAATATCCAGATGGTGTTCTATCGCAAGGATATCAAGGACCAGGACGTGCTGGTGAAGGTGCTGCTCAATGAGGAGGAGGCTACGCTGCCGATCAAGACAGACTGTGCCCCCTACTACCACTGGAAGGATTTCAAGGCATATTACCTCAAGAAGCTCGATGCTTACAAGGAATAGATAAAAAACCCCTGACCGATTGGCCAGGGGTATTTTTTTGCATAAGATGTTATTTCACTTCCCAGATATCGTTGGTCTCGAGGAGCTCGGCGAAGTTGTGGTACTTCTTCTGAGCAGAGACCTCGGCCAGCTGAGCGTGGACGGCATCGTTGTAGGTGGGAGCCTCCACATCGCGGATTACACCGAGGGCAATGGGGAAGCCGTCCTCAGGCGTCATCATGGCGAGTTTCAGCTGCAGGGTATTGTCCTCGCAGTGGGCATCGTGCACGAGTACGTCGTCGAGGGTGTAGCCATCCTTGCCGATCTCGACCACCTTCAGGCCGAAGCCCTGCTGTACGAGTCCGAACTCATTGTTCTCGCCAAAGACGAGCTTCTCACCATGCTTGACATAGATGGCATTCTTCTTACGGCCCTCGTTGTTGTAGACGATGTCGTGGCAGTGGTCGTTGAAGATCACACAGTTCTGAAGCACCTCGGTGACGCTGGCACCTTTGTGCGCATAGGCAGCCTTCAGTACCTCGACCGTTCCTTTGGCATCGGTGGCCACGCAGCGGGCGAAGAAGTGTCCGCGGGCACCGAAGCAGAGCTCGGCGGGACGGAACGGATCCTCAACCGTGCCGTAAGGGCTCGACTTCGAGACGAAGCCACGGGGAGAGGTGGGTGAGTACTGACCCTTCGTCAAGCCGTAGATGCGGTTGTTCAGCAGGATCATGTTCAGGTCGATGTTACGACGGTTGGCGTGGATGAAGTGGTTACCACCGATGGCCAGTCCGTCGCCGTCGCCGGATACCTGCCAGACGGTGAGGTCGGGGTTGGCGACTTTCGCGCCGGTAGCGATGGCAGCGGCACGGCCGTGGATGGTGTTCATGCCGTAGGTAGCCATGTAGTGGGGCAGACGGCTCGAACAGCCGATACCGCTGATGACTGCGACGTTCTCAGGGGCTACGCCGATCTCGGCCATAGCCTTATGGAGTGAAGCCAGGAAGAAGTGGTCGCCACAACCGGGGCACCAACGAGGCTGGCCTTTCTTGAAATCTTGTGCTGTATATTCCATAACTTTGAGCTTTGAACTTTATGATTATTTCTTCAAAATGTCTTCGAATGCATTAACGAGTTCTTCGACGACGAAGGGTTGGCCCTTGACCTGATTGAACTGGAAGGGGACGAAACCGTCGACCTTCATGCGGAGGTAGGCGGCGAGCTGACCCATGTTCTGCTCGGCCACGACGACCTTCTTAAACTTAGAGAGTACCTCGGCCGTGTTCTTGGGTAGCGGGTTCAGATACTTGAAGTGCGTCTGAGCCACCTTGTAACCCTTCTGACGGAGTTCGTCCATCGCAGCGCGCAGATGGCCGTAGGTAGAGCCAAAGCCCACGATCAGCAGATCGGCATCGTTGTCGCCGTCGACCTCGAGGTCGGGCACCTGGATATTTGCAATCTTCTGCTGGCGCAGACGCGTCATCAAATCGTGGTTCTCGGGGTTGGTGGAGATGGCGCCCGTAGCGTTGTCCTTCTCCAGTCCGCCGAGGATATGGGCAAAGCCCTCACGACCCGGCACAGCCCAGTAGCGGGTGCCGTTCTCAGCACGCATATAAGGCGTCCACTTGCCCTTCAGCTCCTCAGGAACGTATGGGGGGTTGATGGGGTCGAGCTTGGCCATGTCGGGCAGCTTGAAGGCGCCGGAGCCGTTGGCTACGAAGGCATCGGTGAGCAGAACGACAGGTGTCATGTGCTCGAGGGCGATCTTACAAGCCTGGTAGGCAGCATCGAAGCAGTCGGTAGGACTGGTGGCAGCCATCACCGGCATCGGGCTCTCACCGTTACGGCCGAAGAGCGCCTGCAACAGGTCGGTCTGCTCCGACTTTGTGGGAAGACCCGTGGCAGGACCACCACGCTGCACGTCGAGCACCACGAGGGGCAGCTCCATGATGACGGCGAGGTTCATGGCCTCACTCTTCAGGCAGATGCCAGGACCAGAGGTAGAAGTGACACCGAGGGCACCAGCGAACGATGCGCCGAGGGCTGATGAGCAGCCGGCAATCTCGTCCTCGCACTGTACGGTGATGACACCGCACGACTTGTGTTTCGACAACTCGTGGAGCACGTCGGTGGCAGGTGTGATAGGATAAGAACCCAGGTAGAGCTTCAGACCGGCCTTCTCGGCAGCGGCGATGAAACCGTAAGCGGTCGCCTTGTTGCCGGTGATGTCCATATAACGTCCGGGCTCCTTGGTCTTCGATTCCACGCGGTAGACGTTGACGGTCGAAGAGTGGGTATTGTGTCCGTAGTCATAACCAGCCTGAATAACCTTGATGTTAGCCTCGGCAATGGCGGGCTTCTTGGCGAATTTCTCCTTCAGGAAGTTAGCCACAAGGTTCAGGTCGCGGTCGAAGAGCCAGCAGACGAGACCCAGGGCAAACATATTACGGCACTTCATCATGGCCTTCATGTCCATGCCGGAGTCGGCCAGGCAATCCTTCACCATCGTGGTGAGCGGACACTGGATCACGCGATCGGGGTCGATGCCCATCTCGCCCAGATAATCGGGCGTGGCAAACTGCGCCTTCTCCAGGTCCTTAGGACCAAACGAGTCGGTGTCGATGATGATCGTTGCACCCGGCTTGGCATAACGATACTGTGTCTTCAGCGCTGCCGCATTCATGGCCACCAGCACGTCGCACTTGTCGCCAGGGGTGTAGACCTTGCCGGCACCGATATGTACCTGGAAACCAGACACACCGGTGAGCGAGCCTTGCGGGGCGCGGATGTCAGCGGGATAGTCGGGGAATGTCGAGATGCCGTTACCAACGGTGGCACTGACCGTCGAGAAGATGTTTCCGGCAAGCTGCATACCGTCGCCGGAGTCACCTGAGAAGCGGACAACAACCTGGTCCAACTCCTTCACTTCTAATTTTTCAGCCATATTTATAAGGTTTATTACTAACTATTTTCTAAAAACGCGTGCAAAATTATGCATTTTTATCCGAATATCCAAAGAAAAACGCAAAAAAATGCAATTTTAGCATGATAGGGTGATTAAAACCAATTCTGTGCTGATATAAGACACGAAGTGTCCGATTATGTCACAAGAACGGTCTAAGTGCAAAAAAGTGCGCAAAAATTTTGTATATTTACAGATTTTTTATATCTTTGTACCCAAATTCTAACTATATCCACTAACTTGAAATGAAGATTCGGACCCTCTTGACATTGTTTCTGACCTGGGTGGCAACAAGCCTTTCAGCTCAAAACCAATATAATATCCTGACTTTCGGTGCCAAGGGTGACGGCAAGACGGACGACGCCGTGGCGATTCAAAAGGCCATCGACCGTTGTTCGGCAGAGGGCGGCGGTATGGTGCTCGTTCCGCGCAATCATGTGTTCCTGTCGGGACCCGTCGAGCTGAAGAGCCATGTGGAACTCCATCTGGAGGCCACTGCCATGCTGAAGGCTAATCCTGACGAGTCGATCTATCACCTGAGTGCCTTTGGTGAGAACCGGGGCGAGGGTATGCTATGGCTCTGGGCCAAGGATGCCGAGAACATCAGCATCACCGGCAAGGGCACCATTCACGGCAACGGCATCGCCTTTATGGGCGCAGAGCTCGGGGATTCGTATGAGTTGAAACCCCTTGCTGACCAGGCGTTTGATCCCCGTCCGCATGTGCTGACATTGACAAATGTGACTAATCTCACCATCCGTGACGTGACGATTAAGGAGGGCGCCTATTGGACCGTGCATCTGATTGGTTGTAACGAGGCTGTCATCGACGGCATCAACCTGCTCAACAATCTGAAGATCCGCAATGGCGACGGCATCGACCTGGATCACTCGAAAAACGTGCGTATTGCCAATTGCCATATCACCTCGGGCGACGACTGTATCTGTCTGAAGAACCGTCGGGAGTTTGAGCAATACGGCTCTTGTCATGACATCGTGGTGACCAACTGCGTGATGTCAAGTCGTTCGTGTGCCATCAAGATCGGCAGCGAGAATATGGACTCCATCTATAACGTTGTGTTCGACAACTGCATCATCACGGGTTCTAACCGTGGGTTGGGCATCCAGAACCGCGATGAGGGCACGGTGACGGATGTGGTCTTCTCGAATATCCAGCTCGACTGTCGGCTGTGGAGCGATGTGTGGTGGGGTAAGGCAGAGCCTATCTACGTGACTTCGTATCCACGCGCCAACGGCAATCATAAGGATGCCAACTGGCGTTTCCCCAAGGGACAGATCGAGGGCCGTTGCGGGGAAGTGAGCCGTATCTGGTTCAACAATATCACCGCTCTGAGCGAGAATGGCTGCTTTGTGGGTGGCGACGTGCCGGGCAAGGTGAAGGATATCTATTTTAATCATGTCCGTGTGAAATTAACCTCTCACCTCTCTCCTCTCACCTCTCACTTCTTATTTGACAAGCGTCCGTGCAAGGGCGAGGGCTTTATCCGGGTGAGTGCCGAAGAACTGCGGAAGGCAAAGGTGCCCGTGATAACCGAAAATGCTGAGATAATATTTGATTAATATATTTTTTTACTAACACTAATTAATTATTTTATGCAAAAGATTCTAAATCTGAAACAAGGAATGCAGAAGGCATTGTTCTTTGCGTTCTTTTTGTTGTGCAGTACGGTGATGATGGCCCAGCAAAAGGTATCAGGATCTGTACTGGATGCAACGGGCGAGCCTCTGATTGGCGTAAGTGTCATGGAGGTAGGAACTACTAACGGTGTTGTGACTGACTTTGATGGAAACTTCACACTGACCGTCAAGCAAGGCGCCAAGCTGGCTTTCTCGTACATCGGCTACGTGCCTCAGACGCTGGCTGCCGCCAACGGCATGAAGGTGACCCTCGAGGAAGACAACAAGGTATTAAACGAAGTGGTCGTCGTCGGTTATGGTACGATGCGCCGTAAGGATGTGACCTCATCTATCACCACCGTGAAGGCTGAGGACCTGAACAAGGGTGTGTTTACCGATCCCGGACAGATGCTGCAAGGCAAGGTTCCCGGTCTGGTTGTCTCTTCTACAGCCGACCCTAATGGCTCGCCTTCCATCACGCTGCGTGGTGCTTCAACGCTTCGTTCTGGTGCCATGTCGCCTTACTATGTTGTAGACGGTATCCCCGGTGTCGACATCTCGATCGTTTCTCCAGACGATATTGAGAGCATCGACGTGCTCCGTGATGCTACCGCTACGGCTATCTACGGTTCGAAGGCCGCCAATGGTGTGATCATCATCACGACCAAGAAAGGCTCTGAAGAAAGAACCAACGTGACGTACAATGGTTATATCGCTTTTGACAACATCCTTAAGACCTATGACGTGGCAACAGCCGCTGAGCTGCGTGCCTATGCACAGAAGACAGGTGTATCCCTGAAGGATGGCGGTGCTGATGTTGACTGGCAGGATGAAGTGCTACGCACGGGTATCAGCCATAGTCATAATGTGGGTATCAGTGGCGGTAATGGCAAGACCAACTATATGATCAGCGGTAACCTCATCAAGCGCGAAGGTGTCGTCAAGATGACAGGTATGGATCGTTTCAATGTACGTTCGCTCGTTTCTACCAAGGTTCTGAAGGATCGCCTCACTTTGTCGTTGAGCGTCAATTCCATGTATGGCAAGCATTTCGGCGTGCCTACCAGTAATGAGGGCGCCTCTGTGTTGGATGCCATGAACTATTATTCTCCGACGAATGCCATCAAGAATGCTGATGGTTCTTGGACGGTTGGCGCTGGTTCAAAGAACTATAACCCGCTCGCCCTGATGGAAGAGAATACCTCTGAGACCATCTGGAAGCGCAATCAGTTTATTGGTAAGGCTACATTCGAGATTATTTCGGGACTGCTTTGGAACATGAACTATTCCTGGAGCAACTACCAGAGCACTTATAGCGGATACAACACCCGCAACTCTCAGCTCGAAGGTATCGGCAATAAGAATGGTCAGGCCAGTCGCAATACGTATTTCGGACGTGAGCAGACTTTCGAGACCTATCTGAACTACGGCTTCACGACAGGCAAGAGTAAGATCGACCTGATGGCCGGTTACACTTGGGAAGAGAAGAAGAACAATGACGGCTTCGGACTGACGGTAGAAGGCTATTATAACGATGATCTGAAATGGTACAACATGTCGTATGCACAAACCATCCTCGGTGTTCAGAACTCTGTTTCGAGTGGATATGTTGAGAACATCCGCAACATCTCGTTCTATGGTCGTGCCAACTACTCCTTCGACAGTCGCTATATGCTTCAGGCAACCATCCGTCGTGACGGTTCTTCCGTTTTCGGTAAAGACAGCCGTTGGGGTACATTCCCCTCAGTATCAGCTGCATGGAACATCACGCAGGAGAAGTTCATGGAGAACCAGACCCTCTTCGATAATCTGAAACTCCGCGCCGGTTATGGTGTTTCAGGTAACGCCATGGGATTCGATGTCTATTCTTCATACGTCACCTACGGTGCTACGGGTACATTCGTCTATGACGGCAAGACCTATCGCACCTATGCCGCTACAAAGAATGCCAACCCCGACCTGAAGTGGGAGACAACATCGATGCTGAACATCGGTCTCGACTTCGCAGTCCTCAGGGGACGTGTCAATGGTACAATCGAGGTCTATAACAAGAAGACCAAGGACCTGATCTGGAGTTATCCAGTTCCTACCACACAGTATGTCTATGGTTGGATGGATGCCAATGTGGGTGAGATGACCAATACGGGTATCGAGTTTACATTGAATGCCGTTCCTGTACAGACCAAGGACGTCACATGGACCACCACCATCAACCTGTCGCATAATAAGAATACCGTCGACAAGATGCAGAATGACCAGTTCAAGACCACGAACCTCACACAGGGTGACCCGATGGTAGCTGGTGTCTCTGCCAACGGATGGACGCAGCGAATTATGGAGGGTGAGTCAATCGGTACGTTCTACACCTATCAGTATGCAGGTACTGTGAACGGACGTTCTGAGTACTATGTGCTGGATGATAATGGTAACCGTACTGGTGAGACGACCAATAACCCGGGTCTGAAGGACCGTTCTATCACAGGTTGTGCACAGCCTAAGCTCAACGCTGGTTGGAACAATAGTGTCACTTATAAGAACTGGAACCTGAATGCCTTCTTCACCGGTGTGTTCGGCAATGATGTTTACAATGGCCCGCGTGCTCACTACACCAGTGCACAGATGTTCTCTGATGGTAAGAATGTGCTGAAGGAATTCCTTGACTTCCCTGCTGGCGACGCTTCTGGCTCATTGCCATCCGACCGCTGGATTGAGAGTGGATCTTATATCCGTTTGCAGTCCCTCTCTCTGAGCTATACCTTCAAAGACTGTTTCAACGACTGGATACAGGATCTAACCCTCTATGGCACAGCTAACAACCTCTTCACCATTACCAGCTATAAGGGTCTTGACCCGGAGGTTAATCTTGGTGGTATCGATCCCGGTATTGACTATCGTTGGATTCGTTATCCGCACACCCGCACCTTCATGGTTGGCGTGAAGATCAACTTCGGTGGTGGCAAGAAATAATAAAGTAAATATCATTTAAAAGATTTCAAGCATATGAAACTAAATAAATTTATTCTTGCAGCTGGCTTATTTGCTGTAGCATTTATCAGTTGTACAGATTTGGATGTCAATCCCAATTCTCAATACACAGAAGACCCGAGTAAGAATTCTGGTGTTGACCCGATGATTGTGGTAGAGGCAAAGATGGCTGACGTCTACTTCCACTTGGCAGGAACCTTTGGCCGTCGTTATATGGAAGCACAGTGTCTGGCTTCCGATGAGTTCACGGCGCTGGCTTTCGACGGTGGTTACTATGACGATGGTACATACGCCCACCAGGCGCTTCATAATAGCTACGCCACCGATGCCTCGCTCGACTGGTATTCGGAGGTGACATCAGGTATTACAAAGGCTAACACCATCCTTGAGGAACTTGGCAGCGGTGCATCTACACAAATGACGGCACCAGCCCGTGCCATGCGTGCCTACTTCACTTGGATCCTGATGGACAGCTTTGGTGATACACCGATCCTTGAAAGTGTGCCTGCAGAAGGTGAAGTGGTACCTCGTTCTCCACGAAAGGAAGTGGCCGAATGGATAGAGAGTGAGCTGACTGAGATTATCCCTTCACTCACAGAGGATGTCACAGAGAACACCTATGGTAAACCGACGAAGTGGATGGCACAGGCGCTGCTGGCTAAACTCTATATCAACTGGGCTGTTTATACGGCTGAGTCTGTTGATCAGTATGATGCTGCAAATACCCCCAATCAGAAACTCGATGACTGTATTTCCGTTTGTGATGAGATCATTAGCAGCGGTAAGTTCAATCTCGGCTCTGTCGACTATCTGCATAAGTTCTCTTATGACAATAGCTGGAAGGTGGAAGACTTCATCTATGCGATGCCTTATGACGCCCTTGACCGTCCGGGCTTCCAATATGCTCGTCCACGCTCTTTCAAGTCACTGAAAGGTCTGGTACCAAATGTTTATGGATCAACCGATGCGTTTACCCAGTCGTTTGGTGGCAATATGGTTGTTACGCCTGAATTTGCCAAGCTCTTCAATCTGGAGGGTGACATTCGTAACCTCTGCATCTTAAAGGGTGATGTCTACAATCGTGATCCTAAGACCCTGCGTCCGACAAATGAATTGTTCAAGGATAAGAATGGTAATCCGATTGCTTTTACAGAGACGATAACCCTTATCAAGCAGGATAATACGATTGATGTCGGTAATGATGATAATGCCATTCGTCAGGGTTGTCATTCCATCAAGTGGTTCATTACGCCGAATGACTATAACAATGGCCGTAACCAGTCGAACGACCTGCCACTCTTCCGTTTTGCTGATATCCTCCTTATGAAGGCTGAGGCTCTTGCACGTCTCGGACAGAGTGGTGCCAAGGATCTCTTCAACCAGATCCGTGCTTATGCGGGTGCACCTCAGATTTCTGCAGAGCCAACGCTTCAGGAGATCTATGACGAGCGTGGTCGTGAGTTCTTCGACGAGAACTGGCGTCGTAACGATATGATCCGTTTCGGACACTTCGAGGATGAGTTCTTCCCACATTATAAGAACTTCCCCGATGCCAACTTCGACAAGACACATCGTATCTTCCCCGTTGAGCAGGAGATGCTTGACTTGAATCCTGGTTGGGTTCAGAATCCTGGCTATTAATCAATAGCTGATAAAAGATTAGGGGCGGAAATCAGATTCCGCCCCTAATTATTCTGCTTCGTATTCTGTGGGATCTGGGATGCCGGCTTCAGCGAGGGCTTCGCGGCGTTCGACACAGGTGCCGCATTTGCCACAGTGCTTGTCACCACCACGATAGCACGACCAGGTCTCTGCATAATCGATGCCAAGTGCCTTGCCTCGGGCGGCAATCTGACCTTTCGTCAGGTTGCAGTAAGGTGACAGCAGACGCACGCCATTATAAGTGCCAGCATGGGCGGCAGCATCGAAAGCCTCGACAAACGCCGGACGACAGTCGGGATAGATGGTATGATCGCCGCCATGATTGGCCATCATGATATATTGCAGTTCATTTGATTCGGCCATGCCTGCTGCGATGGCCAGCATGATACCGTTACGGAAGGGAACTACCGTCGACTTCATATTCTCATCGGCATAATGGCCTTCAGGAATGGCCTCGTCGCCAGAAAGCAACGAACTGCGGAAATACTTGGCCATGAACTCCAACGGAATCACGATGTGCTTGATGCCCAACCGCTCGCAATGCTTTTTAGCAAAGGGAATCTCCTTGGCATTATGGTTTGAGCCATAATCGAAAGAGATGGCCAAAGCGATGCGGTCCTTATAATCATATAATAAGGTGGTGGAGTCCATACCTCCGCTCAGAATCAGTATACTATCCTTCATTTTTTCCTGTTTTTGCTGCAAAAGTACGAAATAATCTGCGAAGTTAATGTTGCGGTAGCAAATTTTTCACTTTTCACTTTTCACTTTTCACTTTTTTTGGTATCTTTGCAACATGAAGCTGAAACCAATTATACTAACCGCTTGTCTGCTATTGCTTTCAATGACCATGATGGCTCAGGTTTGGCAGTATGTCGACCCTCGTATCGGCAGCGAGGGGGTGGGACGTACGTTTCCTGGTCCTTCGATGCCTTTTGGCATGTGTAAGCCCGGACCAGACTGCACGGTGAAGCCGAATGCCGGATGGGCACCGATGCCAGAGGTGGTGACGGGTTTCTCGCAGACACACGTCAGCGGAACGGGCGGTGGACAGAAATATGGGAATATACTGATTCAGCCATTCTTGGGGAGTGAGGAGTGTGGAGTGAGGAGTGAGATTACTCAGACTCGACTCCATGAGGATTTCTCGCTGGGCTATTACGCTACCACCTTCGAGAGCGGAATCCGTACTGAGATAACAACCTCTGAGCGATGCGCTTTCTATCGCATTCACTATCCTCACTCCTCACTCCTTACTTCACACTCCTCGAATACCCTTTATATAGATGCCACCCATTACTTAGGCAAGAATCCCATTCCTGACCAGCGCGAACAACAGCAGTTCGTAGGTGGTGAGGTTGAGGTGATCAATGATCACGAGTTGCGAGGCTATTCTCGAGTTCGTGGGGGTTGGAATAATGGAGATGCCTATACGGTGTATTTTTGTCTGATAGCGGATAAGGCTTTTAAACAAAAGAGCAAGGACGTCATAGAATTCGCCGACACCTTATTAAATATAAGGATAGGAATATCCTATGTCAGCACACAACAAGCCAAGCGGAATATGCCTGAGTGCGACTTCGATACCCAATTGAATAAGGTTCGGGAGAGTTGGGAGCAATTATTGAGTCGTGTGCAGATCAAAGGCAGCGACAAGGACAAACGCATGTTTTATACCGCCCTTTACCATACGATGCTGATGCCTGTGGATAAGAGTGGCGAGAATCCCAAATGGACGGAGACACCCTATTATGATGACTATTATGCCATTTGGGATACCTATCGCTCCTCGTCGCCCCTTATCACCCTCATCGACCCTCAGCGCGAGGCGGCTATTGTCAATTCTCTGCTGAATATCTACAAGCGAGAGGGTTATATGCCTGATGCACGTAGTGGCGACTGCAATGGCAGGACTCAGGGCGGATCGAATGCAGAGGTGGTGATTGCCGATGCCTTTGTGAAAGGGTTGGAAGGCATTGATTACGACAATGCGCTTGAGGCGATGCTGAAGGATGCGGAAGTCGATCCTGGGGCCGACCATGAGAAACACGGAAGAGGTGGGCTCAAGGAATATACCGCATTGGGATATATCCCCTACGGCATCGATCGTGCTGGTACGCGAACCATCGAGTATGCCTATGATGACTACTGCATCGCTCAAGTGGCAAAGGGCTTAGGACGTATGGATATTTATAATCAGTATCTGCGTCAATCCCAGAACTGGAAGAACCTTTGGCGCTCCGACTACGAATGGGACGATGTGAAGGGTTATATCATGCCTCGCGATGCCGAAGGCCGATGGCTCGACTCTGTGCCATGGGGCCATTCGAAGGTTTTCCATCCGCAGATTCCCTATACGCCCATCACGAAAGTCGCGCCTTGGTATCTGCCTTGGTGGAGCACATTCTTCTATGAAGCCCTTTCTGCAGAGTATTCGTTGAGCATCCCTCACGATGTGCCGGGACTGATTGAGGCTTGTGGCGGCGCAGAGATGTTCCGTAAACGACTTGACCTATTCTTTGAGCGCAAGCGCTATAATGTGGGCAATGAACCATCATTCTTGACGCCCTGTCTCTATCATTGGATAGGTCGTCCGGACCTGACTTCCGATCGTGTGAGAACGATTGTCTGCGATAATTATACAGACCAGCCCGATGGGCTTCCAGGTAATGACGATAGTGGTGCGATGTCGTCGTGGCTCGCCTTTCATATGTTAGGCCTCTATCCCAATGCCGGACAGAGTTACTATCTTTTGCATGCGCCGTTGATTCCAGAGTGGACCCTTCAACTCTCGAACGGCAGGACCCTTCATGGCATCACGAATGGAAAGGGGACCCATTTCGAGAAAGTAACACTCAACGGCAAGGTTTTAGACGAGGCCCGTCTGGAGCATGCCGACCTGATGCAGGGTGGGGAACTTGTGTTCTATTTGTCGAAAAAGGCGAAAGGAGTGCAGAATTTATTCCCAGCCTGGGAACAAAATATTCCCACCTTGGGAACAAAATATTCCCAGCTTGGGAACAAAAAAGCAAGTATAGCCTTCACGCTGAACCGCCAGCATCGCACGTGGCCCTTAGCCTATGATTGGCAAGGCGATACCTTATTACTGACTTGTAAGGAAGCAACATATAAAATCCCCCGTTTCATCGTAGAAAATGGCCATAATTTCTGTTGGGACATCCCTGCCGACGGGGCTGTCTATGATGCAAAAGGCACCTTCGCCTTTATCTCCCGTCAGGCTTTCCGCGATTTGAAACAGAAGGGAACTTTCGTTTATGATGGCATCACGTGGCGGAAGGTGGACGAGTCAGACGTCACCATCCACGTACAGGCTGATATCGACAGGACAGAGATGTGGATTCGATATGACGAAGAGATGCCGTTGGTGCTTGAAATGCGAAACAATCCCTTAGGGATTGACTGGCTGATAGACGAAAGTCCCTGATTTTGAAACTTTTCGCCTAAAAATTTGGAAGTTTGCGTAAAAAGTGGTATATTTGCAATCGCGTGAGAGAATCTATCATACAAGCGATGAAACGACTATTATCAATCTTTGGCCTTCTGATAGGATGCTTTACGCTTTATGCAGGTCCGACAGAAAGCGAGGATGCCGCAAAGGCAGCCTTGGCAAGGATTGAAGTGCAAATTTCCCAGCAACAACTGAGGGGTGATGTCGAAAGAGAAAGTGATGCCCGTTGGCAGAAGATGCTCACCTTGAAGAATTATTCGCTGACAGAGCAACAGGCCAAAGAGGCTGAATACCAGATGGAGTGGTTCAGCAAGAATGGCCAGTGGGACAATTATTACCGTACCTGGCAGCTCAAGACCAATGCCCTGAGTGCAATGGGTAAGCTGCAACAGTCTTTGCAGGAGACACAACGGATGCTTGACGATGCCAAGGAGCGCAATAACAAATTAGGGCGGGCAATGGCCTACAAGCAGATAGGCATCATCTACCTGAACATGAAGCAGACGGAGCCTGCCGTTGAAGCCTTGCAGCACTATGCCGAACTGATGGAAGGCGAGGAGGATGATTTCAGTTCGCTGAGTAGCATCTACTACCGTATGGCGAAAGCCTACGACTATGACAAGGCCTATGACCGTGAGCTGAAGCTGACGGAAGAATGGCTTGAGTTCCTCCACAATAAGGTCGGCAAGGTAGAAAAGTCTGAGGTTCGCGAATGCTACAATTCCTGCTATCTGGCACGTACCGCAGCCTTTATCGGACTACAAAGACTTGAGGAAGCCAAGCTGGCTCTTGATACTGCCGTCCACCACGCGCATTTGATAAAAACGGCCCTTAGTCTGCATCATTGCTATAAGATGCAGGCCCGCTACTATCTGGCCAAGGGCGATGCAGCGAAAGCCCTGCTTTATACTGACAGTGTGAGTATCACAACCAAGGAGAGGGATGATCATATAGAAGATGTTCGTGCGCAGGCATTGATGATGTTGGGGCAGGGTGCAGAGGCTGCACAGATCTATCAACGGCTCTATCATGATAAGGACTCTGTCTTTGGGCGCGATGCCCGTCAGCATCTTGATGAGTTGAATACGTTGTTCCAGGTCGATGAACTTAAGATAGAACAGCAACGTGCTCGCTTGCTATACACGTTGATTACCGCCTCTTCAATCGTTTTGGCCCTCTTGTTGTTGATTATCTATGGTTGGCGTAGCGCCATCAGACAGAAGAAAGCCAATGAGGAGCTACGGATTGCGAATGAACGGGCACAGGCGTCGTCGAAGATGAAGAGTGAATTCATCCGTAACATCTCCCACGAGATACGGACACCTTTGAATATTGTCTCTGGTTTCACGCAGATACTGACCAAACCCGACATGGATCTGCCAGATGACGAAAAGAGAGACCTACAGGAACGGGTGACTGAGAACACAGAGCGTATTACCGATCTGGTAGACCGTATGCTTGAACTGAGCGATGCCAGTAGTGAGGTGCTTATTGAACGGAATGACCAGACAAATGTCGTGGACATTGTGTCACAGGCCATCGATCATTCCAAGATAGCCCTTCATACCCGTCCTGGCCGCTCCACCTTTGATAACATGCCCCTTGTCAGACGCGTAGAATCGACCGTTGTATTTGAGGTGAATCAAATCCAGATGATTCCATTGCGTACCAATAAGTTATATGCGATCCGCATCCTCACACAGCTATTAGAGAATGCCATGAAGTTTACGCGTGAAGGAAGCATTACTCTAAGTATGACATATACGGACAGTAAGGTTGTCTTTACCGTTGAAGATACAGGTATCGGCATTCCTGCAGACCAGACGGAGCATGTCTTCGAGGAGTTCGTGCAGCTCGATAATTTCACAGTTGGTACAGGTGTCGGATTGACGGTTGCCCGTTCTTCGGCCCGACGTATGGGTGGCGATTTGTGGCTGGATACAAGTTATAAAGAAGGTTCACGCTTTGTCTTTGAACTGCTTAGGACGTAATAGGAAATGAATATACTAAAGAATGACTTAGATATGGTGTTAAGACGGGTAGTGGTAGCTTTACCCCTTCATCTTTTTGCCCTTTTGCCCATATCTGCCCAATATGAGAAATTAGGTGGCGTGTATTATGCGTATCCTGTGACGGAGACGACGTTGACGGCAGCCCCCGATGGTTATGAACCTTTCTATATCTCGCATTACGGCAGGCACGGTTCACGCTGGCTGCCTAATGATAAACGGTATATCTGGGTCAACAAACAGTTTGAGGATAAGAATCGCTTAACCAAGTTGGGCAAGAATGTTCGAAAGCGTCTGGAGAAGATTTGGAAGAATGCAGAGGGTAACGGTGGTTTGCTGACGTCTTTAGGGGGCAGGCAGCATCGTCAGATAGCCCAAAGGATGTATCAGAATTTCCCCCAGCTCTTTACGGCTGAGGCTCATCTGACGGCTCATTCGAGTACGGTCAATCGCTGCAAGACCAGCATGGAAAACTTCGTTTCCGAACTGAAGACGCAGAATCCAGCCATACAAATCGACCCCATCACCCGTGAGGAGGATATGGCGTGGATTGCCTATAAGTCGAAAGAGCAGAGTTACCTTGAACATTCGCGAGACTGGCCCTTGCCGTTATCTACAGATCGCTTCATCAATGCCCTGTTTACGGATGCCAGCCATATGTCGCAGCCGAATAGGGAAAAGTTGCTGTCAGAATTGCATACCATTGCTTCGGATATGCAAAATGTGGAGCTTGACGTTTCGCTCTATGATATCTTCACGGAAGAGGAGTTGTATACGGTTTACAACCTGAACAACTGCCGGATGACGCTCCAGAATAGTGATACTATTATGAATCATGGCATTGCCGCCCGTTGTGCTACTTCGCTCTGGCATCGTATTCAGGCAGATGCTGATGCGGCCATCGCCAGAGAGGGCGTTGGTGCAGATCTCCGCTTTGGTCATGATACCAATCTCTACCGCCTAATGACGCTGATGGGTGTTGATACAAAGGGTATGCCGATGGATGTCATTTTGCCGATGGGGGCGAATCTGCAAATGATATTCTACAAAAATGCACAGGGTAAGGTGCTTGTGCAACTGCTGCTTAATGAGCGACCGGCAACGATAAGTAATCTCTCACCTCTTACCTCTCACCTCTCACCTCTAAATATCTACGATTGGGAGGATTTGAAGCAGCATGTGACAGATCGTCTGCACTATCTTGAGCATTTGCGCCAACTTTGTGACCTGAATACGATGGTGGGAACGGCTCCTGCGAACACGAAGACGGCAGGACTTTTTGGCAAAGGCTCTGAAGAACATGGACAGACGCTGCCTGCCGTGCTTTCACCTAATGGTCAGAATTTCTGGACACCGCAGACACGAGATACGGAGAAGAAGTGTGTGGCACCTTATTATTATACAGACTCGCTCTTCCAAGGCATCCGCAACAGTCATTGGATTGTAGGTGGTTGCACGCAGGACTACGGCTCTTTTACCTTTGCGGCTCTTGGCGGCAAACTGCGTCTGCTGCCAGAGGAACGGGCAACACCTTTCTATCACCAAGAAGAAATCTCGCATCCCCATTATTATGCCGTTCGTTTGCCTCAGGAGCATCTGAAACTGGAGATGACAGGCAGTAGCCATGCGGCCATTTTCCGTATTACACCAGAACATGACGGACCTGTACATATAGTACTTAATCACAATAGTGATGAAGGCGAGGGCTATCTGAAGATTAATTCACAGGATAAAACAATCTTTGGTTATAACCCTGTGCACCGCATCTATCAGGGATGGGGTGAGCCAGCTGGTTTCAGCGGACATTATATGTTGCAGGCCTACGATGAAATCGTGGATTCTGGTTGCGACAGTCTCTGTGCATGGTTCACCTTTAAGGGTAAGGCCCATGAGCCGATTATCCTGAAAGCAGCCACATCGTTTACTTCCATCAGTAACTGCGCGGACAATTTTGCTGTAGAGGCAGAGACGAATGATTTTGATAGTATGATGGAGCATCTTGCTCAACAGTGGGTTGAGCGTCTGCATACCATTGATGTAGAGGACTCGGATACGGCTCGCGTGAATCAATTCTATGGCGCCCTTTATCGTGCTTCCTTCCTGCCTCGTGAGATGAGTGATGCTAATGGTCGTTTCTCTGGCTTCTCTCATGGCAAAGGCAGGATTCCTATCCTATTACGTGGTGAATCTCCTCGAAAATACTATGGCGACTTCTCGATGTGGGACACCTATCGCGCCGTTCATCCGCTTTATAACATCATTGCCCCCAAAGAGTCGGCTGATATGATGCAGTCTCTGGTGTTGATGTATGCAGATGGTGGGTGGATGCCTATCTTCCCCTGTTGGAACAGCTATACGGCAGCGATGATTGGCGACCATTGTAGTGTCGCTTTGGCAGATGCCTATATCAAAGGAATCCGCGATTTCAACGTAAAAAAAGCTTATGAGGGTATGCGTAAAAATGCCTTCGAGACACCAACATCGTATGAGGATTATAAGAATGGTATGGGGCGCAGGGCACTTGAGAGTTATCTGAAGTATGGCTATATTCCTTTAGAGGATAGTGTGAAGGAGGCTTACCACACAGAAGAGCAGACTTCGCGCACCCTCGAGTATGCTTTCGACGACTTTGCTGTGGCTCAATTAGCAAAGGCCCTTGGCAAGGATGAGGATTACAAGGAACTGATGCGTCGCTCGGAGAACTGGCGTCATGTCATCAATCCGAAGACAGGCTATTGTGATGGGCGTCATGCTCCTATGAAAATCTCAAGGAAGAAGGATGATGGCGGCAGATTCGAGGATAACACAGACTTTATCCGTCGCAAGTCTTGGATTACGGAGGGAGCTGCCTGTCATTATACCTGGTATGTGCCTCAGAATGTGGAGGGACTCGTTGAGGTGCTTGGTGGCCCTCAGAAGTTTGAGGCCAAACTCGACTCGATGTTTACGGAAGGCCGCTATTGGCATGGTAATGAGCCTTGTCATCAGATTGCCTATTTGTACGATTTCATCGGTAAAAGGGATAAGACCATTCAGCGGGTGGCGCACATCCTCGACACGGAATACAACGACACGCCTGGTGGTTTGTCAGGTAATGACGATGCAGGTCAGATGTCGGCTTGGTATATCTTCTCGTCGATAGGCTTCTATCCTGTCTGTCCAGCTACTGACAAATACATGCTTTCGGCTCCCCGTTTCCAGAAGGTAACTCTTAACTTGCCTGGTGGTCGACAGTTCGTGATAACGCCTCAATCCCTGCCGAAAGAGAGGAATTATATTACGCACAGCGAAATCGTTGGTAGCGAATAATTATTTGAAAATTAGCGTTGTCAGTCTCTCAGTAGCGAACAGCTCGTTCGCTACTTTTTGTATGTCTACGGCTGTGACTTTATCGATGCTTTCATAGAGGTGGGTGATATCTTTTTCCCAACCGTAATGCAGGAAACTCTTGCCAAAGTCGAGTGCAAACTGTTCGTGGTTGTCGCAGGCGATGGCAATCTGACCTTTCAGTTGACGCTTGGCATTGCGTAGCTGTGTGGCACTGAGCGGCTTTTGCATTACTTTGTTAAGTTCGCGATGTACCAGACGCAGACATCTTTTCACATCGTGAGGATCGCAACCGAAGTAGATGCACCACATACCAGTGTCGCTATAGCTCACCATCGTACTCTCGACTGTGTAGACCAGTCCGTTTCGCTCTCTGAGGGAGAGATTCAGACGGGCATTCATACCTGGTCCCCCTAAGATGTTGTTGAGCAGGTAAAGGGGGATGCGAAGGGGATGGTGGATATCATAGGCCCGCGAGCCAAGCATCACATGGGCCTGATGTGTACCGAGGGAACGGGTGATAATATTGTTGACAGTTGACAGTTTACAGTTTACAGATGATTTGTTTGCAAGCGGAGTCGTGCATGTAGCAGGAGTTATCAACTGTAAACTGTAAACTGTCAACTGTAAACTATTTAACTTTTTCACCAGTTTCCCAAAGTCCACATCGCCATAGGCAAAGAAGATAGCATTGTCAGGGCGATAGTAGCGACGAACAAAACGCAGGGCGTTTTCTGTTGTATAGGTGCGCAGTTGCTCAGCTTTGCCAAGGATATTGTGTCCCAAGGGATGACCCTCAAAAAGAAGATTCTCAAATTCGTCGTAAATGAGTTCCGCTGGTGAATCGTTATAACTCTCGATTTCATCGCAAATCACTTCCACTTCTTTGTCAATCTCCTGTTGCGGATATTGGCTGTGGAAGACGATATCCGTCAGTACATTTACGGCCTGGGCAAAATGGTCTTTCGAGATGGCTGCATAGAAGGTGGTGTCTTCCTTGTTGGTAAAAGCGTTGAGTTCACCACCCAAGCCTTCTAAAGCGTTGATGATCTGGAGGGCATTGCGCTTTTCCGTTCCCTTGAAGGTCATATGCTCACAAAAATGGGCCATACCCTCTTCGCCAGAGCCTTCATCACGTGTTCCTGCAGCTATCTGATAGCCACAATAAACCACCCGCGAAGTCGTTGGCAGATGAATGATTCGCAGACCGTTTGGAAGGGTATGGGTGTTATATTTTGCCATTTTGCCCGCAAAATTACAAAAAAACTATAAACTATAAACAATAAACTATAAACTTTTTTGTATCTTTGCACCATCAATTATAAAAAACAATGCGAAAAGTAATAGGAATAGGCGAGACTGTTCTCGACATTATCTTCAAGAATGACCAGCCTATCGGCGCTGTGCCAGGCGGGTCGGTATTCAATGGCGTCATCTCTTTAGGCCGTTCAGGCGTGCCAGCCTCTTTTATCAGTGAGACAGGTAATGACCGAGTAGGGGAACGTATCATCTCTTTCTCGCAGGAGAACGGGGTGAATGCGGATAATATTGCCGTTTATCCGGAATCGAAATCACCCGTGTCTTTAGCGTTCCTCAATGAGAAGAACGATGCTGACTATATCTTCTATAAGGATCATCCGCACGACCAGATGGACTTTGTCTATCCTGACATCCAGCCAGATGACATCGTGATGTTCGGCTCTTATTATGCGGTTAATCCTGTGATCCGTCCCCAGATGGCGGCTTTCCTCGATCATGCTAAGAACAATGGGGCTATCATCTATTATGATGTCAATTTCCGTGCCTCGCATAAGCACGAGGTGATGAAACTGACTCCCAACATTTTGGAGAACCTGGAATATGCCGACATTGTGCGTGGCTCATCGGAAGACTTCGATGTCCTGTATAAGAAGACAGATGCCGATGCCATCTACCGTTCGCAGATTGCCTTCTATACCAAGAACTTTATCTTAACGCAGGGCAGCGATCCTGTGGAGTTGAGAGCCGTGGGCGATATCAAGAAACAGTATGCCGTTGAGAAGATGGAAACGGTGAGTACCATTGGCGCTGGCGACAACTTCAATGCGGGCTTCGTCTTCGGACTGATAAAGTATGGGGTCACTCGGGAAATGATTGTTAACGGCTTTGAAGAGGCGAAATGGGACCAGCTCATCGCTTGCGCCCAACAATTCTCTGCGAATGTCTGCAAGAGCATCGACAACAGCGTCGACCAGACATTTGCCGATGAGAAGAAACGTGAGTTGGAGGCCAGTATAAAAGAAATGGAGGAGATTTAAAATTATGAATATGATAAGTGAAACCATTAAGTACATCGGTGTTGACGATCTTGACATTGATCTGTTTGAGAGTCAGTATGTAGTGCCTGAGGGCATGAGCTATAATTCCTATCTCATTGAAGATGAGAAGATAGCAGTATTGGATACTGCCGACCGTCGCAAGGGCGAAGCGTGGAAAATGAACCTGAAGGCTGCACTCAATGGGCGCCAGCCTGACTATCTGGTGGCTCACCATATGGAGCCAGACCACGCTGCGCTCATTGCCTGGATGCTGGAGACCTATCCTGACCTTCAGCTCGTATGCAGTGCCCAGGCCGTGAAAATGCTGCCCAACTTCTTCGAGGGCGTTAACTTCGAAGGTCGTGTGATGACTGTCAAGGAGGGTGATACACTCTCGCTGGGCCGTCATGAGCTGAAGTTTATCGGGGCTGCGATGATACACTGGCCAGAGGTCATCATGAGCTACGACAGCTTGGACAAAGTGCTCTTCTCTGCTGATGCATTCGGCAAATTCGGAGCATTGGTCAACGAGACTGATGATTGGGCCTGCGAGGCGCGTCGCTACTATTTCAATATCTGTGGTAAGTATGGTACGCAGGTACAGACTGTGCTGAAGAAATTGGCTGCTGTTGATGTTCAGACCATCTGTCCGCTGCACGGTCCTGTGCTCAAGGGTGAACAGCTGGCTGCTGCCATCAAGCTGTACGACACATGGAGCAAGTACGAGCCCGAGAGCGAAGGCATCCTGATTGCCTACGCCAGCATTCACGGTGGAACGGCTGCTGCTGCCGAGCATCTGGGTGAGATACTGCGCGAAAAGGGAGCTAAGAAAGTGGTGGTGAGCGACTTGAGTCGCGACGATATGGCCGAGGTTATCGAGGACGCTTTCCGTTACCCGACCGTCGTTGTGGCTGCATCGAGCTACGACGCAGGCGTGTTCCCTGTGATGCACGACTTCCTCTATCACCTGCAAATCAAGGCCTATCAGAAGCGTCGCTTCGGTATCATCGAGAACGGCAGCTGGGCACCTACGGCAGGCAAGGTGATGCGCTCGATGATAGAGGGATTGAAGGACTGCGAAATCGTGGAGCCGATGGTCACCATCCGCTCTCGGATGAAGGCTGCCGATGAGGCGCTGCTGGAGCAGTTGGCCGACAGTCTGCTATCATGAAATTGAAGGAGATAAACACTTATAACAGACGGCTGATTTCTTCGATGGAATCGGCCGTTTTGATATAATCCCGCCAGATTTTAGAATTTGAAGCAGATGTAAACCCATGTTACGTCAAGTTCGATTCTGAACACTTTTCGCAAAAATAAACCTCCCATAATCTGCCAAATACCAATATTTTAGCTCCAAATACAAAAAAAAGCCAAGATTCTATCACTTTTTTACATTTTTTCATTCGTATTCCAAAAATTATCACTATCTTTGGGGCGTCGTTCTGAGAAAGGAGCGATGACATTGAGGAGAGCTATTAAGCTTTGACCCGTCTGAGAATCTGCAAAATTCAAGTAGCATGGGAAAAAGTCTGAAAGGCTGCTTCTCCTGCAGTAGCATTTATACTGCTTTTCCCTCTATGGGATCAGCTCACATAAATACCTGCAGGTGTGAGCTGATTTCATTCTTTATGCTACAGGTATTGCAGAACCTTCAGACAAGGAATGTCAAGAAGGCTCACACTCTTTGTAGCTGTGATAATTATAAACTCAAGAAAATAAAGGCTTATGAAAAAGTTATTATTGTTAATGCTTGTGATGCTGAATAGCGTGGCTGCGTGGTGTGCAGATGGAGACACATTTACAGCTTCCGTAAGTGTGCCAAAAACATCAACTTGGTCTATCTCAGTAAAAATGACATTCAAAATAATAAGTGAATCAAGTAAGACATGTCAATTAGGTGACGGCGTAAATCAGGCTATAGACGGCTATCCAGACCTTACAAAACTTGAACTGCCAGATTTAGTGAAAAACTATAAAATTGTTCGAATAGGAGATTACGCTTTTGCTCAAGGTGGATTATGTGATATAACAACAGTTGTCTTACCATCCTATGTTACCAGTATTGGAAAGAGGGCTTTCTATTTGTCAAACCTAGAAAGTATAACTTTTCCAAATGGCTTCAATACTATTGGTGAAGAAGCATTCGCTAGTAGCAAAATTGCGAATATAGATATACCATCAACGGTATCAGATATTGGAGATAAAGCATTTGCTTCATGCTCAAAGCTAACTTCCTTTACAATTCCAGAAGGCGTTTCTGTACTCAAGAACGGATTATTCCAAAATTGTATAAAGTTATCCAATATTGTTTGGCATAATGGGGTTACATTTATTGGCAATAGTGTTTTTCAAGGCTGTACATTACTTGCGAACATTAGTGTTCCTAAAAGTGTGACAACTATTGGAGTAGCCGCTTTTGAAAATTGCTCTTCCTTATTATCAGTTACTCTTTCTTCCGGATTAACTGACATTCAATCAGCAGCTTTCCAGAGTTGCTCCAAACTTAACTCAATAACTCTTCCTAATAGTGTGACTACGTTGGGAAGCCAAGCTTTTGATCAATGTACAAATCTGTCAACTGTCAATTTATCATCTAATATACAAAAGATAGATCAGTCTACTTTTAAAGGATGTACAAGTTTGCGCTCTATTACGATTCCAACAAAAATTGCCAGCATAGGGGCAGGAGCTTTCCAAGGATGCTCACAACTTGAGTCTATTACAATTCCTGGTAATGTGAAAACTATAGATGCATATGCTTTTTCTGGTTGTACAAATCTTGGTCAACTTGAACTCTCAGAAGGAATAACAACCCTTGGATATAATGCCTTTTATGGCTGTGTCTCACTGACTTCATTAACACTTCCAAGTACTATTGAAACGTGGGAGAGTTATACTTTTGATGGTTGTACAGGTCTTAAAAATATTGTGTTCACTAACGGACTGACTTCTATTGGAGCCGATGCTTTTCGAGGTTGTACCAGTGTTAATTTTATTTCTATCCCAAGCAGTATTACAACCATCGGAGACTATGCATTCTGGAATTGTTCTGCTCTAGCGAACGTAACATTATATGCTCCTTCTTTAAGTACTTACAATGCAAATGTCTTTATTAATAATGCAAGTGGTCGAAAGATATATGTATTAGCAGACAAGGTGACAAGTTATAGAGCGAAATTGTCTGATTATAGCAGCGACATCTATCCCATAGCTTTAACGGCTAATGATGCAGGTACAAGCGGTAAATGGTGTACCTATTATAATGAAGGGGCCAATATCACCGTTTCCAGCGGAACATCAATCTACAAAGCAAAGCTCGATGAAGTAAATAATAAAGTGATTTTGACTAAAGTCGAAGGAGATATTATCAAGGCCGGCGAAGCCGTGGTACTTAACTCTACATCCGAAAGCATTGAACTATCTTCTGCTGCTTCAGCAGGAACAGGCGACTATTCAGACAACGACCTGAAGGGAGGCAATTCAGTAGCATCAGGAAAAGTACCTTATACGTTGGCAAATGACGATACGTACGGCATGGGATTCTATAAGTTTGACATAGCCAATTATGCCCTCGACCCCTATAAGGCTCACCTTGAAGTCGCAAGTGCTGGAGCACGTACGTTCTACGGATTCGGAGATGGTGATAACGCAACATCGATTGAAACTCTGGATGCTATTATTGATCAAGCAGATGGCGTGGTGTATGATCTCATGGGTCGTCGAATGGCTGGCAAGCAGCTTAAGAGCGGCATTTATGTGAAGAATGCTAAGAAGTTCATCGTAAAATAAAGAAAGGGTAACATTATGATACAAGATAAGAAACGTAAGTACGTAAAGCCTCAGATGGAGGTCTATGAGATTAAAGGACAGCAGCGACTATTGCAATCGTCAGATCCAAATTTGCCATTTAATCCGGATCCTGCTAAGCCTCCAATACCATGGCAGTGGTAATTCTTCATGGAATTACATGGCTCCGCAATGAGAGAACATCTGATGAAATTAAGTAAAGCCTCGCAAACGCGAGGCTTTACTTTTTTATTTTTCTGGATTAGGTATAAAAATAAGTCATTTTCCCTATGAATAGTTTTTCAAAAGATCACAGGGACGGGTCTTTGATTCTTTTAGGGCGAAAGGATCAATCACCAGTCCCTTTGATCGCGGACCTATAATTCGAAACCTTCATTGCCGATGGCAACGATCTGAACCAGAAGATTGCAAAAATCATCAAAGCCCCTGCTATATTATTATGTAATTGTAATTAAGGATTTTTAACCACGCGAATGACGGATTATCTTGCAAAAATGACTATATTTGCAAAAACTAAAAACTACAGCTTATGAGAAGACTATATGTATTTGTTTGTACTAACAAAATAGAGCCTTCTTTGACAATAGTTTTTTTGATTGGAATAATAGCTAAAATCGATTAGTAATAAGAATGTATGAAAATGACAAGAAAGATTAACTACAACCTAAAAGACATGTCGAAACTGATTATTATTACTTTCATTTCGCTGTCTTGTTTTATTGGAGAAGCCAAAGCCGTTCCTTCAGATAGTTTTTGTCTTGTTGTTACACTGCAAGACGGATCGGTGCAAAAGTATCTTTTAAGTTCCCAACCGTCAGTACTGTTTCAAGAAGACCAGTTTGTTATCACCCCAAATGGCTCAAACATTGAATTTAGTGTATCAAATGTGAAGAGTTTCTCTTTCGACACAAAATCAGGTATTCAATCTGCGAAGAATGACGGACTGGTCGTCAGCTTTACTGATCAAGAAAACCTTGTGATATCTGGTGCTAAAGCGGATCTTCAGATTGGTATTACTGACATGGAAGGCAAGAAGCAGCCATGTGCCATAGAACGCCAATCTGACAATGTTTTGGCTCTCTCTCTTAAAGGACTTCATCCAGGCATCTATATTATATCAATTGGCAGACAGCAGAACCTTAAAGTTGTTAAGAAATGAAAAAGTTATTATTATTCATCATCTCCATAGGGTTTTATGGAACCATTATGGCGCAGACCGATGCTATGGTAGTTGAGCAACATAGTGGTATAGCAGATATCTTTGACGTCAGTTTAAACCTACGCATCAATAACCAGACGGACAATGACTTGATTACGATTACGAATGGCAAAGATGTTCTTGCCACGTATGCCAGAGCGGATGTGAAACACATAGACTTCGATACCAAAAAGGCTCTGACAGAAAGTGTAGAACGTGCGTCACTTGTTGCTTTTTATAATGCTACCGGCGGTGACAATTGGACAGATAATACAAACTGGTGCAGCAACAAGCCATTGAGTGAGTGGAAGGGAATTAAGACTAATGGGGGACTTGTAAAAGAGATCGACCTTACTGGCAATAACTTGACCGGTGATTTTAAAATTCCAATTGGACTTTTAGGTAATTTGAAGTCATTAACAAGTCTGGGATTAGGCAGCAATAATCTGACTGGCAATATTCCTTCATCGATAGGACGATTAAAGGAGCTTACCTTCCTTGCATTATATGCCAACAAATTGTCGGGCGAAATACCAAAAGAGATAGGGGATCTTACTAAACTTACAACCTTGTACATTTCAAATAAAGACTTATCTGGAAGTATTCCAAAGGAATTTGGAAATCTGAAGAGACTAAGAAATGTGAATATAATAAATACCCAGATTTCAGGACCGCTTCCACCAGAAATGGGGAATTTGGAATTTATAATAAATTTGTATTTGTATGGTAACAAATTGTCAGGCGAATTACCTCCAGAGATGGGTAAACTAAAAAACCTTCAAAATCTGTTGCTACATACTAACAATCTGACAGGACAGATACCATCAGAATGGGGAAATATGGTTAATTTGGAAAAATTGACGTTGGGTAATAACCACCTCACTGGTGAAATACCTGAATCTTTTAACAATCTTACAAAACTGATAGTAAAGAGGACAGAAGAGCTTGGTGGAGGATACACTTTTGGGCTAAGCGTCAGTAATAATAATCTCTCAGGAGAAATTCCTTCGTTGTTTTATAATGATCCAGCATGGATACATGAGTGGCCAACATTGTTGTGTGGCAACATGTTATACGATTTAAATAGAATATATATACCAGCACCGTCATTCCACGTGACCGATCTTGACGGCAACATACTTGATTCGCGCGATTATTATCCTAAACATAAACTAACAGCCATCTTCTGTTGGTCAACTTGGTGTCCTTTTTCACAGGCGCTGATGACTGAACTTCTTCCGCTGTATGAGAAATATAAGGATAATGGGCTGGAAATCATTGGTGTGACATGGAATGAGGAAGAGCAGCTTATTCGGGATTTCATAGCTCAAAAAGGGATAAAATGGAAAAACTTCCTTTCTTCTCCCGACAATATGTTTGATTATTATTCATCCGTTATGCCAATAGGTGGAAGATATCCTACGAATAGTAATCCTGAGATAACCTTAATTGATTCTGAAGGAAGGGTAGTATTCTATGACCAGATCAATGGACGCTCTAATTTAGTTGATTTTGTGGAAAAGTGGTTGGGTGAGGGAACCCAAATCGAGAATTATAAATCGACTGATTATTCTGCCGATGGAGAGGTTAAAAACTTACAGACTGCTAATGGTAGCAAAGATATCAAGGTGGTCATTTTGGGTGACGGTTTCTCTGACCGTATGATAGCTGATGGAACATACGATATTGTGATGAACAAGGCCAAAGATGCATTATTTACTACAGAGCCCATCAAGAGCTATCGCGACAAGTTTACGGTTTACAGTGTGACGACGGTGTCAGAGAATGAGGTTTTCAGTGAAACTACCCATACGGCCTTAGAGTGCTATAACAATAATTCTGGCATAGGCGGAAACAATGTCAAGGTCATGCAATATGCAAAAAAAGCCATCAATGACGATGCGATGGACGATGCGATTATCATAGTAGTGCTGAATAGTCAATTGTCGATAGCTAATAATGTTGGCGGTATATGTGTGATGTATCAACCAGAGCAGTCTAACACCTGGGGCAGTGGAACAAGTATTACGTATGTTCCCAACATAACCGGTGATGGTGGGGATTATAATCCCATTTCATTTGAAACGGTTCTGAGTCATGAGGCTGTTGGACATGGTTTTGCAAAATTAGGCGACGAGTATGTAACATCTGAGGAAGCAATCTCATCAGAGTTAATAAAATCATATCTGGCAAATACCCAGAAAGGCTGGTGGAAGAATGTAGACTTTACCGACAATGCCCAAGAAATTAAGTGGAGTTCATTTATTACCGACGAACGTTATTCCAATGAAGAGATTGGTGTCTACGAAGGAGGCATGACTTATAGACATGGTGTATATCGACCTACTAAAAAGAGTGTCATGGCCTCTGATGCAGCCACCTTTAATGCCCCCAGCCGTGAAGCTATCTGGTATCGCTTGAACAAATTGACCGAAGCTGATGGTTGGAATGGTAGCCATGAGGATTTCATAAAGTTTGATGTACAGGTCAGTCGGGCAAGACGTATGGTCAGAACAAAGCAAGACGACAAGGGTTTAGAGTCTGTGCAAATGCATCTGCCCACTCTTAGAGGTGCTCTTCCTGTTTTGAAGAATACAACATGGCGTTCTGAAATATCCAACTGGTAATTAATCGTAGGGACAGCTCCCTATGACATGACAACAGATCCCTCGCTATGCGGGGGATCTGCCTTTAGAATCTCATGCGGCTTTAAAAAACCATGCACGATGTGGCTGTAGTCTTGTAGTCTTTACCTCAGTTCGGGATAAGAAATACTAAAACAGCATGAGTTGTTTAGTGTTTTCATTGCAATTTCCCTGAAGAGCCTGCGGCTTGTTATCGAAGAAGCAGTACGCTGCCAGTGCTGCGATCATGCTCATGATGAAGTTGTTGACTGACCTATGCCTGGAATGTACCAGTTGAGCCGTATTCTTGAGCATGTCGTTAATGGTCTCGATAATGCATCTCTTACGCAGCATGACCTTGTCCCACATGGGCATGAGCTTATTCTTCATGTTGGTTTTGATGCCAGTCACCAAGTGAACCCCATCCTTGAAAAGCATGTCGAAGAGTTTCGGTGAGATGTATCCCCTGTCTGCAAAAAGCTTTCCGTAGAGAGTCTTTGCCAAGACCGCCCACACCTTCGGATCTCTGTCATCTACATTGGCCCCTGTGAAACAGAATGTGATGATCTCCTCTCTGTCATTGCAGACCAGATGCAGCTTGAACCCGTGACACCATCCCATCGTCCCCTTCCCGTCAGTAGCCAGGCCTTTGAATACATTGTTTGCATAACGCCTGAGGTTGTGGCAGACCGGAACCATGGTGGAGTCCACGAAACTGATGCCCGTACAGCGCCCAAAGGCTGAGAGGTTAAGGAAGAACATCAGCTGGAAGAACACGCGGCTCTCAAGTTCCACAAAGCGGTTATACGATACGGCATTGGGGTAGGAATCCTTCATGTGCTGCCTGATGAAAAACTGATAGTAGTGCTTGAAGTTGCGGAAAGAACCGAATTGGAATACTATCAGGATTAGGTATAAAATTAAGTCATTTTCCTTATGAATAGTTTTTCTGTTAACTTCGGGCAACAATTGTCTTAACATATTTTAAGGAAAATCTTATCCAAAAATATTTTTTCCTTTAGTACGAAATTATTTTTTAGTTAAGTGTTTTAGTTTTTTTAGTTAAGAGAATTTAATTTTCTAGTTAAGTAAATAAAGTTTTTCAGTTAAGTGAATTTTTTTTGTGAGCGAAGTGCTTTCTGATTTTCAAGTAAGTGTTTTTGTTTTTGTAGTTAAGATTTAGTTTCATATTAGTTAAGAGCCAGTTTCTTACTCGTTAAGAGAAGAATCCGGCCATGTTAAGAGAAATCCCCGAACTTGTTAAGAGATAGATTCCGGCTTCCCTTATTTCTTTTTCTTGCGTGGTTTGCGCATGGCCCAACCTTCTTCGCTGAAATCGGGCACCTCACCACGAAGGTCACGAGGGACCTTATTCATCAGACTTCGCCAATCTTCCTTTTTCGACGAACGGGACGATCGGGCTGATGCCTTTCTGCCTCCACCCGTTTCACGTCTTTTGGCTCCTGACTCCTGTTTTCTGTCTCCTTCATCTGCATCATTACAACGAATCGTACGTCCCTTGTAGCGAATGCCCGTTAACTGAATCATCACCTTCTTGGCATCCTTCTCAGGCACTTCAAAATACGAAATCGTATCGAGCAAATCGATGTGGCCTACTTCCTGACGCCCTCCCACAAAACGGTTTAGCGTCTGCATCAGTTCACCAGGATAGAAGCCATCGCGCTTACCCAGATTGATAAAAAGTCGCTTATAGCCTTTCTGTGCTTTGTTCTGCAGTTTCTGCTTGTCCGTCTGCGGTTTCTTTTCCTTGGCCATATCCACCTTCTCAATCTCAGGTGCTTCCGCATAATATGCTAAAAACTTGCCAAACTCCAGAGAGACAATCTTCTTGATGATTTCCTCCTTGTCGATATACTCGAAATAGCGACTGATATCCTGCATGAAGGGGGCGATTTCCTCGTCGTCGACATCCGTCTTCACAATCTGGTCCATCACCTTATAGAGCTGCTTCTTGCAGATCTCCTCAGCCGAAGGGATCTCCGCCTGCACAAAGGCCTTGCCAATCTCCTTTTCAATATTGCGGATCTTGAACTTCTCCTTGCTGTGGACGATCGAAATCGATGTACCCTTCTTGCCAGCACGACCTGTACGACCACTGCGGTGGGTATAGTTCTCAATGTCATCAGGCAGTCCGAAGTTAATCACATGCGTCAGATCGTCCACGTCGAGGCCACGTGCCGCTACATCCGTTGCCACCAACAACTGTGTCAGATGCTGGCGGAACTTCTGCATCGTCAGGTCGCGCTGAGGCTGCGCAAGGTCGCCATGCAGCGATTCTGCATTATAGCCATCTTTAATGAGCTTGTCGGCTATCTCCTGTGTCTCGATTTTCGTACGACAGAAGATGATGGCAAAGATCTTCGGATAGTAGTCTACAATACGTTTCAGCGCAAGATATTTGTCCTTCGCACTTACCAGATAATAGATGTGGTTCACGTTCTCAGCGCCCTCATTGCGGCTACCCACCACAATCTCCCTGTAGTCGTGCAGGTATTTCTTCGCGATGCGTTCCACCTCTTTACTCATCGTAGCCGAGAACATCAGTGTGCAGTGTTCTGCGGGCAATGACTCAAAGATTTCATTGATGCTTTCCGAGAAACCCATATTCAGCATTTCATCGGCCTCATCGAGCACGATGGTCTGCACCTGTTCCAGACGGGCATAGCCACGATGCATCAGGTCGACGAGTCGTCCTGGTGTTGCCACGATGATATTCACGCCTTTCTTCAAGGCGCGCATCTGAGGCTCGATAGACGCGCCACCATAGACGGCCTCCACATGTACCCCGTCCATATACTTGGCGAAGTCTCGGATATCGTCTGTAATCTGCAGGCACAACTCTCGTGTCGGACTCAGCACCAAGGCCTGCGTCTCTCGACTTGTTGTATCGATCCTTTCCAACAACGGGATTCCGAATGCTGCTGTCTTGCCCGTTCCTGTCTGGGCAAGGGCAATCACATCCCTCCCCTCTGGCGAAATCAGATAGGGAATCACCTCTTCCTGTACAGGCATCGGCTGCACAAACCCCAACTCCTCGATGGCCTTGCGGATCTCTCCGCTCACGCCTAATTCTTCAAATGTCTTCATCTTAGGTGCAAAGATACAAAAAAAATTCGTAACTTTGCAGCAGATTAATAGAATATGTATGAAGATATGTGTTTTTTGCTCTGCCAATCAGCAGATTGATCCTGAGTTTTTCGCGATGACGGAAGAACTTGGAAAGTGGGCAGCGGAGAATGGCCATTCTATTGTGTATGGTGGCGTAAATCAAGGACTGATGGAATGTGTGGGAAAGGCCGCTAAGGAGAATGGCGGACGAACCATCGGCATTGTGCCGACAATCGTCGAAAAGACTGGACGCACCAGTGATTATGTAGAGATAGAGATTCCCTGCGACAACCTCAGCGACAGAAAACAACTGATGATGGACCAAAGCGATGTGTTTATTGCCCTGCCAGGTGGCATCGGCACCATCGACGAGATATTTACCGTCGCCTCTTCGGCTACGATAGGCTATCACCATAAGAAGGTTATCCTTTATAATATGAAGGGCTTTTGGGATTCACTTATTGCCCTGCTCGACGACCTGCAGAGCAAAGGCATGATCCGTGGCAACTGGCAAGATTACATAAAAACGGCCGATTCCATCGAAGAAATCAGTCGTTTGATTCAATAGGGTGAGATATTGTTCAATTCCCCGATTTTACCCTCCACGACTTCAGTCGTCATCAGCTTTTGGAAATCCTCGAGTGTGATGTGCGTCTGGGGTGCAAAGTCGTCTGAGGTCATGTATTCCAAGACACTACGGTAGAAAGCACGTCCTTCAGGATAGCAGCTTGCTTCCTCCAGATCGGCCATTGAGATGAGCAGCTTGCCTTTTCCGATGGCGAACTCGAAGATCAGTCCGAGTTTATGGTTGCGCTCGATGTTGTCGATGACCTGAACGATAGGGCGATAGTTCTTACCAGTATTGTCGAGTATCATCGGATGACTGGCCTTGATGATGGGGAACCATTGCCAGTTGGTGTGCATCTCTGTGGGGAATCCCTTGAAAATAGGATGGTCAGGATTGGTAAGGATGCCTAATGTGCCAGGCGAGACGGATTTCTGATTGCTCTCACAGATGGTCTTGAACATGCGGTAGTTCCAGTAGTCCGTCTGGAAGAGTCCGCCCACACAGAGGTTGGTGGCGTCTGGCATTAGTAGCACACTTTTACCCTTTTCCAATTGCTGGGCGATGGCCTCCGTTAATTCAGTCGTCACAATCACCTGACTCTCCAATTTGCTCAGGTCGCTCCAGGCGGGATAGACCCATAGGTCGTAAGTATTATGGTAAGGTACACCGAAATATTCTGTGTCCTCGATGGTCAGACAGAGTTGCAATTGTGTGGGCTTGTCAAAAGCAGAGAGGTTGATGCGCAGTTCCCCTGCGTTATAGAGTCCCTCAGCAGAAGGCAACTTTATCTCGCCTGAACTCACGGGACCTGTCCCTGTGAGTTCCCAGTGGAGGGTCTTGCCGTTGAGCGACTCACCGCCATAATTGGCAATCTGAATCCACGCATGAATGCCTTCCTCATTGGTAAAGCAGAACCTGTCGGCAACAAATAACGGTACGACTGGTGCACACCACTGGCGCCATTCCCTTTCCGTGCAGAGACCCTTGGGATCCATAAAGGCGTCGAGGATTCCTACATAGGCACTTCCCTGACCTGGGTAGTCCTGCAAGTCCAGTAGCTGGAAGCCCGCCATGTTCTTCGTGCGCAAATCCATCTCGATATCCTGTTTATAGAGCTGGAGAGACCAGAGTCCGCTGGCTTTGTGGAAGTCTTCTGCCTGATCCAGCATACCGGCCTTCTCAAGGCGACTGCGGAATACTTCCATATTATAGGGATAAAGTACGCCTGTGTATTTCTTGATTTCGTCGAAGTCGGGATAGGTTTGGAACTGAGCCGTCTCGTGACTGATTACAGGAATGGCTTTCGTGGGGTCGCTTCCTTCTGGGAAAGCCAGACTGCAACCCGCCTCGAAGTTCATCATTGTGTTGGGGTAGAAGTGGTTGATCATGCCTCCGTCTGCAGCATCAGCAAACGAGAACGAACCACGGGTATGGGTATTGTAATCGCCCCAAGCCTCGCTACCCACCCGACAAGTGGTGAAATAGTCCATACCCTTCTTGACACCCTGATAGCCGAGATAGTAGTTTGAACCGAAGGTATAGACCTTGTCTGGTGCTATCTTGCGGAAATCCTCGATGAATTGGGCCATTTTGTCAATACTGCCCCACAGTTCGTTACCTAAAGCAAACATTCGGAAAGAAGGGTGATGGCCATATGTGCGCAGGATATTCTCGCCTTCTTTATGGAGGAACTGCATCAGCAAGGTGTCCTTGTCGTTGAAATCACCCCAGAAGGGTAGTTCCGGCTGCAGGATAATGCCGAGTTCATCTGCGGCAACGAAGGCAGCTTCTGGCGGACACCAGGAGTGGAAGCGTACATGATTCAGCCCGTAGGCCTGACAAGTGCCAAGATAATCCATCCATGAAGCCACATCCATCGCGACGTGTCCTGTCAAAGGCCAGACACAGGCATCATGCTTGCCTCGCAGGAATATCTTATGGCCATTGGCATAGAAATGCTGACCCTTGATGTGAAAGTCCTTGAAAATAGAGTTTACAGTTAACTGTTTACGGTTTACAGTTCTATAAGATGTAAACAACTCAATTTTTCCGATGATTCCGTTCCAATTAGTTTGGGTATCCTCCGTATAGGCGTGGCTGCTGGCATAAAGCTGTTCAGGCACACCACTGCCATTATCTACCATGATGGCAAGTTGATGCTTACCTGGCGTGAGATGTTTTGAGAGTTCAAAGATCTGAGGCGTGGAGATATCATTCGATAATCCCACCAACTTGGCATCAACATAAATCTCTGTGGGTTTCGTGCGTTCTAGGAACAGATAGATCTTCTGCCCTTTCCAAGTTGCAGGGATTTCCACCTCGCGCTTGTACCAAGCTCTGCCTTTATAGGACCAAGGCCGTGTGAGGTGGGTGGTCTCCTCACTATGACCGATGAAATCGCCCTTTTTGTTGGTGTCAGTGGTTCCTGGCAGTTGGATGGTCTCCGTCAGGATGTTGTCTGGGTGCACTGTCCCTTTGCGGTCCAGGGCAAACTGCCATGTGCCGCTCAGGTCGATGACTTTAGGCTGTCCTTCTGCCATTACGTTCAGGCAAAGGAGCGTTAACAGCAGAAGGATGCACTTTTTCATTATTTGGCGTTGATTTCTTTAATCAGTCTGTCGGCTTTGCCCCATGACTCCATCATATAGAGTACATAGCGGATGTCGACACCGATGCAGCGGGCCAGCTGAGAGTCGAAGAAAATGTCTGAACTCAGGCTATCCCAATTACCGTCGAAGGCGAGACCGATGAGTTCGCCCTTGCCGTTGAACATGGGTGAACCGCTATTACCGCCCGTGATATCATTGTTAGACAGGAAGCAGAGATGCAACTTGCCTGTGGTCTTGTCTGTATACTTGCCAAAGTCCTTGGCTGAGAGCAGCTCCTTCATGATGGGCTCGGCCTCGTAGTCGACAACGCCTTTCTCTCCTTGTTCCATCTTCCTGACGATGCTGCTGGCCTCGGTGTAGTAGCCTGAGGGCTGTCCGGCCAACAGATATTCACCCACCTGACCATAGCTCAGGCGCATGGTGAAGTTGGCATCGCTGTAGTTGGGCATGTCCTCTTCCATGCGCAATTTGGCTGCACAGAGGTAACGCTCCAGATTGTCGATGCTGTCGTAGGTGGTCAGCAGGTCTGCACGGATCTCTGCCAAAGCAGAAATCAGACTCTCACCATACGACACGCCCGGATCCTTGTGGTAGTTCTTCTTGTTGACAAAGATCTTCTTGCCGTTCTTCATCAGCTGCGACTTCTTAAACAAGTGATCGACATACAACTGGTAATCACCCTTGAAGTCGTGGTCGATGATATTATAGAAGTCGGGCTGGTATTTCACTTCCACCTGTTCGCGGTAGTTCTTCATCAGCGCAGCCAGCACCTCACGGTCGAGGTTCAGATCCCATGTGTCGCTGTTGTCCTTAAAGTCGATGTATTGCTTCTTGGGCTTGTCCTTGTCGCCTTTCACCTGGATACCACGCGTCACTCTCATGGCTCTGTTGGTCATCTCGTCATTGCGTCCGAATGTCTCGCTGAAATACATCATCGCCCGCATGGCATTGAAACGCTTCTTATAGAGGCTTTCGAGTTTGTTGAAGTCGAGCTTGTCTTTCAGGAAACCTGTGGAGTCCTGCCATTGGCGGATCTTGGCCTCGTAGGCTGCCTTCTGCTGAATCAGACCGATGGAATCGATACATTTGTTCATGCCGATGGAGTTCTTCCAGTAGTTGGAGCTCTGGGCGTACTTCGAGTCGTACTTGATGCGCACAGCCTCGTCAGCCCGCATGTGACGGATCATGATATCCTGCTTGATCTCACGGGTCTGATAGCGTGGCTTGTTCTGGGCGTCACGACGCTCCAGGATGCCATAGCTCGAGAGATAACGACTGGTGCTGCCAGGATAGCCGAGGGTCATCGAGAACGAGCCCGGCTGATAGCCCTGCAGCGAAACCTGTGCCCACTTCTTCGGGTGCATGGGGACATTGTCTTTCGAATAGGTCGCAGGACCGCCTGTCTTGGGGTCGACATAGATGCGGAACACGCTGAAATCGCAGGTCTGACGTGGCCACATCCAGTTGTCTGTCTCGCCTCCGAACTTACCCATTGACTTGGGCAGGGCAAACACCAGGCGCACATCGTTATAGTCGCGATAGGTGGTCAGATAGAACCTGTTGCCCTCGTAAAAGGGCTTCAGCTCCACGCGCAGGGTAGAGTCCTTGGCTCTTATCTGCTTCTGGAAGGCGCGTTCCAGCGAGTCAACGAGGGCTTCTCCGGATCCTTTCTCAGCACGCTTCTCGTAGCCGAGGGAGTCGAGCAGGTAGGTGACATCCTTCTGCTCCACCATGAAACTCACGAAGAGGTCCTTGTTAGGCAGCTCTTCCTCGTAGGAGTTCGACACGAAACCGTTAAGCATATAGTCGTGCTCCACCGTCGAGTGCGAGCGGATGGCCTCAAAGCCGCAATGGTGATTCGTAAATACCAAGCCATCGGGTGATACGACGACACCAGAGCAGTAGCCACCGAAGTTCACCACGCAGTTCTTAACGGCCTGATCGCCTTCATAGAGGGCACCATAAGGCAACTCGTAATTTTCCATTTTCATCGTCTCGTAGACGGCATTGGGCAGGTTGTACAGCGTCCACATGCCCTCATCTGCATGTGCTAGATTGGCTAGATTAACTAGACATACTAGTGATACTAGGATTCTTTTCATACAATATTTATTATTTGAATTTCTTTCCAATGACAGGGAGTTTGCTTAAAGGCAAATCACGTTTGATGATCAATGCGAGGAAGGCAAGGATCAACAGTGTATTGATGATTAGTGACGGCCACAAGGACAACTTTTCGCGAAGCTGTGTCATCACGACAAAAGCAATGGCGGTGAGAATGGTGTAGAGAGCGATTTCCTTCAACGGATAGTTGAGGGGGTAGTACTTCTGACCAACGATATAAGAGGTTATCATCGCTACGCCATATCCAGCCACGCCTCCCCAGGCACAGGCCATATAGCCATACTTAGGCACGAAGATGATATTCACTGCCAGCAGCACTACGCATCCGATGCCAGAGAACCATGCGCCCCAGATGGTTTTGTCGATGATCTTATACCAGAACGACAGGTTGAAATAGATACCCATCATTATCTCTGCTGCCATCACGATGGGCACCACGCGAAGGCCTGTCCAGTAATCCTCGCCAATCAGATGTTTCAGGATATCCAGATATCCCACCACCAGCAGGAAGGCCAGCAGCGTAAATATGATGAAGTATTTCATCGCCTGTTCGTACATCTGGTGCTGGTCTTTATCCTTGACGCCAGCGAAGACAATAGGCTCGTAGGCAAAGCGGAAGGCTTGGGTAATCATAGCCATAATCATCGCAATCTTCGAGCAGGCGCCATAGATACCGAGTTGTGTCTTCATGTCGCTGCCCTCGTAGAAATAGGGGAAGAGCATCTTGTCGGCTGTCTGGTTCAGAATGCCTGCGATACCCAGCACGAGGATAGGCCACGAATAGCTGAGCATCGTGCGCAGGAGCTTTGTGTCAAGTTTCCAGCGGAAGCCCGTATATTCTGTCAAGAGACACAGGGCGAGCATCGCTGTACAGACAAGGTTGATATAGAAGGCATAGCCCACATCCTTGCCATCCATCCATGCGAAATAGATCACGTTAAGCAGGATGCTCACGATGATGTTCAACAGCTTCAGCGATGCAAACTTGATGGCTTTCTTCTGCTGGCGCAGATGGGCAAAGGGGATACAGAGGAAGGCATCGATGGCTACCGTTATCGCCATCACCCAGACGTATTCAGGATGATCGCCATAGCCCATCAGACTGCTGATAGGTTTGATGAAGAGGATGACCAGAGCTGCGAAGAGTGCAGCGACAGTTCCTACGCTGATCAGCGTGGTGGAATAGACCACCTGCGAGTCTGTATGCGTCTTATTGGTGAAGCGGAAATAGGTAGTCTCCATACCAAAGGTGAGAATCACCAGTATCAGTGCCACATAGGCATACATATTGGTAATGACGCCATAGCCGCCTGAGGCTGCCGAGAGCTGGGCGGTATAGAGTGGCACAAGCAGGTAGTTTAAGAACCTTCCTATGATACTCGAGAGACCATAAATGGCCGTATCCTTTGCTATAGTTTGAAGTTTGCCCATATCTGATAGTTATCCAAAGAACATATATGCGATTGCGATGGCTGCGATGATGCCTGCCAGATCGGCCAGGAGTCCGCAGGTCACAGCGTGGCGGGTCTTCACAATGCCCACGCTGCCGAAGTAGACGGCAAGGATATAGAAAGTGGTATCCGTAGAGCCTTGGAAGATGCAGCTCAGACGTCCGATAAACGAATCAGCACCATAGGTGGTCATCGCATCCACCATCATGCCCCGCGCACCACTACCGCTCAGAGGTTTCATCAGGGCTGTGGGCAGCGCTCCCACGAAATCGCTGTTGCCACCGCAGGCCTCCACGCCCCATTGGATACCGTCGATGAGCATGTCCATCGCTCCCGAGGCACGGAAAACACCGATTCCAACGAGGATGGCCACCAGATAGGGGATGATGCGGACAGCTGTCGTAAATCCGTCCTTGGCACCCTCGATAAAGGCATCATAAACGTTCACCTTCTTCTTGATGCCTGCCAGGATAAAGGCGATGATAATGGTCATCAGCAAGATGTTGGCTGTCGAGGTGCTTACCTTGTTCATCAGCACGGAATCCAACTGGCCGAAGCCCCAGATAATGGCTGCCACCACGAGGGCTGCGCCACCTAAGGTGAGCAGGATGGTGCGGTTCAGCAGATTGATCTTTTGGAAGAGGCTCGTGATGATGACACCTGCCAAAGTCGAGAAGAACGTAGCCAACAGGATGGGAATGAAGATGTCCGTAGGCTGGGCTGCTCCCATCTGGGCGCGGTACACCATGATGGAGATGGGAATGAGCGTCAGACCGCTGGTATTCAGCACGAGGAACATAATCATCGGGTTCGAAGCTGTCACCTTCAGCTCCTGATATTCGCTTTCGCTGATCTCGCCAGCCTCTCTCTTCACTTTTAGCTTTTCGTTTTTCACTTCTTCCATCTGCTCCATGGCTTTCAGACCAAGGGGCGTGGCAGCATTGTCGAGGCCCAGCATGTTGGCAGCGATGTTCATGAAGATGGAACCCGTGACGGGATGGCCCTTGGGGATGTCAGGAAACAGTTTGGTGAACAGCGGACTCAGCATCTTGGCCAGAATATTCACCACACCGCCCTTCTCTCCGATCTTCATGATACCGAGCCAGAGGGCAAGTACACCAGTCAGACCTAAGGAAATCTCAAAGGCCGTCTTCGATGAGGAGAACGTCGAGTCCATCATCGCAGGGAAGACGTCGAAGTCTCCTAAAAACACCAATTTCACCAGCGCAATCACAAACGCGATGATGAAAAACGCAATCCAAATCCAATTTAATACCATATCAGAGGGCAAAGGTAGTGCAAATTGAGCGAAATACAAAATAAATTGCGATTTATTTTCATTTCCGAAATGCAGCTTCCCAATAAGAGCCTTTTATTTGATAATAAGCATTGCTTATTTGCGCATAAGAGCCTCTTATTACACGAAAAAGAGCGCCTGCTCACACAGACGCCCTTCAACTAAGTTATTATCTAAGTATTTGATGTATCAATTATTGGAAGTTATTCCAATTCCAAGTGGAGATAGCACCCTGTACCCAAGAGCTGAAGTTTGAATTTCCCTTCAGATCCTCACGCTCGTCTGCCCAACGAAGATTCGGTGAGCAAGCGAATTTAGCAGCAGGCTCTCCAACTGCAGCCTTCATTTCATACCAACCGGCCACACCTTCAACTGTCTTCTTGACCTCAATAATGATGTTATTAGCATCAGCTGCACTAGTTACATTGTAGTCAAGCTCAATTGGATCGAGCAGTGTAGAAGCCTCATAACCCTTGCTCGGACTAATAATAGTCGTCGCATTTGTATTGATCATGATACCAGTACCCATGTCCCATAGTGCATGAATCTCCTGCCATCCGTTTCCTTCCTTACCTGTGCAAGCATCATCATTATGTGAAGCAGAACTCTTAACCTTAATACGCAGGGGCAATGTACCACCAGCAGCTCTTACTCGAATCTTTGCGGGTGTTCCATACTGGATGTCAAATACGATATCGTTAAAGTCGAAGTCAGTCTGCTCGCTTGCACTCAAGTCCTCAGCCATTACACGGAGGTTAGCAGTGAAATCTGTCGGAGGAGTTGGAGGCGTGTAGCCGTGATGGCAATCGCCCGAAATTGTAGAGGTGATGGGGCATGCGTCGTTCCGGAATCTGAACTTGACAGATGAGTCAAAATAGTAGTAAGGCTGGGAGGACTCCACTGTCTTTTGGTCTTTAAAGCCCTGAGCGAAATGAGTTTCGGTATCTACATATACTTTTCCAAAGTAGTTCATGCGTGACTGATCGGCATCTCCTGAATATGTGATAGATCCAGCCTTTAATATAGAGTAACCGCTACCTACACCATGTACACCATATCCCTTGTTTGCAGACGTGGATGTCAGTGCGCCAACCACCCAAAGCATAGAGTTGTTGCTCATATAGAAATCACAGTCTGGTCCCCAAGACATTGCGTCAGCTTTAACCGAATTGTTACCATCAAGCACAAGTGTTGAGTTCTTTACAAAGCTGAATATACCTGTACCGCTTGTGCCAGTTGCCGTCACTGTCAGCTTACAGTTATTGAATACATTCCTTGTATTTTCAATATGGAAGTCGCCACAGGTGAAATCGCCTTTATTCTGCCATACACTATTCATGTTGTCAATCCAGTTCGTTTTAGCAATAGTTACTATTCCATTTTCCTCATTGAGGAACTTACCGCCAGATCTCATGTCAAATTCCGATGCTTCGATATTGCCGACATTTATAAGTTCTGCACTTTCATTTAACATTTTTATGTTTTCAGCTTTCAATTTTTTAGCATTATATATCAAAGCACCACCGTTGATACTAATTTGCTTGTTGTTTGTTTTAGCATCTATTGTACCTTTCTCGTTGTAGATGGTGAAGTACTGCTCAAATTCCACGTTGCTCTTGCAAATTACACTACTATTCTCACCGAGATAGAGCATCGCGCCTAACGTTGTAAGAGGATTCTGACTGGTTACGGCATCCTTCAAATTAACTGTTCCATTTTCTTTCTCCAGCACCAGCGTGGCATTCTTTGCCAGATAGATGCTTACGCCAATGTAGTTCCCCTGAGCACCTAATGTCAGTTTCTTACCTTCTGTAACAATAAAGGTCGTTCCATTGCTATGAGTTTGCTCTTTATAAACTACATTGTCGCCTATGACGTAGAACGTCACATTCTGCTGGTTTTGCGGATTGCTCACATTGTAATCGTTGCTAAGCGTATATACACCGTCATTACTCAAATTCTGTGGGGCAGCGACTGTACCCGTCGGTACACTAAAACTTATCGTTGTTGGCACAGTGGGTGTTGTTGATCTAAAGCTGGGAGCTGTCGCAGAAGATCCAGGCTGTGCAGGGGGATTTGGACTGTTTGGGCTCTGCTCAGCCAATGTGTACTTGACGGTTTCTCCATTCTGGGTAATTGTGCCTGATCCTGCTGCACGTGTAGCTGTTCCAAAGCCCCAGTTCTGATCGGCAGCGGGCTGGCCAAAAGTAGCAATGAACGCCTTGTTGTAGGTGTTCTGAATCTTCTCAGCTCTCATCATTTCGAGATCCTCTGGGCTTGTGCCTGCGAGGTCATGAGAGCAACTTGTGAATCCAAAGCACATAACAAGTGCTGCGATTCCAGTCATCAAATACTTTTTCATAAATTTAATTTTTTAATAATTGGTTATAGATAATGTTATTTTTATCGTTTCATAGCCCCTATTATGGAACTGCGATGCAAAAGTACATAAAATATGTGGAATAGCCAAAATATTTTTTGCTAATAATTGTTAAACGGCATAAAATAATGCGTTTTTGTCGACAAAAACACTTTAAACAATTGTGCATTTCGCCATCGCCATTTCCTTATTTTATTAGGGTTTTGAGAGTATTTGATTTCTATTATTTAATTAATCGAGTAAATATAGTCCGACACAAATTTATCGATGAAAAAGATAAGATGGCCGAACTTGGTCTTTGATATATATAATAAGGTGGCGTCAGCAGACCCAAAGAAACTAGGCATGAAAGTTGAAGAATATAGGCATGAAAGTTAATGGATCCTGGCATTATCCTCAAAGCAAGGTGGCACCTGTCTCATAGTTATGCCTTATACATTATAAATATAATAAAGGAGGGCATCTACTCACGCAGACGCCCTCCAGGATTAAAATCTTATGTTAGGTATTTGAAATCAATACTATTATTCGACTGTAATATTAGTAATCGTCATATTATTGCCAAAATTCAAGCCAAGCCCAGTTTTGCTAACCTCAGATATGAAATGGGAAGTGAGTGGCACTTCTACACAACCTTTTGACGAATTATATACGCTGCCAATACCATTCTTTGGCTCTAATTCTCCAGGGTTACTGGCAATTTGCCAATTACCAGCCACATCATCGGCAGACCATGAACTCCATCCTATCTTGTTTAGTTTAATCCATGAGGATGGACCAATTGTACAATATATGCAGATCTTATTGTTAGCACCTTTATTTGTCAATGCTGCAGACATTATATCTTTATTTATTTCGAACTGTGATGTTGCACTTCCATTTCCACTAGTAGGCCAGAACTGACCAGTTTTGGCTCCTCCTTCTGGTGTAGGTGTTGGAGTGGCAGATTCGCTAGCTATAGTAACATAGGTAACGGTGAAGTGCTTACCTTGGATTGTTATACCTGACTTGATTTGATTGATATTGTCGGCATCAAGTTTTATTTCAATGTAATTTCCATTAGCGTTAAATGATGTAAACATCTGATTACCTGTGAAGTTGGTGCTAACATACCAATCTGGTTCGCTGCCTTCTGGTACATAGTTTACACCATAGATGCGGATGGTCTTACCCTCCACAAAATCTCCATATTGTGACGAAAGAACTCTTATGCTAAGGGCTTCTTCAGAGTACGAACCTACTGCAGGACAGAGGAATCCAGGAGTAGCATTTGTAGCATTTTCGGGGTGGAAATCAAAGAGAACCGTCTCAGAACTGCTTGGGTAAGCCATCGTGCTTGTGGCATTAACAAGATCCTTGGAAAAAGAACCAGCACTACCTACGTAAACTTCTGATACAGTATTAAAGTCTGCTTCGTTGAGACCTTCGAGGGCGTCATAAAGAAGAGAAGGAACGTGGTCGTTATACCAATTCATATTATAGGTTTTGTCATACACCCATTGAGGGAAATTAGGATAGACATCACTGAATCTTTTGCGTTCTTTAGCCCATTGTGTTCCAAGGGGGACAAGGAACTTATAGGTTGCTGCGCCGTATTTGGTTACAAGCTCCTCAGAAACATTTTGGTATAATACATTAAGCTTGATTTTGCTGATATAATCTACATCGTAGAACTTGTCTGATTCATTACCATTTTCATCCGTATAGGTCAAAGTTACAGGATCAGCAGACATTACTTGAGCCATATTGACATCAGCTCTATCTTTTTCGGGAAGCGTATTGATCATAATGGAGCCAGTTGTGGGATCACCTAATACGTCGTGAATGTTGTAGGTGTAACCTCCTACCTCTTCTCCTTCTTCATTTAAAGTTGCTCCTATCTTCATCGTTACAGGGATGGTTCCTCCTGCAGCCATCAGGCGCACGGTAGCAAAATAGGCATTATCGTAAGCTGCGCCAATTGGGGTACCTTGTGCATCGGTAGGCTTCTTATATTCATGAACAATGACAGCGTCAAATACGACATCATTATAATCGAGGTCGTCGAGATTGCCACTGGCGCCTGCCAAGTCTTCGCACATTACGCGGCCAGATTCTATAACTTCCTGATATATACGATAATATCCTCCTGAGGTTTCGTTAACTGTTTTTACTTGAGGAGCAGCTGGCCTGTAGCCAGTATTGCCAGGAATGATACAAACAATCCAGTCGCTATAATAATAGTCGCGAGCGATTTCTGGTATTGCCCAATCATGGTTTGTCATAGGACGATATCCCTGAGCGATATATGCATCAAGCTTTGCCTTGTTGAATGTCTTACCCTTATAGTCTCCATTGACTCTGTAATCTTGTATATCCAATAGGTTGTGAATATTCTTAAGCCATGTTCCGCTTAACATATTTGGCTTGTTAACCAACCAATAGATGTAATTGCCTAAAGCATCCTTATAGCCTTCATTTGAGAGTGCGTTTACTTTGCCGTTGGCATCTGTATAGTATTTTATATCGGGGTCAATATCAGAAGGTTTCCATACAGTAGTTGTATACCACTGGTCTGGTGTCAACAAGTCGAAGTCGAAACCTACAAAGGAGCGGCCGCTTACGCTTTCACCAATATTTTGGCCTTCTGATGTTGCCCAAGCGTCAATCACATTACCGTCAATCAGTTTGTAATGGTCAGAATACTGAAAGGAAGGTTCTGAGCAATGGTAACCAAACCCAGTAGCATAAGTGTCATACATATACTGAATCTGATCACGGTGAGTTCCATTGCCATTATCATTAAGATATTGTATGTTGGTATTAGTGTTTTCAACATCATTATTCCATGACATGTTTCCACCATTATAATTTCCCATGTGGTCATTGGGATTATTATTGGCGTATAGTCTGTCCATGTGGTCAGAACCATAACCGGGATTATCCATGCTCAAACTCTGATATTTCTCCGTAGTCAGAGCAGGGTTGGTCTTCATAATATTCACGTATTGGCCATTCTGCTCACCTCCTTTATACACTTGCTGTACAAAGAATTCTGTTGTAGGTAAGCTTCCACCGCCCGTAATGAATTGATGGTTCTGGAAGTACGCAATTACACGTTCCTTCTGTTTTTGGGTCAACACCTGAGGGACATCAAGACCATGGGTGGAACCCCAAATGTTTGCATTAGGATTGTAACTACGCGTAATATCTTCATTAGGCATTCTGAAACCCCAGTTGTGGGTAGGGTCTGGTTGTCCGAAGGCCTTGACAAAGGCTTCTTCGAAGGCTATTTTTTTCTGCTCAATGAGAGAACCACCGATTTCCTCCTCATGGCAGCCAACGAATACTCCGCTGATGGCAATAGCCAGCACCATAGTCAAATACTTTTTCATTTTCATAAGATTTTATATTTGTTACGTAACTTAAAATTTCCTTTGAAAAGATTCTTCGGGCACAAAATTAGTATATTTTTCGGGAAAATCCAAGAGTTTAATCGTTAAATTCTGTAAAATGCCCCAAATTTTGTACGTCTTATCGATTTTTTTTGTAATTTTGGCGCAAATTAACTGATAAATCATGGTAATGATGCAGTACACTGGGAAATACTTAATGGCTTTAGGCTTGCTTGGCGGCCTGCTGCTGACATCATGCGGTAAAGATGTGTTCGATGAAGACGATTACAATAAAATCATCGACGAGGCTTCTCCTGTAGATAGTGTAGATGCCAAGCATACTTGGGAGTTGACACAAGATCATATCTATGTTGTTGAAGCAGATGTGAATTTGGGGGCGAAGTCGGTCATGATTCTATCCGATAATCCGTTGACGGTTATTAATTCTGAGGTGATGGCCGAGAGTGCTATTGAAGATGGTGGACGAGTTATGATGGCTGCCACGGTACCAACAAGGACTTCAGAGTTGTATGCGGCTTTGGTGGATGGTGATGGACTTTATAGCGTGGTGAGTTTCCCTGTAGAGACAACTGTGGTTAATTTCAGTAATCTTAAGCATTCAAATAAGCAGAAATCCCCAAGGTCCAGGCCTGTGCAACAGGAACTGGTGTATTGTTTCGAGGAGGAGATGCCAGAGCCTGGCGACTATGATTATAATGATGTGGTTTTGCGTTTGTCGCGTGAGGTGATAAATAGCCATCATCTGAAAATTGCTGTTGAATTGGCTGCTGTCGGTGGTTCGAAGCAATTGGCAGCCGGTTTACGACTGGTGGGTTATCAGGCAGAAGACATTGATAGTGTGACCATTGAGGGCGGTGGTTCATTTGACTTAAGCGGTACTCATCACGATGTACCTTTAGAGAAAATGGCCTCACCACTATTTGAGAGTAGCAGTCTGTTGCAGGCAGGACGCAATGGGGAGGCTTTCCTCTATTTGTTTGAAGATGCTCATTGGGCGATGGGGGATGATCTGGATTTGACTAATCAAATATTTCAGCGGAAGAAATATAATGTGTCGAGATCATATGATGATAATTTTCCTATTCTTGTCCCCCGCACGGAAATTTATCATGTGTATTTTAAACAAGGTCAGAATATCAATGGTTTTACGCCAGGAATGTTTGATCCGTTTATTTTGAGCCCTTATTATGGAACTGTATGGGAGTTGCATTGCTATCGCGATCGCGAGGCCCAAGTGACGCGTGAGTATACGCTGACAAAAAGCAGAAAGCTTCCTTGGGCATTGATGATTCCATACGCCTCGTTCCGCTATCCTTTAGAGGGTGTGAACATCGGCTTCAAAAAGAATGGTGGCTATTTTGGTGCCTATATGAACAAGGGCTGTTCGTTTGGTGAATGGGCAGAGGATCGTACAAAATGCCTAGACTGGTATACGAGTCCAACCTACAACCAGATATTCTAATAACTAAGGGGCGCACCAAACGGTACGCCCCTTATTCGTGGACCAGCCAGGGCTTGAACCTGGGACCTCCAGATTATGAGTCTGTTAAAGTA
>CAMJBL010000014.1 GCA_946403845.1 uncultured Prevotella sp. | reverse complement strand
CTGCGCCGCTGGATCCTCAGATTCGGAACAACATCCTTGGAGCGACGTCTCGTTCCTCTACCTTGTAGTGGAATTAAGCTAGCAATCTACTGTACTTCGATTAAGCAGCGAGAGCATACTCATTGTTGCCAATTAATTTTTTGTTCACTATGTTTAAGGAGGTAGCCAACGAGCCTCCGCGTGCTTACGTACCATCTCTACCCGCTGTCAAATCCAGTCAACCCCAGATACGAGACTTGTCGTTTTCGGTGCAAAGATATCAACTTTTTCTGATAAATGCAAGTTTTTTGGAAAAAAAATGATACCTTTGCCGAGATTTAGGCAATAATCCTCAAACTATTATGTTATTTATATATAATGTACCTGTGTAAAAGATAACGTATGAAAAGACTTACTACGCTGATGATATCACTTCTGCTCATGGCTGCAACAGGCTGGGCACAGTCGGGTATGACCGACAACCAAGTGATGGACTATGTTATTGAGCAAAACGCCAAAGGTGTGTCTCGCCAGCAAATCGTCACCCAACTGATGCAACGAGGTGTAACCATGGAACAACTACAACGTCTGCGCAAGAAATACCAACGTCAGATGCAAAACGGTGCCTTGGGGGCCGAGGACATCACTGCCGGCTCAAAGGACGTGAAGAAACGTATGCGTAAGGCTAATGGCGAAAAACGACAGGACATTATAGACAAGGAAAAGCACAATGTCTCTCCCTACCGTGTAAAAGACGGTCGGAAAAAGACCAAGCAGAACACCTATGACGAAAATGATAAGGAGTTCACCGAGTTTGATGACGCCGTGGACTTCATGATGCCCGACTCTCTGAAATATTTCTACGATGACTTTGAAAAGGAGAAAGAGCCCAAGCGCAAGATCTTCGGACATGACATCTTCAACAATAAGGACCTGACCTTTGAGAGTAGCATGAATCTGGCAACGCCACAGAACTACCGTCTGGGTCCTGGCGACGAGGTGAACATCGACATTTCCGGTGCTTCACAGGAGAGCATCACCGAAACGATTTCGCCAGATGGCTATGTCACCGTCGAGGATATCGGTATTATCCAGCTGGGCGGCCTGTCTGTCAGCCAAGCCAAGGCCAAGTTGAGAAGTGTTCTGGGACCCAGATACCAAGGTTCCCATATTGAGCTTACCGTAGGACAGACACGTACAATTACCATCAGTGTCATCGGTGAAGTCAAGATGCCAGGCACTTATACCATGTCGGCATTTGCCACCGTCTACAATGCGCTTTATATGGCTGGCGGTCCCAATGAAATCGGTACCCTGAGAAATGTCAAAGTGTATCGCAATGGCCGTTTGCTGTCGAATGTCGACGTCTACGACTTCCTGCTCAATGGCAAACTGACAGGTGACGTCCGTCTGCAGGATAATGATATTGTGACCGTAGGACCGTATGAGGCTTTGGTGAACATCGCCGGTAAGATCAAGCGTCCCATGTTCTACGAGATGAAAAAGACAGAAAGTGCTGCTACCCTGCTTCGTTATGCCGGCGGCTTTACTGGCGATGCCTACACAAAGGCTATTCGTATCCATCGTAAGGCAGGGCAGATGTACTCAGTGTTCAATGTCGGCGAGTTTGACCTCAACGACTTCAAACTGATGGACGAAGACTCTGTCAGCGTAGACTCCACCTTGAACCGTTACCAGAATACGGTAGAGGTGAAGGGTGCCGTTTTCCGTCCAGGCATGTACCAGGTGGGCGGACAGATCTGCACAGTCAAATCACTTATTGAGGCTGCAGACGGACTGACAGAGAATGCCATCGGTCAGCATGCCGTGATGCACCGTATGAAGAAAGACCGCACCCTTGAAGTGAAGAGCGTAGACATTCTTGGCATCCTGGAAGGAAACGTGCCCGATATCGAGCTCAGGAATGAGGACGTCATCTACATAGGAAGCCGTGAAGAGGAAAAAGAAGACCAGACCATTACGATTCACGGCGAGGTGAACTATCCGGGCATCTACAAATTCGCCTCCAACGAGACGGTTGAGGACCTGGTGCTTCAGGCTGGCGGTCTGACAAATGCGGCCTCATTGGCAAAAGTAGATGTTTCACGGCGTATCATCGAGCCTAATGCAACAGAAGCCGGCGACACACTGGCTTTTACCTATAGTTTCTCGCTGAACCCGGACTTCACGATTCCACAGGGTGAGACACCTTTCACCCTGCAACCATACGACGAGGTTTATATTCGCCGTAGCCCCAACTACAACGAGCAACAGAATGTTACTATCGAAGGCGAAGTACAGTTCAGGGGCAATTACACATTGACCAGCAGCAACCAACGACTCAGTGAGGTTATCAAGCAAGCCGGAGGACTCACGAAACGCGCCTATCCTGAGGGTGCAAAGCTGCTCCGGCAGATGACGCAGGAAGAACGTGAGATGATGGAGACGATGCTCCGCACAGCCCAACGCAACTCTGGAAACGACTCCATCGATGTGAAGAAACTGTTGACGCTGACCACCTTCCCAGTTGCTATCGAGTTGGATAAGGCCCTTGCCAACCCTGGCAGCGACGACGATCCCTATCTGCGCGAAGGCGACCGTATTGTCGTACCTCGATACACCAGTACTGTCAGTATCAACGGCGAGGTGCTTTACCCCAACACCGTCCGTTATAAAGCCGGTGAGAAAGCCGATTACTATCTCGATCTGGCAGGTGGTGTAAGTTCCACAGGTAAACGCAGCCAGACCATTATCATCTATATGAATGGCATGGTGGCAAAGGCAGACCGTAAGCATCGTCCCAAACCAGGCTGTCAGATTGTCGTGCCCACCAAGTCACGCCGTCGCGGACTCGGTCTGACCGAATGGCTCAGCATCGGCACCAGCACCGCCTCTATTGCCACCATGATCGCCACTATCGCCAACCTGATAAAATAAATGGTTATGGAAAAGAAGAAAAGCATCGACATCAGTCTCATTGATGTGTTCAAGATACTGAAGGCCGACTTCCGCAAGATCTGTATCTATTCATGTACAGCAGGCGTCATTGGTGTTATCTTAGCTTTTGCCACACCGAAGATATACAAATCAACCGTCATTCTTGCTCCAGAAGAATCTGGCAGCAGTTTCTCTGGCAGTATTTCCTCCCTGGCGGCTATGGTTGGCATGAACATGAAGATCGGCCAGACTGGCGATGCCCTCTATCCGGAGATCTATCCAGACCTCATGGAGTCTACCGGATTCGTAGTCGGTATGTTTCCTGTCACTGTGACAAAGAGCAAGACTGGTGAGACATACACCTACTTCGACTACCTGCAAAAACATCAGAAATTAGCGTTCTACGAATATCCTATGGACTGGCTGAACAATCTGAAAGAGAAGCTTTCTAATGACGAACAGTCTAAGCCCGGCCACAAGGTTGACTCTAAACATCTGACAAAAAAAGAATTCGATATCGTCAAGGCTATCAATAACAAGATGAATTGTACGGTAGACAAGAAAACCAATGTCATCACCATCGTTGTAGAAGACCAGGATCCTCAAATCGCTGCCACGATAGCAGACTCTGCCCAGATGCACCTGCAACGTACTATTACAGATTACCGTACCAAGAAGGCACGTATTGATCTGGAATACATGCAGAAGCTATTCGACGAAGCCCATAAAGAGTATACCAAGGCACGACAGAAATATGCTGCATTCGGCGATTCCTACCAAAACCTGAAGATGCAGTCATACGTCCTGAAGGGTGACGAACTCGAGAATGAGATGCAGCTGAAGTATACCATTTACCAACAAGTCGTAGAGCAACTACAGTTAGCCAAGGCTAAGGTTCAGGAACGTACACCTGCCTTTACGATTGTCCAGGAGGCCAGCGTCCCCGTCAAGCACAGCAGCACCCCCAAGATTGTCACGCTCATCATCTGGATGATTTTGGGATTTCTGCTCAGGGCCGGTCTGCTGCTCTGGCGTAACCGACAGAAGTTCATCAATGTTTAGATATTCCTCGTATTGAAAAGGCATCCTTATATTCTCGCCACAGCCATAGCCACACTGCTTGCATTAGTAGTGTGGCTGTGTGTGCCAAAGGACTATACGGCTGTCACCAAACTCAGCGACGAGTATAAAGAGACAGAGTTGGCCATCGGTTTCAGCAGTTTGAAAGCATCTCTTAAGAATGCCATGGGCGGGGCCAATACCGGCATAAACGACATGGAAATCTATTGTAAGGTCTTAAAGACGGAAGATTTCGCCCGCGGCATTGCACAAAAACACATACCTGGGAAACACATGACATATGGTCAGTATGTGGATAAAAAGGATACGATAAAGGCCATTCTCGACCGTATCAACTACAACTACAGCAGCTTAGAAACTTCACTTAGTATCAGCTTCACAGACAAAGACCCTGTTGTAGCCTCACAAATGTTGGACAGTATTACCGTCCAACTGCAGGACATCATTACCCAGCACCGTCATACCATTGTTGACTCTGCCTTACAGAATGCCATAAGAGCCCTGTCTGCCACCCAAATCAAATACCAACAGGCCATGGACGACTACGGCAGGTTTATCGATAGTCATGTCAATATCAGCACCAATGCCCTAAAGCAACAAGAGAAGGCACTTGAAAACGAATCAAAAGACGCCTATGCCCTCCATGAAAAGGCTGTAGAGGAATATGCGCGTCAGAAAGCCCTGAAAGAACGTGCCTATCTGTCATTTGCCGTGATACAGGACAATACCGTGCCTCAGCACGCCAATAAATCATTTATAGGCTATCTTCTCTGTTTCGTTATTCTCGCATTGCTATTAACACATGGATTCATCAGATACAGGAGCAAACGGTCAGAGGATTTCAAACTGAGCCAATTGGGCGGTTATTTCTCACCCTGGTTCCTGACCATCGCCATCTGGGTGTTCATTCTGGGGCTTTATTATCTGTTAGACACAGACCTATACCCCATCACGAAACAGTTTTATATCTGTTTTCTCCTGTGGTTTCCCATTTTCTGTATCTGTGCCATCAGCACTTATATGCTATCCTCAGATACTAACAAAAACGAGATATCAGGTGGCATCCAATTCAACAAATCCCTTTTCCTCTTTTTCTTCGTCATCTCACTGATCATCACGCCGCTTTATGTCTATCGTGTTATCCAAATAGTCACCATGTTCGGCACAGAAGACCTGATGACCAATGTGCGTACACTGGCCGTCTATGGCGAGGGACAAGGCATTCTGAATTATTCTGCCGTCATCAACCAAGCCTTGTTTGTCGTGGCATTATGGGCACACCCCAAGGTCCCTCTATGGCAGGTCGTCATTTTGGGCTGCGCCTGTCTAATGAACTCTTTAGCCATCATGGAAAAGGGTATGATGTTCTTTGTATTCGTCAGTACGATGTTTGTACTCTTCGAAAAGAAGGTCATACGCCTCCGCACCATAGCCACCTTCAGCATCCTGATTATCATCCTTTTCTATATTTTCAATCTGGGACGCGCCGGCGAAGACAGCGACTATCAGAAAGAAGAGACCCTATTCGACTTCTTCACTATGTACGCCCTGTCACCCCCTGTCGCATTTTGTCAGCTATCACCGGAAGTCATTCCGCAGTTTGGAACGAATACTTTCGAAACCATCTATCTTTTCCTGAAACGCTTTGGGGCCGATGTCGTGGTCAAAGACAAGTTGCAAGAATTTGTCTTTGTACCGATATCCACCAATGTTTATACGATCTTCCAACCCTTCTACATTGATTTTGGCTATCGTGGCGTCGCCTTTTTTGCAGCCATGTATGGTTGTACTTGTGGATTCCTCTATCGGTTGTTCCGAAACGGCAATGGCATCGGCACTTGCCTCTACACATATATTGTATATGTATTATTACTGCAGTTCTATCAGGAGAATGTCTTCTTGAGCATGGTCTTCGTCCTGCAGTTTACTTTGTTCATTGTTCTGCTCACCCAACAGAAGATTAAATTCCAATTATCACCTTCAAGCCCATGAGTATGGACAACAGCATCAGCCAGAAGCGTTCTTCACGACTTCAGAAGAACATCTTGATATCTTTTATAGCCAAAGGATGGTCAGCCCTCATTGTGCTTTTGATAGTACCCGTCACACTGAACTGCTTAGGTGACTACACCAATGGTGTCTGGCTGACCATCAGTAGCGTGATGCTGTGGATTGACAACATGGACATCGGGCTTGGCAATGGCATGAGGAATAAACTGGCCATTTATCTGGCGCATGGTGATGAGCAGCATGCCAGGTCGCTGATATCTTCTACCTTTGCCATGTTGACTTACATCATTATTCCAACCCTGCTAATTCTTTTAGTATTCATTCTGACAAGTGATACATACGAACTATTCAATGTTGAACCGGCAAAAATCGGAAATCTCGACCAGGTGCTGATGGTAACTGTCACACTGGTATGTACAACGTTCATATTCAAACTCATCGGCAACTTCTATATGGGGCTGCAATTGCCAGCCGTCAGCAACCTGCTGATCGCCATAGGGCAGACCTTAGCACTCATCGGTACTTATATTGTCTCTCTTAGTGGCAGCCATTCCTTGCTCCACATTGCACTGGTCAACACGGCCTGTCCCCTACTCGTCTATTTCTTGGCCTACCCTTATACTTTCTATTTTAAGTATCCTCATCTGAGACCAGCCTTCGGTCTTGTCGATCTGCAAGAAGCCAAAGCCGTCATCAATATGGGCATACGCTTTTTCATTATCCAGATATCAGGCGTCATTCTGTTCATGACATCCAATATTCTGATCTCAAAGCTATTTACACCAGCCTTGGTGACGCCTTACCAGATTGCCTATCGTTATTTCAGCATTCTTCTCGTAGGGTTTACCGTTATCTGCATGCCTTTCTGGAATGCCACCACCGATGCTTACGAGCGCGGCGACATCCAGTGGATACACAATGCTACCCGGAAACTCCGACTGATGACCATTGGCATTTTCATATGCCTGATAGTCATGATTATTGTTTCCGACTTTGTCTACGCCAAATGGATAGGTCAGGATTTCGCCATCGACAAGAAGATGAGTATAGCAGTAGCAATATATATCTTCATACTGATTTACAGCATGCGTTACAGCTACTTCATCAATGGTATCGGGAAATTGTGCTTACAATTAATATTCACGGCATCAGCCGCTATTCTGTTCATCCCATTGGCCTATATCGTCGTCAAGTTTACGAATGACATCGTTTGGTTTATTGCTGTGATGTGCATCGTCAACATTCCTGGCCTCATTATCAACAGGGTGCAGTTCAACAAACTCATTAATGGTCACGCAACAGGTATATGGAACAAATAAATGACAATAAAACAAAACCAAATATCGCCATTCTGATGGCGACCTATAACGGAGTGAAATACCTCCGCGAGCAGATAGACTCCATTTTGTCTCAAAGCAGCAGACAATGGCATTTGTACATCCATGATGATGGCTCCACAGACGGAACTGTAGAACTGTTGAACGACTATACCAGGAAATATCCGGAATGGGTGACCGTTATGGACTATCCCTCTCAAGGCGGAGCCCTACAGAACTTCATGAGTCTCTTGGAAAAAGTAGAAGCCGACTACTATATGTTCTCCGATCAGGATGACGTCTGGCATCCTACTAAAGTCGAACTATCGTATCAGGCGATGATTGGGCAGGAAACGCAGCATCCTGACAAACCCATTATCGTACATTCCGACGTAAGAGTGGTCGACAGCAATCTCAATCTCTTACATCCCTCCTATCGGGAATACGGCCACATCTACCCTGAATCCGTCAAAGATTTCAAGAGCTGCGTCATCAACATCACCTTAGGATGTGCCATGCTGTTCAACAGGAAAGCAAGGGAGATCTCGTTAGACCGTTCCTGGGAACATGCCCTGATGCACGATGGGTGGGTAACCACACGTACCTTTGCGGAAAAAGGCATTGTCTATGCGATGCCCGAAGCACTCATGGAATACAGGAATCATGGTGACAATACCGTTGGAGCAACTGACGGTTCCCGCTTTACGATAGGCTATCGGATACGTCATTTCGGCCAAATGCTCCGACTGAACATGAAACAGTACCGCATGCTCCGTAGTGCCGGCTATGGTTCTATTTTTACCTATTATTATCACAAGTTCCTGCTGCATATCCACTAATCATGACTATATATATCAACGGCCGATTCCTGACGCAGCCCATGACGGGTGTCGAACGCTATGCCTATAATATGTGCAAGGCGATGGCGGAGCAACAGCTCTCCTTTACTATCATCTGCCCCCATGCCCCTATTCAGGCCTGCTACGACGTCAGTGGTCTGCAGATTGTCCATTATGGCCGAGGCAACTCCCATTTCTGGGAACAGTGCATCCTGCCCTTCTTCTTTTTCGGCAAGAGGAATTATGTCGTCCTCAGTTTCACAGGCCTGGGTTCCATCCTTATCCGACATAAGATCATGACCATTCATGACCTGTCGTTTCTGGAAAATCCCAAATGGTTCTCACGCGCCTATTACTGGTGGTACAAGCTCCTGACACCCCTGGCCGTCAGGACCTCTCAGCATATCCTCACCGTCAGCGCGTTCTCCAAACAGGAAATCAGACGGTTCTACCCCTTTATCAAGGCGCAGGACATCACCGTCATCTATAATGCGACAGACGATAGTCTTTTCCGACCTCTGCCTCAAGTCGCTACGCCCCAAGAGCGCTTTGCCCTGGCCGTATCATCCCTTGACCCCCGTAAGAATTTCAACCGTCTGATCGAAGCCTTCAGCGATATTCAAGACTGTAAACTCTACATCGTAGGCGCACGCCACCGTGTCTTTACGCAACAAGACGACCATGCAGCCCAACAAGAGAACATCCGCTATCTGGGCCGCGTTTCCGATGAAGAACTGGTGCGGCTTTACAACCAAGCCGTCTGCTTCATTTTCCCTTCTCTCTACGAAGGATTCGGTCTGCCCCCCATCGAGGCTATGAGTTGCGGATGTCCGGTATTAGTTTCCGACATCCCCGTACTTCGTGAGGTCTGTGGCGATGCCGCCATCTATTTCGATCCCTATAATCCCAATGAGATCAGGAAAGCCGTCAAGCAGTTTCTCGAAACGTCACATGGGGACAGGAACGCGTGTGACGTCTCGATGTCACATCGTTCCTGTCCCCGTGTGACATTCTCCTGGGAGGAATCTGCCAAGACGCTCATCAATCTCCTGAAGGAAAAAATACCAGACCAACACAATTAACCGCTATTTATTGCGTTATAATAATGAAAAGATATTGCTGATGAAGAAAACTATACTCCAGATAGCCAAATATTATTATCCTGTGGAAGGCGGTATTGAGACCGTCACGAAATACATGGCCGAAGGTCTGACCCATTTCGACCATGTCGTCATTTGTTTCAGTCAAGACGGTATTACGCGTATGGATACCGTCAATGGCGTCAAGGTCTACCGTATTGCCCCCTCCATGAAAATCTCAAGTCAGGATATTGCTTTCACCTATTATCACTATCTCAAGAAGATCATTTACGAGGAGCAGCCCGACATCATCCTTCTACACTGCCCCAATCCGTTCCTCTACCCCATCACAGCCAAGCTGGCCCCTCGTGATGCCAAACTTGTGCTGTTATGGCATTCTGACATCTTGGGCAAGGGACTTCTTTATCGTTGCGTTAACCGTTTCGAACGGAGACTGCTGAAGAAAGCCGATCTGATACTCGCTACGAGTCCCAACTATATCCATCCCTCGAGTCCCATTTATGACTATCGTGACAAGGTCAAGGTCGTTCCCAATGGCATCATCAAAAAAGAATTCCAATGGAAAAAGGGTGATGAGAAGACGGTTGAGGAGATCAGGAATAAGTTCCATCACAAGAAGATTGTCTTTATTGTAGGCCGTCATGCCACCTACAAAGGTATCAACTATCTGATAGAAGCCGAGAAATACATCCAGTCAGACTGCGTCATCCTCATTGGCGGAAGAGGACCAGAGACGGATCGGCTAAAGGCCATGACAACTTCCGACAGGGTGAAGTTCATTGGACGTATCCCCAACGATTATCTGCGTTGCTATTATTATGCCTCCGATATTTTCGCCTTCACCTCTTGTACCAAACAAGAAGCCTTCGGTATTGCCTTGGCAGAGGCCATGTATTGTGGCAGTGTGCCAGTTACTTTCACGATTGAGGGCTCGGGCGTCAACTGGGTGTCGGTTCAGAATCAGACTTGCGAGGAGGTTCCTTTAGGTGATGTCAAGGCCTATGCCGCTGCTATCGACAAGTTACTCAGCGACAATGATCTGTACATGCAATATGCCACAGCAGGCAAAGAGCGTATTGCCACGATGTTCACCAGCGAGCAGTCAAATAAAGCAGCTGACAAGATTTTCCACCAACTTATTGATGAAGGGTGAAAAAATAATCGAAACCGCATACAATAATCATTCGTTTTATCAGTTATTATTATATAATAACAGAACGATTTGCGTATGACGATATATCTACTCGGTGCTTTTTTATTGAGTCTGGTATGCGGGTTTGTTTTCACGCCCATCATTCTTGACTATTGCAAACGGAAGAAACTCTACGATATTCCCAACGACCGGAAGGTGCATAAGAATGCCGTTCCCCGCATGGGAGGCATATCCTTCTTTCCCAGCATGATCACCGCATTCCTCGTCGTTCTGCTCCTGTTGCCCGTTTCCGACGAGAACACTCTGCCCGTCACCCTCTGGAGCGCCATCTTCACGATGGGCCTACTGCTCATCTATATCACCGGCATCATCGACGACCTGACGGGCCTGAATGCCAAGACGAAATTTACCGTTCAGATCATGACAGGCTGTCTGCTTCCCTTTGCAGGCCTCTATATCAACAACCTCTACGGGCTTTTCGGCATTTATGAGATACCTTATTACATCGGCATCCCACTAACCATCTTCATGATGGTATTCATCGACAACGCCATCAACCTCATCGACGGCATCGATGGACTGGCATCAGGACTATCTCTGTTTGCCCTGATTGGATTCCTGGTCTATTTCAACTATTACGATGTCTTCATGCACACCTACGCCATCCTGGTAGCAGGTCTGATTGGTGCCCTGATTGCTTTCAGCTATTTCAATCTATTCGGTAGTGCCGAACGTAACACCAAGATATTCATGGGCGACTCCGGTTCACTATCTTTAGGATTCATCCTGGGCTTCCTCGCCATCAAGTGTGCTTCCGATAACACCGCTATCTGGCCTACACGTCCGGAGGCCTTGCTGGTTCCCATCACCCTGCTCTTCGTGCCGATGGCCGATGTGGTGAGGGTGACACTCTACCGCCTCATCCATCACAAGCCCCTTTTCGATGCCGATAAGAACCATATCCATCACAAGCTGATGCGCTCTGGCATGAACCAGCACCAGGCCCTCCTGACGATCCTCGGACTGGCTGTCGCCTATGCTGCCGTCAACTTCGGACTGTATCCGCTTCTGAACTTCACCTGGATTATCGTCATCGATGTGCTTATCTACAGTCTGGTCAATGTCTGTATTAACCAAATGAAGATCGTTGTGGCATGAAACGGTTCATTGATCTCATCGTGTCAGCCCTGTGCCTGATTGTTTTCTCCCCTCTCATCCTTGTCTGTTGGCTGACCATCAAACTGGGTGGCGGACCTGCCATCTATAAGCAGGAGCGCATCGGACTTCATGGAAAGCCTTTTTACATTTATAAGTTCCGTAGCATGGTGGTCGATGCAGAGAAAGAAGGTGAGGAACTGCTACAGCAAGATGACGACCCACGACTGACACGCATCGGCAGATTCCTGCGCACCCACCACCTCGACGAACTGCCCCAACTGTGGAATGTCTTCATTGGCGATATGGCATTCGTAGGACCGCGCCCGGAGCGGAAATACTATATCGACCAGATTATGCAGCGCGATGCCCGCTACGAACGTCTCTATGCCTTACGTCCTGGCATCACCAGCTATGCCACCTTGAAGAACGGTTATACCGACACCATCGACAAAATGCTCGTCCGCCTGGAGATGGACCTCTACTATCTCGAACACCAATCCCTCTGGACTGATGCCAAGATACTTTGGAAGACCTTCGCTGACATCGTATCAGGCAAGATCTTTTAATTTTTTCCTCAGCGTCAGCACATTGAGGTTGTCCATGCGCTCATAGTTGATGGAATCCATATTCTGACGCATGATGTGGATGCCCAGTCCGCCAATGTTGCGCTGTTCGGCAGAAAGCGTCGTGTCGACTTCAGTCTGGACGGTGGGGTCAAAGGGCTTACCGCTGTCGATGATGGTAAACTTCAAACGCACATCATTTGTTGCAGCCTCAATGGTCACGTCGCCGTGCTGTCCGGGCGGGTAGGCGTATTTCATTACGTTTACTACAGCCTCCTCTACGGCAACTTTTATCTGCATGCTGACCATCTCGTCGAATCCCACAGTCTGGCAGACTTCCTCGACAAAGGCATTCAGCCGCGGCACTTCCTGCGTGTCGTTGGGCAGAACGATGCTTTTCCTCATCCGTACATCACTCTGCTGCTTGATATACTGTATGGCCATCAAGGTCAGGTCGTCGCTCTGTTCGGCATCGCCCACAAACTGGCGGACGGCTTCAGTCATCCGGGCGATAAACTGACGGGGTTCCTGTTGCTGTTGAGCCAGTATTTGGTTTGCCGCGTCGTTGACGCGCTCCATCTTAAACAGCGCATATTCGGCATTCATGGCCTCGGTCAATCCGTCGGTGAAAAGGAAGATGGTGGTGCCGGTGAAGATCTGCGCCTCCTGCAGGGTGTACTTCCAATCGGGCATGAAGCCGACGGGTATATTGGCATCGCAGGGCAGTTCACCCACGCCTGCTCCGACAAGCAACGGGGCGTCGTGGCCGGCATTGCAGTAGTGCAGGCGGCCAGTGGGCAGGTCGAGCACACCGACAAAGAGGGTGACGAACATGTTGTTCTTATTCATGTCGGCAATCGTCTTGTTCATGATGGTTACGATGCGATCCGGCATCGACTCGTGAGCCGACACGGTGCGGAAAGTAGAACGGGTCACTGCCATGAAGAGCGAGGCAGGCACGCCCTTACCCGAGACGTCACCGATGCAGAAGAAGAGTTTCTCGTCGCGGAAATAGAAGTCGAACAGGTCGCCGCCCACCTCCTTGGCCGGGGTCAGCGAGGCATAGAGCTGCACGTCATCACGGTCGTCCTTGGTGGGGAAGTTCTCGGGCAGCATGCCCATCTGTATGCCGCTGGCAATACGGAGGTCACTCTCTATCGAGGCCTTCTGGGCGGTCGTGGTCTTCAACTCATCGATATATTTCACCAACGACTGCTGCATATTACCAAACGAATGGCTCAGCTGGCCTATCTCGTCGGTGCGCTGGAAGTCAGGCAGTACGGCATCAAACTGTCCCGAGGCGATGGTCTCGGCCTCATCGGCCAGCCGTCGCAGGGGCTTCAGCTCGCGGGTGATGATGCGGATGAAGAAGTAGAGCATCAGCAACAGTCCGACGGTAACAATGGTCATAATCGTGCGGCGCAGACGGTCGAAACCACTGAAGATATCGCTTTCCGGACAGACGATGGCCATCGAGCAGCCTGTCTGGCCGAGGGGTTTGTAGAAGACATAGCTGTCCTTGCCACCGATATTCATGTGTTTCATGCCCTCCTCGCCATGCTGCATGGCATAGCCCAAAGCGGTCAGGGCCGTGTCGGGCTGCTCCAGCGTCTGCGTGAAGATGGTCTGGCGGGTGATCTTCGTCGTGTCGGGATGTACGAAATAGGTGCCGCCACGGCCTATCATAATGCTGTAGGAATTGGGATAGGGTTTGACGGCTGAGATGGTCTGAGATAACCAGTTCAACGAGAGACTGATGTTTACGATACCTATCAGCTGGTTCTGCTTGTCGGTGATGGTCTGACAGTAGCTGGTCACCATCTCGCTGGTGTTCGTAGCCACGTCGAGGTCCATATACGGTTCCGTCCAGCACGGTTTTTCCAGTAGCTGGGGCATCAGATACCAGTCTGCAAAGAAATACTGGTAGCTGTCGCTGCCGCCCTGTATCGTGCGGATTGAGTCACCAACGTGTTTGGTATAGGCAGAGAAGTAGCGTCCTTTGTCTTTGAAGTAGTAAGGCTCAAAGGCGATGGAGCAGTTGTAGAAGTCGGGATTATTCTGCAACAAGCCCCGGCTATAGACGAACATCGAGTCGGCCTTGTCGGGATGGCGCTGTACCAGCCACTTGGTCATGTTCGAGGCCACCTCCACACGATTCAGGATGCCCTCCACACGCAGTGAGGTCTTATCCAGGATCTGCGTGGCGCGGCTGACAGCCTCCTGACGAACTGTTTCACGGGCCTGATAGAACAGGAAGCCGAGGGCAACATTGAAGATGATGGCAGCAAAAAACACCACCCACAGGCTGACCCTGACGGACAGCTTACGACGGATATATGCTAAGATCTTTTTCATACTTATGCGGTAGCCAACTATTCACTATTCACTATTCACTTCTCACTTCTCACTTTTCACTTCTCAACTCCTCGTACGTCACTTCGCGGGTCAGCATCTGGTTCTCCACCATCAGTCGGCTGGCCAGCTTCACCATGTCGGGACGCAGCCGGAACTCGCGTTTCTTCGACTCGCGGTCCACCTGCAGACGCAGCACCTCCTTGAGCATCAGCCGCTGCATCACGCGGTTGGTGGCAATGTGGTTCTTGTCGACATACTGCATCACGATGTCCAGTGTCTCGTCGGGATGTTGGGATGCCCACTCCCAACCCTTACGGCTGGCCTGGGCAAAGCGGCGCGCCTGATCCTGATGCTTGGCATAGTAGTCGCGGGTCATATAGACGCCATCCTCCTGCACGTTATAGCCGTGGTCGCAGAAGCGATACACGTTCTTATCGGTCATCTTGATGCCCGCCTGCACCAGCTGGTAGTACTCGTTATAGCTCATGGCCAGCGTGGCATCGAGGGCGCCTGCCACAAACAGGTTGACGTTCTGGGCGAAGCGCACCCACTGATAGTCCAGATGGTCCTTGATACTCATACAGATGGCCAACTGACCGAAACCGACACTCCAAATACCCACCTTGGCCCCCTTCTGTGTCAGCGGGTCCTTGTCACGGGCAGAGACGATGACCATCGCATTGTTCATCGACGTCTGAAGGATGTTCACCAGAGGAATGCCCTCATCTATAATCTCCATCGCCTGACAGAGCTGAAGCGTCGTAGCCTGGCATAGGTTCTTACGCAGGCGGCTCATGGCAGGCTGCGTGGCCGACGGATGCTCTATCTTCACCTTCACCCCTGCCTCGCGATAAAAGCCCTTTGCCTCAGCCACGTAATAACCGGCGAACTGGGCCTGCGCCGTCCATTGGGGGGTAAACACGATGGTCTCGTCCTGCGCAGCCGCAGTCTGAGAAAACACCATCATTACAATGAATAACAGGATGATATAGGGGAATCCCTTGCCGCAGCGCTCAGTGGGGACGGTTCTTAGTGAGTTCATTGTCGCTATAAATTAATAGTTATACCTTAATTAGAGTCGTTAAGTTTAATCCGTTTCATTTACCCAGTTGCCTGACAGGGAAGGTGAAGTAGGTGTCGGGGAAGGGCTCGTCCTTCAGGGTAAAGTGCCACCACTCCGTATCGAAGGGCTTGAAGCCGTGGCGCAGCATAGCCTGACGCAGAATCATGCGGTTCTTGAACTGCTCGGGGGAGATGCTGCGTTTCGGATTGGCAGGACTCTTCGAATTATCACCTGTGTACTCCCCCGTCTCAGGATTACCGCAGAAGTCGGGATGGCTCTCGGGGCCGAACCAGTCGAATGTGCCACCCATGTCGAGTTCCTTTTCGGTGTTCATATCGAACAGCGTCAGGTCGAGTGTTGAGCCACGCGTATGACCGCTCTTCAGACAGATGTAGTCCTGCGGAAAGAGCACGCTCTTGTCGAGGTCGGGATAGAAGTAGGCCTTCATCAGCGTGTCGGCGATGTCCTCGGCCCAGCGCACGAAGTGGTCAACGCCCTTCTGCGGACGGTAGGCATCGTAGATCTTCAGTATGTACCCTAGTTTCTTGACGTCATCGCTCACGGCTTTCAGACTGTCAGCGGTCTGCTTTGTCAAAAGTGCCGTCGGCTCCTCGTAGCCGTCAATGCGGGTACCCACGAAGTTATAGGTGCCGAAGTAACGGATTTCCAATATAGCATCGGGCACCATGTCGGTAATGGTCACGAACTGGCTGGTATCATCAGTCACACTGACTGCCGCACTCTGCTTCGTTTCGGAAAAGCAGGACACCATCGTCATGCCGCAGATAGTCAGGATGGTGGCATTCACCCAATTTGTAGTTTTTTTCATTGCTTCTGTGATGTGTTTATTCAATGACCTTCGGCAGTTGTTGTAGGGCTTCTTCGGGAAGGCGGCCCTGCACCTGCAGGTCTACCATATATGGCAGTCTGACGGCATAGTAGGCCATGAGCCGCCTGGCGTAATCACCAATGGCTGCCTTGTCGTCTGTTCCTAAGTAGGCCGTGAGGAAGATGTTCCAGTGGGCTTTGAGCGTCTCTGGGGTGACATGGAGGATGAAGTCACTCCGTTTGCCGTCCATATGGTTGCAGATGGTCCACATCCACCCCAAGTCCCACTCCGGCTCGCCATAACTGAACTGCCCCAGGTCGATCCAGAGGTTACGCCGTCCGTCGGTAATGACATTGCCGATATGCAGGTCGCCGTGCAGGCAGGTGTCAGCATCGGGAGTCTTGTCGATGAAGTTCAGCGCACGCTCCTTGTACGCTTCCGTCACCAGTTCGCCTTTCTCCTGATAGAAGCGGCGGAGCCTCTCCTTGACGGACACGAATCGCGACGTGTCAGCCTTCATGCCGTGCAATTCCCGCGCCATACGGGCGAAAGCCAGCGAAATTTCCTCCAGTCTTTCCGGCTCCTGCGAGATGATGCGCGTAAACGAGCGTTTGTTGCTGATGAGTTCGTATTCCACGCCTCGACGTTGACCGTCGGTCACCAATTGAATGGGCTCGGGCGTAGGTACGCCCATCTCGAAGACGGCACGGGCGGTCAGGAATTCCCGTTCTGCCTGCTCGGCCTCGTTGCCAGGATTGAAGAGCTTGGCCATCGTGGGGCGCGTCTTATGTGTGTAGGTGAGGGATGTCCCGCCCTCGCCAGTCTGAACATAGTCGTTCAAGTTAATCTGTTTATACGTTTCCATACAATATTTATTGGGGTATTATTGTCGTTATAAATATGTGGATTCTGCACATATCGTAGATGGTGTTTTACAGATTACACCAGACATAGAAGAGGAAATCGCTGCTGTAGATCGCGGAGAAGTGGTGTCAATGGGAGAATTCAAAACAATGTTCGCGCGATGGCTCGATTAATTGTATCTTGTTGTGAATAATAATATTTGCTTGGTTACATCAGAACTTATAGCGCAGGCCGGCACAGAGTGTACCTTTCTCACCAAGACCCGCCTCGACGAATCCGCGGAACTGCTCACCGCCGAACTCAACACCCAAGGCTGTAGCCTGGAACATGAACGAGGTCAACGTTTCGTCCTTGGCATCTGGATCAGAAGCCTTGGCACTGTCGTTGGCAGACACCGATAGGAACATCACTCCGGCAGAAAGACCGGAATACATACCGAAGTGCTTCTTGCGCAGCCAGTTGAACTTCACCGAAGGCATGACGGTGATAAATATCTCGCTCAAATCATCCTTGTGGGTTTTCTCGTCCTCAGCCTTACAACCGGCGTATGCTGCCACAGCACCTAAACCTACAACGGGCGAGACATGGTAGTAATACTCCACGCCGACGGGCCCCCAAAACGAACTCTGATCGCCCGCAGCGGCAGCAAACATATTTGAATAGACAGAAAAAATGTTAGATACAGATTCAAAACCATAGAACACACCGATTTCATTCTTCAACTCGTCTTGTGCATTCACATTCACTGTAGCCATCATGGCGGCTACTACCATTACTAAAATCTTTTTCATTGTTGTTTTTTTAAAAAAATAATACAATTCTTTATATTCGCTGATATAATGTTTTTATACTCACAGCATGGCTGACCGCTTGACTCCGTTCTGAACAGCCTTGTCAATCAGTTTCTGGTTGCGGCGAATCTCACGGACGATGACGTCGTTCTTCTCTTTCATTCATTTGCCTTGGATCTTCCCGGCAAGCCCAGAATCAGGCGCAACGGGTCTGTCTTCGGTAAAGCACGATGCGAAGCTCAGCACTATCGGAAGGGCTAAGAGCCAGAAAGGCCTGAATATTTGTTTCATTGTCGTTACAAATTAATAGTTATACCTTAACGATTGCAAAGATACATAAAATTTCCTAATAAAACAACAAAAAAGCGAATTTTTTGCCCACAGGCTCACACTCCTGTCCCCGTGTGAGATTCTGAACGAAATGAATAAAAGCATTTAAGTATCATTTTTATCTGAAAGAACCGGTTTTGATCAGAATCTTAAGTGGTTTTGTTTAAATTTAGGCTTATATTTTTTGCGGAATCGAAAATATAAAGTAATTTTGTAGCGTTATAATTTTCGTTTCCGCACGTGAAACGCGCATTTCAGGGCGAGAAACGTCCGTTTTAGGGCGAGAAATGTACGTTTCTCGGCGGCGGGCAACAAAACTGACGAAGGAAATCGACTTTTGTAAGGCAGTGAGGAAACAAAAGCAGGGAAGAGAAAAAAGAAAAGTAAGGAAGAGAAAATTTTAAAGTAGCGAAGAGAAAAAACTAAAGTAGAATAGTAAAATCATAAAAGTAGCAAAGTATTAATTATAAAACAGTTAAGAAGATGGCAAATTACATTTTAAAGGAACTCCCAGGGGAGATGACAGATGGCAAGACAGTTGTTTATCCGAAGATGCAAGTGTTTTCGATGCATGACTATGAGAAGGTCATTCATAACATGCGTATTTATGCTAATGGTATTGGCGAGGGGATTATCCGGGCAGTTTTCGATGCGTTTGCACAGACGATGATTTGTTGGTTGCCCGTGGGTCACACCATGAAGGTTGATGGATTGGGGGTGTTCTCCCTGTCCTTAGGATTCGATACTTCCACGCCTTCAGAAAAAGCAGAAAAGAGAAAACAGGAGGATGATGACGATGGCGATCCCAAACTGAAATACAGGCATGTGTGCATCAAAGGCATCAATTTCAAGCCCGACCCAGAGCTGCTGAACGAAATGAACAGGCAGACTACTTTCAATCGCGTTGGTGTAGACGTAGAAGTCCCAAAGACAAGCCCATACACTCTCGAAGAGCGTCTGGTTAGGGCCAAAATGATTATTAGCACATATGGATACATGACGCTTACTGACTATGCTATAGAAACAAGGCAATCCAAAAGCGCAGCCTCAAAGGACCTCAAAAAGATGGTGGCCGATCCAGATTCCGGTATCGTCTGTCGTGGAACGGGCTCACATAAAATATGGGTGGAAAGGAAAAAATGATGATTATTATTTGAGAATTGTAATTATTTGATTATCTTTGCACCATAGTAAAACGTATGAAATATAAGCTAATCATATCCGCCATTTGTTTTCTCTGCCTGGAATCATGGGGGCAGGAGAAGACGAATATCACTTACGACCTGACGACGGAAGCATCGGTAGGCTCGGGTGACTATACGGCCTATCAGTTGGTGACCAACCGCCATCACGTATTGGCGACCCGTCCGAACACGGCCTATCTGCGAGGGGCGCTTAATCTGGAGCATGCGTTGTCGAAGGATTTCACACTCTCTGGCGCTGTGGATGCCATCGCTTCTGTGCATGCCGACCACCAGTTGTATCTGCAACAGTGTTATGCCAATCTGGATTATCAGAAGACATTCTTCCTGGAGGTTGGCAGTCGTGAAGAGAAACCCGTATTGCGCAATGATCTGCTCTCCAGCGGTTCGTTCGTTAAGGGCAACAATGCCAAGCCGATTCCACAGATCCATGTTGGGACAAAAGATTTCTGGACCATTCCCTTCACCAAAGGCTGGCTGCAGGCGAACTTCGACTTCGGCTATGGCAAGCTGATGGACAGCGGCTATCGCGAAGACAGATACCAAGAAGCCAGCGAGGTGAATCTGATGTATACCACAGGTGCCTTCTACCATCAGAAGCATCTGTATTTCCGCACCAATCCCGAGAAACGGCTCTTCGTGACGGCGGGTATCCAGCATGTGGCGCAGTTTGGCGGTACGAACTATAACAAAGAGGACGATGCGACCAAGAAGAAGCCTGCCAGTCTGAAGGCCATATGGAACGTGGTGCTGCCCTTGGGCGACAACAACTATTACGACGACGAGGCGCTGGAAGACTGGATCTACGGCAACCACCTCGGACTGATGACCATCCAGATGGGTTGGAACATCAATGAACAACATCAAGTGGAGGTGTATTACGACGACATCTTCGAGGATGGTTCCGGCATGCGCAAGAGTAATGGCTGGGACGGCTTGTGGGGCGTGGAATATAAGAACCGCGCTGCTGGCAGGCAATATGTGCGTGGGGCGGTGGTGGAGTTTTTCCAGACCACCAACCAGTCGGGTCCGCTGCATTGGGACGGGGGCGACCATCCCGAACCTATCCGTAGTCAGATAACGGACAAGGTGTTTGGCGACGACAACTACTACAACCACATGTTCTACGACAGCTTTGCCCACTACGGCATGACGCCCGGCAATGCGCTCATCACCTCACCTATATATAATAAGGATGGCTTCACCCGCTATCGCGACAACCGCATCAAGGCCTGGCATCTGGGCATCGATGGCGAGATTACCGACCACCTGTCATATCTGGTGAAGGGTTCCTATCGTGAGGGGTGGGGCACCTATCGGTTTCCGCTGGCCGAGAAGCACCACTCCTTCGATGCGATGGTGCAAGGCCTCTACAACATTGGCCCGTGGCAGTTCGCTGCTGCCTACGCCTTCGATAAGGGAAATATCTACGGCGACTGTTCAACATTCAACTTCAAAATCGGTTATCATGGCAAGATTCTTTAAATGCTCACACAGATCTCACAGATCTCACAGATATTTATTCCTTCTCTTTTTACTTTTCACTATTCACTTTTCACTCCTTTCCTGTCAGGAAGGCGGTGATGCAGGCGATCTGCTGGGCCAGTGGCGGCTGGAAGGCTCCGACACGAAGTATGTCAGCTTCTCAGGCTCGATTGTCTGGATCAAGAATCTCAACGAGAATGAACTGTATGGCAACTTCCAGCATGTGGGCGACAGTCTCTTCATACAATGTTACTCGATCAAGGGCACTCCCGAAGATACAACGCTGGTGGAGAACAGCTTTGGTTTCAGGCCTTTCAACAACATACGGCTCAAGATAGAAGCGCTCGGTTCCGACCGTCTGCTGCTGCGCAAAGACAATCAGACCTGGGCTTTCGACAAGTACTAATAGGGAAAATCCCCGCCAATTTAGGGAAAATCCTTTGTTTCGCTGCTAAAAAAGTCGTTCCTTTGCACTGTGAACAGAAAAAGTAATTAGTTTACAGTTTAAAGTTTACAGTTTACAGAATGTTTAACAGTTTAAAAGATACGATTATGAAAAAGATGTTGATGACCCTGATGGCGATGCTGACGATAGCAGTCTCTGCCAGCGCAATGAGTTTCGAGCAGGCCCGCAACGAGGCTTTGTTCCTGACTGATAAGATGGCCTATGAGCTCAACCTCACCGACGAGCAATACGAGGCTTGTTATGAAATCAACCTCGATTATCTGATGGGTGTGACAGGTCGCAACGACGTGTTTGGCGTCTACTGGGAGCGTCGCAACCTCGATTTGAGCTATATTCTTTTCGACTGGCAATGGAATGCCTTTATCGCAGCCAGCTATTTCTACCGTCCCCTCTACTGGGAGGCAGGCTACTGGCACTTCGGCATATATGCCCGCTATCCGCATCGTGACTACTTCTACTTCGGACGTCCGCACTTCTATGCCACCTATCGTGGCGGACATGCCTGGCACGTTCACGGCGATCGTGGTTACTACTATAGCCACCGCGAGCACTTCCGCGCACCGAGAAGAGAGCATGTGGGCATGCACGACCGTTGGGACCGTGGTGAGTTCAATGGCAGAAGTCATAGTTCTACCCGTGTGACAGGTCGTCCGGAAGGCAGAGGACGCGCCGAGAACAGAGGCCGTGTGGAGAACAGAAGCCGTAACGACCGTAGCGTCGGAAGACCGGAGTCTGGCGCAAGAAGACCCGAATCAGGAACCAGAAGGCCAGAGTCAGGAACTGCAAGACCAGAGTCTGGCGTCGGAAGGACTCCTAACAGCGATGCTCGCACCAACGGCAATGTTGAACGCAACAGCACAAGACCCAGTCGTGACTTCGGTTCTGGCAACAGCGGTTCACGTCCCAGCAGCGTAGGTAGCAGCAACAGCACAAGACCCAGCCGTGACTTCGGCTCTGGCAGTAGCAGTACGCGTCCCAGTAGCATCGGCAATAGCAGCTCGAGACCCAGCAGCGTAGGCAGCAGCAGTGTTGGTAGCAGCAGCTCAAGACCTAGTCGCAGCTTTGGCAATAGCAGCAGCTCACGCCCCAGCAGCACCGCCAGCAGCTCATCGCCCAGCCGTAGCATCGGCAGCAGTTCGGCTCCCAGCCGCAGCATTGGCAGCAGCAGTCATTCTGCCCCCAGTCGCAGCTCCAGCGCATCCCATAGTGGAGGTGGTCCCAGCCGCAGCTCTGGCGGACATGCCGGAGGTCGCCGCTAAAAGCGCTTAAAGTTCCAAGATCCGAACCTCAGCGTTCATCATCCGCTGAACCTCGCTCATTGACTTCCCATAATAGACAGCCTGGACGGCCTTATTGATAATGCCATGTCCTACGGCCAGCACCTTCTTTCCTGGATACGTCTTCTTGACAAAGGCGATGAACTCGCCAGCCCGGGAAAGAAGGTTTTCTAATGTCTCGATGTCGTCAGGCCACACCTCGCCCTTCAAGTCAGGAATATAACGGCCCGTGAAACCGCCCCAGTCGCGTTCGCGAAGCAGAGGTGTCTGGACAACGGTCAGATGATGGGGCTCGGCAATGATGGTGGCTGTATCCACCGACCGTTTCAGATCGCTGGCGATGATAGCGGCGAACGACTCCGAGGCCATCTTGTCTCTTACCTCCTGAGCCTGAACGATGCCGTTTGCCGTCAGCCGTCCCTGCGTCTGACCCTGCATGATCTGATTGACATTATCCTCCGTTTCACCGTGTCTGACTAAGTATAATGTGGTCATATTCCCGTTATTTTGGTGCAAAAATACAAAAAAACTATAAACTATAAACCATAAACTATAAACTTTTTGTATCTTTGCAAACGGAAACCAGAAAACAAGACTGAAATGAAAATATTACAAAGTTCCGTATTCCGCGCCATTTGCGCCATTGCCGTCGGTATCATGCTTATCAAGTATCCCGACAATACCGTCACGTGGATTACCATAGCGATTGGCGTTTTGTTCCTATTATCAGGCATCATCTCGATGGTGGCTTATTACAATGCGCTTAAGAACGTCAGCGAATACACCATTACCGATGCAGAGGGGAATGTCGTGTCGGGGCAGAAGCCGACGTTCCCGATTGTTGGCGTGGGCAGTGCCATTCTCGGTCTGATACTGGCGCTGACGCCTACCGTTTTCGTCAAGGCCCTGATGTATATCATCGGCGCTGTGCTCATTCTTGGTGCCGTCAACCAGTTCATGAACCTGCTCAACGCCCGCAAGTATGGCAAGATGGGGTTTGGCTATTGGATATTCCCTTCGATCATCCTGCTGGTTGGTCTGTATGTCATTATCAAACCTTTGGCACCGGCAGCAATGGCGATGCTCGTGCTCGGCTGGTGTAGTCTGCTTTATGGTGTCTCAGAGCTGATCAACGCGCTGAAGATCCACAACGAGAAGCGCAAGTTCATGAAAGCGCAGGAGATACCTGCTGCAGAAGAGGTCGTTGAAGAGATACCTTCAGAGAGTGAGTCCACCCCGCCTGCAGAGGATGATTCCCGTTATATGCCAACCATAAAAGAAGAATAGAGGCCTTCCGACCTCTATTCTTTTTTCATTTCCTCGATCACCTCTTCTGAGAAACCTTCTATATAGGTCTTCAAGATACTGATGCCCGTCTTGTTTTCACGACCCCAGGGAATGATGAGGTCGGCAAACTTCTTGGTAGGCTCGATGAACTGCTCGTGCATGGGCTTCACATCATTCTCATAATGATCGAGCACCATATCGACGGTTCGTCCACGCTCCACCACATCGCGACGGATATTACGGATGAGGCGCACATCACTATCGGTATCGACGAAAATCTTCAAGTCCATCATGTCGCGCAACTTCTTATAGTGCAGCGTCATAATGCCCTCGAGGATAATCACGGGTTTCGGATCGACGTGGATGGTCTCCGGCAGACGGTTGGAGAGCACATACGAATAGGTTGGCTGCTCAACGGCCTCACCGCTCTTCAGCTTTTTGATCTGCTCCGTGAGTAGCTTCCAGTCGAACGCATCCGGATGGTCGAAATTGATGGCACGACGCTCCTCGTCAGTCAATGCCGTTGTATCGTTGTAATAAGAATCCAACGGAATAACGGCGGCACAATGTGGTGGCAGCGCCTTGCAAATACGTTTAACGACGGTGGTCTTGCCAGAACCCGAACCGCCAGCGATACCGATGATGATCATTTCTGTTCCTTGATTAAGTAGACAACCGTCGGCAGGTGGTCGCTATAGCCATCGAGCCAGACGCCACCAGCTTGGGTACGAAGAGTGTTTCCCTTATACTTTCCTTCCTTCTGGAAGAGATAGTCACGACGGAAAATCTGATGCGAGAAGAGTTTCAACGAAGAATAATCCTTCGACTTATCGCGGTTGATCAGACTTGGCGACAGGATAATCTGGTCGAAGAGGTTCCAGGCACCATCATACATCAGTGTACCTGTTCCTGATGCCAGGACATCCCACCAAGGGTTATACATATCACCATCGCCCACATCCTTTATCTTACGCTTGGCACCGAGGCATTTGGCCATCGAGGCATCCTGCGGATCATCGTTCATATCACCCATCACCAGCAGTTTCACATTGGGATCTTCGGCAATCAGCGAGTCCTTGACAACCTTCACCTGTGCACCGCCTTCCTCACGATAGAACGATGTGGCACCACGTGACGGCAAGTGGCAGACGATGATCGTCACATGCTCATCAGCCATGGTTCCGCTTACCACGAGGAAACCGCGGGTAGCTCTCAGGGAGTCTTGAGGCAACCTATATACATAAGGTACGAGCTTGACATCGCGAACCGTGAAGAGCGCAGGGTTGTAGAGCAGGGCACAGTCGACACCACGCTGATCCGGGCCCTCGATATGCACAAACTGGAAATTCCTGGCCTTCAGCGGCTCCTGATTGCAAAGGTCCTCAAGACACTTGGCATTCTCAACCTCAGAAACACCAATGGCTGCACAGCCGACCTTCGGCAGTTTATCGGTACCCATTTCAGATAGAACACGCGACATATTACGCAACTTATGCGTATACTTCAGGCCCGTCCACTTGTTTGTACCCTCTGGCAGATACTCATAATCATTCTTGCCTGCATCGTGACAGGTATCGAACAGATTCTCCAAATTGTAGAAACCTACGCCATAGACCGAGTACTTTTTCGACTGGGCCTGTGACTCACTTGTTCCAAGGAAAAGGAACATAGTCAGCAGTAATAAATAGACTTTTTTCATATCAAAACAGGTTTTTATGGTGCAAAGATAATATTTTTTTTCGAAACTAAACGCTCATATCGATTTTTTTTATTATCTTTGCCACATAATTTACTAACAACTATAAATATTTGCTTATGATGAAAAGGCTTAAATTGCTTGCAATCGCCTTCGTTGCCGCTTCCCCGATGCTGGCGCAAGAGGTCTCCGACTCCCTTGCGGAAGAGGGAATGCAAGAACAGGCGTTCACATTCACAGAAGCACAGTTGGGTGAGGATGACGACATGTCGCAGAACGTGACCATCATCCATTCGAACAACAATATCTACGCCTCGCAGGTGGGATATCTGTTCAGTCCTGTGCGTTTCAAGTTCCGTGCTTTTAACCAAAAGTACAATGAGATCTACATCAACGGCGCCCCGATGAACGATATGGAGACGGGGCAGTTCCGTTTCTCTCTCGTTGGTGGTTTGAACCAGCAGACCAAAGGTGTGGAAAACTCCTTGCCTTTCGAAACCAACAATTTCGGTATGCCGGCTATGGGCGGTTCCAACAACTACAACTTCCGTCCGTCGGCGATGGCCCAAGGTCAGAGAGTCACGGTGACAGGTGCCAACCGCAACTACCGTGTGAGGGCAATGTACACCTACAACTCCGGCATCAATGCCAATGGGTGGGCCTTCTCAGCCAATCTCACCTACCGTTGGGCCAATGAGGGTTATGTGGAAGGCACATTCTACAACTCCCTCTCCTACTTCCTCGGTGTGGAGAAGATCTTCAACGACCATCACCGTCTGTCGCTCGTCACTTGGGGTAATCCCACGGAGCGTGCCACACAGGGAGCAGGCACCGACGAGACCTACTGGCTGGCCAACGACCGCTACTATAATCCCTATTGGGGTTATCAGGACGGCAAGAAGCGTTCGTCACGCGTCGTCAACGACTGGGCGCCAACGGCTCTGCTCACCTGGGACTACCAGATCAGCCAGAAGGCCAAGCTGACCACCTCGCTGATGGGACTCTACAGCATGTATGCACGCACCAAGCTTGACTACAACAACGCCGATAATCCTCAGCCGGACTATTGGAAGAACATGCCTTCGAGCTATTTCGATGTCTGGGATGAGACGGATGCCGCCAACCGCACCAACCAGGCGATTACAGACTTCGAAAGAGCCCGCAATTTCTGGATGAGCAGCAAGGAAAACCGTCAGATCAACTTCGACCAGCTCTACTTCTCCAACAAGGTAGCAGGTGCACAGGGACAGGATGCCATGTACTACATCGAGAAGAACCATACGGACAACCTTACCCTGTCGCTCTCTTCATCCTTACAGAGAGAGATCAACCGGTTTGCCTCTATCAACACAGGTATCTCGCTGGCTACCAACAAGACCAGCCACTATATCACGATGCACGACCTGTTAGGCGCCCTCTCTTTCCACAACATCAATACCTATGCTCTGGGACAGTACAATGCCAATGACCCACGCGTACAGTATGACCTCAGGAATCCGAATGGCTTCGTGGGTGTAGGCGACCGTTTCTCATTTGACTTTGACTTCCTGATAGACAAGGCCAACTGGTGGGCCACCTTCAAATACGACAAGGGACGCATGCACTCCTTCATCAGCGGACGTGTCGGTGGCGTGGAGATGTCCCGACATGGCAACATGCAGAATGGTATGGCACCAGAGAACTCCTACGGCGAGAGCAAGTCGGCCTTCTTCCTGGATGGTGGCGGAAAGGCCGGTATCCACTATAACGTCGGCCAGGGTAACGTCGTGACCTTAGGTGTCGGCTATGAGTGGAAGGCCCCGCAGGTCCGCACAGCCTTCATCTCGCCACAGGTGTGCAATGACTTTGTGACCGACCTGAAGAACGAGAAGGTGCTCAGTGCAGAACTCGGTTACCAGATCCAGTTACCCTGGATGAAGGCCAACATCACCGGTTACTACAGCCAGATCAAGGACGAAACCGAGTGGCAGAACTTCTATTATGACGACATCAACTCGTTCTCATACGTCTCGATGACGGGTATCAACAAGGAATACTACGGTGTGGAATGGGGTATCAACTTCAAGCTGAGTAACGAGTTCAACATCAAGACTATCGGCACCATTGCCGAGGCCAAGAACACCAATAACGCCCATGTCTGGTATATGAGTTCGACCACCGGCACCTATAACGACAATAACGACCACAAGCCGGAAATGGTACTGAATAAGAACATGCGCGAGAGTGGTACACCGCTCACAGCAGCCAGTCTGATCTTCAGCTACCATAAGTGGGGATGGTTCATCGACCTGAACTGCAACTGGTACGACCGCATCTACCTCTCCTACTCGCCTTCGTTCCGTTACGAATCGACCCTCCGCAACCGTCAGAATGCGGGTGAGACCGTAACCGACAACGACGGCAATATCCTGGAGAGTGCTCTGGAACAGCAGAAAGGCAAGGGTGGATTCATGCTTGACGCCTCTGTAGGCCGCAGCATCCGTCTGAAACAAGGCCGCCAGCTCAGTATCAACCTCTCGATCACCAACCTGCTGAACAACCAGAAGATTGTTACCGGAGGTTACGAGCAGAGCCGAAGCGACTACACCGCCAGCGGCAACATCCGCGCCTACCGCTTCTCATTGAACCCCAAGAAGTTCTACTCTTACGGAATTAATGGCATGTTGAACATCGGTTATAAATTCTAAGACGTTATGAGACATATACATTATTATATTATAATAGCATTTGCTTGCGCCATCTTCACTGGTTGTATGGACAACGACTGGGACATCCCCGGCACCGACGGCAGCGAATATGGCAACCAGGCTGTCACAGAGACCAACGTCGTGACCATCGCCCAGCTCAAGCAGAAATATGCCACCGTGATCTACAACGGCAGCTACGTGCAGTTCACAGAACCCACACAAATCAAGGGTGTGGTGACGGGTAACGATGTTCAGGGTAATATCTACAACCAGATCGCCATCGAGGACGGCACCGGTTCCATCATCATCTGCGTGGCCCAGGGCGGTATTTTCGGACAGCTGCAGGTGGGACGCGAGATTGTCGTAGAGCTGCAAGACCTCTACATCGGCAGCTATGGCCAACAACCGGAGATCGGCACGCCCTATACCAACAAGAACGGACGTACCTACGTGAGCCGTATGCCACGCAGCCTCTGGCAGTCGCATTTCAAGATGCTCAATCTGAAGAGTGTCAGCCCAGTAGACTTCGACAAGACGATGCTCGGCAATGTGGACTATATGAAAGAGAACTGCGGACGACTCATGACCATCAAGGGTGTGAAGTTCCAAGGCGCCAATGGTAAGAAGGTCTTCGCCGCTGACAAGGATAAAGACGCAGCCAACAGCGTGAACCGTGCCCTGCAGGGTATCTCTTCGAACCAGCTCGTGGTACGCACCAGCACTTATGCCGACTTTGCCAACAAGCCTCTGCCACAGGGGGAAGTTGACATCACAGGCATCTTCACCCGCTATAATAACACCTGGCAGGTGCTCATCCGCGAAGAAAGCGACATCGTGGAGAAGTGAGAGTTTTGAGTTTATAGTTTATAGTTTAGAGTTTATAGTTTAGAGAATATGAAAAAGATCTATAACATACTGATGGCGGCTGCCATCGCGCTCGGCACCTTCACTTCGTGTGAGGATGTGCCCATGCCATTCAACAACCCGCTCGATTATCTCGAGCCTGACCCAGAGAAAGTAGTCATCGAACCTGCTGGCGACGGCACCAAGGACAGTCCCTTCAACGTGGCTGGCGTTCTGGCCTACCTCGAAGAGCTCGGTCCCGATGTGGAGTCGACAAAGGACATCTATGTCACAGGTGTGGTAACTTCTGTGAAAGAGGCTTTCAGCACCCAGTACGGCAATGCACAGTTCGTAATCTCTGATACGGACGAGGGCACCAACCAGTTTACCTTCTACCGTGGCTTGTACCTTGGCAACAAGAAGTACAACAACGAGAACGACGTGAATATCCAGGAGGAAGATGTCGTCGTCATCTGCGGCAAGATTGTCAACTATCGTGGCAGTACGCCTGAGACCGTGCAGAACAAGGCCTATGTCGTTTCCATCAACGGCAAGGGCGTTGAGGTGCCCGAAAGCACAACAGCCGAAGCAAAAGGAACGGGTACACAGACGGATCCGTACAATGTGGCAGGTGTGCTGAATTACCTCAACACGTTAGGTGCTGATGTCACCTCAGCCGATCAAGTTTATATCAAGGGTAAGGTAAAGACCATTACCGAACAGTTCGGAACCCAGTTTGGTAACGCTACGTTCACCATGATTGACGAAGGCTACGATGCCGTCTTTACAGCCTACCGCGTTCTCTATCTCGGCAACAAGAAGTATACCGAAGGTGACCTGCTCAATGAAGGCGACGAAGTGATTGTTTGTGGTAAGGTCGTCAACTTCAGGGGCAACACCCCTGAGACTGCTCAGAACACCGGCTATCTCTATTCGCTGAACGGCAAGACCGGTGGTGGCGGCGGCGGTGATACACCTACAACAAATGGTGGAACGCTTGACAATCCGTTTACACCTGCTCAGGCTAATGCCTACATTGCTACATTGGCCGCTGATACAGAAACCGACAAGGATTTCTACATCAAGGGTAAGATCATCGAAATCACAGATAAAAACCAGTTCAATACCCAATATGGCAACTGCTCGTTCTACATCTCTGACGATGGTAAAGACAAGGACGACAAATTCTACGTCTTCCGTACCTTGTATCTTGGCAACGTGAAATATACCGATGACTCATGGGCACTGCCTAAGGCTGGCGATGAGGTGATTATCTGCGGTAAACTGGTGAACTACAAGGGTAACACCCCGGAAACATCAGCCAACAAGAGTTATATCTACTCGCTAAATGGCAAGACATCCTTAGATGACAATGGCGGCGGTGGTGGCGAAACCACAGCTGACAAGGGAACAACGGCAGACGCCCCCTTCACTCCCGCAGAGGCTAATGCCTTCATTGCCACCCTCGAGGGCGACAAGACCACAGAAACGGACTATTTCATCAAAGGCAAGATTATTGAGATTACAGATAAGAACCAGTTCAATACCCAATATGGCAACTGCACGTTCTATATCTCGGACGACGGTACAGACAAAGACGACAAATTCTACGTCTTCCGCACCTTGTATCTTGGCAACGTGAAGTACAGCGATGAGTCGTGGACACTACCCAAGGCAGGCGATGAGGTGGTTATCTGTGGCAAACTGGTAAACTATAAGGGCAATACCCCTGAAACATCAGCAAACAACAGCTACATTTACACGCTAAATGGCAAGTCATCAGCACGTAAAAGATAAAAAATCACCGAAAAGTTTGCGAGATCCGAAAAATCTTCGTACCTTTGCAGCCGCTTTATGCGCAAATAGGTTTTAAACATTAATATTTTAACTCAAAATGAAAAAAGGAATTCATCCAGAAAACTATCGCCCCGTCGTGTTCAAGGACATGTCCAACGGCGATATGTTCCTCTCGAAGTCCACAGCAAAGACGAATGACACAGTGGAATTCGAAGGCGAAACTTACCCAGTGGTAAAAGTCGAAATCTCTAGCACCTCTCACCCGTTCTATACTGGTAAGAGCAAGCTCGTTGACACCGCAGGTCGTGTTGATAAGTTCATGAGCCGCTACGGTAAGGCTGCGAAGAAGTAAGATACAATATCACAGGAATTATAACCGGGAGGGTGCGTCGATGGTAGTTGCATATGCCATGGTCGCACCTTCTTCATTCAAAGATGATAAATATGAAATTACTAAAAACCCTACTACCCCTGCTCGCCTTGCTCATCGTTCTCTCGTGTAGCAAGGATGAGAACGATGCGAAGTTGCCTGGCATTGCAGAAAACAAGAACAAGAATCTGACGAGTGTCTATCCGGAAGCAGTCCGTCTGGAGTTTCCCAAACTGAAGGGAGGTCAAAGCATTGTTTTGGTACACCGCACCAACGACAAATACGGTGTGAACTTCTGCACGGAATGGGACACACAGAAGAAGTCGCAGCGCTGGTCGTGCTATCAGATGCATGACGGCAACTACGGGGGCAGCGTCGGACGTTATCAGGAAGGCTATCCCTACGACGATCAGTTGGACTATGCCAATTATTTCACAACGGGCGACGGTACGCCTTTCGACCCATTCTGGAGCTCGGGATATGATCACGGACATATCTGTCCGTCAGCAGACCGCCAGTACTCCAAGGAAGCCAATCGTCAGACCTTCTTCCTTACCAACATGCAGCCACAGCGCAATGTCTTCAATGCAGGCGTCTGGGCTACGATGGAGCAGCAGGTGAGGAACTGGAACCGAGGCGCTTTCCGCGACACCCTCTATGTCTGCAAAGGAGGCACCATCGATCGCAGCGACCAGATTTCACGTACCCTTTCCAATGGCCTGATTATACCTAAGTATTTCTTCATGGCTATCCTCTGCAAGAACAAAAGCGGATATAAAGCCTTGGCTTTCTGGATCGAGCACAAAGACAAGGACTCCGATTTTCCCAAGGACAACCAAGGCAACTATCAGCTGAGTCCCTATGTGACGAATATCCGTGAACTGGAAACACTCACCGGCATCGATTTCTTCTGCAACCTCGACGACGATACAGAAAACCATGTGGAGACGCTGGGAATAGAGAATATCAAGAGTGCCTGGGGATTGAAATGATTTTTTTTGTATTTTGTTTGGCATTGCCAAATAAAATACCTATCTTTGTACCCACGAACCTACACATTATTTTAAAATAGAAAATGAAGACTATTTATGATTTCTCTGTCAAGGACAGAAAAAACAAGGACGTATCCCTCAAGGAATACGCCAATGAAGTGTTACTCATCGTGAATACAGCTACAAAATGTGGCTTTACACCTCAGTATGATGAACTGGAGACCCTCTACAAGAAGTATCATGCTCAGGGTTTTGAGATTCTTGACTTCCCCTGCAACCAATTCGGTCAGCAGGCCCCTGGCACCGACGAGAGTATCCATGAGTTCTGCAAGCTTAATTTCGGCACAGAATTTCCCCGTTTCAAGAAAGTCAAGGTGAATGGCGACGATGCCGATCCGCTGTTCAAGTTCCTTCAGCAGGAAAAAGGTTTTGCCGGTTGGGATATGGAACACCCCATTGCCCACATTCTCGACGACATGCTCTCAAAGGCTGATCCCGACTATCAGCAGAAGCCGGACATCAAATGGAACTTCACCAAGTTCCTGATCAACAAGAAAGGACAGGTCGTAGCCCGTTTCGAGCCCACGGAGAAAATCGAGAACATCGCAGCACAGATCGAACTGCTGCTTCACTAATCATCTGAATCATCCGAATATTCTGAATCATCCGATCATGAAGACCAAATGTTTGATCATCGGTAGCGGTCCCGCCGGATACACGGCTGCCATTTATGCCTCAAGAGCCAATCTTAATCCCATTGAGTACTGCGGAATGCAGCCTGGTGGTCAGTTGACCCAAACCACGGAAGTCGAGAATTTCCCCGGCTATCCTCAGGGCGTCGACGGCAATCAGATGATGATGGACCTCAGAGAGCAGGCAGAGCGCTTTGGTACGGATATACGGGATGGCGAAATCGTGAAAGTAGATTTCTCAAAGGCTCCCTACCTATGTACAGCAGACGACGGTACAGAGATTGAGGCCGACACTGTCATCATAGCCACAGGCGCCTCGGCAAAATATCTTGGACTCGACGATGAGCGTAAATACAATGGTATGGGTGTCTCTGCCTGCGCCACCTGCGACGGTTTCTTCTATCGCAAGAAGACGGTGGCCGTTGTCGGTGGAGGTGATACGGCCTGCGAAGATGCCCTCTACCTCTCCGGCCTCGCAAAGAAAGTCTACCTCATTGTCCGCAAGCCCTTCCTCCGTGCCTCACAGGTCATGCAGCAGCGCGTCAAAGCCGCTGAGAACATCGAAATACTGTTTGAGCACAACACCATTGGTCTCTTCGGCGAGAACGGTGTAGAAGGCGCCCATCTGGTAAAGCGTAAGGATGAAGCAGACGAATCATTCGTCGACATTGCCATCGATGGTTTCTTCCTGGCGATTGGTCACAAGCCGAATACGGATATCTTTAAGGCGTGGCTGGAAACGGATGAGGTGGGTTATCTGAAGAAGATCGACGGTACGCCAAAGACCAAGATTCCTGGCGTATTCGTTGCCGGCGACTGTGCCGACCCTGTTTACCGTCAGGCTGTCTCTGCGGCAGGCTCTGGTTGTCAGGCCGCCATCGAAGCAGAAAGATACTTACTGAACAGATAAGGTTCACATATAGGAAAGTATAAAACGCAAAAAAGGCTCGTTTCACAACGAGCCTTTTTCATAAAAACTAAATTAATCAACCATAAACCTTAACCATTAAAAATCTTTTCTGCTGCAAAGATAGGTGTAAAAATCATTATAGAGGTTGATTAATAATTATTTGAGGTTTAAAAATCGTGATTTCGCAATTTTTCGACCCATTTTCACGTTTTTTCTACTTTTTTGCACCCCAAAATGCATCTTTTTCTCCAAAAAAGTTGAGAATTCGCGTAATTTTCTTATCTTTGCACCAACAAAACGAATCGACATGAGCCTACGGATTATACTCATTTTAGCCATTTTAATCATTTTGTCGATAGTCATTCTGTTCGGAAGGAGTGTCTACCAACGTAGTGTGCGCGTCAGACGGCAACTGCAGATGGGGCAGATCTTCACCAATATTACCCACGAATTGCTGACACCCCTCACAGTCATCTCAGCCTCCGTGGACCAATTACGCGAGGACGTCCCTGAGCACGACAAGGAGTATGATCTCATGCAGATGAATATCCAGCGCATGGTCCGCCTGCTGCAACAAATTCTCGAAACCAGTAAATCGCAAGCCGGCGAATTAAAACTGGTGGTAGCACAAGGCGACGTGATGCAATACATCTACAATACCGCCTGTTGTCTGCAACCCCTCATGGACAAGAAGCACCTTAAATTCTCCATCGAATGCAATCCGCAGAGCATGATGGGATGGATAGACACCGACAAACTCGACAAAGTCATCTACAACCTCTTGTCAAACGCGGCCAAATACACCAACGAAGGCGAGGTATCACTCCAAGTGAGGACGAGTCGCAACTACGACTCTATATTTATTAATGTACGCGATACGGGTAGCGGTATTCCCAAGGAAAAGATGAAAAACCTCTTCGAGCGGTTCTATGACGGTGAATACCGACAGCATAAAACCATTGGCACCGGACTCGGCCTTGCCCTGACTCGCGACCTGGTACGCTTGCACAATGGCACCATCAGCTGCGAAAGCGAAGAAGGCAAGGGCACCACCTTCAACATCAAAATACCCATTACCAAAGAATCCTTCAGGCCTGATCAGATTGACGAGAAGCACGAGATCGACATCACCATGCCCAAGGAGGTCATCGTTGACGCCACCCCGATGACACCAGACGTCAGCACCATGAACTCAGAGATGATGTCAAACGATCTGCTGGTCGACGATGCCTACCGCATTTTGATTGTAGAGGACAACCCCGAGCTGCTTATGCTGATGCATCATATCCTGAAGAGCCAATACCACGTCCTGGTAGCCAAGAACGGTAAGGAAGCACTCAAAATCGTCCACAAGACCCCGCTCGACCTCATCGTCTCTGATGTGATGATGCCCGAGATGACGGGACTCGAACTGACGCGCGAGCTCAAGGAAGACCCCAACTACAGTTACCTGCCCATCATCCTCCTGACCGCTAACACTCAGGAGGAAGACGAACAGGAGGCCCTCAAGATCGGTGCCGACGAGTATCTCACCAAGCCTTTCCGTCTTGGCGACTTGCGATTACGTATCGACAACATCATTGAAAATCGCCGCCGTACCCTGCAGGACTTTGCCCAGCGAACCGGCGATAACAGCGACGGCCAACCGGAAATCGTCCTCACCCCCGAGCAGTTGTTCCTGGAGAAGGCCCTGAGTTGCGTCCACGCACATCTCGACGACTCCGAATACGACCGCGACGCCTTTGCCGCCGATATGGGTGCCAGTTCGTCGACCCTCTACAATAAGCTCCGTGCCATCACCGGCATGAATGTCAACGCCTTCATCCGCGACGTACGCATGAAGGAGGCCCGTCGCCTGGCAGAGAAAGATCCCAGCATGCGTGTCAGCGACCTGGCCTATAAGGTAGGATTCCAGGATCCGAAATATTTCTCCACCTGTTTCAAGAAATATTACGGCGTCCAGCCCAAGGAATTCATGGACAGCCTGAAGGAATAATTACGGCTATTTTTGTGTACGGCAGCAAATTTTTCTCTTTTCGCTGTTTACTTTTCACTTTTTTATTGTATCTTTGCACGCGGATATCTTAATCCAAAACTTTACAATTATGGCTAAACAGAAAAAATTCATCCTCCAAGAGAGCGAAATCCCAACACAGTGGTACAACATTCAGGCCGACATGCCCAACAAGCCGATGCCTCCCATCCATCCTGCTACCAAGCAGCCCTTGGGTGTCGACGATCTGGCACACATCTTCCCCCGCGAGTGCTGCGTTCAGGAACTTGACACCGAGCACCGTTGGATAGATATTCCAGAAGACGTACTCGAGAAGTACAAGTATTATCGCAGCACGCCATTGGTACGTGCCTATGCCCTCGAAGAGGCCCTCGGCACCCCTGCCCACATCTATTTCAAGAACGAATCGACAAACCCCTTAGGTTCTCATAAGATCAACTCCGCCCTGCCCCAATGCTACTATGCCAAGCAGGAAGGCACGAAGAATGTCACCACCGAGACCGGTGCCGGCCAGTGGGGTGCAGCCCTCAGCTATGCTGCCAAGATCTACGGCCTCGACTGTGCCGTCTATCAGGTGAAGATCACCATGCAGCAGAAGCCCTATCGCTCCAGCATCATGCGTACCTTCGGTGCCGTCGTTGAGGGTTCTCCCTCCATGTCAACCCGTGCTGGTAAGGACATCCTGACAAAGGATCCCACCCACTCTGGTTCTCTGGGAACAGCCATCTCTGAGGCTGTAGAGCTCGCCACGACCACACCTAATTGTAAATATACACTGGGTTCTGTGCTCAACCACGTAGGTCTGCACCAGACCATCATCGGTCTTGAGGCCGAGAAGCAGATGGAGATGGCTGGCGAATATCCCGACATCGTGATTGGCTGCTTCGGTGGTGGTTCTAACTTCGGTGGTATCGCCTTCCCCTTCATGCGCCACAAGATCCTCGAGGGCAAGAACACAGAGTTCATCGCTGCAGAGCCCGACAGCTGTCCTAAGCTCACTCGCGGTCAGTTCCGCTACGACTTTGGTGATGAGGCTGGCTACACCCCACTGCTGCCGATGTTCACCCTGGGTCACAACTTCAAGCCCAGCAACATCCACGCTGGTGGTCTGCGCTACCACGGAGCCGGCATGATTATCTCTCAGCTCATCAAGGATGGTTACATGTATGGTGTCGACATCCCACAACTCGAGACCTTCGAGGCAGGTATGCTCTTCGCTCGTACAGAGGGTATCATCCCTGCTCCTGAGAGCTGCCACGCCATCGCCGCTACCATCCGCGAGGCCAACAAGTGCAAGGAGTCTGGCGAGGAGAAGGTTATTCTCTTCAACCTCTCTGGTCATGGCCTCATCGACATGCCGTCTTACGAAGCCTTCATCAAGGGTGATCTCCAGAACTACACCGTCACCGACGAGATGATAGCCGAGAACCTTGCAGAACTCGACAAGTAAGACAAGTATCTTACATATACTCAATTTAATCCCCGTTCAGCCGAGCGGGGATTATTGATTTGTTAATAATCTATAATACTTTGCAAAAACATGGTACTTTGTATTGCAAGGTACTAATATTTTGCCTATCTTTGCAGCGGATTTTTAAAATAATGCAGAGATATGAACATCGAAAACGCTAAATCGCAGATGAGAAAGGGCATGCTGGAGTACTGTGTACTACTGCTCCTGAAGCACCACCCTTCGTACGCCAGCGACATCATTCAGCAACTGAAGAATGCCGAGCTTCTGGTGGTCGAGGGTACGCTCTATCCCCTACTCACCCGTCTGAAGAACGACGGACTGCTCGTCTACCAGTGGCAGGAGTCCACACAGGGACCGCCACGAAAGTACTATGCTCTCAGCGATGAGGGGGAACAATTCCTCGAAGGTCTCGACGGAGCCTGGACGGAACTCTCGAACACAGTCAACTATCTGAAACAATTAAAAATTGAAGCTTGAAGTTATGAAAAAGAATATTACCATCAACCTGTGTGGGCGACTCTTCCAGATCGACGAAGATGCCTACGAACTGTTACAGAACTACATCGAGTCGCTGCGTGCTTCGTTTGGCAAGCAGGAAGGCGGCGAGGAGATTGCCGACGACATTGAGGCGCGCATCGCCGAGCTCTTCGACGAACTGAAGGCCAACGGTATCGAGGCAATCACCATCGAGCATGTCAAGGACATCATCACCCGTATCGGCAGGCCCGAGGAACTGGCTGGCGACGACGACACCCATAGCGAGGGAACCCAAGGCGAGCAGAAGGAAGGTCATCGTTATGACTCGTTTAAGTCGGCTGCTAACGGCTTCCGTGAGAATGTACGCGCCAGGACGGCTGGCAAGAAACTCTACCGCAATCCCAACGACAAGTTGGTGGCTGGTGTGCTCTCAGGTTTTGCCACCTACACAAACACCGACCCTACCTGGTGGCGCATCGGCTATGCCCTGTTGTTACTGGGCTCCAACTTCATCCTGTTTCCTTTGGTGGGGGTCTTGTTCAATGGCGGGTTTATCTTCTACATCAACCTGAGCTTCATCCTCTTCTATATCGCGATGGCCATTGCCATGCCCGAGGCCAAAAAGCCTAAGCAGGTATTGGAGATGGAAGGCAAGGACGTGACACCGCAGACACTGGCCGATGTCGTAGTCGAAGATCAGCAGCCCGTCAAGAAAAAGCCAGGCCTGCTACGCGAGATATTCTCCGTATTCCTGAAAATATTTGTCGGCCTCTTCGTAACCATCGCCGTCATTGTAGGCGTCGTGCTGGGTATTGCCTTCCTAGGTGTACTCATGACCACCATCTTCGCCCTGATCATGCCTGCGACAATCCGCATGCCCTTCACGCTAGGCGGTATGGAACTGACAGAGGTGTGGTATTTCCACCCCTATGTGCTCATCGGCTTTGCAGTAGCCTTGCTCGCGGTGCTGTTCATCCCCGTATATGCCATCACCCACATGGTGCTGTCGATGGCCAAGAAGATCAGACCCATGGGCATTGCCCAGCGTATCGTGTGGATCGTATTGTGGGTGATTGCCCTCGGCTTCGTCATCACGTTGGGCACCACCGTCGCCCAGTATCATAATCAGTTCGAGCACCAGCGCCGTTCTGAAAACTATGGTTGGATGACTGACGAGCAACGCGACTTCCTGAACGGACTGGGCATGAAGATTGACAGGCGCCACCACTGCCAACCCTTCTTCGTAAAAAGCGGTGAATACTTCACTGGCGATCCAACCGTCACCTATATCGATGTGGAGATGTGGGGGCCTGAGAACGAACGCATCTTCCAGCTGTCTTCGTATGAGGAGGTGGAAGCTGGCACTTACCGTGTTAGCTGCAATGCCCGTGCTGATGGTGGCAATGTCTTTCTCTTCGCCACAGCTTTCAACGGCAATTATCATGCCTTGAAGACAATTCCCGCCTTAGGCTTCGATGGTGGCGATATCTGGGAGGACGCTGCTGATCAGGCCAAGAGCGACTCGCTGCCCCTCGCCAAAGAAGCCCGCACAATCCATGAGGCCAATGATGGCAAGGGCTTTGGCTGGAATCATGTTGAAATGATTGTCAAGATCGACGGACCTACCACCCTCCGCTATGGCATCACCACTGATACCGAATTCACAATGGAGCGCTGCCAAGCCAACAGGTTCTCCGCTGCCGATTTCAAACTGGAACGGGTAGAAGACGTAGAGTAATTTATTCTGTTAAGATGGTGCGACAGATGGCCAGAGCTGCTCCTACTGAGGGAACAGGTGAAATGACGATGGAACGCTTGCCATTAGCCTCGCGGAAGTTGCACTGACGGGGGTTGCGTGAGACATAATCGAGCACCTTTCCGAAGGCCTCGCTCTGGTAATAAGGACTATCGGCATTGCTGACGAAATAAAGATACATCTTTTGCTGTTTCAGCATCACCTTCTCAATGCCCAGCTGTTTACCATACGCACGAAGGGGCACGACACGAATCAGCTCCTCGGCCACCTCGGGGATCTCACCAAAGCGGTCTCTCAATCGACTCCGATAGGCTTCGAGGGCCGCATCGAGATCATGGCGGTTGGCCAGATTGTCGAGTTCGCGGTAGAGGAGCATTCGCTCTGAATCATTGGGGACATACTGATCGGGGAAGTACATCTCGATGTCGGATTCAAGGGCGCAGTCATCGACAAAGTCGATATGGCCAGATAGCCTAGGAGAACGAGTATTACTAGCCCAGCTAGTCTGACTAGTCTGACTAGTATTACTAGAACGACCAGTTGCGACAGATTCGGCTGCAGAGAATTCTGGCTCTTCATTGCGTAGCTCCGCCATCGCCTGATTGAGGATTTTCTGATAGGTCTCGTAGCCGAGGTCGGAGATAAAGCCCGACTGTTCGGAGCCCAGGAGATTACCTGCACCACGGATATCGAGGTCCTGCATGGCGATATTGATGCCTGAGCCGAGATCGGAGAAGTTCTCAAGAGCCTCCAGACGACGACGCGACTCCGGATTGAGCGCTGCCAATGGCGGTGCCAAGAGATAACAGAACGCCTTGCGGTTGCCACGTCCCACGCGTCCTCGCATCTGGTGAAGGTCTGACAGGCCGAAGTTATGAGCCCCGTTGATGATAATGGTATTGGCATTGGGAATATCGATACCGTTCTCGACGATAGTGGTAGAGAGCAGCACGTCATAATCATAGTTCGAGAAGTCGAGCACAATCTTTTCCAATTCCTCGGGCTTCATCTGTCCATGTCCAATGGCAATTCGGGCATCAGGAATGTACTTATGAATCATTTCGGCGATATGCGTCAGATCGCTGATGCGATTGTTGACGAAATACACCTGTCCGTTGCGCGACAACTCGAAATTGATGGCATCGGTGATGATTTCCGCACCGAAGGTATGGATCTCCGTCTGAATCGGATATCTGTTGGGCGGCGGAGTCTGAATGACACTCAGGTCACGGGCGCCGACGAGCGAGAACTGGAGGGTGCGTGGTATCGGAGTGGCCGACATCGTAAGGGTATCGACATTCGACTTCATCTGGCGCAGTTTCTCCTTCGTAGAGACGCCGAACTTCTGTTCCTCATCGATGATGAGCAGACCCAGATCCTTGAATTTCACCGTTTTACCAATGAGTTTATGCGTACCGATGATAATATCTATCTTGCCGTCGGCCAGATCCTTGAGCACCTGTGTGGTCTGCTTGGCACTCTTGGCCCTCGTCAGATAGTCGACCCTGACTGGCATATCCTTCAGGCGAGAGGAGAACGTACGGAAGTGCTGATAGGCCAGAACTGTCGTCGGCACTAGCACCGCCACCTGCTTGCCGTCGCAGGCTGCCTTGAAGGCTGCACGTACCGCCACCTCCGTCTTACCAAAACCCACATCGCCACAGACGAGGCGATCCATCGGACGGGCACGCTCCATATCCTGCTTCACATCGAGTGTCGCCTTCAGCTGGTCGGGGGTATCCTCATAGATGAAGCTGGCCTCGAGTTCATGCTGCAGATAGGAGTCGGCACTGAAGGCGAAGCCCTTCTCACGGCGCCGCTTGGCATAGAGCTTAATCAGATCGCGGGCAATATCCTTGATATGTTTCTTGGTGCGCTCTTTGAGCCGTTCCCACTGACCGGTGCCCAATGTCGACAGACGTGGCGGTTCACCATTATCCTGCGACTTGTATTTCGACACCTTATAGAGCGAGTGGATGGACACATAGATACTGCCGCCACCATTGTAGAGAATCTTGATCATCTCCTGATAACCATCTCCCTGTGGCATTCTCACAAGTCCGCCGAACTTACCCACGCCATGATCGACATGCACCACAAAGTCGCCGATTTCAAACTGCTGGATCTCCTTCAACGTAAGGGCCATCTTGCCACTACGGGCCTTATCACTCTTGAGATTGTACTTGTGGAAGCGGTCGAATATCTGATGATCGGTGAAGAAACAGACGCGCAGGTCATCGTCGGCAAATCCCTCATGGATGGTCTTTTCAACGGGGATGAACTCACAGGGGATGGTTCCCACTGAGTCGTCATCCGGGGACTCACTCGGAACCGTCCCCAATGAGTTCAGAATCTCGCGGAGACGTTCGTTCTGTTTCTGGCTATCGGCAAGGATGTAGATCTGATAGCCCTTCAAGCGATAGTCCTCAAAAGCCTGTTTCAGCAGATCGAAGTTCTTATGGAAAAGCGGCTGCACCGTGATATTGAACCGTAATGTGGCATTGGGTTGCCCTGACGGACGATGGCCGAACTCTATCCGACGGAACGTGTTGGCATCAGACATGAACTGTGCACCGGTGATGAGTTGCGACTCCTTGTGCATCTGCCGCTCTATCTCACGCTGTTCCATTTCCGTCGCCTGTTCCATCTGTTCGATCTTCGCCTGCGTAGAGAAGCCCTCCTGATAGGTACGGTCGATGGCATCGCGCACATAATGGTAATCCTTCGTCACCAGCACCGTATCCTTGGGTACAAACGAGAGGAATGGCACCTTGTCGTCGACGGTTACCAGTTCCGGCACAATCTCAATCTTATCCCGTTGTTCCTTCGACAACTGATCCTCCACCTCAAAGGTACGAATACTGTCGATGTCCTCGCCGAAGAAATCAATACGATAGGGGTATTCGCAGCTGAAGGAATAGACGTCGAGGATAGAACCACGCAGGGCAAACTGACCTGGCTCATAGACGTAATCCACCTCACGGAAGCCAAACTCTCGCAAGGTCTTCTCAATATCCGCCACAGCTATTCTCTGGTCTTTCTCCAAGACCAAGGTCCGTGCGTCAAGACTCTTTTTCGACACCACCAGCTCGGCCAGGGCTTCAGGGTAAGTCACAATATAGAGGTGAGAGGTAAGAGGTGAGAGGTAAGAAGACATCCGGGCCATTACCTCCGTACGGAGAATCTCACTGGCTGCATCGCGCTGGGCATACTTGATGGCACGACGATAACTCGAGGGGAAGAAGAGCACATCGCGGTTCCCCATCAACTGCGTCAGGTCATGGTAGAAATAGCCGGCCTCCTCAGCATCCTGAAGGATAAAAAGCAAGGGACTTTTGCATTTTGACGACAGGCTGCCGAAGACCATCGGGGCACTAGAGCCCAACAGGCCTTCGAGGAAAACCGTCTTTACCGAGGATTTTCCCATCGCCTGCGCCAATGCCGATACCTGCGGCAACTTGGCATAAACTTTCTCTAATTCCTGTATATTCATTAGAAATTGTGTGCAAAATTACTAAAAATTCTACGATTAACGCATGCTTATCACAGAATTTTATTAATTTTGCAGCGTAATATCTCAGATTATGCACGTAAGCGACAGTATTGTTATTATTCCGACGTATAACGAAAAGGAAAACATTGAAAAGATTATCCGGGCCGTGTTCGGACTGAAAAAATGTTTCCACATCCTCGTTATCGACGATGGTTCTCCCGACGGCACTGCTGCCATTGTGAAAGGCCTGATCAATGAGGAATTCAACGATCGCCTGTTCATCCTGGAGCGCAGCGGGAAACTGGGGCTTGGCACGGCATACATCGCAGGTTTCAAGTGGGCCTTGGAGCGCGACTATGAGTACATCTTCGAGATGGATGCCGATTTCAGCCACGATCCCAACGATCTGCCCAGACTCTATAGTGCCTGTCATGACAAAGGCTATGACCTATCCATCGGAAGCCGTTATATCTCTGGCGTAAATGTGGTAAACTGGCCCGTCGGCCGTGTGCTGATGAGTTACTTCGCCTCGAAATACGTGCGTATCGTGACAGGCTTCAAGGTGCACGACACCACAGCCGGTTTTGTCTGCTACAAGCGTCGTGTGCTGAAAACCATCGAACTCGACAAGATACGTTTCAAGGGCTATGGTTTCCAGATCGAGATGAAATACACCGCATATAAAATCGGGTTCAAGATCAAGGAAGTCAGTGTCATCTTCGTCAATCGCCAGGAAGGAACCAGCAAAATGTCGGGTGGCATCTTCAGTGAGGCGTTCTTCGGCGTCATGCAACTGAGATGGGACGGTTGGACGAGGAAATACCCGAAGATTATTGACTAGTGAATCGTGAAAATTCTAATTAAGATATTATACTGGATTTATCAATTGGTCATCGGATTGCCATTGCTGGTGATCCTGACGATTGTGACAGCATTGGAAGTGGGTATCGGCACCACCATCGGCAACGGCCACTTCTGGGGCTACTATCCAGGCCACTGGTGGGGCAAGCTCATTCTGAAGCTGTTTCTCATTCCCGTCAAGGTGGAAGGTCGGGAGCATTTGGAGAAAGGACAGAGCTATGTGTTTGTTGCCAACCATCAGGGTTCCTTCGACATCTTCCTCATCTATGGTCATCTGAACCGCAACTTCAAGTGGATGATGAAACAGCAGTTGCGCAAGATTCCCTTTGTGGGCTATGCCTGTGAGAAATCACATCAGATCTTCGTCGACAAGCGGGGGCCCAGCAAGATCCGCAAGACCTATGAGGATGCCCGTGAGATCCTGAAGGAAGGCTATAGCGTGACGGTATTCCCTGAGGGTGCCCGCACCTTCACAGGACACATGGCTCATTTCAGGAAGGGTGCCTTTGCCCTGGCCGACGAGCTGCAACTGCCTGTGGTTCCCCTGACCATCAACGGCAGTTTCGATATCCTGCCACGTATGAAAGGCTTCAATTTCATCAACTGGCATCCGATGAAGCTCACCATCCACCAGGCCATCTACCCCATTGGTCAGGGACCTGAGAATGTGGATGCCACCATGCGACAAGCTTATGACTCCGTGATGTCATCGCTCAATCCGAAATATCAAGGATTCGTGGAAAACCCAGACCAATGATTGCACGTGCGCCCTATCTGTTCCTCCTGCTGATCATCATCCCTGATCTGTATTTCGACCTACACTATTGGCGGCATAAGTATTCTGTCGGTCAACGGTTCTGTCGCTGGCTTCCCACCATCGGACTGGTAGCCTACACCATCTATCTGATGTATGAGAAGAACTTCATTCCCGACAATCCCGACATCTTATACATTTACCTCTTTTTGTTAGGCCTCATCGCGGTTCCCAAGATGGTCTATATGCTCTTCTCCTTGGCAGGCCTTTCCTGCAGTCTTCTGTTCCACCGGAAGAAGAGTGCCCGACGCCACAAGAACTACGGCAACCTCATCGGACTGCTCATGGTGCCTGTCATCTGGTACATCCTCATCTACGGTTCGTTCATCGGTTTCCAGAAACTCGAGGTCAATCGTCAGACCTATGCCTCTCCAGCTATCCCCAAAGCCTTCAGCAGCTACCGCATCCTGCTGTTCTCGGATGCGCATGTAGGCACCTATACGGGCAAGCGTCAATGCCTGCTGCAACACGTTGTCGACAGCATCAACGCCTTGCGTCCCGACCTGATTGTCTATACGGGTGATCTCCAGAATGCCAAACCGCAGGAGCTCTACCAACAGATGGACATCCTCTCGAAACTAAAGGCCAAGGATGGTATCTTTTCCGTACTCGGCAACCACGACTATGCGAAATACGTGAACTGCAGCGAGGCAGAGAAGGAGGCCAACTGTCGGGAAACCATCAGTCTGGAGAAACAATTAGGCTGGCACCTTTTGCTCAACAGCCACCATATCATTGAACGTGGGAAGAGCCATATCATCATTGCGGGCATGGAGAACGACGGCGACGGCAAGCGCTTCCCCCAGAAAGGCAATATCAGCAAGACGTTAAAGGGTGTCAGCGACAAGGATTTCATCCTGATGCTGGAGCACGATCCCTCTTCCTGGCGACGTAAGATCATCCCAGACGGCAGGGCGCAACTCACCCTGAGCGGTCACACCCACAAGATGCAGTTTGCACTTTTCGACTGGTGTCCGCTATCACTCACTGGGGCTGAGTTCAACGGCTGGTATACAGAAGATCAGCAGTCGTTGTATGTCACAGCTGGCGTTGGTGGACTGATCCCCTTCCGTTTCGGTGCTACGGGCGAGGTGGTGGTTCTTACGCTGAGGAGTGAATAGTGAATAGTTAATAGTGAATAGTTAGAGGTTGGCAGCGAGAAATTTGCGGCAGACCTCGACAGGCAGCCCGCGACGACGGGCATAATCCTCCAACTGGTCTTCGCCGATTTTCCCCAAATTGAAATAACGGGCCTGAGGATGGGCCATCATCAATCCGCTGACACTGGCGTGGGGCTTCATAGCACCACTCTCCGTTAGACGGATACCAATCTGTTTCATGTCAATCAGCTCATCGATCACGAAATTCAGGCTCGTGTCAGGCAGCGAGGGATAACCCACGGCAGGACGGATACCCTGGAATTTCTCAACGAGCATCTCCGGAATCGTCAGATGTTCCTCCTTGGCATAGCCCCAGATATCCTTTCTCACCTGCTCATGCAACCGTTCTGCAGCAGCCTCCGCCAAACGGTCTGCCAACAATTGAGCCATCATCTTCTGGTAGGGATCCGCATCGAAGTCCGTTTCGAGACCGATATCCGCAGAAGTGGCGAAAAGGCCCAGTTTAGAGGTAAGAGGTGAGAGGTAAGAGGTGAGAGATATGATCTGTGGACTGATAAAGTCGGAAAGGCAGAGATAGGGCGCCTCACCCTGTTGCTGTCGCAAACAAGGTATTCTGTGAGTTTGAGGTATTCTCTCACCTCTTACCTCTCCCCTCTCACCTCTAACAACGATATCATCCCCATCGCTATAAGCCTCGAAAAGTTCAAAGAGACCATAGGCATGATAGTGGCCCTCCCACTGGACCAGGAGCGTTTCTGCCTCCTGACGCAGACGTGCCTTCTCATCCTTATCCTTCACCTGCCAGGCAAAGAAGAAATAGACCCAGTTGATATAGGGCACTAACTCATGGATATCGTAGGTAATGATCATCTGAAAGCCACTGGTTGTCCGATATAGTCCGTATCCACCTTCCCATCGGCATACACCGTATGACCATTACAGAGGGTGCGCTCCACCCGCCAGAGGAACATATGTCCCTCCATTGGACTCCAACCGCATTTGCTCTGGATGAGATTCTTCGTACACACCCAGGCTGTATTGGGACGTACCAGCACCAAATCAGCCTGATAACCCTCACGGATAAAGCCACGCTGACGAACCTCGAAAAGACGGGCGGGATTATGACACATCAGTTCCACAAGGCGTTCGAGGGTAAGGATACCGTTATCCACCAGTTCCAACATCGTTACCAGCGAGAACTGGATCATCGGCATCCCACTGACAGCCTTCGCACAGCCTCCCTCCTTCTGCGACAGCAGATGGGGTGCATGGTCGGTACCTATCACCGTAATCCGTCCATCGCTCAGCGAACGCTGCAAGGCCTCACGATCGCGTTCGGTTTTAATGGCAGGGTTACACTTGATACGGGTGCCCAGGCCTACATAGTCGCGATCACAGAAATAGAGATGCGATGGAGTCACCTCAGCGGTGATAGAAGAGAGGTGAGAGGTGAGAGGTGAGAGGTGAGAGATATCATTTGCGGGAATCAGATCCAATTCCTTGGCGGTGGTCAGATGGGCGATGTGCAGACGGGCATGATGCTTTGTGGCCAGCTCCACAGCCAGTCGCGTGCTCTCATAACAGGCTTCCTCGCTACGGATCTCCGGATGGTGAATCACCTTGGGATCCTCGCCATATCGGGCTTTCGCCTCAGCCATATTGCGGTTGATGATAGCCGTATCCTCACAATGCGCCATGAGGGGCAGCTTCGCCGAAGAGAACAGCTGCTCCAGCGACTCCCGACGATCCACCAGCATATTACCCGTCGAACTGCCCATAAACACCTTGATACCCGGGATACGATGCGGGTCAAGCTGTTCGAAAAGGGCGATATTGTCGTTAGTGGCCCCGAAGAAGAAGCTGTAATTCACGTGGCTCTTCTTGGCCGCCAATGCAAATTTTCCTTCAAGTGCCTCGAGCGTCGTCGTCTGAGGCACCGTATTAGGCATATCGAAATAGGTAGTCACCCCACCCGCCGCTGCTGCACGGCTCTCCGTATCGATGTCAGCCTTCTCCGTCAGCCCCGGCTCACGGAAGTGGACATGATCGTCGATGATACCTGGCAATACGAAACATCCCGAAGCATCAATGACTTCATCGGATGATGCTTCGGGATGGGTATGTCCTTGAATAATCTGCGTTATAGCGCCGTCTTCGATGACGATCGTACCATCGAACGTCCTGTCTTCATTGACAAGGGTTCCGCCCGCGACAATGGTTCTCATTTTTGGGGGAGGTTTGTCAGAGGCACATGCATGGAGTCGGGCAAGGTATGAGGGGGCTGTACGGAGGCAGCCTCAGCGGGCTCCTCTTGCGGCACAGCATCAACCAGTCCGTTCTCACGGGCCTGGATTTCATTGGCAGTCCGGTAATACTCTTTCACATAGGGATCTGACTTGAACTTCTGCGTCGCCTTGCTCATGATGTCCTCTATCTGAGGGGTCAGCACGGGATAAGGATAGGCGCTGGTCATCATCATAAACACGCCAGGCCCTAACACATTGTCGAAATTGTCAACGATGAAGTTAGTCACCAGACTGTCCTCCTTCTGGGCTATCTTGGCAGCCTCCAGGGTGAGTTGCTGGTTGATTTCGTCTTCATCGATACCGTCAAGCAGCATCTGACTCTGCTTGTGCGACAGCTCGTTCATCTCATTGTTCAACTGGTTGTGCAGGGTAATGAAATCATAGAGCTCCTCATTCAGAGGCGTACCGCTCACACGCTGACTGGCATTGTCGATCTTGATTTCTATCTCACCCTTCTCGATCACGATGGGCAGGATACTCTCCTCATCCATATAGAGGCTGGCCATGCGGATGGTATCCAGCAGTCCGGCAAAGCGGAACTTGCCATGCACCACGTCGCAGGAGTCGATACTCTTCAACTCCTGATCCTTGATGGCCTTCAGATAGAGTTTGCTGCCATCCAGCGACGATACCGTCGACGACCCCTGGATATTATAGGAGTCGGCACAGGAGGTCAGGGCGACCACGGCAATGATTGTATATACGAACTTCTTCATTATCTCTTCGTTTTCGATGCAAATGTACAATGATATATTGAATTGCGAAAAAAAATTTGCGCATTTTAAAACAAATGCGCAATCTTTTATAGTTTTTTCATTCTTTTGCCAATTCCTGACCGATCCGATGATAGGAATATAGCTGCAAAATGGCAGCTATCAGCAACGTCACCACCCATTTGCGATAGACATACTGAAGATAGGTGATATGATCAAGTCCGAAGATGTTGCGCTGACTGGCAAACATCAGCAGGGCCGACACCAGGAAGAGCATATCGCTGATCAGCATCATCCTGCGCAACCGGCGGATGGTCACATTCTTTCCGTCATAACGCTGCTTCATCTGCATGGCGGTAAAACAAAGGGCACCCAGGGCGAACACATAGGGCGCAGCCTCCCAGGCCAGCAGACTCGTGCCGGCACCGATGACCATCAGCAGGCCACCCACCAGGAAGATGATACTCTCTACCCTACTCAGCTGCTTCATTGCTTACGATTGGTTTGGCTTCGCGGTCATCATCGCTGAGCACGAAGATGTCCTCGTCGTCGGCCTTCATGAAGTATCGCTCACGGGCAATCTTCTCCATGGCCTTCGGATTACGGTTCAACTCCCGGATCTGAGCCTGGTCGCGCTCATAATCCGAAGTGTACTTGGCAATCTCCTCCTCTAAGTCGCTGATGCGCTGCTTGTTCTTGAAGTGGCTCCAGACGCTGTTCTCGTCGAGGAAGCCCACAATGAGCACGCCCAACAGACAGACGATCGTATACTTCGTCGCCTGCGCACGCAATACCTTTAGGGCAAAAAGTTTAATGTTACTTAATACTTTCATATTCGTCTGCAAAATTACAAAAAAACTATAAACTATCAACAATAAACTATAAACTTTTTGTATCTTTGCACCAAAATTAATTAAAAACTTATGGAATATATCGTTTCAGCACGTAAGTACCGTCCAACGACCTTCGATACCGTCGTGGGTCAGGCGGCACTCACCACCACCCTGAAGAATGCCGTGAAGAGCGGAAAACTAGCCCACGCCTACCTCTTCTGCGGTCCACGTGGTGTAGGAAAGACCACCTGTGCCCGCATCTTTGCCAAGGCCATCAACTGCCAGACCCCCACGGCAGAAGGCGAGGCCTGCAATGAATGCGAGAGCTGCCAGTCGTTCAACGAACAGCGCTCCCTGAACATCTTCGAGCTCGACGCTGCCTCGAACAACAGTGTGGAACATATCAAGACGCTGATGGAGCAGACGCGCATCCCACCGCAGCTCGGACGCTACAAGGTGTTCATCATCGACGAGGTGCACATGCTCTCTACCGCTGCCTTCAACGCTTTCCTGAAGACGCTCGAGGAGCCGCCCGCACACGTCATCTTCATCCTCGCCACCACCGAGAAGCATAAGATCCTGCCCACCATCCTCAGCCGTTGTCAGATCTACGACTTCGAGCGGATGACCGTCCGCAACACCATCGACCACCTGATGGCTGTGGCCGACAAGGAGGGCATCACCTACGAGGAGCAGGCACTGGCCATCATCGCCGAGAAGGCCGACGGTGGTATGCGCGATGCCCTCTCCATCTTCGACCAGGCAACCTCGTTCTGTCAGGGCAACATCACCTACGACAAGGTGATTGAGGATCTCAACGTGCTCGACTCCGAGAATTATTTCAAGATCATCAACCTCTCTATTATTAATAATGTGAGCGACATCATGGTGCTGCTCAACTCGATCATCAACAAGGGTTTCGATGGCGGACTGCTCATCCAGGGCCTCGCCAAGCACGTGCGCAACGTCATGATGGCCAAGGACCCGCAGACACTCCCCCTGCTCGAGGTGAGCGACCAGCAGCGCCAGCGCTATGAGGAGCAGGCCAAGAAGTGCGACACGCGTTTCCTCTATCAGGCCCTCAAGCTGATGAACCAGTGCGACATCAACTACCGTCAGTCGTCGAACAAACGTCTGCTCGTGGAACTGACCCTCATCGAGATCGCACAGATCACCCAGCCCGACGACAGCGCCAGCGCGGGGCGTCGCCCCAGAAGATTAAAATCCCTGTTTAAGCACCTGATACAGCAGTCTCAGCCTAAGTCAGCGACCCCGCAGGTAGTCGCTGCTGAGACCCCTGCATCACAACCAAGCCCCAAAGCCCAGAATACTCAGAGCCCTCAGAACGCTCCGAAAGCTCCGACAACTCCGAAATCTCAGCCCTCCCCCGCCCGTCCTTCCCTCAAGCTCGGCGGCCTGGGCTTCTCGTGGAACAAGCTCCGTCAGGACGGCAAGCCCTCGAAAGTCAACTTCACCGACAGTCTGGCCGATCTGAAAGACGGTCAGATGAGCAATCAGCAGTTCACGCAGGATGAGCTTGAACTGCAATGGATGTCAATGTGCAACCGCATGTCCGAAAACCAGCCCCAGCTCATCGGCATCGCCACCCGCATGAAGAACATGAATCCACAGATCACCGAGTTCCCGCAGGTCGAGGTCACCGTCGAGAACGAGTTGATCCGGCAGGACATGGAGGCCATCCACAAGAGCATCCTCAAGACGCTGCAGATGTATCTGCACAATGCTCAGATCACCTTCACCATCCATGTCAGCGACCAGAAGGAGCAGCCCAAGATTCTCTCCCGTCGCGAGCAGTTCGAGGAAATGAGCAAAATAAATCCTGCTGTAGCAAAGCTACAACAGGCATTTGACCTTGAACTCGCCTGAGTTCACTTTTCACTATTCACTAAATCAGGTTCATTCCTAATTCCTTACAAGCCTTCCGCATATCATCGGGCCAGATACTGGCTTGGATCTCGCCGATATGTCCCTTGTGCAACAGCACCATACACAGACGGCTCTGACCGATACCTCCACCGATGGAGAGCGGCAGCTTGTCGTTGAGCAGCTGCTGGTGGAAGAAGAGCTGTTCTCGCTCCTCCTTGCCCTCGAGCTTCAACTGGCGCAGCAGACTCTCCTTGTCCACACGGATACCCATCGACGACAACTCGAAGCTGCGTCCCAATACCGGATACCAGATGAGGATATCGCCGTTCAGACCCATCTTGCCGTTCTCGGCGATGGTCGACCAGTCATCATAGTCAGGTGCACGTCCGTCGTGCTTCTCCCCGTTCGAGAGCTTGCCGCCGATACCAATCACGAACACGGCACCATAGGCCTCGCAGATGGCATCCTCGCGCTCCTTGGGCGTCTTGTCGGGATACATCTTCAACAGCTCCTCAGCATGGATGAAGTGAATCTTCTCGGGCAGGAAGGGCTTGATCTGCGGATAGGTCTCACAGGTCAGGTATTCCGTACGGCGGATGGCCGAATAGATACGCTCCACGATATTCTTCAGGAACGACAGCGTGCGGTCTTCCTTACGGATCACGGCCTCCCAGTCCCACTGGTCCACATAGAGCGAATGCAGGTTGTCGAGCTCCTCGTCGGCACGGATGGCGTTCATGTCGGTATAGATGCCATAGCCCGGCTCTATCTGATACTCGGCCAGCGAGAGCCGCTTCCACTTGGCTAGCGAGTGAACCACCTCGGCCTTGGCATCACCCAGGTCCTTGATGGGGAACGTCACTGCACGCTCCACACCATTCAGGTCGTCGTTGATACCCAGGCCCTTCAACACGAACAGAGGGGCCGTCACACGGCGCAGCCTCAGCTCTGTGGAGAGGTTCTGCTGAAAGAATTCCTTGATGAGTTTGATACCCTGCTCCGTCTGCTTTGTATCCAGCAGCGCTTCATATTTCACAGGTTTGATTACTTGTCCCATTTTTTCAGTTTATGCTTAATTTGCGTGCAAAAATACATAATTCTTATCAAACTGCAACCAAAATCCTCAAATAATTTGCAAAAATTTATCATTTCCTTGATATTTGCTAACAAATTGCACCTATTTTCGCCCAAAATGATTATCATTCGCTGCCCTCAGACCAACGTTCCGTGTCACAAGAAAAGTTAATTTTTCACCTTTCACTTTTCACTTTTCACTTTTTTCTGTACCTTTGCATCCGCAATCATGCATCGGTCCCGTAGCTTAGCTGAATAGAGCGTCAGATTCCGGTTCTGAAGGTC
>CAMJBL010000013.1 GCA_946403845.1 uncultured Prevotella sp. | reverse complement strand
GCACCGCCTTCAAGCAGCGCATGCAAAAGAGCGTCGCCGCCTGGATGCGCGAAGCGTGGCACGACGTATAGGATTCACTTTGCCGTGCGGCCGAAGGAAAATCGTCGAAAAATCCTCTTTGACTACAGATAAAACGGGTTGAGGCGACAGATTTTGAGGGGGTGAAAACGATTTGTCGCCATATCGGGCCGTTGTCGCTACAACTCGGAACGAAAAACATGAGATTTCTTGGAAGCAGCTAAAAAACATCATAATTTTGCAGTGTCAAAAGTCAAAAACGGACGCAATAAACTCCAAACGACAGCGACAAAAAGAGATAATAATAAAAAAAGTAATAACATTTTAAAACTTCAAAATTATGACAACTAAGAATTCATTGGTAAAGACGATGTTCATGAACATCCTTACCGCAGGTATATTTGCAACTGTTTTCACAGCATGTAGTGATGATATCGACGCATTGAGCGACAGCAATGCCAGTAGCAATAATCAGCCGGCAACCCGCCAGGAGATATTGGAACCCCTCGGATTGAACTTCTTCGATTATAACACCTCGGGCGACGTGCAGATCCTGAATGCCGACACCACGAAGATCGGTGTTAGCAAGGCACTGGCCGAGAAACTGGGCATCCGCTCCTTCGTGAATCACCCCACAGGCGTTTGGCAGAGCCAGAATCAGCGCCCCTTCCACGTAAGAGCTATCAGTGAGAAGACGGAAGGCGACCGCATTATCCTCGACGTGCAAAAGGCCGGTATCGGCGAGTTTATGGTCGGGAAGCGCGTCGGATTCGACACCCGCCTTTTCATCAATGAGAACGCTGGCCTCACCCGCGGTGGCAACGGCGACCTCTCATCCCGCTATACTGATGAGGAAGGCTTCATCCACCCGATGGGTGTGCGCGTCATCCATCGCGACTGCGAACCTACGGCCCTGACCCGTGGTATGGACTCCTTCGAGAGTGAAGACTTCAGTGCCGAGGAACTGTTGGGCATGAACAAGACCCGTGGAATCCTTGACTGGTTTGAGGAAACGTTCGATGAAATCGCTGAGGCAGCCAAGAAGGCATGGCGCGGACACTACTTCACCGTCGACAAGAAGGGTAATGTCATCAATATCGAAACCGAGATCACGGCTGACCCGCAGTTCGGCTCCAACGGTGACACCCTGAACGTACACATCAAGGCTCCCGCATCGCTGAACCTGAACTATAAGTTCTATCTCGATGTTGACCGCGACTACGCCATAGTGCCCATCCTCAATAAGTTCGATGCCGGTGTCGATGGTCGTTTCACCTTCAAGCCGCAGATCACTATCGGTTTCGACAAGGAGAAGAAACTGGCCGAGGTCAAGAAGGAAATCTGGAACTTCACAGCCTTCACATTCTGGTTCAATATCGGCCCCGCAGTATTCTGGGTAGATGTCAATCCGAGTATGTACATGAAGTTCGATGCCAAAGTCAAAGGTTCATTCTACGGAGGTGTCAAATACGAGTACGATCGTACCTTCAAAGGTGGTGTAAAATATACCAACGACTGGGGTGCATACGGAGAGACTGAGGAAGTGAAGAACAAGCTCACCTTCATTACCCCCACCACCTCCTTCAAGGCAGAGGCAGGCATCGGACTCTTCCTCGGTGTTGACCTCATCATCGACAAGCTGGCAGGCCCCACCATCGCCATTGGTCCGAAGCTCTCGGCAGAAGCAGAACTGAAGATTGCGCCACTGGAGGACAAGCCTATCAATTTCAATGCGGAAGTCAAGGCCGGTGTCTATGCAGAACTGGGAGCCAAGCTGAAGGTCTGGAAGTTCGAAATCGGCGAGTGGAGCACAAAGATGAACCTCGTGCCTGAGAAAAGTCTCTTCTCATACGAATACCCGACGGACCAGAAAGCCGACGACCGCCTGACCAAACTGCTCGACGCTGCATCGGAAGGCATCAGAAGTGCCCGCGACTACGGCAAAGAGAACCTGATGGGTATCAAATAAGAACAACCTACATCCTTTTGCGACAGAATTGGGGGCCACGTGCCCCCTTTGTCGTCATATCGGGCCATTGTCGCTACAAGTCAGGACGAAAAAGAAGAAAAAACTTGGAAACAGCCGGAAATCGCCTTAATTTTGCAGTGTCGAAAGATAAGAACGACACAACAGAACAAAAGTATTAACAATTAAAAATATAAAAGATTATGAAACAGTATACAATTTCTTTCATCGCCGCAACCCTTATCATGATGGGTAATGTTACACTGACATCGTGTACTGGAACTATAGACGATATCGCAGAAGGACTGGTAAATGGCATAGCCGATCAGATCATTGACACAAAGTCAAATCCTCAGTCCAAGACCGTGCTGGTGTATATGGCAGGCAAGAACGACCTGAATGACGCTGTAAGCTCCGACCTGAACGAGATGAAGCTGGGTTCGAAGCAGCTGAGCGATAACGATAACCTGCTGGTGTTTGTTTGCCGTTACAAAGGTCAGTCCAACGAGACCCCTTGGCTGGGAAGAATCAAGAACGGTGAGGTGATCGACTCACTGAGTATCAACGATATGGGCATCGTCAGCAGCGACGACGAGAACCGCGCTTCGGATCCCGTTATTATGGAAGGTGTGATGCGCTACGCTTTCAGTCACTATCCCGCCACCGGCAACAACTACGGACTGGTGCTCTGGGGACACGGCAGCGGCTGGCTGATGAAGGACGAGGTAACACCTCGACGCAGCAACAGAGCCTTCGGCGTGGACTGGGGTAAGAGCCAGAACTATCTCAATGGACGCTGGATGAACATCACCACCATGAAAGGTATCCTCGACGGCATGCCTCACCTGAAGTTCATCATGGCCGACTGCTGTAACTTCATGTGCCTGGAGAACCTCTATGAGCTGCGCAACAACAGCGACTACATCATCGGTTCGCCTGCAGAGATTCCCGGTAATGGCGCTCCCTACGACCAGATTGTGCCGGATATGTTTGCCGACGGTAAGTTCTATACCGACATCATCGACAAGTACTATCGGAACGAGAGAGGCTATCTTCCCCTGACAGCCGTACAGACCAGCGAGATGGAGCATGTGGCACAGGCCACCCGTCAGGCCCTGCAGGCTGTGAAGGCTACGATGAGCAGCCAGTATGCCGACATGACGGGCATGATCCACTACTACCATACTGACACTAGTAAGGATTTCTTCCCCGAGTACAACATCTTCTACGATGCCGGTGACTTCTTCCTCGCCTACGCTCCTCAGGAGGTGTATCAGCAGTGGAAGCAGGTGCTCGACAAGGCCATTGTGGACCATCGCAATGCAACGAAATGGGCTACCAACAAGCGCTGGTCAGCGAAGTACAGCGACTTCACGGTGACCGACGAGAAGATGCACGGCGTGTCGATGTTCGTGGAGCAGGATCCTGCCAAGGGCACCTACGCCAAGTGGAATGAGGATATCAAGCAGACCGCATGGTATTCAGCAGTGAACTAACGCAAAGGACGCGCATACAAAAAAACAGCTGGAAGTTTTGAACTTCCAGTTTTTTTGTGTATCTTTGTCGCCAGATAATCTATGTAATATGCAGAAATCCCTGTCGGCACGACTCACCTACCGCATCATGGCGGTGGTTCTGGTAATGATGGTTATCATTGCCGCAGTCGTGTATTTCGCTGTCAGGGAGTATATGCTCGCCGAGGCTCAGGACCGCCATCTGAGCATTATGCTCGAGCATTATCAGGATATGCGTCGGAAACTGTCGGAAGTATATATGGCCGTTGAGAATAATGTGCACGACATAGAGCGTGACCTCGACCATCCCGACCAGTTGTTCGATCACATGAACCGTATTGTCAGCCAGAACGGCTCCATCGCCAGCTGCGCCCTGGTGTTCAAGGAGTACTATTATCCCAGCAAAGGACGGTTATTCATACCCTTTGCCAGAAGAGACGATGTCGGCTGTGTAAGAGTGACGAGGGTGGACAGCACGTATCACAGCGAATTTTCAGATATCTGGGTAAAGGAGCAGATGCAGAAGGACGAAAGCGGCTGGACAAAACCATACTACGAGAGTAAAATATTTGCCTCCGGTCAGAAACAACGTCTGCTGGCCACCTACGGCGTCCCTATCCACAACAGCCATGGAGCGCCAGTGGCGATGATTTGCGCTGATCTTGCCCTGGAAGAACTCAGCGATAGCATCATGGCTGACGTCAATAAGATGGTCAAAAATTATGAGCAAGGACAGCGTCACCATTCCTACTTCTTCATCGTCGACCGGAGAGGCACTATCATCATGCATCCTGACGAAGATCGCATCACGAAGAATCTCGAAAAGGAAGTGGGCCATGAAATGAAGGCACACCGCGGCACCTGTGTGACGAAGATCGACGGTGTGGAATCCATGATGACTTATCGCGGTGTCCATCCGGTGGGATGGGTGATGGTCTTCGTAACTCCCTTGGACGCGATACAGTCGAATGCCAAAAGACTGAATATCATTATCCTGGCAGTGATGTTGCTCGGCCTGCTGGCCATCTATTTCATCTGTCGCCGCCAGATCAAAGACATCGCCGACCCTGTTGCCATGCAGAAGGCCAATCTCGAACATGAGCTGAAGATTGCCAACGGCATCCAGATGGCGATGCTGCCGAAGACACTCAATACGCCCTCAGGCGCTGTCGACTTGTATGCTGCGCTGACGCCTGCCCGTGATGTGGGTGGCGACCTCTACGACTTCTTCCTGCGCTCGGGTCGCCTGTTCTTCTGCATCGGCGACGTGAGCGGCAAGGGTGTGCCTGCTGCCCTGATGATGGCGGTGGTACGTGCCATGTTCCGCAGTGAGACGCGTCGTGCCGACAGTGCCGCTGCCATCGTCGACACGATGAACCGCAGCATCTGCGAGGAATCGACGGCAGGCTATTTCGTCACGATGTTCGTGGGAATCCTCGACCTCACCACAGGCCACCTCGACTATTGCAATGCGGGCCATGAGCAGCCGATTGTCGCTGGTCAGCCGTTAACCATCATACCGAATCTGCCCGTAGGCGCCCTGTCCGACTGGACCTATGAGGGACAGCAGATGCAGCTGAAGCCCGGCGACATGCTTTTCCTGTATACCGATGGCATCAGCGAGGCCAAGAACACCGCCAACGAGTTGTTTGGCAGGAAACGCGTGAACCAACTGGCTGCCGAGCACGCCGCCGACTCGCCCCAGCAACTGGTAGAGCTGATGGAGAGCGAGGTTCGCCGCCATGCAGGCGACGCTGAGCAAAGCGATGACATCACACTACTCGCCATCCAATGGCAGTCCCAAAGGAATGGGCACCTCTCTATCTCCGCCTCAATGGACGACATCGGCGCCCTCGAACCCTTTATCGCCCAATCCGCCCAACAGGCAGGGCTGGACGACAGAGAGACCAAACGGCTGCGCCTGGCTGTGGAGGAGGCTGTGGCCAATGTCATCAACCACGGGCAGGCTACCGCCATCACCCTCCAGGCATCGGTGGAAGACGACCAGCTGGTGCTGACCATCGACGACGACGGACAGCCCTTCGACCCGACTGCCGAATCCCCCACCGACTTCTCGGTGCCTGCTGACCAACGGCCTCCCGGGGGGCTGGGTATCATGTACCTGCACAAGATGACCGACGGGCTGGCTTATCAGCGCGTTGACGGACATAACATTTTGAAAATCCTAAAAACAATTCATAAAAAGTAAAAGAGTATGTTTAAAATCACACTTAGCGAACAAGACGGAAGACTCGTGGCTGCCCTCATCGGCGACCTCGACAATGTCGCAAGTTCGGAGGCTTCCCGCGGCCTCGAACCGGTATTTGAGCGTACAGACTGTAATATCCTCATCGATTGCAGCGAACTGGAATACATCTCCAGTAGTGGTCTGAGAATCCTGCTCAACGTCTATAAGCATGCCCGTAGCAACGGCCATCTGGTCACGCTGAAAGGCATGTCGGATGATGTCAGAGAGGTGTTTGTCCTGGGTGGATTCCTACAGTTATTCTTAACCGAGGATTAGAGGACATATGAAAGAGGATTTAAAGAAATTGCAGGAGGAAAACACCTTTCTGCGGGGTGAAGTGGAGCGGTTGAAGGACGAGTTAATACGATTGGTAAGCCGTAATCTCGACCTGTCGGAACGTTTGGAGTTGGATGTCGAACTGCGTCGACGCACCGAGGTGGCGCGTGAAATCATGGAAGGTCATGTGGAGCGGCAGCGTAATGCCGACCTGCAAGACGACGGACAACTGATGGCACTCATCGAGATGCGAGTGGAGAAAGACCGTCCGCACCTGAAACCGGATTTCGATGCAGCCGCGCTGGCAGAAATGCTCGGGGTGAGTCAGGCACGCCTGAATCAGCTCTTCCGCAAACAGACCATCCACCGCACGCCAGAGGCCTATATCGACAACCTGCGCACATTGGCGGCCCTGCGCCTGCTGCGTGACCAGCCAAACTACTCCATCGCTGCCATCGCCGAGGAGTCGGGCTTCACCAACATCCGCATGCTGCAGCGCCGTATCCAGGATGCCATCGGCATGAGCCCCGTCGACTACCGCATCATGCTCACCCGCGACCAGTAAACGATGGGAATTGCGGTGCTCAAGGATATCATCGCCTTTGCCGGCATCAAACCGTCGGGCATCATCGAAGTGCTTGTGAAATAACGTTTGCATCCAGTATGAAGAAAGTATTTATAATCGTTTTAACCTTTTGTGCTTCGCTGAATGTGACGGCACAGCAATATCAGGTTCCTGTCAGTGAGGCGCATGAGCCCATGTGGCGCCTCCAATGAGATTATCCCTGAGCCCTGTAGCCGAGAAAACCATCAAGCTGAATGCCCAGGGCTTCAACGATGGACAGTATAGTAATATGGATGCCCGCGACATCCGCTTTAACCAGACGAAGAAATACCTCTATGTCACGGCGATGGGTTGGCCTGAGGATGGTCGCCTTGTCATCAAGTCGTTGGGTCAGTCTGCCACAGCCCTCCAACAAGAAAGTGGTGAGTACCAACTTTCTTGCGCCCGTGCTGAGAATAGCAAAATAGGATCAGTAAGGCGAGACATCAGCCTGAGTGGTCTCGTTGCGAGGGCATCAGTAAAGTTCTGCGGGCATGAGTTCCTGGGCGCGTTGGAAGTCCTCGGGGGTGTCGAGTTCGTAAGAGAAGTAGTCGGTGGTGTCGATTACGCGGAAGGTGTGGCCCTGGGGGATGAGACGCTCGAAGGCACGCTCATAGAAGATGTCGATGAGGCCTTCTTGCAGGATCATCTGGTCGAGTTCGCGGAAGAGGGCTTCGCTGTAGGCAGCGGTCATCTTCTCGATGCCCACCGATTCGCCCATGGCATCCTCAGGCCGACAGGTCTTGCTGATCTCGGTGATGCGCATCTGGTCGTCGACCACCACCTTCATCTCCTCCTCACCCAGTTCATGACGGTTCACGGCTAAGGCCGCCTCTTGCTCACTGGCGATACGCAACACGGCAGCGGGGTCGCAGAGGATGTCGCTGTCCATGAGGAGGAATTCCTTGCCGCGCACAATCTGCCCCGCCATCCAGAGCGAGTAGATGTTGTTGTTGTGGGCGTAGTCGACGTTGTCTAAGAAGTGAAAAGTGAAAAGTGAATAGTGAGAAGTGAGGAAATCGCGGATCATGTTGCCGAGATAGCCGGTGACCACGACAAATTCAGTGATGCCGGCAGCGGCCATCGCATCGACGGTACGTTGCAGCAGCGTGCGTTCGCCCACCTTCAGAAGACACTTGGGCTGCGTGTCGGTCAGCGGGCGTAGGCGCTTTGCCATACCCGCAGCTAAGATAACGCCGATCATAGACTTTGAACTTTGAACTTTGAGCTTTGAACTTTATGATTACTTAAGACATTTCAAAATCGTGTCGACGACGGTCTGGGTCTGCTCTTTACGGCCGAGGGTGATGCGGAGGCAGGACTCCAGACCCTTATCCGACATGAACTTAATCTTATAGTCCTGAATCTTCAGAGCCTCCATCAGGGCCTCCTTGATCTCGAGCGGATACTTGATGAGGATGAAGTTAGCGACTGACTTATAGACCTTGAAACCGGGCAGATGGCCCAGCTCTTTCTTATACAGTTGGCGTCCCCATTCCATATCGTCGGCCACCTGGCGGTAGTGTGCATCGCTGTCGAGGGCGGCCAGGGCGACAGCCTCTGAGAAACGGTTGTAGCCGAGGTACTTGTTCACATAGCTCAGGAACTGGTCGTGGCCCTTGCCGATGAAGCCGAAACCACAACGGAGACCAGGCAGACCGTAGAACTTAGAGAGTGTACGCGAGATGATCAGGTTGCTGTATTTGTTGACCAGCGGTGCGATGTAATCGGTATCGGTAGAGATGAAACTGGCATAGGCCTCGTCGATGAGTACCATCGTGTCGGAGGGGATATGCTCCATGATGCGTCCGATCTCCTCAGGTGTCAGACCGTTACCTGTGGGGTTGTTAGGCGAGGCAAGCAGCAGCATGCGGGGATGTACGCGATTGGTGTATTCGATGACCTCGTCGACATCATAGGCGAAGGTGTCGTCTTTCTCATACAAAGGATACATCTCGAAGGTGCCACCACACTCACTGGCCACACGGTTGTAATACCACCATGAGAACTCGGGGATAAGGATACGCTTGTTGTCGTCGAGCATGAGGAAATAGTGGATGGCGTTCTTCAGCATGTCCTCACCACCGTAGGTGAGCAGCACCTGCTCCTCGGGAACACCGTAGATCTCGCTCAGGCGCACGGAGATCACACTCTTCTTGCCCTCGTCATAGATACGGGTATAGAAGCATAGTGTCTTGGGGTCGAAACTCTTGATGGCCTCCACCACTTTCTGGCTGGGCTCAAAGTTAAATTCATTTCTGTCGAGAAAATTCATAATGCTATATTTCTTTAATTCTTCAATTCTTCAACTCTTCAATTCTTCAACTCTTCAATTCTTCAATTCTTCAATTCTTCAATTCTTCAACTCTAAACTTTCAACTTCATCAGTCCGATGCCGATGACGATCCAGATAATCTCACGCACACGGCAGATGATACTCACGAAGATGCCCAAGGCAGCAGAAAGGCCCAGGGCGGCGATAGAGATCACGAAACCACCCTCCTGTACGCCCAGTTGCATGGGCAGGAAACCAATCAGGTTGGCAAAGAGCGTGGTGAATGACACGATGAGGATGCTATGGAGGAAGGTGATGGCAAGTCCGCTGAAGCCCCCTCCGCAGTCGATGCCGAAGAGCAGCAGCATGAACATCACCTCAGAACTCTGTACCACACGGGAGAGATATTCCAATATCAGACTCTTATAAAACGCCTTTGTGTCCTGGGCATAGAGGGCCGCAATCTGTTGGTCGACATTCTGGATGGCCTCCGAATGGCGTGCCCAGAACTTCAGTGTCCAGCGCTTCAGGCCCGGAATGCGGCTAACAACGCCCAGGACATATTTCACTAGACCGTTCTTGTAGCCTTTCGAGAAAAGGTAGAAGGCTATCAGACAGAATACCACGATGATGCCGAGGGTGATGCCGATGGCGGTGCTGATGGGCAGGTCGCCAATGAGTACAAGGCCCAGATAGATAAAGATACTGAGGAACCAAAACCAGAAATGGGCAAAGAAATGCATCATGGCATAGAGGATGACACTCGACGTGGCATGATGCTTGTCGATGTCCTTTGAGAGTTCCATGATACGGTAGGGTTCGCCTCCCAGACCGCCAACGGGTGTAGCGTAGTTCAAGGCATAACCCGTGATGGTCAGTCGGTAAATTCTCCAGAAACTGATGGGTGCCTTGGTGCCAATGTTCCCTTCAATGATGGCTTTCCAGGCGAAGGCATTCAGCCCGTAGACCACAATCCAGATGCCCACAATCGGTATCAGCCAGTAGCCGGCATGACACAGGTGCTGCCATAGTTCAATGAAGCTGACGTCGAATGTCAGCAACATCACTACGACGGCGGCGATGCCGAGTAGGAAGAACAGATTGTTGAGTCGCTGTTTGGTCCACTTCATGCCGGTTCTCCTTGGTTATAATTGGTCTGCAATCCGTTTGCAGAAGGCTTCATGACGGTGGTTGATGTAATAGGCCAGCAGTCCCATGCAGATAATCTCGAAGAGGAAATTAACAGCTGGTATGTCGAGCAGACAGAACAGGAAGAACCAGGCAGAGCGGAAGTTGAAGGTGAGCAGACCGTTCCACTTCATCAGTGGCAGAGACTGACTGTGGAATGCCTCGCGTACCTCTGCCGGCATGTTACCGGCACTGCCGTATTTCTGGCGCAGCTGCAACATGAGGCGCTGGAACTGCGGGGTGACCTTTTCCTGCTTGCGTGTATAGTCGATGTATGACTTCTGGAACGTGCGCTCTATCCAACTCGTGTCGGCAGGCATCTGTTCATAGATCTCCTTCTGACGCTGACTGTCGTCGAGCTCGCTGCCTTTCTCGCCCTTCAGGAAGAAGAGATGTATTTGGTAATAGTAGTCGGCCAGACGTGACTGACTGCCCATGCCCACAAGACCGGAAATCCATCCTACGACATAGACCACGATGGTGGCGATGATGGTATTCTGTTGGGTGTCCTCGATGCCCAGCCAGCCGAACTCTATGCTGTGATGCATGTAGAAGCGATAGATAAGCACGTGGTAGATGGGAATAAACCAAGTGAAGCCGGCGATACCGTCGAGGATACGGCCCATGCGGCTCTTCTGACCTGTGTAGCGTGCCAGTTGTCCGTCGGTACAGTCGAGCAGGTCGGCAATGATCAGCAGGGCAATGCCAATGAGGTTATAGGTCAGTCCTTTTGTTCCCTCATAATAAAGACAACCGCTGGCGAAGAAATAGCTGCTGGCGGCGCCGACGAACATCGACAGGATGGTGACGGTATTGGGCGTGATGCCCAGCCAGGCGAAGAACCTGACGAAATAGAAGCACAACGGACGTACGATGTGCAGGTCCAACCAGTCGTCGGTCTCAGAGGATTTCAGTGTTTTAGAGATATTCTCGTTCATGATAGTGATTCGTGTTTAGAATGTTAAACGAATGACATAGCGCATGCCCCATCTGTGGGCTGTCGGCAGATCCATGTAGTTCAGACGGCGCACGTATTCGATGTGTACAATCTTGAAGATATTATGTATACCGGCCACTATCTCGACATAGGGACGTTTGGGGTCCATGGTATAACAGCCGTCGGGGAAGTACATCAGCTTGTCGCTGCCGGCATTCTCAGGCAGATTGGGGTTGTTCTTGTCGCTGAGGTCACCCCAAAGGGTGTTTACAGCGAAATATTCACGCCACTTCAACTTCTTGATGAGTGGGATACGGTTGAAGAACTTGCCGTTGAAGTCCCATGACAACATCATTGAGGCATAGCGGTCGTTGAGGAACTCCATGTTGTTGATCAGGCAGAACATCTCCTCCTGGCCGATATAGGAAAGGTTTGCCAGCGGATGGATGAGCAGCATGTAAGGCACCTGGTTCCACTGTATGCCAGCCTTGAGGAAAAGGTCTATCTTTCCCCAGCTGTTCATCCAGAAGCGCTTATACAGCTTAGCCTCGGTGAAGTTGGACTCATACTGACCACCCAGCACATTCTTGAAACCGAAGGTATGGGCGATGGAGATGGCAGGCGCATCCTTGTTGATGGTGACACGGCGCTGCTTACTGTTGATGTAGGTCTCATCAGGGGCATAGCGCACTTCGGCAAAGAGCTCCGTGGTACGGAGGAATTCGCGGTGGCGGTCCAGTCCGGTATACTCTATTTTGGGTTGGCTAAGCTTTCGGAACGACATGGCGCCTACGGCCTCGTGCTCCTCTGCCTTGAGACTCAGCGATGTCTTCAGACCACCATACATCTCGTATTCGAAGGCAATCTGCTGACGGTTGGCGAGCGTCATCTTGTTGACATCAGCCCACTTAAAGGCCACGAACATGTTATCCTTATCGGTAGGCAGGTAACGGTCGCTGGGTGAGGCCAGGTCATAGGAACTCTCAATCATCAGCGTGCGCTTGGGATACTCCCACGGCATATAGATCTTGTCGATGAAGGAGTAGGTGGCCTTTGTGCTGTAGTAGTTGCGGTGACTGCCCCAGGCATGGGCGTAATAGCCCTGCCAGAACCAACGTTTGTTGAGGTTGGCGGTGGTCTGCATGCTCATACGGGTGCGCCAACCGTCGATGAAGTTTCGTGAAACGATGGTGTTCACGGGCGAGATGTCGAACTTATTGGGGTCGCTGGTCTCGATAGAGTTCTCGATCAGGGCGTTCAGACCGATCATGATGTACTTAAAGCCCTTGATTTTCTGGATGTTCTTCACGAAGTCACCCATGGAGTCCTCGCTCTTGGTGAGTTCCACTTGTCGGTACTGGCTCCAGAAGTTCTTGCCTCGCATGCCGGCGTCAGGCTCCTTGATCTCCGTGCGTTTGCCCTTGAACATCTTCTTTGGAATCTCTGCAAAGGAGTACTCGCCCAAGCGGGTGGTACGAATGACGATGGCTTCCTGTATGAACTTGGCGAACTCCAGTTCGGCAATCATATCGTCTTGCGTCAGCACCCATTCACCATTGTCCAACTGCTCGAACTCCTGTTCGATACGCATGTTCTTCACGAAGTTGACGGAGGTCTGTTTGGGCAGGGTCAGCTCACAACGGCGCACATGATATGAGGAATCCTTCAAGATGTAGATATCGCCACGGAAACCGAAGTCCATCTGGTTGTTGGGCAGGAAATGCAGGTGGATACAGCTATCTCGCTCAATCTTCACCGTATCCTGAATGTAGAAACGGTAGAAGTTGATGGCATCCTTGCCAATCGGCGAGGTAAAGGGATACTGTACCAGACGGATCTGGTCGTCGTAGAGGTCGACATCGGTAAACACCTCTTTCAGTACGACATTGAGGATGTCACCCGTTTGGAACAGGTCGTTCAGACCTGACGACTGTTCACCCTTGATATAGGTCTTCTTCGACTGCGGATCCTTGCGATAGACAATCTGCGAGACGGTCTCGTCGACACTGATGGGAAGGATTTTCTTGTTGTTGTACTTACAGGTCTCTACCTGATCCATCAGCCAGGGTGTACTGGAGAACGGCTTCTCCTCCAAACGCTTCGGTGTAAGGTCGTTGGCAGCCAGCGTCAGTTTCTCGTATTTGTCGTACTGATAGTAATCGTGGTTGGAGAGGTCGCTGAGCTTTTTGGCTGCAATGACTTTCTTCATCAGTTCTACAGCGGGATTGTTCTTCCGGCTGTATCGGCTTCGTTTGGTGGTGACGGTCACCTCGGCCAGCTGCATCTTGTCGGATTTCAGAGCGATGTCAAGTTCACTCTTGGTATCGGAAGTCACGGTGATTACCTGCGACTGATAGCCAACGGCACTGAAGGTGATTTTCCACCCTAAGTGTCGCCTAATGGAGTAGACACCATCGATATCAGAGATAACAGCGAGGTTATGGCCCTTGTAGACCACACTGGCAAAGGGGATTGCCTCGCCTGTCTCGGCGTCTTTGATTGTTCCTTTTATGAGCTGCTGTGCCGAAATGGTCACATTGAGACCCAACACAAGCAGCAATATGAGATATATTCGTTGAATCATTTACGTAAACGTTCCTTTTCCCAAAGAATTCGTGTGCAAAGGTACACCTTTCTCTGCATATTTCTGCAATTTGTTTTCCTTTATTAACGTTTCAGGCTCATTTCCTGTCACTTCGGATTAACTCAAGGAGTTTTTCCACGGCTTCTTCTTCGGGAATATTCTTCTCCACGCAGGTTTTTTGCTTATAGAGGGAGATCTTGCCTCGCCCGGCTCCGACATAGCCATAATCAGCATCGGCCATTTCGCCAGGACCATTGACGATGCAACCCATAATACCGATTTTCAGACCGACGAGGTCATTGATGGCAGCCTGGACCTCTTCGAGGCGAGACGGCTCACGCTCGGCAATGCGAGCAAGTTCGCATTGCTCTTGCTGAATCGCCGCCTTGATGCGGGCGATGGTCTCCTGCAGGTTGTAGAGGGTGCGTCCGCAGCCCGGGCAGGAGATGTATTCGGTCTTGGTGAATTTGATACGGGCGGCCTGGAGGATAGCGTCAGAGAGACTAGTTAGACTAGCCTGACTAGCCTGACTAGTTGAACTAGTTATTACTAATTTGGTGGCTTTGCGGTCGATGAGGAGGGCGCCTACGGCCATGGCGGCCTTCAGTTGGAATGTTTCCCAATCGGGGGCCTCGAGGGCGAGGGTGATGGTATCGTCCTTGATGCTGGCCTCTGCCTCCTCACGTAGGCGGCAGCACTCGGGAATCATATCCACCAGTTTGCGGGCGACGGGGATTTCGTATTCCGGCTCTTCACTCAGGGATACGCGGATGGTATCGCCAATACCCTCTGTCAACAGGGCACCGATGCCGACGGCGCTCTTGATACGGCCATCCTCGCCTTCGCCGGCCTCTGTTACACCGAGGTGCAGGGGATAGTGCATATCCTCCTTGTCCATGGTGGCTACCAGCAGACGGACGGTTGTCACCATCACGACCGTGTTCGAAGCCTTGATGGAGATGACGATGTCGTTGAAGTTCTCCCGCTTAAAAATGCGCAGGAACTCCATGCAACTCTCGACGATGCCTTCGGGTGTATCGCCATAGCGCGACATGATACGGTCGCTCAGGGAACCGTGGTTCACGCCGATACGGACGGCTGTGTGATGTTCCTTGCAGATCTGGATAAAAGGCAGGAGTTTCTTCTCGATCTTCTGCAACTCGCCAGCATATTCCTCGTCGGTATATTCCAGATGTTTGAAGGTACGTCCAGGGTCGACGTAGTTGCCCGGATTGATACGCACCTTCTCACAATATTGGGCGGCGATATCGGCCGTATGAGCCGTGAAGTGGACATCTGCCACCAACGGTTGGGTATAACCGTCTGCTTTCAGTTGGGCGGAGATGTTTTTCATATTCTCTGCCTCACGGGTACCCTGTGTTGTGAAGCGCACCAGCTCTCCTCCCGCATCGATGATGCGCTTGGCCTGTGCCACACTGGCGGCGGTATCGTTGGTGTCGGTGGTGGCCATCGACTGGATACGGATGGGGTTATTGCCTCCTATGCCGATGTTGCCCACACGGGTCTCGCTTGTTTTTCTTCGATTATATATCATTTCAACTGTAAACTGTAAACCGTCAACTGTAAACAATTAATTGCACTTAAACTCATATTTCACATCGGCCAGGTCCTTATTGGCCTTCTCGATCTTCGCCCGTAGCCCTCCTTTGTAAGCGGCCAGTCGCTGGGCAAGGGCTGCATCGCTGAGGGCTATCATCTCAACGGCGAGGATAGCCGCATTCTGTGCACCGTTGATGCCCACTGTAGCCACGGGGATGCCAGGAGGCATCTGGATGATGCTGAGCATGGCATCGAGTCCGTCGAGCATGCCTTTGATGGGAACGCCGATGACGGGCAGGGTGGTTGAAGCTGCTATCACGCCAGGCAGGGCAGCTGCCATCCCGGCGCCGGCAATGATGACCTTGATGCCGCGGTCTTTCGCTGTCCGGGCAAATTCCTCCACAGCATCGGGGGTGCGATGGGCGGAGAGGGCATTGACTTCAAAAGGTACTTGCATCTCGTCGAGCAGTTTACAGGCTTTTTCCATAACGGGCAGGTCACTGGTGCTGCCCATGATAATACTGACTATTGGTTTCATATTTACTTTGAACTTTGAACTTTGAGCTTTGAACTTTGAACTTTGAACTTTATGATTACTTAGAGGAAGAGGATGCCGATGATGGCACAGACGACCCCCACCAGGAAGCCGGCGACGACCTGGGCGAGGCTGTGCTGTCGCAGAATCATCCGACTCGTGCCGAGGACGCCAGCCAGGATGAGTGTCAGCGAGAGCCACCAGATGGGGTTGAAGCCAAAGAACTCGGCAAAGACAAAGAGGGCGCCTGCCACGCCGCCAATGGCTGCCGTATGCGTGGATATTTTCCACCACACATTGATCATCGCGCAGGTAATCTGTATGAACAGCGCCGCTGTCACGATAGACATCATGAAGTGGGGGATATGGAGCAGTTCCATCAGGTAGATGCAGAGGAAATAGCAGAGGATACTGATGACATAGGGTACTGCACGCCGTTCCTTCTGTCCCAGGTCGATGAGGCTCCAGCCTTGGTGGCGACGGTAGAAATGAATCAGTACGGTAGGGATGACGACTGTCAGCAGATACACCATGGTGAGCAGTTGGAATTTGTAGCTCCAGGGCATCTGGCTCATGTAGCTGAACATGAATAAGGCGACCAACCCTAATGTGGGTAGGTAGAATGGTGTGAACACCATACTGATGAGCCTTGCAGCGAGGATGATTCCCTTTTCTCTTGTCATTTATTCACTTTTCACTTTTCATTTTTCACTTTTCACTTTTCACTTTTCACTATTCCTTTCTTAATCTTGCGATGGGGATGCCCAGTGCCTCGCGGTATTTTGCGACGGTGCGACGGGCGATGGGGAATCCCTTCTCCGTCAGTTGTTCGCGCAGGGCATCGTCGCTTAGCGGATGATGTTTGTCCTCTGCTTCTATCAGATCGCGGAGTACGGCTTTGATCTGTCGTGTCGACAGTTCTTCTCCGTTCTCCGTGACATAGCTGTCGCTGAAGAAGTGGCGCAGTGGGAAGGTGCCCCAGCGTGTCTGGGCATATTTCGAGTTACAGACGCGTGATATCGTCGAGAGGTCCAGTCCGGTCTTCTCCGCCACATCCTTGAGAATCATCGGTCGCAGTGAGGCTTCGTCGCCGTCGAGGAAGAACTGACGCTGGAGGGTGATGATGGTCTGCATGGTCACCGTGAGCGTGTGCCGTCTTACCCGGATGGCCTCGATGAAGTTCTGTGCAGCATCCACTTTCTTCTTGATATAGAGCAGTGCCTCTTTGGTCTGACGGTTCAGGTTCTCCTTGTTCTGCTGATACTCATTCATCGAGTCGATGAACGACTGCGAGAGGGTGAGTTCCGGTATTTCCCCATTGTTGAGGGTGAAGGTGATGGTGCCGTCGTCCTGTGTGTCCACGATGAAGTCGGGTGTGATCTGTTGCAGGCTCCGTCCGACCGTCTCCCCCATCGAGGCCCCCGGCCGTGGATTCAGTTTACGCAGTTCGCCAAACAGGGCCTCCCCTTGTTGGTCGTTCAGTGAGAGAGCTGTCTGTATCCGACTCCAATGCTTATGGGTGAACTCATCGAAATAGTGGTTGATCACCTGTTGCATCAACTGTTTCACCCGTGAGTCGTCGCGTCGTGCTATCTGCAGGAGCAGACATTCCTGTAAAGAACGGGCACCGATGCCTGCGGGGTCGAAGTCCTGCAGGATATGCAGTACGGACTCTATTTCTTTTTCGTTGGCATCGATGTTATGATAGATAGCCAGTTCGTCGCTGATGGTATAGAGATCCTTGCGGAGCAGGCCATCGTCATCCAGAGAACCGATGAGATATTCCAGGATGTCACGTTGACGTTCTGTCAGGTCACTCTCTCTCAACTGCTCCAATAGCTGGTCGTAGAAAGACTCCGTGGTGCCAAAAACCATCTCCTCGCGGTCTTCTGACAGATTACTGCCCCCGTGGTACACGGGCAGCTCATCATCGTCGCGGCCAATATTCTCCAGGGCAGCATCCAGGGCCGACTGTCGTTCCTCGCGCTCCGAGAGAGCGGCCTCGTCGGATTTTTCAGAATACTCTGAGAAATCAGAATACTCCGAGTTATCTGGGAAATCGGCATTCTCTCCTGGCGACTCGACCTCCAGGGCAGGGTTGTCGTTCATCTCCGTGTTGATGCGGTCTGCCAATTGGGTAATGGGCAGTTCCACCAGCGACGATACCAGCATCTGCTGCTGCGAGATCGACTGTGCCAGTTTCTGGACTTGCGTCTGTTTCTGTTCTTGTATCTGCCAGGACTTATCGCTCATATTCTTATTTCTTGCCTCTCACCTCTCACTTCTAACCTCTGAAATAGTCTTTCAGTTGTTTTGCATACGCGGCCAGTTGTTCTGTTTCTGTATTGCCATAGCGGCGCCAGATCTCTCGGCAGGGTGCTAACAACGGACTGTTTACTTTGTCTTTGCGGTTCAGGTAGGGGTCACAGTGCTGGAACAGGTCCATGACCTCGACCACTTTCAGCGGCATCTGCTTGATCAGCTTCGCCAATTCCTGTACCTCAGGTGTCTCTATGACCATCGTGGCTGGGGTCAAACGGAAGTAGAGGTCGAGGATCAGTATCAGCATGACCGGGGTTATCTTCGTTCCCTCAGCCACGGGCTTGAAGTCGCGTTCAAAGGTCTCCTGCACTTCCACGCCCTCATAGAAAGCGTTGGCAAAACCATAGCCTCGCATCTCGCGCCACAGTCTGACGGCACGTGCCAGTTTCCTGGGATTCCGTCCGTAGGTCTCCCAGATATGCTCGATGCGTGGTGTTTCCAGATTGGCTATCTGGCACATCTTGTTAAAAAGGAAGCTGGGTGGCAGGTGGAGTTCCAGGCTGAGGTCCACCATTTTCCGGTTGAACATCGGCTTGACGCCTACAGGTTTCTGTAGGTAAATCTGCATCAGCAGCAGCCAGTAATCGTCTGACCATTTAGCGTTTTTTGCCATATACTCTCTAATTTTCTGCAAAAATACATCTTTTTTCGTAACCTTGCAACCGAAACGGCAAAAAACTTCTTAGAAAGATAAAAAAAATCCCGCTTTGCGGGATGATTGATGGTCAGACGGCAATAGCGATGTCCGGATGCCAGAGTACGACCTCGCCCGTATAAAGTGAGGCCTGTACGTCGATGAGGCGTTGGTTGCTGCTGCCTCGGAACAGCAGGTCGGGGTCGCGCAGTTTCTCTATGAAGGGCCCATCTACGAGCACGTCCAACTGTTCGAGCAGTTCCCGTTGTTCCTGGGTGATGAGCGACTCGTACGTAAAGCCGGTGTAGCACCAGATATCCTTGTTGGTGCGCTCGTGGATTGCCTGGGCCAGTTCGGCGAAGCCGGCGGCCTGGAACATCGGGTCGCCACCGCTGAAGGTGACATTGGCATAGGGATCGGCCTCAATGATCTTCATGATGTCGTTGACGCTCATCTCATGTCCCTGGTCAAAGGCCCATGACTGCGGATTATGACAGCCCGGACACTGATGGCGGCAGCCGGCACAGTAGATGGAGGTCCGGAAGCCCGGACCGTCCACCATGGTATCCTCAATTATTGATAATACTCTTATCATTTAAACAAATCTTTACTTCCGTGATCGATATGCGTCACACGGTCGTTGAGTTCTGCCAGTTTGCCGCTGTTCCAACGGTCGGTGGTACCAACGAGATAGCCTGTGATACGCTGCAGCTTATCGATATTGGTAGAGCCGCACTTCGGGCACTTCTCCAGATGGTCGTCGGCATTCTCGTAGCCACAGTCCATGCAACGGTTGCGGTTGTGGTTTACGCTGCCATAGCCCATGTTCAGCTGGTCCATCATGTCGACCACGCTCATGATGACCTGTGGGTTGTGGGTGGCGTCGCCGTCAATCTCCACGTAGAAGATATGTCCGCCACGGGTGATCTCGTGATAGGGTGCCTCCACCTCCGCCTTATGACGGGCAGAGCACTTGTAGTAAACGGGAACGTGGTTGGAATTGGTGTAGTAGTCGCGGTCGGTGACGCCGGGGATGCTACCGAACTTCTTCCGGTCCTTCTTGGTGAATTTTCCGCTGAGGCCCTCTGCCGGAGTGGCAAGTACGGAGTAGTTGTGGTGATAACGTTCACAGAAGTCGTTCACTCGGTCGCGCATGTATTTCACGATCTTCAGACCCAGTTCCTGACTCTCCTTGCTTTCTCCGTGGTGCTTCCCTGTCAGAGCCACCAGACATTCTGCCAGTCCGATGAATCCGATACCAAGGGTTCCCTGGTTGATGACACTCTCGATGGTATCGTTGGCCTTCAGTTTGTCGGCGCCGATCCACAGGCTCTTCATGAGCAGGGGGAACTGTTTGGCGAAGGCCGTCTTCTGGAACTGGAAGCGGTCATCGAGCTGTTTGGCGGTGATTTCCAGCATGTTATCGAGCTTGGCGAAGAACATGTCGATGCGTTTCTGTTGATCCGGTTCCTCCATACACTCGATGGCGAGTTTCACGATGTTGATGGTCGAGAAGGAGATGTTACCACGTCCGATGGATGTTCTCGGTCCAAAGCGGTTCTCAAACACACGGGTACGGCAGCCCATCGTCGCCACTTCGTGGATATAGCGTTTCGGGTCGTCGGAACGCCAGTCGGGATCCTGGTTGTAGGAGGCATCGAGATTCAGGAAGTTGGGGAAGAACCTTCGGGCCGTCACCTTACAGGCCAGCTGGTAGAGGTCGAAGTTACGGTCCTCAGGCAGGTAGTTCACGCCGCGCTTCTTCTTCCAGATCTGGATGGGGAAGATGGCTGTTTCGCCTCCGCCCACACCCTCATAGGTGGAGAGCAAGATCTCGCGCATGATGCAGCGTCCTTCAGCCGACGTGTCCGTACCGTAGTTAATGGAGGAGAAGACCACCTGGTTACCGCCACGTGAGTGGATGGTGTTCATGTTGTGGATGAAAGCCTCCATTGCCTGGTGTACGCGTCCCACGGTCTTGTTGATGGCATGCTGTTGGGCACGCTCTTTGCCTGTTAGTCCGTCGAGTGGTTTCTTGAGGTAGTCCATCAGCGGCTCGTCGTAGAGGTCCTTATAGCTCTCGCCGTTCAGATCCTCCAGTGCTTTCAGTTCCTCGATATAGCTCATTCGGACGTAGGGCGCCAGATAGAAGTCGAAGGCGGGAATCGCCTGTCCGCCGTGCATCTCGTTCTGGGCGCATTCCATTGAGATACAGGCCAGTACCGAGGCAGTCTCGATGCGCTTGGCGGGTCTTGAGGCACCATGTCCGGCGATGAATCCGCAGTTCAGGATATTGTCCAGCGGGTGCTGTACGCAGGTCAGCGACTTCGTGGGATAATAATCCTTGTCGTGGATGTGCAGATAGTTGTGCTCGACGGCCTCCCGGGCCTCTTCGCTGAGCAGATAGTCGTCGACGAAAGGCTTGGTGGTCTCCGAGGCGAACTTCATCATCATGCCGGCAGGTGTGTCGGCATTCATATTGGCGTTCTCACGCGTCACGTCATTGTTTTTGATGTTCACGATATCGAGGAACACGTCGCGTGTCTTTGCCTTACGGGCTACGGAGCGCTGATGTCGGTAGGCAATGTATTTCTGGGCCACATCCTTGCGGCTCGATTTCATCAGTTCCACCTCTACGGCATCCTGAATCTGTTCCACGGTCATCTGACTATCGCCACGCTGTGCGATATGGTCGGTAATCTGGTACAAGAGTCGTTCGTCTTCCCCCTTGTCCGTGTGGAGCATGGCCTTACGGATGGCAGCCATGATTTTCTGTTCATTGAAGCCCACAATGCGTCCGTCGCGCTTTACTACAGTTTGAATCATTCTTATATAAAAGTTTTTAGTTTATGCTTTCTCGTTCGTCGAGTTAGGACAATAGTCGAAATCAGCAACAAAGTTACTACAAAAATAATCGAAGTTTTCCTTTTTGGGAAACTTTTGTTCCGTTAAAAAAATTAAAACGGCTGATTATCAGGCAATTAAAAAATAAAAACGGAAACTTTTCTAATAGTTTCCGCTTTGAGGTGTTCCAAAAAGTACAACTTCTTTACTTTAACTCGTCGTGATAACTGGTCGGTTTTCAGCCACTTATCTTTCCGGATGCATTGATTTTAGTCCGTTTTTGCCTGAAAGGCGAGGGCGTACATCCGCATCTGTTTCACCATGGCGAGCAGACCGTTCGAACGGGTAGGCGAGAGGTGTTCTTTCAGTCCGATGGCCTCGATAAAGTAGAGGTCGGCGTCGAGTATCTCCTGTGGACTATGGTCGCTGAGCACCCGGATCAGCAGGGCCACGATACCCTTCACGATCAGGGCATCGCTCTCCGCCCTGAAGTGAATCACCTTTTCACTATTCACTTCCCCACTTTTCACTTCTTCCTCCTCCGCCACCAGCCATACCCGGCTCTGGCAACCATCGATGAGGTTCTGTTCCGTTTTGTCTTTCTCGTCGAGCGGTTCCTGTTCGTTGCCCAGGTCGATGAGCAGCTGATATTTGTCCATCCAGTCGTCGAAACCGGCGAACTCCTCGATAATCTCGTCTTGAATCTCGTTTATCGTCATAACTATTGTCCCTTTAACTCCCCTTTAACTCCTTCTTAACTCCCCATTAACTCCAATTTGAATAATTTATCCGAGGGCCTGACCTTACCAGTGACGGCGATGGAGACGCGTGTGCCTTGTTCGGCGACCTCGACGGGGCCGTTGTCGCCATGAATCTCGTCGGCGGTAACGTACATCACCCCTGTTGTGGGACCTGTGATGAGCATCTTATCGCCCACCTTGAAGGTGTTGGCCTCGACGGTAAACTCCGCCACGCCCAGTTTTGAGAAATATTTCACGCCCTTGCCGATATAGACCTTCCGTTCGGTGGCGTTGGAACCGTAGTTCTTGTTCCACTCACCCATGAGCTGTCCCTGGTAGTAGCCGTCCCAGAATCCGCGGTTGAAGACGGTGGCGAGCCGCTGGTCCCACGCGTCTTTCTTCTCTTCCGTGAACGTGTCGTAGAGCACCGCCTGGATGGCCTCTTTGTAACACTTCACCACCGTATACACGTATTCCGGTCCTCGTGCGCGGCCCTCTATCTTAAACACACGCACGCCTGACTTCATCATCTTGTCGATGAAACGTATCGTTTTCAGGTCCTTGGGTGACATGATGTATTTATTATCGATGTCGAGCTGGTAACCCGTCTCATTATCAGTGGCGGTATACGAACGACGGCACACCTGAATGCACTCGCCACGATTGGCGGAGCGGTTGGCAGCGTGCAGGCTCATGTAGCACTTGCCGCTGATGGCCATGCAGAGGGCACCGTGACAGAACATCTCGATGCGGATTTGTTCCCCGCTTGGGCCGCAAATGTTCTTTGCCTTTACTTCACGATAGATCTCGGCTACCTGATCCATATTCAGCTCGCGTGCCAGTACTACGACATCTGCAAACTGGGCATAGAAGCGCAGTGCCTCGATGTTCGAGATGTTCAGTTGGGTGGAGAGGTGCACCTCCTGTCCCACCTTATTGCAGTAGGTCATCACGGCCACGTCGGAGGCGATGACCGCAGAGATGCCGGCCTCTTTGGCAGCATCGATGATCTTGTGCATCAGGGGGATATCCTCGCCGTAGATGATGGTATTGACGGTGAGGTAGCTCTTGATGCCGTGCGACTCACATTCCTGGGCGATGTCGCGCAGGTCGTCGATGGTGAACACGGAGGCGGAGTGCGCCCTCATGTTCAGCTTCTCGATGCCGAAGTAGATACTGTCGGCGCCGGCCTGTATCGCTGCTGCCAGTGACTCTCGTGAGCCCACGGGCGCCATGATTTCGAAGTCTTTTATTGTCATTTGGCTGCAAAGGTAGTGTAAATCGGGCGAAATACCAAATTATGCAAACGATTTTGCATGATTTAGCCAAAATAATCTGTTCTTATGTTCTTATGTCTGAAAAAAATTCGTATCTTTGCAAAGTCAATAAAATAGCTAAAGACGATATGCGTAGACTTTTTATCTTAACGGCCCTTGTGGCATTGAACATGACAGTGATGGGAGCGAAAAAGACAGTGATTAACCGGATAGACCCTACTGACTGGTATGTAGGATTGAAGAATCCAACTGTGCAGTTGATGGTCTATGGCAATGGCATCCGCGACGTGCAAAGTGTCACCACCGATTATCCCGGTGTCACCATCGACAGTCTGGTGCGTCTCGATTCACCCAACTACCTATTAGTATATATGAACGTGCGCGATGCCCAGCCTGGCACTATGAAGTTGACTTTCAAATCACAAAGTTCAAAGCTCAAAGTTCAAAGTTCAAACTTTACATTGAAGGCGCGTGAAATGAGTGGTGACAAGCGTATGGGTTTCACCAATGCCGATGTGCTTTATATGCTGATGCCCGACCGTTTTGCGCAGGGGGCAGGTCATAACCCACAGGTGAAGGGTATGCGCAATTATGTGGAAGATCGCAGTAAGCCCTCGTTGCGTCATGGCGGCGACCTGAACGGCATCCGCGAGCATCTCGACTATTTCAAGGAGTTGGGTGTGACGGCCCTTTGGTTCACGCCTGTCCTCGAAAATGACTCTCCCGACTCCGAAAACGGTTACTCCACCTATCATGGCTATGCCACGACCGATTATTATAAGGTAGACCCCCGTTTCGGTACGAATGCCGACTACAAGCGTCTTTGTGATGAGGCCCATGCCAAAGGTCTTAAGATTGTGATGGATATGATTTTCAACCATAGCGGTTTTGAGCATCCCTGGACGCATGACCTGCCTTCGAAGGACTGGCTCAACACCCCCGATTGGCTTAATGAGGAGAAGAGCGGGCGTGACCCCATGACGGGTTTTGAGCAAGGGGATGATTCTAGCCAAGCTAGCCAATCTAGCCGGACTAGTAAGTATCTGCAGACCAGCTATAAGCTTACGCCAGTGCTCGACCCTTATGCCTCGAAGGTTGATCTGAAAGAGACCACCGAGGGTTGGTTTGTGCCCTCGATGCCCGATTTGAACCAGCATAATCCCCATCTGATGCGTTATCTCATCCAGAACAGCATCTGGTGGATTGAGACCGTTGGTATCGACGGCATCCGTATGGATACCTATCCCTATGCCTATGCCGATGCGATGGCGCAGTGGATGAAGGAATTGGATGAGGAATACCCCAATTTCAATACCGTTGGAGAGACCTGGGTCACGGAGCCTGCCTATACGGCAGCCTGGCAAGATAAGTTTACAGTTAACAGTTTACAGTTTACAGATGATTACTCTGCTGATGATTCTGGGCTTGCAAGCAAATCAACTGTAAACCGTAAACTGTCAACTGTAAACAAAAGATCTTATCTCAAAACCGTCATGGACTTCTCCTTCTTCGACAAGCTCAATCAGGCTAAAAACGAAGAGACCGATGCCTGGTGGAATGGTTTGAATCGTCTTTACAATTCTTTCTGCTATGACTATCTCTATCCGAACCCCTCGAGTGTGATGGCCTTTATCGAAAATCACGATACAGACCGTTTCCTTGGCAATGGTCGTGACACCTTGGCCTTGAAGCAGGCTTTGGCTTTATTACTAACGGTGAACCGCATTCCGCAGTTGTATTACGGCACTGAGGTGCTGATGAACGGCACGAAGGAAGTGACCGACGGTAATGTGCGCAAGGACTTCCCAGGCGGCTTCCCTGGTGATACGCATAATTGTTTTACAAAAGAAGGTCGTTCCAAGGCCGAGCAATCGATGTTCACTTGGCTTTCCAGACTGCTCCATTGGCGTCAGGGGAATGCGGTGATTACGAAGGGTCAGCAGATCCAGTTCATTCCTTATAACGGCATCTATGTCATCGCCCGTCAGTATCAGGGTAAGACCGCCCTTACCATCCTCAACGGCACCAGCAAACCTGCTAAGATGGAAGTGGCCCGTTATCAGGAAGTGATTGGTCAGACTGGTAAGGTGAAGGATATCCTAACCAATCGTTATTATGATCTCTCCAGTGATCTGGAATTGAAACCTCGTCAGGTGCTTATTTTGGATTTTTAACATTTAGATTACCTCAGTACCCCCTCAGAAGGGATTATTGTAGGTAGTATGTAGGTAGTATGTAGGTAGTAGCAAGCTAGTAGGTGGGGATATCCTAATATATCCTAGGAGACGGCCATTTTAGTTAAAGACAGTTAATTTTAGGGGGGGGTAATCGGTAAAAAGGCAAAAAAACAGGGGTTAATCGAATTTTTTTTGCATATTATTATATAACCTATTTATTTTTTTATATATTTGCACCGTCAAACGAATTTGAAGATGCATCTTTATATCAATAAAATCTTAACAGTTATACTGTTATTGAGTTTTATAATCTTTCGGTCCAGCGCCCAAACCATGGCACTCCGCACCAATCTACTCTATGACGCCACGCTTTCTCCCAATCTTGGGGTAGAAGTGCGACTGGACTCGACGTGGACTGCGGGTATCAATGCCGGGTTGAACGCTTGGGATATCGATAAGCAGAAAAATAAGAAGTGGCGCCATGTGCTAGTGTCGCCCAATGTCCGCAAGTATTTCGGACTGAAGCGCGACTCGCTTTGCATTTATGGCACTCGTGCTGACGGAACCTATGGTGTCCTGCGCGACTCTATTGTTACCCGCCGTGCCAACTACTTCGAGACCAACTTGATCTACAGCCATTACAATGTGGGCAATGCCCGCATTCCTTTTGGTATCTACTCTGCCATTAAGGACCGTCGCCTGCAGGGCGATCTCTTGGCCCTTGGCGCGAAATATGGTTATTCTTGGATTCTTGCGCGCGACTGGTGCATTGAGGCTGAGGCCGGCGTCGCCGTCGGCTATGCCTGGTTCAAGGAGTATGACTGCGACCACTGCGGCACCTATTATGGAAAAGGCGATCGCATCTTCCTCTTGCCCCAATTGGGGATAAATGTAGTGTATATCATCAACTGAAATATGAATAATAATAAATAAAAACTATCGAAAGTATGAAAAAGAATTTTAAGTATGCCATTCTGAGCGCGATAGCACTCGTTGGCGCAGTAAGTTTCTCCGCTTGCCAGTCAAGCGATGAATTGGAGGATGTAAATCCTACGTATGACGGTAAGGCTGTGAAAACGCAGTTTACCATCTCTCTGCCTTGGGATAAAACAGCGACTCGTCAAAGCAGTTCTGTGGTACAAAAATCGCAATCTATTGACGATTTCCGTGGTATGCAGAACATTGTCTTGATACCTTTCTTCAGTGCCACGGCACGTGATACTCGCCTTGGTGAAAACATCAATTTGGCAGCCAATACGATTGTCAGACCAGAGGGTGCCGCAAATACTGATGCAAACTCTATTCCAGAAGGAAAAAAACTGCTTGCGGGTAGTAATGCCGTACTTTACAATGATGTTACCATTCCTGTTTCTACTTCTGCTTTCATCTTTTATGGTAAGGCAAAAGGTGAGGACGGCTTTGAAAACGGTTATCTTACAGCAGCAGGTTTGACTGGTGAGACAAGTGAGATTTCATTTTCTCCGACTCCAATAAAAGCAACTCCTGTAACTACTACAGCCAATGCATTGGCTGCATACGTTACTGCTATTGCTGCTGCTGCAGATAACACAGATACGGAAATAGCATGGTATAAGTGTGCTCTTGAAGCTAATAAAAATGAATCATGGTATAGTGCTGCATTAGGTCAGCTTTATACCAACTTTACTTCGATGAAACCAGGCGCTTCTTCTTATATCCAGGCTGCTGTCCAGGACTTGTACACATCAGTTTATCGTAATACCGACAAGATTTCAAAAGCCATCACAACAGCTATCCTAACGAAAGCTACAGATACAGGTTCTACAGGTACTTTGACTTTTGATAGTTCATTAAATGGTTATCCTGGTACTGATAATAATTCTATGCCAGAAGGCGCAGCAGCACTAACGTGGACAACAACAACCACAGCGGCAAAGTCGGCTACTGCTGTTACGGAGTCAAACTTTGGATATGACGTTACAGACTTTGGCGTCATCAAAATGAGTGATATTACTTATCCGGCCTCTCTGTATTACTATGTAGATAGTGACATTAAGACGTCCAATACTTCGCGTATAGCGGATTACACGACAACAGATACCTGGACAACGATTCTCGGCAAGTACACATCAGGAGATGAGGTTTCAACTGCTACAAGGTCGGTTGCCATTACAAAACCAATTCAATATGCAGTTGGGCGCCTTGATGCCACTGTCAGTGCTTTGAGTGAGACCAATTATTATGATCGTAAGGGCGAAGAAGTGACGATTCCTGCTGAAGGATTCCGATTGACTGGTGTGCTGATTGGTGGTCAGAAGGCAGTAGACTATAAATTTGAACCATTTACAACAACAGGAGCTAAGGAGTATACGATTTATGACAAGACTATTAATACCTCGAGTCCGTCTACATCAGCTAATATTACAAAGACAACTGCTGCAGGGCCAAATTACACGTTAGCTTTAGAGACTGCCCCAAATACAGCTGTTTATATAGCCTTGGAGTTCATGAATAATTCCACCAAAGATTTCCAGGGAATTGATGGTATTGTAAAGGCAGGATGTAAGTTCTATATGATTGCAAAACTTGATCCGACATCAAATGTTGCAACAGGAAATACGGTTTCGAATGTGAATAATACTGGAAACAGGGTATTTAAACAGGACTTTAATACTATTGTTACTTTCACCATCGGTGCTGGTTCGCCAGATAATAACAATGATGGTGATTCAGATGATCCTGAAGGCTTCGCAAATGCCTATACCACCATTCCTGACCTTCGTACACCGCAGTTGGAACTTGGTTTCTCTGTCAATCTTGATTGGCAGCCAGGTATAACATTTACCTATACATTCTAATTAGGATTGAGGATTTGATGAAGTCGTGAAGTGATAATGACGGCAGTACCTCGTTATCACTTTCGACTTCAACTTGGGACAAAAGACAAGGTACCCATTAATTAATACGACAAGCCTGCAAATAGTGAAATGAAAAAGTTTTTGACTTACATCTTTTCCTTTTTACTTTTATCCTCTTGTTCTATGATCGATGAGGATCAGAGCGATTGTGGCGTGCAGGCAAAGGTCGACTATGAGATGAGGCTTGTGACGAATATGTCCACCGAGATTGAGACGCAATTGACGACACAGATGGATCTCGAGATGGCGAAAGCCCTTCGAGATTATCTGTCAGGCATCTTTACCGACTATGCGCATGATGTCGATCTATCGTTCTACGATACTGTTGGCGACTCTGTGCGTCTGAAGCATGATAGTCATATCATGGATGCTAACGAGGCTTCGTACACCCTGAACCTGCCCATGCGGCAGTATATGCATCTGGCGGTTGCGAACATTGTGGACAACGATCTGGTTAGTTTGGAGAAAGACGAATATTGTCATCCTTCGATGCTCCAGCAAGTGGCTCGCGACACCATCAGTTCCCATGCTACGGGCCTCTTTACGGCCCGTCAGCCGATGGAGGTTTTAGAGGGGGTCGATCAAGACTTTAAGGTGCGTCTGTATATGGCCAATTGTGCAGCCTGTCTGATTATCGATCCAAGGAATCATAATACCGACGGCATCAAGGTCTTTGCCACGGGTTTTGCCACAGGCTTCAACATCTGCGATAGTGCGTTTGTCTTTCCGAAGCAGTCGCCCATCGTCACCACGACGATGTTGAAGCCAGAGGGCGGTAGCAGTGAACGGGGCTATTGTTGCGTGACATTCCCGTCGCGTATGCCCAGCGAGCCTACCGAATCCCCGACGCGTACCATCATCGAGACGGAAGAACCATTTATCGGCGACACTGGCAAGGAAACACTGTGGCAGTTCCGGGTCTATGTTCCCCATTCTGAATCGGGAAATACAAGATCAGACGAAACCTACACCGAGTCTATACTTAACATCAATAATGCGCAGGAGGCAGGTGAGTTGACTATTATCAAAGGTTACATTGGTGAGAACGGTGATTTTGTGCCAACAACCTCTGAGGTGGGTGTGAGTGTTACGCTCGACTGGAAACCCGGGGGAGAATTTCATCCACAAATATAATTATTGGATAGTGAAGAGAAGATTTGACATATGGCTTTTAGCGTTTGTCATTGTGATGTTGACAGGTTGCTATGATCATGACCATGAAGAGGTAGTCGTAAGCGGTGCCCCTGTCAGGGTTGATTTAGCCTTTACGCTATCAGGCTCTTCCTCCAACAAGACACGTATGGCCGATGCTGTGGTGCAGATCAATTCTGCTCGCACGTACGATATTCTCAGCATCATTCCAATGATTAACGAAACGCCCGATATCCAGACTTTCAGCAATGAGACTGTCGTTGACAAACCGTCATCCACAAATCCTACAGCGAAGTTCTACCATTATGGCAGCTGCGATATGTCACCAGGAGTCAATAAATGTATAGTCTATGCCAAGGCGCAGGCAGATGATCCAGTCGATTCAAAAGCCCATAATGGTAGTCTGACTGTGTCTTATAATAACACTCCGTCAGCAAGCTTCCCCGCGATTACCGCCGAAACCGATATGTCAAAGATATCCTTCTCGCCTGTCAGTATGCTTGCGAACGAAGATATAGGTGACAACCCAGGCTCCAATCCAGAGACCCCAAGTGATTATGATGATGCCTGGGCACTAGCTAACTATTTGACTGCTATTGCTAATGCGTCAGTAGAGGTGTCAGGTAATACCTATTATTGGCGGACATATTATGATAATCCGACACTGAAGATACTCTTTCAGAACTTTACAAATAACGTTAACAAAGCTTCTACAGGTCAAGTTCTTGCTGGCTCAGCCACTAACGTCAAGAAGTGGGCCAGTCTTTTAAAGTCTGCGCTTGAAAACCAATCATTTGATGAAGGTTCAGTTGCCAAGAAGCTTAAAGATCGAATCCTTACACTAATTGGTGATCCGAGCTCTATTACATCTACTTATCCCCGCAATTATGATCTACCGGATGGAGCTGCCGTATTGCAATGGGTAGAAACTACTAATGGGAATACGACCACTGGTTCTTTTGTCCCTCAGACTCAAACCACAACCCTTGCAAACATCAACTCCATATCGCGCTATGTATATCCACCTGAATTGTATTACTTTGTTAATAGTGACGTTAGGTGTAAAGAGTCTCAGGTAGATTATCAGTCATTATATGGAACCAATACTACATGGGCAGGTTTTTTGTCTGCAGCAGAATTTGTAAACGCTGACCCTGATGATGATATAACTACAGTAACAGGCACGACAAAGGCAGTAGCCTTAAAAGATCCTGTACAATATGCTGTGGCACATCTCCAAGTGATAGCCCAGGCTGCAGGATCTTTTACAGATGTAAATGGTCAAGATGTTACAATGGATAATAATTTCCCTTTGACTGGCGTCATCGTGGGAGGGCAGCGGGCTGTTGATTACCAATTTGAGCCAACGACTACTTCTGATGAAAATGTGAAGTTCGTCTATGATAGCGAGGTAAACGAATATGATGATGAACATGATACCTATGTCCATTATCTGACAACCTCGTTTCAAGAGATGGCCAACACACTGGTTCTTCAGACCAACGACGAAGAAAATATGACGATTATCCTGGAATTTGAGAATAAGAGTGGATCGCAATTCTATGGCGTTAACAACGAGATTATCTATCCCGATACCCGCTTTTATTTGGTGGGCACGATTCCATATAATGCAGGTACTGGCGGTGACGCTATAAGTGCTGGTCGTGTATTTACCAAAGCCTATACCACCGAAGTGAAACTCACAGTGAATTCTTTGGCAGGAGCCTACAATGTACTACCTAATATTCTTTCGAGCCATTTAGTAGTCGGTGTGGAAGTGATGACAAACTGGATTGCTGCCGAACCAACGACGGTGGTATTACAATAGTGATGACAATAGATGATGAGAACGAGTAAGAGATATAAGAGATGGCAATTGAGCGGCATACTGATGTTGCTCATGATGCTCGTGGCTTGCTCGTCGGGTGATGACGTTCAGAGTGAAAAGGCTGTACTCAAAATATACGTTTTCCCGCCCGACCATCCCATCGTAACCCGTGCTGATAATGCTACTCCCAATGTGTCTCCACTCGAGGGAGAAAGCACGATCCATACTTTACAAGTTTGGGTGTTTGAACACCATGAGGCTGGCGACCAAGACGCTGATAAGGATGGCGCTATTGTCGGCTATATCAGTCTCGACAATATAGACATTTCAGGAGCAGCCAATGGCACTGAGGTTTTGATGAACATTACAGATCCTTCTTTTGTCACAAGACAGCCTAACGTCGATGTCTATGTGATGGCGAACGTGACAGAATCGAATTGTGGTTTGGAGTTGGATGGCAATTCCACCCGTGATGAGTTGGATGCCGCCATGATCGGTGATACAAAATTCGGAATCAAATCTGTAGAGTCTGTTGTGAAGACTATACCCAATGGTGTTGGTCTGCCTATGTCAGGCGTCAGGAAGAATCTGGAAGTTTTTGGCACATCCCCTGTGTTTGGAGTTGGTTCTAAATCTACAAATCAGCTGACTAATGTTAAGCTTGTCCGAGCAGTCTCGAAAGTCCACTTTGTTTTCTGTAGTTCAAAGAACGATGTTGGTCATACGGTAGATAATATCTCTATTGATGGAGCTACCTTCCCCACAAGTGAGTACCTGTTCCTTGACGATGATTATTCGGCAGCAGGCGGCAGTGGAACTCGATTCAAAGTAGGCGACACTTATGAAAGTGGTAATAAGACTATCATGAACACATCTACAGCAATCAGTCCCATAACATCTGATGACAAGGATCCTTCGAATTATGAATGGACAGATCAGTCAGGCCAAGCCTATGAAACTCTCATAGCAGAAGGTATTACAGCTAATGACCTCAACGACTTAGGAACATATTATCTTCGTGAGTCTGACAAGCAAATCACAGGTGTTATTACTTATGATGGTGATCGAACTGCCACTTTCTCACTGCGGGATGCTGGCGACTTCGGGCGCAACCACACTTGGATAGTATATGCCTATTTCAAATATGGAGTAGGCTTGAATGTCGTGACTGTCAAGGTCAAAGACTGGCAGTCAATAGATGATCCGCAATCAGATCCGGATTCACATGAGGTGTATAATTGGTAATAAGAAATGATGATGACGAGAGGCTCTATATATCATTATGTGTGCGAGATGCTATGGATGATAGCATTTGGTGTCATCATGACCGCCTGCTCGTCTGACGATACCACCGACATCCCAGATGTCCAACCTCAGGAGGGAACCGAATTATCTGTATCTACGAGGTCTATTGTCATTGATGATGATTATGTCATTCCCGAAGGTGCTAAACTATGGTTGGCCCTCACTTCGGGTGTTGATGTGACCTCTGTTGGGACATACAGATATAATAACTCTTCAGAATGGACTCCTTATCCTGCAGCAAAAGTATGGGATGTTCAGTCATATTATCTTTATGGCGCTTTGCTCCCAAGCGACAACGCCGTATGTAGTGTCACCACTACTACCGTTTTCTCACAGGATGCAGTTTTTTCTATCAATGGCGTAGAGCCTGTCGCTAAGTCAGGTAATGATCCGCTGGTTATCGTAGGTGTGCAGGGAGTGTCCGATCCAGCTACAGCGTGGGCTGTCACCGAGGGCAATTTCGAATATGTAGGTCGGAAAGTTGATGGTCAAGATAATGTTCATCTTTTGCTCGACCATCTCTATACCGCGGTGTCATTCAGTTTCTCAATAGATGCTGACTATGCCAAGTTGCGTACCATCAAATTGAAGAAAATCGAACTGATATCTGACTTGACCAAAAAGTTGAATCTTACGATTAACTTAACTGCAGGTAATTCTGGGGTAACGCCTATCACTTCTGTGACGGCAACAACCAGTACCGACGATGCATCTACTACAATTGTTCTCTTTGATGTAAGTATTGATGATGTTGATAGTAACGACGATGGTGTGGATATTAGTACAATGGGATCAGGAACAGCTGCAGCAAATGCCATCTCTACCAGTTGTTTTTTCCCTTCTGTTATTTCCAATTTATCGATTGCATGTACCTACGACGTCTATGACAAGGCAACGCCTACACCGCAACTTCTTGCAACTCGCAAAGCAGTGAACTCCCTTAGTTCCGTTATTTCTGGTACGCGCGGACAAATTAAGAATATTACTCTTAAGATAGTTCCCACCTATTTATATATCCTGTCGGACAACGACCTCGATAACCCGACAATAAAAATTAGTTCAAATTGAATATTAGATATACCATAATAAGCCTTATGATGCTCTTCGCCGTTATACCGGTTCGAGGGCAAGAACAGCAGGCGGAATCTCAACATACTATCACCATTGGCGGTAGCGTCTATGGCGGCGGACGAAGAGGAGCCATTCTTGAATCAAAGGAGATTACTGTTGTAACAACTACAGAAACTTCTACAGAAACAACTACAGTAACCCTTACTGGTGGTGAAGATGCCGGCTCTACGTCAGTGGTTTTCTATGAAGGCACTATTGGCAATGATGAGACCGTGGAGCATGGAATGGGTAATATCTTCGGAGGTGGCTATGGTCCGGCAGCCAGGGTGATGAAGACCAAGGTGCAGATGTTTGGCGGTAAGGTCTATAATAGCTTATATGGCGGTGGCGAGATTGCAGCTGTGGGTTTGGGCTTGATGGATCCGCCTATCGATAAGATCCCTATTCTGAGAGAAGTTAAACGACAGGGCACCGCCTCAGTAGAAATGTATCGTGGCCATGTGATGCGCGATGTGTTTGGCGGTGGGCGTGGTTTTACAGAGACCGATGGTGATGGAGATATTTCTCAGGAGCGCCTCTATACTGACGGTTATGTGTTTGGTTCCGCCAAGGTGCGTATCTATGGTGGTACCATCGGCACACTCGAAAATGCGCAGGAAGACTATGGTAATGTGTTTGGTGGCGGTAATGTAGGTTTCTTCTATAGCGGTAACGAAAAGAAAACGGTAGGTGTGGATGCAGACCTCAAACACAACCAGTTCCTTGATCGGGGTAAATCATATTATGTTATTCCGAAAGCCAAAAAGAATTATAACCAAGCAAGTGTGGAACCCGAAGAATGGGCTAAGTATAAAGACGATGATTTCTTTGCTGATGCCAATGATGCAACTCTTGCGAGAGAGGGTGAACTATCCATTGCTTGTGAGGTGCTGATAGAACCCTGGTGCCGCGTGAAAGAAAATGTTACCATCAACGGACAAACTTATAATGCCGGCTCATATATTACAACAGAAGAATTGGACTACCTGCAATATAAAACAAAAACGACTGAAAGTAATAATGAAGTAGTTACAAAAGTTAATACTGCTGAATGGGGAAAGCTTGAAACGGATGGTATCACTATCTGGAATGCTGTTTTTGCGGGAGGTAACGTATCAACGGGTGATGACAAGGTCTATGCAGAGACCACGACCGTTTATGGCAATGTGGCTGTTACAATAAATGATCTTTATTTCCGCGACCTTGTTAGCATTGGTACTGAAACTGGATCAATGCATGTCGGTGGACTCTATGGCGATGGCAACCTGACCTTTGCAGATGGCTATCGAGAGTTAAGTCTTAACACTTATGGTACAGACTTCTACAATTTGAAATCTGAGGTAACTCCGACTGAATTTGAAGAATTAAATAGTCGAGAGAAGAATTATTATCAGATGAAATATAAATGTATAACGACATATCCTACTGAAGAACATCCGCAACACAAAGTGGGTGAAACTATCACCGAAAGCATATATAATAATCTACCTGAATCAGAAAAAGAGTATTGGGAGTCTGCAGGTTTCCGTAGCAAATATGCCGGGCGCTTGTTGAATACCATTCAGCGAACCGACTTTGCAGGTGTGTTCGGTAGCCGATTGGTGCTTCAGGGGGCTATGGACCGCGTGCTTACAAAAGAAGGCGACCAGTTGAATTTCGAAGACTATACAATTAATCGTGTTGGCGAATTATCGTTCAATAAGCAGCTTGCTCCTGGAGCGTCAGAGGGTAGCGATGATTGTTATGGTAACTATTTTGGCATCTATAACCAAGTGCATTATTTAGGTGCATTGACTAGCGATGTACGTTTTTATGAGGATGATTGGGAGGATACTGAGGATCCTGATGTAACCGATCCCAATCAGGTGTATTATAATTATAAAAATTACATCATTGCGCACTCTAATGATGAAGGAGACACCAAAACCGACATCAAATATAAGAACCTCGGTACAAGTAAACATCTGATAGCCCTTGCTTCAGGAGTGGCTTTGGAACTGAAACAAGAACCGACAAAAGGAAGTAGCCAGAGTAATTGGGGAATGATTACTGGTGTTATTCAATTGGATTTGTTGAATGTAACGCAAGGTGAGGGTGGTGGCTTTGTCTATGCCCGCAATGAGCATGGCACAGCAACTCGTTATAAAGTAAATGGTCAAGATTACGTTCGCACCTTCCTGTCACCCTATAACAATAGTGGTAAGGCTGCTACTCATGAAGAATATGAATATAATAAGGATGTCCTGCTTAATATACAGACTTCGGGAAACTTTGTTAAAAGTAAGAAAAATGAATATGGTGAAGTCCAATATATTGTAGATGATTGTTATCCTACTCATAACCAGCCTTCAAGTAGTAGCCAAATAGATGGCCCTACCAAAGCTCACTATTGGTATATCCGAGGCTCGAAATATGCCTATAATCTATATATTTCAGCCTTTACTGGAGCGGCTAAGATGTATCAGGGCAGCAAAGGTATTCAATTATCAACAGGTGCGCAAGGATCACTTCAGTTGGTAGGTGTTTACCCTGGATATTATTGCAATATTGGTGAGAATGATCAGCCTATTACGGTCAATGATGTAGAATACAGAAGGGGTGATCCTATCAGTTGGTGGGATTATCATAACTATTTGGATATTCCGCATGACCCGAATATGGGTTCGTTTATAGCAGACACCGATCCAGCAGCTTTGAGTAATTTTAACAATATGAACCATGAGAATGGTTTCGTGCTCGCTTTTGAGTTTGATGATAATCAATTGAATTATTGGAATCCAACGACGTATCCTACTCCATATAATAAAGTGGAGAAAGGTCCGTCGTTCTCGACAACGGCTGCAGGCGTTTATGGAAAGTATCATTATGCTGCAGGTGATTTAATATCGGCTACTGAGGTGAGTAGGTTCTCAAGTACAGAGGGCTTGACACAACATCCATACCCCGATTATATGTTATGTGTGCAAAGTTTGCAGTTGAATAGTGGTGGTAGTCTGTTGTTGACCAAGGGTGAGCTGGTAGCTAAAGCAGACATCCCTGCTTTGGTAAAGAAATATAGGTCCATTAAGTTGGAAATCCCAGAAGATCAAGTTGTAGATGTTGATCCAGATTATCCAAATCCACCTTCTGATTATACAGAGGCTGTAAGTGCTATTAATGGTAGATTGGATGATTACTGGCAGGTAACGGCAGAAGGTGACTTCGGCGGCACCAATTATACGTTAGGAACAAAGTATGATGCCATTGATGGTTGGGGTATGCTGTCTGAAACTGACAGAAAGGGAACAGATACAAATCCTTCAACATGGAGATTTAACGATGATGCCCTTGACTTGTTAAATGATGATGCTATTGCGCGATACAAAACTGAACAAAACGTAACCCTGACCTCTTCTCCTCAGGCCATCGTCTCCCTCTATATGAGCCGAGATTCCCGACTGATGACACTTAATGAGAACAAAAATTTGACCGTACATTTTAAATATACTAATGGTGGTGAAGAAGAGCATCACTATATCAATATTACCATTGAGTTCAAGGATGAACTCCCAGATGTAGGTGCATTGGATGCTCCAGATATCGTATTGCCAGGTACTAGGATAGCCTTCAAGCAGCCTAAGGTGGTAGCTTCCTATAGTATAGCCGGAGGTGGCTGGGAGTACTATACTTCCGAACAAGCAGCAACTACACATGTCGGAGGCACAAAGTTTGAAAATGGTCAAACGCCATTCTATTGGTATCAGGATGGCTATTATGTAAACTACTATGCCGAGACGATGTACGGCCGAACATATAGCGAGAATACGGTACAGATTAAGGTGGCCAACTCACACGATCTGAAAGACGTTGTAGAATCTTCTAATCATCTGATGATTGATAAGGCTGGTGCACGTGACGCGAAGATCTATATCAATGACTATACAAATAGCGATCCTACGAAGTCAGAGAGCGGTGTTGACCTGCTGAAGACACTCTTCGATCAATCACTTGATAACACAGAGCTGGATGAGAGGGTGAAGGGCCTTGCCAATTTGGACATCATCCTGAGATCTGATCTCGCGCCGAAGGAGGAGAATTCATGGACTTCCTCAATTGGTAGTGGTGGATCTCAGTGCTTTGCAGGTGATCTGCATGGTGATGGCTATACCATAAGTGGACTTGGTGCCTCGTTGTTCAACAGCCTATGTGGCAATGTGTATAACCTCGGTGTGACAGGATCATTCACAGGTAGCGGCATCGCTGATAGTGGTGAGGGCAGTGTCCAGAATTGCTGGGTATCTACTACAGGTTCTCCTAATAACAACACGAAGCCTGTGGCTGATGGTCCAACTATCGTGAATAGCTATTACAACAACAAATACTCTTCCACTAACGAAGGAGCCATTAAGAAAAATGATCGGTTCTTCTATAATGGTAATGTGGCCTACGAGCTGAATGGTTTCCACTTGAAACATAAGAACAGATCGTCAGAAGGTAATCTTGAAGGTTTGACGGCAAATTATGTAGAGAATCGTTATGCTGACGGTGACTTTATCTATGCTGATGGTACGATTCCCAAACCATACGTGAACGAAGAAGATCTGCGATGGGATAGCGAAAACAACAAGTATAAAGCACTTGACGATGATTATATCTTCTTCGGACAAAGGCTGACCTATGGTTATCGTTCTGGTATGGAGCACGAAGATAAGCCCTCTCGTATCAGCGAGGATATGGTCAACCGCGTTTATCGTGCACCGGCCTACTTCCAGGATGCGATAGCCCAGAAGGCCTATTATAATAAGGATGCCATTTTTGCCGCGAAGTCGGCTGACGGTGTGCACGAGGTATATCCAGGTATGACAGCCATTGACTTCACGGGCTATAACACGACTTCTACTATTCTCGATCATGATGGTCTGACAGACTTTATCAATGCCGACCTGACTCAGAACCTGCTCGTTTATGCTGATTACGTCGATGACGGGGATGATAATACGGAAGATGATGACGACCTGCTCACCAGACTGCTCGACAGCAAGGAACTGGCCTATGCTGATTATAAAAAGACTACCGTCAGGACTGCGGAAAATGATGCAGATATCACTGGTGATAATTCCGTAGGCGTAGTGCCCGATGCATCCGTCAGTCCTATCAAGGGCCATGTGGTCTTTAAGAAGACCGACAGTTATCTCACTAATAGCGATCACTTCCTCGTGGATTGTCAGGACTACTTTGCACCGATTCCTTATCAGATGGCTACCGGTAAACGTATGTGGTATCAGCGCCAGCCCGATAACTATGCAGAAAAGGTTGAGAAAACAGAAAATCAGGAAACCATCTATAAAAGCATAGGGTGGGAGAGTCTGAGTCTGCCATTCACGGCCGAACTCGTCACCACGCAGAAGAAGGGTGAAATCACTCACTTCTATGCAGGCGAGGGCGAGACGAAAGGCCATGAGTACTGGTTACGCGGATATCTGGGCACCGGAACCCTAGGTGATAACATCTATGAAGCCAACTTCCAGTATCCAGCTGCAGGTTCAAGCGCCAAGACCGTTGCCAACACTTTCCTATGGGATTACTATTATAGTAAGGAGAGCAGACAGGATGAAAACTCTGATCAGTATCAGCCGGGCTCAACTCAAGATGACTATCATTATTATCAGAACAGCCGCAGCTATACGAACTATCCGCGAGTGGCTGCCAATACACCGTATATCGTAGGATTCCCGGGAGAGACCTACTATGAGTTTGACCTGAGTGGAGCGTTTGAGGCAAAGCATGCCAAGGTGAAGCCAGCTCAGTTTGGTGCTCAGACTATTACGTTTGCCTCGGATGAGAATGCATCAATACCTGTTACCAGCAATACTGCTGTAACGGGTCAAGGTTATAGTTTCGTGCCCTGTTTTGTGGCGAAGGATAAGAGTAAGCTCAGTAGCAATGTCTATTTGTTGAATGCCACAGAAACTCAGGAAAACGATCCTGCGGGTAGCATATTTGAGCAGGTAAGCGATGGTGACTATACAGTGCCCTTCAGGGCTTACTTCACTTCTTCGCCCAGTGCCGCACCTACACGTGGTGTTATATTTGCCTCTGGCGATAAAGCCGAGATACCTATCCACGATGAACCTATTCCGAGTGAGGAGATAATTGCTGATGGCAAACTCATTATCCGGGCAGGTCAGGGCCGTATTACCGTCACTTCTCATCTGGAAGAGGCTGTGCCTGTCAGCATCGTCAACATCAGCGGTATCACCTTGCGCTCCTTCAAGATTGCTCCGGGTGAGACCGTCGTGACCCCCGTCCACCTTGCAGGCATCTACATCGTGAACCACAAAAAAATCGCTGTCAAATGATAAGATATTAAGTGAATAACGATATGACACGAGATATGAAGTACAATCAGATATTTCACACCCTACAAGGTATCAGAAACTATGTAAGTAGGCACGTTTTTATTCCCACGCTGGGAATAAAATATTCCCACACTGGGAATAAAATATTCCCACGCTGGGAATTTTTACGCACTTCCTTGCTCCTTCTCCTATTGCTTCTCACTACCGGAGCCAATAAGGCCTGGGCACAAACGGACTATTCGGGAACGTACTATATTGCCAACGCTATTTGGAATGGAGACCACGAAAGTGGTAAATCTGGTTATGAAGACTATTGGTATGATGTAAATAAACCAAATACAAACTGGTATTTGGTTCCTGGAGCCAATCCGCAACGATCCAATAAAGAGGATGCCTGGTACTCTCCAAACTATACTACCCAAAATGGTGATCAAGACAGACCATTCCTGACAACCTACCGAACCAACCGAGATAACAACTCCATCTGGATTATCAAAAAAACAGGGAATTATTATTATATCATCCATGCCCTCACTGGAAAGTATGTGAAATATGAGCCTCCATACATCAACGGCGTCAGTGGACAAACAAACAACAACAATTGCCATAGAAAAGCTATACACCTTGAGGCATGGACGGATCCTGACAACGATCCGGGTGATGTGTTCAAGTATGAAATCACGGAGAATACAAGAACGACCACCCCGTTTATTACTGGTTTTAACATCAAATACACAGGCACATTAGTATCAGGAAGCCATCGTTATTTCAATCCATCGGGTGACAACTGGGAATATTATTATGGTAAGAATAACAAATCTCCATATAGTTTAGGTATGGTTGGCCTTTGGACTGAAGAAGCTACATTGGTTAAAGGTGCCCTCTGGCCTCATGAGGATGCCAAGGCTGCATTAACCCCTACCATTAGCGATTTGGATGAAGAAACTGGTACATTTACAATTACTTACGGTTTTGTTCCTACGGGTTGTACTCTAAAGTATACCATTGATGGTACTAATCCATCCACAAGCAATGGGATGACCTATAGTGGAGCGGTTACGATAACTGGTACATGTGAAGTCAAGGCTGCGGTGGTAGGTTATGGCATGGTTTTAAGCAATATTAGTTCCAGATCCTTCTCTCCTGTCGCGGCCCCCACGGTGACCAACAACTTCGACGGCACCATCTCGCTGAGTACCACCACGCCTAATGCGAAGATATACTATACTCTCAACGGCACCACCCCGTCAAGCAGTAACTGCACGCTGTACTCTTCGGCCTTCTCCTTGGGTGATGCAACTGTCATCAAAGCTATTGCTTATGACAATGCAGGTACGTTATCTTCCGAGGTGACAACTTATAATGTGCCGCAGTACACTGCTCCTACCATAAGTTTTAACAGTTCTACCTCGCAGGTTGCCATCACCAGCGAGGGAACTGTATACTACTCCACCGACGGCAGCACGCCCACTACCTCAAGCAGTGCTTATAGCTCACCCTTCACCGTCTCTTCTGGGGCTACCATCAAGGCTATCGCTACTCATCCGGGCTACCTTGCCTCCACCGTGGCCTCACTGGCCATCTCACAAGTGGCAACGCCTACTATACAGAACAACGGCAGCAACGCTATCAGTATTACGAGTACAACTCCAGGTGCAACTATCTATTACACCACTGATGGTAGTACTCCTACCACGGGCAGTACTCTGTACACAACTCCATTGACGGAGAATGTAAGCGGTGTCGCTATCAAGGCCATCGCTGTCAAGGAGAATATGATTCCCTCAGCTGTGGGTAGCGGTACGGTAACGCTGCAATGTGCGTCTCCCTTTATCGTCCGTAGCGGTAATAATAGCTTCACTATCACCTGCGCCTTCCCCTCCACGGGTGTCACCATCTACTACACTACCGACGGTAGCAACCCAACCACTTCAAGCAGTAGTGTCGCTTCTGGTGGCACAGCGACAGCCGAGTTGCCCGTCACCGTTAAGGCTATGGCTGTGGCAACTAACTATGAAAACTCCACGGTGACCATTACTGTCGTGAGTCAAGGCGTGGGTGGAGATGGTTCTGAAGCCAATCCCTACACCATTGAATACCAGGGCGACGTGAACGAGTTCGTCTCCAAAGCCAATACCTCCGATGGAGCTTCCAAACACTATAAGGTCATTGCCACTTCGCCGCTTGACTTCAGCGGTGCATCCGCTATTACCCAGCCCTTCAGCGGCACCTTTGACGGTGGCTTACAGACCATTAACGGCCTTGGGCACGCCCTTTTTAACTCTGTTAATGGTGGCACTGTCAAGAATGTCATACTGAAAGACGTACAAATAACAAGTGGAACCAATGTCGGTGCTATCTGTAATGAGGCAACAGGAGCTTCGCGTATCTATAATTGTGGTGTGCTGGGTACGATCACAGAGGAGGAAGTAAAAGATCCTAACACAGGAGAGGTCACTAATATCAATGTGAGTGGCACTAGCGAAATCAGCGGATCAGATAATGTGGGTAGTATTGTGGGATTGCTTGATGGTACGTCTCGCGTTATTAACTGCTATAGCTATGCCGTTATTACTGGCGGTAGTAGAATTGGTGGTATTGTGGGGTATAACAATGTCGCGACTGATGCCCCTGCCGATGCAACCAATGGACAGAAAACAATGGTGATGAACTGCATGTTTTATGGTGACATTACTAATGGTTCTACAACAGGTGATAGAAATGCGCCCATTTACAATGGCAATATCATTACTAATGTAGGTAAAGATACTGGTGTAGGCAATTATAATTATTTCCGCGCTGGTGCCAGATATGTACAGGATAAACAAATTAATGTATATAACTGTGCCCTTGCAGCAGAAGAGCGCTATTTGAATCGATTTGAGTTCTTCCGCCATTTGCTTAATAGTAACCGTGCCTTGGCAGCTTGGTGGGCATCGACAACTAGCAAAGTGGTCAACAAGGATGAGATGATGAAATGGGAGTTGGAAACAGCTGACCGTACGATTGTTCCTACTGCTGAGATTAATCAGCGGAAACCTTATCCTTATCCAATTCTGAAACCCGTCAAGGATAACAATAACAATTATATCAAATATCCGTCGGTGGTCAATATAGATGCTGCGCATGTAGAAGAGATCGATGAAGAGCATGAGCACTATAATGAAGGTCGAAAGTTAGGGGATTTTACTATATATATAAAAGGTGTAGGAGGTGGCGAATTATATGATGCGCCAACTACCGCAAGAATCCTTAATTCGAATGGTGCCCCAATAACCGATGGTAGCAAGAGAGCTATTCCTGCAGTCATTACTGATAAAGATCCTGAGCGCTTTAACTTCAACTACTATAAGGTGCAGTTGCCATACTATAACGATTATGGCACGAATAACTATAAAGAACAACGTGTGGTGACGGGTTGGAAGATTGTTGAGATCAATGGAAGTAGCAGTGGTTCTGGAACTTTCAGTACAGATTCTCAGGATGCAACGGCTGAAAATGGTGTCATCATGAGTACCCCCTATAACTTTGCTGACCGTAAATGTAGCAACAAGGATCTTTACGATGTTAGCGGACGAGTATTTAATCAGGGTGCCTATTATGATGTGCCCGAAGGAGTCTCGTCGATTACCATCGAGCCTTATTGGGGTAAAGCTGTTTATGTCTCTGATCCATATTTGGATAAGGTGTACAACGATGTCATGACTTCGTCTGATGATGTGGAGACTATCGGTGGCGGACTACGTTATGATAATGGTGTAAGTGTCTTTAATGGCGATGATAACCAGAAAGTATATACTACTTTGGCAAATGCTGTTGCAAAAGTTGGTGTTAGTAGTGGAAATGTTTACGACAATGCGATTGTGCTGGTTGGTAATATCCATAATAGTGCGATATCGTGGACAAGTAAAGATAACCCCAAGTCGTTTACGCTGATGTCTGTCGATATGGACCATGATAACGAACCTGACTATTCTTATATCCTTCGCTTTGATGGTCGTGTTCGTGTGCATCCTGTCAGAATTGATTTTTTAAATGTCATAGGACTTGGAATGGCACAAAAGTCTGATGGTGGTACTGGTACATACAACTTTGGTATTATGCAGCCCCTAGGTTGGTTTGAGGTTACTAATACTGGACTTTTCCGTGTTACGCAATTTGAATATGACGTTACAGGAAGAACTGAAAGTCCCATCATTTTGCATGGTGGAGTGATTGAGCAGTGGGTAACTTATCAGAATGGTACCCAATCTGAAGCTAAGGCAATACAATACTACCATGTAGGTGGTAACGTATGGTTTAAAGAATTTCATATTGGATGCCATCAGGACAGAACGGACAAGGTATCTCCCCATGCGCCCATATCTGTAACTGGTGGTGATTATGATAATTTCTACCTGACTGGTTACTATAATAGTCCCAGCACTAACTATGATGACAATGCTGAATGTTACATCAATGGTGGTCGCTTCGGCAAGGTGGCTGGCACAGGTATGCAAGGTATTGGCAGTGCGACTAACCACACCAACGGCAATATCGTATGGCAGATAGACAATGCTGACATTGATGAGTTCTATGCTGGTGGCATCAATGCTGCACATATCGCAGAAGGCAACATTACGACGGTCATCACGAATAGTCGTGTTGACCTGTTCTGTGGTGGTCCGAAGTTTGGCGACATGAACGAAGGTAAGAAAGTGTTCACCAATGCCACTAACTGCACATTCCGTGTCTTCTTCGGTGCCGGTTATGGTGGTAATTCCTACAATCGAAGGTATCCTAACAATCAGAACAGCGTCATTAATCCAAATAATCCAACCTGGGATGGCTGGATTTCAAATGAATATACGAATAAATATAATGCTACATATAAAGGTATAGATACACGAATTGACTACCAGTTCCTGCCTATGTCTGACAATACTACTAATGTAGCTCGTCTGTTTGTTGATTATGTGAGTTTCTCACTGGCTACAACGCGTGATGTCACCTCCAACCTCACGGGCTGTATCATTACTACCAAGGTGCTGGGCGGGAGACTCAAAGATCTTTTTCAAGCTGGCAACTTCTATGGCGGCGGCAACCTTGGCAAAGTGGAAGGTCCTGTCAAGTCAACGCTCACCAATTGTACTATAGAAGGCAGTGCATTCGGTGGCGGCTATTCGTCCACATTGCCACCTGTGAGTGTGATGGTAAAGACTGGGAACAAGTGGTTCCTGACAGCACCTTATTATGATGAGAACCTCGGTGCCTATCTGGAGGCCAAAAAGCCAGCTACAGTATCCGCCACATGGCAACATGGCGCGAGTAATTCTTATGATGATAAAACAGATCCGGAACATCCTGTACTCTACACCACAGCAGATCTTACTGGTCTCGGTTCTATATCTGGTGATGTGACACTCGCCTTGACAGATACCAAGGTTGGAAGTGGAGAAAATGGAGGCAGTGTGTTTGGTGGTGGTGAGGAGTCGTTAGTGGGTGGCAGTACCACTGTCACAGTGACGAATGGTACCATTGGTTACACGGGTGCAGGCGTTGACGATGGTAATGTGTACGGTGGTGGCAGAGGCGCAGAGCTTGACTATGAAAAAGGTCTTGTAAAGGGTAATACCACTGTGACCATCAATGGCAATCCTACTATCAAACATAATATTTATGGTGGTGGCGCATTCGGTTCGGTGGGCACCTTTACGTATGATAATACAACCAAACTGCCTACTGCTGTGACAAATGGTACGTGTACTGTTACCGTGAATGGTGGCACCATCGGTACCACTGGTCAAGACAATGGTATGGTCTTTGGTTCGTCGAGAGGTGACGATCTGCATTATTTGACAGATGGAACGCTTGTCAACCAAATGGCATGGGTTAATAATACAATAGTGGTGATAGGCGATTCAGACCCGCAGAGTACTTCTGCGTTACAGATCAATGGATCTGTGTATGGCGGTGGCGAGAATGGTCATAACTTCGGCGATGCTTCGGTGACTGTGAATAAGGGTGTCATCGGTATTGCAGAAGGAGTACCTGTTACTGTTGATATAAAAGATCCAAATAACCCAGATGATGATGAGATATTATCTGGCGCAGCATATCCTCATCGCGGTAATGTGTATGGAGCCGGTTGCGGAACTGATACATATATGGATGCTCAGGGTAAAATCTATTATAACCCCATGGCTGGTGTCGTGGGCGGCAATGCTACCGTGACCATCAATGGTGGTCATGTGGTACATAGCGTCTATGGTGCTGGTTCTATGGGATCAGTGGGTACTTATAGCAATAATGCTGGCACATTAGAATGTACCAAGGGCGGCCTTAGTACGGTTATCGTCCAAGGTAATAGTAAGGTGGGAACGCCAGGCATGACGATGCCAGACGATTGGGGATACGTGTTTGGTGCCGGTAGAGGTGCTTCGCTTGATCCCGAAATCTATCCGCTCATTGAGACGTATCAGTTTGTTAATAATACTGAATTGACGATTGGTGGTTCTGCATTAATATATGGATCAGTTTATGGCGGTAGCGAGAATGGACATGTGTTGAATAATACCCACGTGACGATTAAAGATCAGTGTCAGATTGGTTGGGGCGAAAATGAGACAGAAAAATATACAGAAGAACAGTGGGCTGCCGAGAATCCTTCTGATTTCTCAGAGTGCGCTCATTGGCCTTTTGAAGCTCCCTATGAACCTTACGACACTTACCCGATTACAATCACTAAAGACGGTAATGGTAAGGTTACATCCTATACACGAGCTGACGAAGGTATCGTGAAGGATGGTACAGATGGTCACACCTTCTATGGCAATGTGTTTGGTGGTGGCAGCGGCTATTTCCCGTATGGAAGAAGGGATCCCGACCAATTGTTAGCCCTTCTGAAACTGGATGAAGGCTATGCGGATGGTATGTGGCTCCGTTCTGCCGGAAGGGTGGGAGGCAGCACGGTGGTGGATATTAAAGGTGGCCATATCCTGACCAGTGTCTATGGTGGTAATGAGTGTACCGATGTGGCTGGCAGTTGTACCGTCAATATGTCGGGAGGTACAGTAGGTGTGCCACGAAATTTTGATGCTGATCCAAGTAAGCGACTGGTTACCTGCTATGTTTTCGGTGCAGGTAAGGGTGATCCGCGTATCAACTTTAACCAATGGACGAATGTGGCCAGCGCCAGTGTGAATATTTCTGGTACGGCCCGCATCTTTGGCTCTACCTTTGGCGGTGGTGAGGACGGACACGTTCTTGGAAATGTAGAAACTAAAATCACTGCCGGAGAAGTGAAAAATGGTATCCAATATCCTTATATCGGAACTACGGGAACCTCTGGAGCTGATGGAAATGTCTTTGGTGGTGGTCGTGGCTTCTCAGAAACAGCACTGACGGCTGGTGCGGTTTGTGGCAATGTGGATGTTAAAATCACTGGAGGCACCATGTTAGGCTCTGTCTTTGGCGGTGGCCGATTAGCACCTGTAGGTACGCATATCGTACTGGCAGAAAATCCAGATTATGGCAAACTTATCAGAGATAATTATATACAACAATTTGGCGCTGATGATTTGTATGAGCAGCAATTCAATGGGAATGGTGAATACGCTCCACAATATCCGGCTGATGTATATTCTGAGGGTGCTATGCACGGTCATATCACCGTTAACATCAGCGGTGGTGTGATAGGATCTTCGGCTGTGGAAGGGGCGACTACCAGTGTCGGTGAGGTGTTTGGCGGTTGTAAAGGTACGAGCAATCAAGCTATGGCTCATCTGTTTGGTTTGTCTAAGACCTCGACAGTCACCATCTCTCAGGACAAAGAGGAGTTCCCGACACATATTTATAACTCTGTATATGGCGGTGGTGAGGCAGGTAACGTGAAAAGATTTGTCAATGTGACCGTCAATGGTGGCACCATCGACAAAGATGTATATGGCGGTGGCAAAAAGGCCAGCACGAATTACGATGTCAAGGATTTGCTGGTGAAAGATATGTCAAATGAAGAAGAAAAAGATCCTACTGTAGATTCTAATACCTTAGTCAATCTGCATGGTGGCACCATTAAGGGTAATGTGTATGGCGGCGGACTGGGTACTCCCGAAATCGCAGCCATCGTGGGTGGTAACGTCACCGTGAATATGAATTACAACAATGGTTGTGATAATAATACAAACGATACGGATAATTGCGTCGTTAAGGGAACCGTCTTTGGCTGTAACAATGTAAACGGTACGCCAAGAGGCAACGTGACGGTGAATATCTATAAGACGGTAGGTGATAAGCGCCCAGGCCAGTATGAACTGAAGGCCGTCTATGGCGGAGGTAACGAGGCTGCCTATGAACCTACGGATGCCTATCCATATATGTATTATTATGATACGACGGAGGGTTCGGAGGGCTATAAATTTAAATACGATTATGTGTCATACACCCTTGACAACAATACATATAAGCCATGTACCTATGATGCAACCGGCGGTGTTTCTCTCATTTCAGGAGGCATTCCTTTGGATGATAACGGAACCAAAATCACGAATCTCGACGATGTGTTCCGAACCAATGTGAACATCTATGGCTGTAACAAGACGAGTATTGAGGAAGTCTATGGTGGTGGTAATGCTGCCCCGACACCAGCTACGCGAGTGACGGTGAACGGCTGTTTTGAAATTGGTACCGTGTTCGGTGGTGGTAATGGTGCAGGCGATGGTAATCCCGGTGCAAATATAGGTTATCGGAACTATTCTGAAGATGATGATGCCAATAATAATAATCTCGAAAAGAAGAACTATCGTAAATCCAAATTTAGCTATGGCACTGGTAAAGCAGAGACTCGTCTGTTTGGCGGAACCATCAAACAAGCCTTTGGCGGTAGTAACACCTTAGGTAATGTGCGAGAGGTGGCCTTCTCGGTACTTGACCAGCAGAATGACTGTGATTTGAATGTCGGTCAGATTTATGGTGCCGGTAATAAGGCCTTTATGGATGCCAAGATTGAGTTGGATTTGGGTTGTATTACTGGCTTTAATGAGCTTTTCGGTGGAGCCTTTAATGCTAATATTAACGAGGATGTCTATCTGAAGGTGACCAGTGGTACATTCGGGAGTGTATATGGTGGCAATAATGTTGGTGGCCATATCAATGGTACCATTACTGTGGAGGTGGAAGAGACAGGATGTCATCCTGTTAATATCGAAAAACTTTATGGCGGTGGAAAATTGGCTGACTATACGGCTCCTACAGGAAGAGAGGAGTCACCTATCGTAAGAGTGAAGTCTGCCACACACATCGGCACCGTCTATGGTGGTGGTTTCCAGGCTAACGTGACAGGTAATCCCACGGTGGAGATCAATATGGTTAAGGGACAGCATACTAATCCTGATAAACCGAAAGTTCTTGGTACCGTTGACAACGTCTTTGGTGGTGGCTTTGAAGGTTGGGTGAAAGGTAATACCAATGTGCTGATAGGTACCATGCCAAACAAGAGCGCTGTGATTACAGGCAATGTGTTCGGTGGTGGTGATAATGCCGATGTCATCGGTAAGACCAATGTCCAAATCGGATATGATGACTTGAAACCAACAACGCAACAGACGACGACTACACCATAACAAAAAACGGAAGCACTTGCTTTCGTTTTTTACTGCCATGCTGCCACTATCCTTATAAAGGTCTTTGTTTTAAAGCCTTTTGGGATGGTGGCAGTATGGTGGGAGGTGGCAGATTTTTGGCGAAAATTTTGGAAATGCGACGATTTTTTTGTATCTTTGTGGCATGAAACTGACATTTGTGCTACGAAACAAGAAAAATGCGCTGAAACTTTCGACAAAATCGTTAGAGCGATTTATTGAGCGCATTAAGACCGACACCAAAGACGGTGCTGTGGCTCGTCGTCGCAGGCAGTTGAGTATGGGAGATTATACCGATGGCTTTGACCGTCAGTATCCCTCACACCTCATCTACCCTTCGGCTGAGTTTGAGAAGGATGATAATGACAACCTCCGTATGAAGACCTTCAATGGGGTGGTGGCTCTCACTGTCGAGGGGTTGGAGAACAAGGAGGAGATAGATGCCGTGAAGCGCGCAGCTCAGATCCTGCATTATACGTTGGCGGCTTTTGTCGGTCCTTCGGGGCGCGAAGTGATCATACTCGTCAAGATTGAAAAAACGGAAGCCTCTTATTCCGCAATAACAAGCTCTTATTCTGAAATAAGAGGCGCTTATTGCGCAACGGAAGCCTCTTATCCGACGGAGGAAGAGGCTGATGTGCTCTGTCAGGAGGGCCATCGTCTGGCAACGGCACTCTATCAGGCGATCCTACCGAAGACCATCCGTCAGGAAGCCGTCTCCGTTAGGAGCAACTTCCGGATGCCGTTGGACGAAGCACCTTATTATAATCCGAAGGCCTTGGCATTGCCCGTGAGCGGGACACCGGCATCAGGGAGACAGGCTGATGATAGGGAAAAAGATCAGATGTTTGTGACCTGCCCACCTGATTCGGATGAGGATGCCCAGGCGGTGAGTCGTAAGACCAAACAGCTGATGGACTTTCTGAATGGTCATTACGAGTTCCGCTATAACACCATCATGGGCTATACGGAGTATAAGGACAACGCCTACCATTACATGGACTGGAGGCCCGTGGACGACCGTACGTTGAAAGGCATGACGATGAAGGTGCGGCTGGCTGGCATTGATGCCCGCGATAACGACGTGAAACGTTACGTACAGTCGAATATGATCAAACCCTATGACCCAATAGCCGACTATCTGTGGGCGTTGTACTACAAATGGGATGGCAAGGATCATATCCGCAAACTGGCAAGGACTGTTCCGACGAAAAACCCGCATTGGGAGGAATGGTTTTATACGTGGTTTCTCGGGATGGTGCGTCAGTGGCAGGTGTCCAACTTCGCCAAATACGGCAACCAGGCTGTGCCGCTGCTCATCTCCACACAGGGCTGGAACAAAACCACCTTCTGCGAACAGTTGCTGCCACCCGAGCTGAGCTTCGGCTATACAGGCAACCTGCAGTTGGACAACAAGAAACAGGTGCTGCAGCAGATGGCGCAGATGCTGTTGATCAACCTCGACGAGTTCAACCAGATATCACCGCACACGCAGCAGGGATTCCTGAAGAACATCATCACGCTCTCGTCGGTGAAGATCAAACGACCATACGGCCGACATGTGGAGGATTTCCCGCGTCGTGCCTCGTTTATTGCTACGACCAATCAGGCGGATGTGCTGGCAGACCCCTCTGGTAGTCGTCGTTTCCTCAGCGTGGAACTGACAGGTCCTATTGATGTCAGCACGCCCCCGAACTACGAGCAGCTCTACGCCCAGGCCATGCAGGCGCTGCATCAGCACGAGCCCTACTATTTCGGGCCTGCGGAGACGCAGCAGATATTGGCGTGGAACAGCCGGTTCAGCGTGAAGACAGCTGGCGAGCAGTTCTTCCTCGACTATTTTGAGCCTGCCGTGAATGAATCGGAGGGCGTGTGGATGAGCGCTTCGGCCATTTTCAGTTTCCTGAAAGAGAAAGTGGGCGTCAGTCTGCTGAAACCTGCGAATGTCGCCGCCTTCGGACGTCGGCTATCTAATATTCCCGGACTGAAGAAACGCGAGACCAGTAGTAATTCGGAGTATTTCGTGAAGCAGAAGAAGACGTGATTTGTTCAGACGTCATCTTCGACTTGTTCAGATAGTCTCTACGGGTTGTTCGAATAATCCCTACGCTTTATTCAGATAATCCCTATAGGGGGTAAGGGATTATCTGAACGAGTCGTTAAGACTATCTGAACGAATGAGAGGTGGTATCTCTTATTTCTGATAGTTTTTCAGGCCTTGGTTGAGGAAGTCGAGATAGGCGGAAACATCCTCGTCGAAGGCGCGGCTGCCGGTGAGGGGCTTGCCGGTAGCGGGGTCGAGGGCCACATAGAACGGTTGGGCGTTGGCACCGAACTTATGGCTTTGCAGATAACTCCACTTGGCACCCACGGTGCGCAGGGTTTTCTGTTGGCCCTTTTCATCGGTCACTACCATCGGCTCCTGCAGCGGGGTCTTGTCGTCGACATAGAGGGAGATGAGCACGTAGTCGTTTTTCAGTTTGTCGGCCACGCGGGCATCCGTCCATACGGCGGCTTCCATCTTACGGCAGTTTACGCAGCCAAAGCCCGTGAAGTCGATAAAGACGGGTTTACCCTGTGCACGGGCAGCGGCCATGCCGGATTCATAATCCTTGTATTGTGCCTCGACGACGGTGGGGTTGAGGTTGAAGTCCTGGGTGCTCATCGGAGGTGCGAAGGCACTGACGGCCTTACAGGGGGCGCCCCACAGACCAGGCACCATATAGACGGCGAAGGCCAGTGACACCAGTCCACCCATGATGCAAAGTACGGGCATAGCCCGATAGTGGTGAGAGATATCAATCTCGTCGCTCTGGAACTTGAGCCAGCCGCAGAGGTAGGCGCCTAAGAGGGCGAAGATGACAATCCAGAGGGAGAGGAAAACCTCGCGGTCGAGGATATGCCAGCCGTAGGCCAGATCGGCTACAGAAAGGAATTTCAAGGCGAAGGCCAGTTCGATGAAGCCGAGCACGATCTTCAGGGTGTTCATCCAGGAACCTGACTTCGGGGCGGACTTCAGCCAAGAGGGGAACATGGCGAAGAGGGTGAACGGCAGGGCCAGGGCCAGGGCAAAGCCGAACATACCAACGGCAGGTGCCAGCCAGTTGCCGGTTGTGGTGGTCTCGACGAGCAGCATGCCCACGATGGGGGCTGTGCAGGAGAAGGAGACCAATACCAGCGTGAAGGCCATCAAGAAGATGCTAAGTGAGGAGTGAAAAGTGAAAAGTGAAGAGTTGGCTGAGGCCTTGGCAGAGAGTTCATCGCTCTTTTGATCTATCTTGTTGGTCCAACTGCTTGGGAGTGTGATCTCAAACCATCCGAAGAAGGAGAGGGCGAACACGACCAGCAAGAGGAAGATGAAGATATTGAACACGGCATTCGTCGACATCGCGTTGAGGGTGTCGGAGCCGAAGATGGCTGTGACGAGCAGGCCTAAGCCCAGGTAGATGACGATGATAGACAGACCGTAAGTGAAGGCCTCGCGGATACCTTTCCGTTTGTCGTCTTTAGACCGTTTCAGGAAGAAACTGACGGTCATGGGGATAATGGGCCAGATGCAGGGCATGCAGACGGCCAGCAGACCTCCCACGAAGCCCATGAGCAAGAGCCAGAGCAGGGACTGGTTGGCGGGATCCTCGCCAGCGCCGAAGGCATGGAGCTCGTCGGTGACGGGGGACCAGAGGGAGAGTTCAGAGGTGAGAGGTGAGAGGTGAGAGGTGAGAGATGTGGAATCAGAGGTGAGAGGTGAGAGGTGAGAGGTGAGAGATATGACTGCAGAGTCTGAGGATTTTTTTGATTCCTTAGATTTATTCTCCTCAACAACTTTGTCAACGGGGCTTTTGCCTTGCTGTTTGAAGGTAACTTCGGAGGGGGGCAGGCAGCTCTCATCGTTGCAGGTGCCATACTCCAAAAAGCAGTCGATGTCGTAGTCGGGTTTTGTGAAGCGGATCTTCTGGACGAAGGTGGCCTCGTTCTCGAAGTACCTTACCTCCATGTTGAACATCTTGTCCATCTTCGTGATGACCTTGCCCTTCGGGGTGAGCTTGCCAACGAGTTCAGCACCGTCCATCTTCACCACGTTGAAGGAGGCCTGAATAGGACCGCTGTCGCCAAGGTCCGTGGAATAGACATGCCAGCCCTTGTCGATGGTGGCATGGAAAATAATCTCACCCTTTGCACCGTCGCTCATCTTGAGCTCCGAGGTGAAATGCACAGGATCGGCCATCTGGGCATTGACCGCTACTGTCAGCACCAGTGCCCATAACAATAACAATGTTTTCTTCATAACCTAAGTGGTGGAGCGATGCTTGTCGAATTTCTTGAGGAAATAATTGAAGGCCTCCAGTCCTACCAGAACGAGGAAGGTCGACGCCGTTGCGAGGATATACATGCCACCTCCGCAAGCCAGACCGATGGCTGCCGTGACCCAGAGGCCGGCGGCGGTGGTCAAGCCACGAACCACATTCTCGCTCTTGTGGAAGATGATGGTTCCTGCACCGATGAAACCGATACCTGACACCACCTGAGCAGCGACACGCGACACGTCCCAGCGATGTTCGGGAGTGGACAGGGCCCCTTCGAAACCGTAGGCGGAGACAATCATAAACAGGGCAGAGCCTAAGGCTACGAGGAAGTGGGTACGCATACCGGCTTCCTTGGCCCGATATTCGCGCTCGAGTCCGATGGCACCTCCCAACAGGGCTGCCACGAAAATGCGCAAAACGAATTCCCAAGTCATATCCATAATTAACTTTGAACTTTGAAGTTTGAGCTTTGAACTTTAACTATTCACTAATCACTATTCACTATTCCCTTCTTATAGCAGCGGTGGCGGCGGTGGATCGTTGATTCCAGGTACTGCCACTGTGAGAGAACCCCTTCGTTGGACTCCATCTGAGGTCCAGTCTCTGCCCATTTGAAGCCATAGGCCTGGAACTGGCGGATGAGGTCGTCGAAGATCAGGGCGTTGGCACCCTTGCTGCGGTATTCGGGCAGCACGCCGATGAGCAGCAGGTCGACGGTGTCGGTCTGATGCCATTTCAGGGACTTCAGCAGATGCCACCAGCCGAAAGGCAGGAAGCGTCCGTCGTCGGTCTTCTGCAGGGCCCGTGAGAACGAGGGGAAGGTGATGCCAAAGCCCACCATCTGGTCGCCGTCCATGATGGCGGTCACCAGGTTGAGGTCGGCAATCTTGATATAGTAGTTGACCAGTTTGTCGATCTGTTTCTGCGAGAGTTGACTGAAGCCGTAAAGGTCCTTGTAGGTGGCATTCAGCAGGTCGAAGACCTTCTGGCCGTAGCCTTCCTGAATCAGTTCGTGGCGCGTAAACTTATGCACCCGCAGGTTATAGCGCTTGCGCACCATCTCCGTGATCTTCGCAAACTTGTCGGGCACCACCTCCGGTATTTTCACCTTGCACTCCACATAGTCGTTGTCTTTCTCAAAGCCAAACGCCTGTTCCATGTGGCGCTGGTAATAGGGGTAGTTGTAGTTGATATACATAGTGGCGAGCTGGTCGAAGCCCTCGATGAGCATGCCTTCGCGGTCGGTATCAATGAAACCCAACGGTCCTGCTATCTCTGTCATGCCTTTCGCCCGTCCCCAGTCTTCGACAGCCTTCAGCAGGGCGGCAGACACTTCGGTATCGTCGATGAAGTCGAACCATCCGAAACGGACGGCCTTGCGGTTCCAACGCTCGTTGGCCCTGCGGTTGATGATAGCCGCCACACGGCCTACAATCTTTTTGTCTTTATAGGCCAGGAAATACTCGGCCTCGCAGCACTCAAACGACGGGTTTTTGTCGCGGCGTAAAGTGGCTATCTCATCTAAATAGATGAAAGGTACGGCATATTCGTTATCGCGATATAAGTCGTAGTAGAACTGGATAAACTGCTTCAGTTCCCGCTTTGTTTCTACACGTTTAATCTTAATCATTTCTGTCTGATATAAAACTCAATTCTTTGGTTCGAGTTTTTAGTTTGCTGCAAATTTACAAAAAAAGATGCGATTCTGTTCGTTTTCTTTCACATTTTAACGATTATTCATAGTGCATCGATATATTCGTAGAGCTTTTTGTAGAATGGATGGCGGGTCATGGTCGAGGCATCACCCAGGATGATGAGTTTCATTCGGGCGCGGGTGATGGCCACATTCATACGGCGCAGGTCGCGTAGGAAACCGATCTGTCCTTCGTCGTTGGCGCGGACGAGGGAGATGAGGATGATGTCGCGTTCCTGACCCTGGAAGCCGTCGACGGTATTCACGCTGATGAGGTGGCGGTAGGGTTTGAAGAACTCGCGTTTCTTGAAGAGCCGTCGCAGGTATTGCACCTGGGCGCGATAGGGTGAGATGACACCGACATCGAGCCGTTCTTCGAGGATGCGTTCCTTGCCGATCTTCTTAAAGTATTGTTCGAGGGCGAGGAGGGTGAGTTCTGCCTCGGCCTTGTTGATGCGGCCGAAGGATTCGCCGACGAATTCCTCTTTGAAAAGAGAGGAGTGTGGAGTATCTATCCAGGTCATGGGGATGTCGAGGTCGAGGATGCTGCGGTATTTCACCTCGGGGGCGCTCTCCACCTGATTGCCATAGAACCAGTCGCTGGAGAAGCGCATGATCTCCTCGTTCATGCGGTATTGCATCTTCAGCAATGTGACGGTTTCGGGGTGGTTTTCGACGATGCGCTCCATCAGTGTCTTTCCGAGACCGGCCTTGAGGGCTGCGAAGCTTTTCACCGTGGGTGGCAACTGACAGTGGTCGCCGGCAAGGACGACCCTTGACACGCGGCGTATGGGAATCCAACAGGCAGCTTCGAGGGCTTGTGCCGCCTCGTCGATGAAGAGGGTGCCGAACTTCTGTCCTTCGAGCAGGCGGTTGGCAGAGCCGACAAGGGTACAGGCGATGACGCGGGCCTCACCGAAGAGTTGGGCATTGATACGGACCTCCAGTTCGGTAGCACGCTCCTTGAGGCGTTCCAGTTTCTGGTGAAAACGCTCGTCACCCCGTTTGCGATGACTCCGGAGGTCGCGGATGGCCTTGCGGATGCTCCAGAGGAGGGTGTAGTCGGGATGGGCCTCGAAGCGCCGCTCATAAGTGAAGGAGAGCATCTTGTCGTTAACGCGGGTGGGATTGCCGATGCGCAGAACGTTGATACCGCGGTCGACGAGTTTCTCGGAGATCCAGTCGACGGCCATGTTGCTCTGTGCGCAGACCAGCACCTGGTTTTCACGGCGAAGTGTCTCGTAGATGGCCTCGACGAGGGTGGTGGTCTTTCCGGTACCCGGGGGACCATGGACAATCGCCACATCCTTAGCCCGCAGGACTTTGTTGACGGCCTCCTCCTGGGTGCGGTTCAGATAGGGGAAGTGGAGTGGGGCAAAGGTGAATGTCTCGGCCTTCTGGCTTGTCGTATAGAAGAGGTCGCGGAGATAGCCTAACCGGCCCTTTGCCCGGATGACGCGGTCGAGGGCCTCGAACATGGTCTTGTAGCTGGTCTCGTCAAAGAAGAGTTGGATGCCGACGTTCTCTGCGCCTTGGATATCGATGAGTTGGCCATTGTCGGGGACGGCGACCACCATGCGGTCGCCATCGACGTAGGAGACGGTGGCGGTGAAGGGGAAGTATTTGATTTTGGCCGGGCTAGAATTACTAGCCGAACTAGCCTGACTAGCCGAACTAGCCGAACTAGATGGACTAGGATGGCTAGCGTGGTTGGACTGGCAGGTGAAGAAGGCGACGGGGCGGCCGAACTCGAAGTTATGCTCGATTTCCTCATCGCCTTGGCGGAAGACCTCGACGACCAGTTGGTTTAGGGAGTTGTAGTAGCTCTTGCCTATTTTCAGGGGATACCACGCGTCGCCGCGCTTTACCTTCCGCTGCAGGACGATTTCCTCGGTCTGCTTGCGGTAGGCCTCTTTCTCGGCGGCATACTCCATCTGGAGCAGCAGCCGTTGTTGTTGAAGTGCCAGAATCGGCGAAACTTGCTGATTTCCCATAATTTCGCTGCAAAGTTACGATAATAAATGATAATTGACAATTGATAATTGATAATTTTTCTGTGGCGGCAGCAAATTCTTCACTCTTCACTTTTCACTCTTCACTTTTTTTCGTATCTTTGCAGCCGGAATGAAACAGATATTATTGATAAATGATGTGGTAGGCTACGGCAAGGTGGGTATGGGTGCCATGTTGCCGATCTTGTCGTATTTGGGTATTCCAACCTATAGTCTGCCGACGGCCCTGGTGTCGAATACCCTCGACTATGGGAAGTTTAATATCCAGGACACCACCGACTACATCCGTGGGACGTTGCCGGTATGGAAAGAACTCGGGTTCTCGTTTGATGCCGTCTGTACGGGTCTGATGTTCAGTGAGGAGCAGGCTAAACTCGTGGCGGGCTACTGCAAGGAGCAGGGCGCTCAGGGCACGACGGTCTTTGTGGACCCTATCCTCGGCGATGGTGGCCGACTCTACAATGGTATGACCAACCGTCAGGTGGAGTTGATGCGCGAGATGGTCTCTGTGGCCCATTTGACCTTCCCGAACTATACCGAAGCCTGTTATCTCACGGATACGCCGATTCATATGGAGGGTATCTCCTGGGATGAGGCTCGTGAATTGCTGGACCGATTGCGTGGTATCGGTACCAAGTCGGTGCTGATTACCAGTTGTAAGATCGACGGTCAGAATGCCGTGGCTGGTTATAATCACTTCGACGGTTCCTATTTCCATCTGGAATATCATGAGATTCCGGGGTTGTTTCACGGCACCGGCGATATCTTCTCGGCCGTTTTGATCGGTCATCTGCTGAATGGCGAGACCCTGAAGACTTCTACCCGTACTGCTATGGATACTGTTTTCCGTATGATTGACCGCTATCGCAATGTGGATGACAGGAATAAGGGGATTCCAGTGGAGAAGTGTCTGGACTTGTTGTAGTGAATAGTGAAAAGTGAGGATTCATCCGCTGTCATCAGATATTCCAAGGCCGGAGCGGTTTACCTATCCCTTCTGCTATGAGCCTCATCCGTTGTGCCTGTTGGCTGCGGAGGAGGTGAAGAAAGAGATTGAGCGAATACAGCCCAGGGAAGGGAAGATGTTCGGGGTGCTTGTTGTTGAGGAGAGAAGGAGAGAAGGAGAGAAGGAGGAAGGAGATAGGAGATATGCTTTTTTGGCGGCGTACTCGGGATTACTGGAGGGGCGTAATGACTGGGAGTATTTTGTGCCGCCCGTGTTTGATGCCCAGCAGCCGGATGGGTATTTTAAAAAGAAAGAAAGGGAGATTTCTAGCCTGACTAGCCGGACTAGCCAAACTAGCAGCACTAGCCGAACTAGCAGCACTAGCCGAACTAGCAATATTAGTCGAATTTGCCTAAATAGCCAGACGAGCCAGGCTGGCCATTCGAGAAATCAGAGGGGATCGAAGGAAATGTCGCAGGAGCTGCAGCTTTGGCTTTTCCATCAGTATCAGCTTTTGAACGCCAGAGGAGAGACCAAGGATTTGGTGGAGATCTGGCAGGATTATCATAACTCGCCCCGTATTCAAGAGAAATACCCGTTGCCTCCAGGTGGTACGGGTGATTGTTGTGCGCCGAAACTTTTGCAATATGCCTACAGCCAAGGTCTGAAGCCTGTTTGTATGGCGGAGTTCTGGTGGGGTGAGTCGCCGAAGGGTATGATCCGTCATCACGGTCAGTTCTATCCGGCCTGTAGTGGTAAGTGTAAGCCCGTGCTTGCGTGGATGTTGCAAGGTCTGGATGTCGATCCCAATCCTGATGAGCTGAGGCGTCAGCATATGGAGCCTGGTATTGTTTGGGAAGACGAGGTGATGGCCGTGATCGACAAACCGTCGGGGATGTTGAGTATGCCAGGGAAGATCGGTGATGATTCCGTAGCCACATGGGCCCAGGCGCGGTGGCCGGGAGCGATGCTTGTGCATCGGTTGGATATGCAGACATCGGGCATCTTATTGGTGGCGAAGACGTCTGAGGCTTACCATCATCTGCAGAAACAGTTTGAGGATCGGACCATCAAGAAGAAATATCTCGCCATCGTGGAGGGTGAGCCTCAGGCAGCGCATGGTATCATCGATTTGCCGTTGAGCAGTGATCCGCTGAACCGCCCTTATCAGATGGTGGATTATGAGCATGGCAAACGGGCTATTACGGAGTACCGAGTACTTCAACCACTTGGGGACGGTTCTTTTCTGGCCGACTCATTGGAGCGAATATGTTGTCGGCCAGAAAAGAACCGTCCCCAAGTGGTTAAGGTGGCGTTATGGCCACATACGGGGCGGACGCATCAGCTAAGGGTGCACTGTGCGCATCGTGATGGGCTCGGGTGTCCGATTTTGGGTGATGAACTCTATGGGCGGAAGGCAGAGCGGCTTTATTTGCAGGCGCAGGGTATTACGTTTGTTCATCCCACGACAGGGAAGCGCATGCATTTTGAGTTGGAAGAAGAATTTGGTTTTTAGTTTATAGTTTATAGTTTATAGTTTAGAGTTTATAGTTTATAGTTTATTGATTATGGTTAAGCACATTATTCTCTGGACACTGAATCCAGAACTCTCTGAAGAAGAGAAGGTAAAAGTTAAGGCCGAGATTAAGGCCGGATTGGAAGGACTCGTGGGGAAGGTTCCCGGACTCCTCGATGTCAAGGTATATGTAGACGGAAGACTGGCTTCGTCGAATGCCGATGTGATGCTCGACAGCACGCTCGAGAGCGAGGAGGCGCTGAAGGGCTATGCCGTGCATCCGGAACATGTGGCAGTGGCGAATGGTAAGGTAAGGCCTTACACTGTGCAGCGGAGCTGCCTGGATTTTGAGATTTAGCCTGACTAGCCGAACTAGCCGAACTAGCCAAACTAGCCTGACTAGCCGGACTAGCCGAACTCGGATTACTAGGAATGAAAATCCCCGCCGATTGGCGGGGATTATTCGTAATGGCCTTTCCGCCTGATGGCGGAAAAGCGGGTTTGCTTCTTCGACGAGCGAAGGGGCAAAGCTGTTACTTCTTGTTCAGGGCGAGGTCGATGGCGACGGCTACGGAAACGGTAGCACCTACCATCGGGTTGTTACCCATGCCGAGGAAGCCCATCATCTCAACGTGAGCAGGTACTGAAGAAGAACCTGCGAACTGAGCGTCAGAGTGCATACGGCCCAGGGTGTCGGTCATACCGTAAGAGGCGGGACCGGCAGCCATGTTATCCGGGTGCAGGGTACGACCTGTACCACCACCAGAAGCTACTGAGAAGTAAGGCTTGCCAGCGAGCACGCGCTCCTTCTTATAAGTACCGGCTACGGGGTGCTGGAAACGGGTGGGGTTGGTAGAGTTACCGGTGATGGATACGTCTACGTTCTCCTTCCACAGGATAGCGACACCCTCGCGGACATCGTCAGCACCATAGCACTTTACCTTCAGACGGCTGGGGTTGTTGCCATAAGGAACCTCCTTGACAACAGCGAGCTCACCCGTGAAGTAGTCGAACTTAGTCTGTACGTATGTGAAACCGTTGATACGGCTGATGATCTGAGCAGCGTCCTTACCAAGACCGTTCAGGATGACGCGGAGGGGCTTCTGACGCACCTTGTTGGCCATCTCGGCAATCTTGATGGCACCCTCGGCGGCAGCGAAGCTCTCGTGACCAGCTAGGAATGCGAAGCACTCGGTCTCCTCGCGGAGCAGACGGGCAGCCAGGTTACCGTGACCGATACCTACCTTAC